>NZ_CP032050.1:613750-1227500 GCF_003687485.1 Euzebyella marina | reverse complement strand
CATTACCGTTCGAACGTCGCGGTCCTACAACCCCAATGTTGCCGGAACAACATTGGTTTGGACTAATCCGGTTTCGCTCGCCACTACTCCCGGAATCACTATTGTTTTCTCCTCCTCCGGCTACTTAGATGTTTCAGTTCACCGGGTTCGCTTGCTTTCGCATGGCATGTCTTCAACATACCGGGTTGCCCCATTCGGATATCCGCGGATCATATCGTATGTGCCGATCCCCGCGGCTTTTCGCAGCTTATCACGTCCTTCGTCGCCTCTGAGAGCCTAGGCATTCCCCATACGCCCTTATCCAGCTTGTCGCCGTCCTTTTGTTTCGCTATTCTATTGCGTACTCTTTACTTTAAAATTCGTGTGTTTTTCTTCAAAGTACACCCTATAAAGAATGTACCCTGTCCCAATATGTCAATGAACCTTTATGCCGAACAACGTTCGGCAATCGTGGAGAATATCGGAGTCGAACCGATGACCTCCTGCGTGCAAGGCAGGCGCTCTAGCCAGCTGAGCTAATCCCCCATTTCCCTAGTGAAGAGTCATGAGCCGTGAGTTATGAGTCTATAACCCGCAATAACTCGCCCCTAGAATTTCCTTTTCAATAACTTGTTTAATGAACGTACCGTCCGCATAAAATTCGCGGATCGTAGTCCCGGGCAGACTCGAACTGCCGACCTCTACATTATCAGTGTAGCGCTCTAACCAGCTGAGCTACGGGACTGTCCCGCGACCGCAAAACTGCGACCGCTTTATATCGTTGTATACCTTGGAGACATCTTTACTTTTTACCTGAGCATTTATATCGGAACGTTCGAACAACAGTTAGGGGACGGGGCACGGTGGGTTTGCCCTATCGGCGATGGTGCCCTTCCGGCCATGCCGGAAAGCTCTAGAAAGGAGGTGTTCCAGCCGCACCTTCCGGTACGGCTACCTTGTTACGACTTAGCCCTAGTTACCGATCTTGCCCTAGGCCGCTCCTTGCGGTGACGGACTTCAGGCACTCCCGGCTTCCATGGCTTGACGGGCGGTGTGTACAAGGCCCGGGAACGTATTCACCGGATCATGGCTGATATCCGATTACTAGCGATTCCAGCTTCACGGGGTCGGGTTGCAGACCCCGATCCGAACTGTGACCGGTTTTGTGGATCCGCTCCTGCTCGCGCAGTGGCTTCCCGCTGTACCGGCCATTGTAGCACGTGTGTAGCCCAGGACGTAAGGGCCGTGATGATTTGACGTCGTCCCCACCTTCCTCGCGGTTTGCACCGGCAGTCCCGTTAGAGTCCCCATCTTGACATGCTGGCAACTAACGGTAGGGGTTGCGCTCGTTATAGGACTTAACCTGACACCTCACGGCACGAGCTGACGACAACCATGCAGCACCTTGTAGGTGGTCCGAAGAAAGGGGCGTCTCTGCCCCATGCAACCTACATTTAAGCCCTGGTAAGGTTCCTCGCGTATCATCGAATTAAACCACATGCTCCACCGCTTGTGCGGGCCCCCGTCAATTCCTTTGAGTTTCATTCTTGCGAACGTACTCCCCAGGTGGGATACTTATCACTTTCGCTTGGCCGCCCAGGCCTCAAGGGCCCGGACAGCTAGTATCCATCGTTTACGGCGTGGACTACCGGGGTATCTAATCCCGTTCGCTCCCCACGCTTTCGTCCATCAGCGTCAGTACATACTTAGTAAGCTGCCTTCGCGATCGGTGTTCTATGTAATATCTATGCATTTCACCGCTACACTACATATTCCGCCTACTCCAGTATGACTCAAGACCGCCAGTATCAAGGGCAGTTCTACGGTTGAGCCGCAGACTTTCACCCCTGACTTAACGGCCCGCCTACGGACCCTTTAAACCCAATGATTCCGGATAACGCTCGGACCCTCCGTATTACCGCGGCTGCTGGCACGGAGTTAGCCGGTCCTTATTCTTACGGTACCGTCAGTACCCTACACGTAGGGTGGTTTCTTCCCGTATAAAAGCGGTTTACGACCCATAGGGCCTTCTTCCCGCACGCGGCATGGCTGGATCAGGCTCCCGCCCATTGTCCAATATTCCTCACTGCTGCCTCCCGTAGGAGTCTGGTCCGTGTCTCAGTACCAGTGTGGGGGATCCCCCTCTCAGGGCCCCTACCCATCGTCGCCATGGTGGGCCGTTACCCCGCCATCTAGCTAATGGGACGCATACCCATCCCCTACCGTAACCTTTAACCGTAAATGCCATGCGGCAATACGGTACCATGCGGTCTTAATCCAAATTTCTCTGGGCTATCCCGCAGTAGGGGGCAGATTGTATACGCGTTGCGCACCCGTGCGCCGGTCGCCGGCGGAAAAGCAAGCTTTTCCCCGCTGCCCCTCGACTTGCATGTGTTAGGCCTGCCGCTAGCGTTCATCCTGAGCCAGGATCAAACTCTTCATCGTTGATTCGTAAATATATTCGCGCCAACGCCGATAAGTCCTCCCGGCCCCGTCTCTCTATCTGTGTTATCTTTTATTCCAAAAATACTCTTGGTTAGCTCGCCTGCTGCCGGTCTTAAATTCCGACCTTCGCGGCTCGCTATGTCTCCTCAGTATGTCAATGAACTTCTCTATGCTTTCGCCTCTCCCGACATCGGCCCCTCGGCGTCTGTCTCTCAAAGCGGGTGCAAATTTACAACTGTTTTTTTATCCTGCAACCTTTTTCCGAAATTTTTTTTTCGAAACCTCTCCCGCATCAAAAACCCAGTATGTAAAGGAACCCTCGCCCCAACGAGACCATCTCGTTTCGGGGCTGCAAATGTAACACTGTTTTTTAAATCCACAACAGTTTTTCTGAAAAAAAATTTTTCGAAAAATATCGCTTAAAAAACAGTCTATCAAAGAACTTTCGCTATTCCCTAAAACAACTCGTTTGTTGTTTTTCGGGCTGCAAATGTACGGCCGATTTTTAATTCTGCAAGCTTTTTTTCAAAGGTTTTTTTCAACTAAAACAAAGGTTGCTGATTAACAGTATTTTGCCATCAAAAAAAATTAGATTATGAAAAGAAATTCCAAACTAAGCCGAAACGAATGACAAAATCTCGGTACGGATAATTCGGAGCCGAGTAAAACTGGCTAGGATTTCCAAACGAAGAATTAAAATGCTCGGCCTTTAAATAGATACGCGTTTGCTGCACTTTGGCATTTATAAAGAAGTCTAACATAGGGTACCCGCCGAATTCTTCATCATTCTGAATATAGAATTCACCTAACAATGGGTTATAGGCATCCATATAATACTTCGTAAAGTACTTAAGAGTAACCCCCGTCTGCAGGTACATGGCCTTCTTAAAGACATCAGAGGAAAAATAAAGGGTATTACGGGTTACTACTTGAGGAACATTCAGTACCTGATTCGCTTGCGATACATTTTGGTACATGACCGTGTTGTTCAAGGCAAACTTACCTAGCCTAAATTCTTTCATGTACTTGATCTTGGTATGATTGAGCACATTGTTTTCTTGAACCGGCCTGACTATGGATGTTTCTTGGGTTGAGGCGGCCGTCGCTTCTTGGTCTATACCGAAATAGGTATAATTATCCATCGTTGTGTAATTCAACGTCAAGGAGCCCCAAATATCAGACCCCAAACCAAAATTGAAAGAATAAAGCTTCTCTTTTTCGAAAATATCTAGATTCAACCAATTGTAATTACTGAAATCGCTTTGGTATAATAGGTAATTGAAATCTGGCATTTGGGCAGACATTCGCCCGCCGATCGTTATTCTATACTTATCTTTATAAACATACTTGGCATTAGCTTGTAAATAACTTCCGCCCAGTTCGCCGGCCAAGTTATATTTTCCTGAAGCCCTAAAATCAAAACCCTTGATACGCTTTTCGTATTTGGCACCCAATGCAATCTCATCGCCTTTCAAACGGCTAGGTATGATGCTTCCATCTTCTTCGATTAGAATACTGTTGAAAAAGTAATTGTAATTATAAAGGGATATGTTACCCTGCAATCTACCCAAGGTGGCATTATAAAACTCGGCATTGACCTGGTTATACATCGTCTTAAGATTGGCCCTATCGCCAATAGGGGTAACTAAATCTTCACCGAAGTATGGACTTGCCGCTGTCTTATTAAAGCTGTAATATTTGGTTTCGTAATTAAACTCATGGCCGATACCCAGTGAAGTTTTTTCTGCCCTACTTGAATCGGCATCTTTCTTAACCAGTTTATAGAGGTGATCCAAATAATACCGTTTACCCAAAATTCTATTGACAGCATCATTGAACCGCACATCGATTTTCACCCTATTTGAAAAATCGGGATCTTTACTTTCAAACTGTTCTTCTGCATTTATCAGCCCCCCATTGGCCTGTATGTCTATATTCTGAGCGGCTATGTGCGCCCGAAGACTGTATCTACCGTTCTCGGTAACATAGTTGGTCGTAGTTCTAAAATTACCTGATTCAGCCTGATTATATTGATATTTACCTAATGACCGAAAACCTTTGTAGGCCACTGAAAAATTGAGCCTTCTTGAAGTGTTGAACGTTAAGTTGGCATCTAGCAATTGACCTTGCTCAAACGTAGTCTTAAAAAATAAATCGGACATTGGGGTCGCGACATTATAGTAATCAATGTCTTCAACTTCCATATAATTGTAATGAAGACCTTTTGCCCCGATATCAGGATAAAAGTGTTTGCGCCCGAGATCAACCCCCAATTTATTATAGGGTTGGCCAACATTGGCAAATGGCATCAGTTCAAAATCATCACGTCTTAGGTAGTTATACTTATATTCTTTTTGAATGGTCAAAGTAGTATCTAAAAACGTAGTGTCTCTTTGATAGGTGACAATCTTATAGTTCTCTATGGTGATTTGTTTGGCGGTCGAATCTAAAGCCGCTGCTTTTTGCCCGATATCTCTTCTCGGGCGGGCGGTTCTGGTAGAATCATTTTCATTTGGTGGGGAAAGAGGCCTATTTTGTGCATTACCTATAACACAATAGCCAAAAATTAAAAGAATAATCAGAATTTGCCTCATCTATTCGAATTACGGCCGTAAAGTTAATTTTTTTAGTTCGTAATTAAATGTGAAAGTTTATTTGCCCTTTTTCAAACTTTAAATAACAGATAGTTTTTGCTAAGTTGCCCACATATTAAGTTTATGGTTTATGTTGAAAGCGTATCATTTATCGGAAGAGAAAGAAGTGGGTACCGACGAAGCCGGCAGAGGTTGCTTGGCCGGTCCGGTTACGGCGGCGGCCATAATTCTTCCCAAAGACTTTACCAATGATATTCTAAATGACTCTAAATTACTTTCTCACCACAAACGAACTTCGCTTAGACCCATTTTAGAAAATGGTTGTGCGTGTTTTGGTGTGGCGCATATATTTCCTGAAGAAATAGATAAAATAAACATATTAAATGCATCAATATTGGCCATGCATCACGCCATAGACCAGCTTTCTATAATTCCCAATCACATTATTGTAGACGGAAACAGGTTTAAAGCTTACAAAAACATACCTTTTGAATGTATCGTAAAGGGAGATGGCAAGTATATGAGCATAGCTGCCGCCTCGGTTTTGGCAAAGACTTCTAGAGATGCCTATATGGATGCTATTCATGAAGAATTTCCGATGTACAATTGGAAGAAGAATAAAGGCTACCCGACCAAAGAGCATAGGGCGGCCATTAAAGAATTCGGTATTACCAAATACCACAGAAAAAGTTTTCGGTTACTACCAGAGCAGTTAGAATTGAGGTTTTAATGGTTTTTCTTACAGCGTCAAAACGGTGATAATGAACCAATCACACATAATTTCATACCACTTATACATTTTTTAAATGCCAGTAGCACAAGATTTTATTGCAACGTTCTAAGAAAATTTAGTTTTGATGTTAACCTTCAGGGTTTATTGTTCATTAACGTAGTGAGAGCAAATAAATGGCGAAGAGCTTATTTATCAATCCTCCGTATAATTCGCACAACACTAAAATCATGCAACAATGAAACGTTCAAAACATTACCTACCCCCCATCTTGTTCATCGGTCTATTTCTACTATCAGTACCCGATGCCAACGGCCAACTTCTCAAAAAATTAGGAAAAGCCGCCGAAAGAGCTGCAGAGAGAACAGTTGAAAGAAGAGTTGAAAAAGAAACTTCAGAGAAAACAGACCAGGCACTTGACAGTATTTTCGAACCTGGCAGTTCAAGAAAAGAAAAACAAGTTTCGAAACGACCGGAGTCAACCGGTGACGATCCTACAATTAAAAATGACCCTTCATCTGGCCAGAAAAGTACTTCGCCCAATAGTTCTGACCCCTCAGATACATCTATAAACGTATACAGTAAGTTTGATTTTGTACCGGGGGACGAAACCTTATTTCTAGATGATTTTTCAAGAGATTTTGTGGGCGACTTTCCATCTAAATGGAATACGAACGGAAGTGCCGAATTAGTAACCATCGACGGTTTTGATGAAAAGTGGATGAAAATAATGCCCGGTAGCAATAGCTACTTCATTCCGAACCTTACCGATTTACCGGAAGAATTTACCTTGGAATTCGACGTCATCACCCAAGGCTTAGACAATAAAACGTCTTCACAGGCTTACCTCACTATTCTCGCCAGTGACAACAACTCTTTCGAAAAAGGGGCCAACTGGGCATCTGTCTCCTATTCTTTCTGCCAATATATCGACCAAGGGGTTCTTGTTGAAAACCATATCAATGGCAAAAGGGTCATTAGAAACGAGGTGCAGGCCGACCTGCGAAAAACGGTAGTGAACCAACACCATATCTCGATTGCTGTTAACAAACAAAGGTTTCGCTTTTGGATCGACGAACAAAAATATATCGATGTACCCAGACTACTGCCCGAAACCCCTGGCATGACAGCATTAAAATTCAATCTTAGAGGTACCGATTCAAACAAAGAGGCAATCTACATGAGTAATTTTAAAATAGCGAAAGGTGGTGTAGACCTAAGAAGAAAATTGCTGGCGGATGGTAAAATATCGACTAACGGAATTCTTTTCGATAGTGGATCGGCCAATATACAACCCAGGTCAATGGGCGTTATCAGGCAAATATACCAGGTGCTTGAACAGGATAGTTCTCTAAAACTAAAAATAGTCGGGCATACCGATAGCGATGGTGATGCTAACAATAATAAGAACCTGTCGGAAAAAAGGGCTGCTGCCGTTAAAAATGCACTGACCTCTGTTTATAACGTTTCTGCTGACCGATTGACTACAGAAGGTAAGGGGGAAGATGAACCTTTAGAAGATAACGGAACCCCAGAAGGAAAGGCCCAGAACAGAAGGGTCGAATTTATTAGAATTTAAAAGGAACTTTACTAAAGAATAAAAACATCATGAACAACAAAATAATCGCACTTTTCGTACTTGTACTCATTACTAACCTCGCATGGTCACAGAGCAATTGCAGCAAGTACTACCCTATGAATGAGGGAACCTCTTTTCAATATACCATTTATGACAAAAAGGGAAAAGAGGACGGCAACACCGATTATAAAATAGTAGATATTACCAATGATGGTGGAACGACACATGCCACGATGCAAATGCGGCTTACCGACAAAAAAGGAAAAGTAGTTTTTGAATCTGACTATAAATTCACCTGTACCGGTAATGGCGTTAAAATCGATTACAACTCTATTATGCCCCAAAAGATGCTCGAGCAATTTGGTGATATGGAATATGAAATTACGGGAACGGATATAGAAGTTCCGAATAATTTAGAAGTAGGTCAAGAGTTGAACGATGCCAATGTTGATATGGCCATTAGCATGGCCGGCATGAATATGGAAGTAAGCGTACAAATGATCAATAGAAAGGTAGAGAAAAAAGAGAGTGTAAGCACCCCAGCAGGAAACTACGACTGCTATGTCATCTATACCGATACCGAATCAAAAACCATGGGTGCTAGCCAAACCTTTCCTAGCCGTCTATGGTTAGCCGAAGGTGTAGGCATGATCAAGCAAGAGACCTATAAGAAAAATGGAGATTTGATGAGTAGCATGCAATTGACCCAATACAACAAGTAAATAATTTACCAACATTAAAATTTAATAATATGAAAACGAAAATCACATTGGCGTTAGTGATAGCCATTGCCATGACATCTTGTTCGAAACTATGGTACTGGAACGATGACGATAAAAAAGATGAAATTAAACTTACAGAATCGAATTATGTATTCGAAGGTGATTTATACAAATATGCACTTGAAATCAGAATTGATTCATTGGAAGACCGTGCAGCATATCTAAAAGAAATCATAGGCAACAATCAGGGAACCCCTGATATTGAAAAAGATTTTGAAGAAACAACTGCTAATCTAGCAAATACAGCCGAAATTGCTGAAAGCATTGTAGTGTTTGAAGACCTAGCAGATAGGCTAGGCAGAAGAAACCCTATAGGCCCAAGACCTCCTAGACCAGGTGTTATTCCTATTAATCTTGAGTATATAATTGTGTACAATTTAGAAGATGTCAATCTTCAAATAAATGATGAAAACGGGGCAGAATTGGCCCAATCAGAAGGTATTCTTTATGAGATAGTTGGCACAAACAATATGTTAATGTATAAAAAAGTAAATATTACCAATGCGATTTCAGAAGGAGCTGTAATTAAGATTAAAAGATTAAACAAACTTAATCAAGCGGACAGCTATTCTATACAGGCCTTAAAATAGGCTTATAAAACATGCTCAGCATATTTTAGTAAATTGGCCTTTGAGATTTAATCCACTCTCAAAGGCCTTTTTATGGTAAGAACTTTTGTTTTATTAAGTAGCCTCCTTTTACCAATATTCCTGATTGGTCAAAATGATAGCTATGAGAACCGCATGGATTATTTATTCAACAAAGGTTATGAGCATTTATATTCCAACAAAGATTCTGCGCTTTTTTACTTTGAAAAGATTCACACCCTCGCTGTTTCAGAAGAAGATTGGTCATCTGTTGCCGATGCCTTAACCGGGAAAAACTGGTTGGCAGAATACGAAAACGACTTACGGGCACTTAACAAAAACCTCGCTGTAATAGACTCTTTATTTACTACTCAAACGAGCTATTTTGAAAGTTTGCCAGAATATATCCTTTATAAAAATGATTTATTCTATCACAAAGGCCAGTATTATTTTCTAATCAATGATTTTGAAAAAGCCCGCATCGAATTCAATAAGATTCTGGAAATCAACATTGAGCCTGATAATTCTGAATATTCTGGCGAAAAGTTAAAATTCATCTCAACAGCCTATAGTTATCTGGCAAAAATGTATGCCGACGAGGGAAAGCTTAACCTAGCTACCAACTATTATGAACGTAACATCCGGTTTTTGAAGCATAATCTTTCCGATGACAAAATCTCCCTTTATGAAAACTATGACTTACTGGCCGAAGTACTTAAAAGAAAAAAGCTATACAAAGAAGCTAACGCTTACCTCTTAAAAGACTTGGACTACGTTCTTCAACATCAGGAAGAATTTGCAATCCCGAAAATTCTGAACATTGTTCAAAACCATACGCAATTGGCACAAATAGATAGTGCGGAAATCTATTTGAACATGGCTAAAAACCTTTTAAAGCAAAACTCTCCTTCTCTCTCGAGTTATTATCAAGTAAGTGCAGAGACACATCAACACAAAAACGAATACGAGAAAGCCTTAAACGATTATGAAAAGGCCCTTCAATATTCAGAAGAGAAATGGGAACGAGACAAAAATTGGGAAACTGCTCATATTTTAAATAAGATAGGGCTATTGCACAGTCGTTTTAAGCAAAGCAGAAAAGCAATTGAGGCCTACGATCTAGCTCTTGAAGAAATTTTGGACCGACCCACGGAAATCAACAAGCATAAAATCATACAAATCTTAAATAACAAATCATCAGCTCTGAATAAAATGGGCAACCAAAGTGCCGCGACCCTGAAAAGTGTTGAAATGGGTATGGCTTTGCTAGATAGCCTAAAGCCCACTTTTAAAACCAATTCAGACAAGTTGTTATTGATTGAAGAAGTATTTCCGTTATTTGAATCTGGCCTAAAAGCCACTTTTTCATTGTTTAATGAAACAAAAAATGACATTTATATAGAACGGGCTTTCCAGTATTTTGAGAAAAGTAAATCCGTGTTATTAATGGAGACACTATTGGCGTCTAAAGCCACTGAGTTTGCCCAAATACCTCCCGAATTACTCAATGACGAAAAACAGCTGAAGGCAGAAATTACACAAGTAGAAAAACAATTGAACCTAGGCCAAGAAAATTCTACACTTCAGAATCGATTATTCACCCTGAAAAACAATCACAGGAACCTGATATCAAAGATTGAAAAAGATTATCCAAAATATTACGACTTAAAATATAATTCTGAAGTAATTGAATTACCGGAAGTACAGCAATTATTAGCTACAAAAGAAGCCCTTATTAGCTATTTTTATGGAGATGAATCTATCTACGCATTGTTCTTTACGAGGGATACGAAATTTTTTGGTCGTATACCGATTACCGAAGATTTATTTGAAGAGATTCTTGAATTTAAAAATCTTATAGCCAATTCTAAGTCAGAACTGAATAAAGTTCAACAGCTGGCAAAATCACTTCACCGACAAATTTTAAAACCAATCCTTTCTAAGAATGAAGAATTGGAAAAACTAATTATCATACCCGATGGGCCTCTAAACTACATACCTTTTGGGGCACTGATCGATGAATCTTCAAACTCCTATTTAATAGAAGATGTTTCTATTAGTTATATCAACTCCGCAACTTTACTTCATCAGCTCAGTGACGATTCTATAGAAAACTCAAAGCTTTTGGCCTTTGCCCCTACTTTTGATGGTAATTCGAAGGTAGATGTAGAGCGCTCAGAATTACTTCCCCTACCACATAATAAAACAGAGGTCAACAAAATTCTTCAATCTTTTGAAGGAAAAAGGTTTGTTGATCAAGAGGCCACCCTTCAACATTTCAAAGAAGAATTGAATGACTACGGGCTCTTACATCTTGCTACACACGCCGTTTTTGATGATGCTTTTCCTGAATATTCCTATTTGGCCTTTACCCAGTCTGGTGACGAAATAAACAACAATCTTCTTTTTACAGCAGATTTATACAACCTGAGAACCAAAGCTAACCTGATTACATTGAGCGCTTGTGAAACCAATATCGGACCTCTGAAAAAGGGCGAAGGATTTCTCGGCCTCTCACGCGCCTTTTTCTATGGAGGTGCCCAAAGTATTAGTAGCACACTCTGGAAGATAAACGATGCGGCATCATCTGACATTATGAACCAATTCTACAAAGAACTATCACTGGGAAAAAGTAAAGACGAAGCCCTTAGACAAGCCAAACTACATTTTTTGCAAAATAATGCAGACAATGCAAGGGCGCACCCATATTATTGGGCCGGATACATTATTACTGGCAATACGACACCCTTAAAAACATCCGTTATCGAACCATGGGTCTGGTATGCTGGCATTGGCCTTTTATTGCTGTTACTTATCGTATACTTATACTTTAAACGTTTTAAAGCAACCTCAATTCAAGGCATCAATTAGTTCTTGTGCCCTCTCTTTTTTATAATCGTACATATCGACAAGAATTTCTAACCATTGTAGGGCTTTTTGTTTATCCTTAGTTTTCAAGGCAACCATGGCAAGATACCAATATGCTTCAGCTTTAAGTTGCGTTTCGCTTTCGGCGGCCTTTTGAAGAAACTCTTGGGCCTTGTCATACTGTTTTAAATTCAAATAAGACATACCCATATAAAAATCGATATAGTCGTTTCTATCGGCCAAAGGTATTTTTTCAAAATTCGTTATGGCCTCTGCATAATTATCTAACTCGTATTGTGAGAAGGCATTTCTTTCTATACTCTCAACCGATTCTCCCCTGGATATTTCAAAGACCGTATTAGGGTAATTCTGAAAATTATCTTCATAAAGTTGGTTGTAATTCGGTCCGGAAAAATTGTTGTAACCTAGATAACCCAGCCCTATTAAAAGAGCAATAGAGGCGGCTACCATCCATTTTCTATAGACCGAAAACCGGCTTTCAGGTTCTAGCTGCACTACTTTCTCATCTTTGATCTCACTTTCAAAAAGCTGTAATTTCTCTTTTAGCTCCGTTGACTTCTCCTCCTGAATCACCTTTTGTAAATTCTTTTCAAAATCGTACTGCTCTTTGAATTCCCGGTCATTTTTCAAAAGCTCGTCAAAAGCTTCCTGCTCTTCTGACGTCAATTGATTTGAAAAATATTGATAAAGCAAAGTTTCTTTATCCATGGCTAGTAGGTATTTGATTTGATTTTTTCCTTCAATGTTTTCATACATCGCGATTTGGCAGCCTTCACTACATTTTCACTATTGTAGTTTTCAGCTTCCATTATTTCTTGGATGGTTAAGCCACGATAATAGAATAGGGTCAGTAATTGCTGGCATTTTTCGCCCAAACTTTTAAAATGTTGCTGTAAAAGTCGCTGTTCATGGCTTAGGTCGGGAGCTTCCAATTCAAAGGAACTTATCTGCTCATCAGTATCACCAACTCTGCTCAGGTCGAACTTTTCTGAAACCGATTTCTTATTTTTTCTCATTCGATCAAAGATTAAATGTTTTCCGATAGAAATCAGATAAGTAGAAATACTACTACTCAAATGCTCCAATTTACCGGACATCACATTATTATAGAAGATGATGTAAGCATCTTGATAAAAATCTATTATATCATCTTCAGGCAACTGATAGCGTCGGGCAAAGTTTACAAACTTGAATTTGTTGTCTTCGTAGATTTTCTTAAGGTCTTTATCCGCACCTTTTCGTAATTGTTCTAAAGAAATCTCTACCAGTTCATTTTCCATTTAATGTATATCTAATGAGAAGGTTAACAGGCTATTTAGCTAAAATAGCATTTTTTGGGTGGCATTGTATACTTGTTTAAGCCTAATGGCGGCAACCACGGGGCTTTATAGTAAACTAACTACAATCTAATCTCTCAATTTTTTTATCAAAATGTTAACCTCCTGTACTATTCCACATAAATGAGGGAACCCTAAAAATTGAAAATGATGGAAACATATGAACGGTTGGAGATTATTAAGTGGTTGCTGATTGTTGCTTTAGTTGTAGTTCTTACTTTGTCTCATGAAATTCTTCTTTAAATCTTAGGGTTTCTATAAAAAACCATCTAGGTGTTAACCTTTTTATTTTTCTACCATTAAGTGCTGTAACAATAAAATAGCATTATGAAAAATTCAGTTTTTTTTATCGCGATTATCCTTTTTGCTTCTACGATGTTTACAAATTGTAAAAAGGATGATGATTCACCACAACCGGCAATTGAAAATACGCCTCCGCAAGAAACGCCTGAAGAGACCCCTGAAGAAGAACTTCTCAAAATTGATGGCACTTGGGCCGTTAGTTCAGCAGACTTTTACGAATACCAAAACAGCAGCTACTTCATCATCAACCCAGACAATACATTAACTATACTTGACGAAGACGAAATGGGCTTTCGGGATCTAAACAATGCCAATTACACCCATGATGAAGAAAACAGTCAAATTACGATCAATTTTGGTTTTGGCTCTTCCTTGGCCAATTACACTTTGACTGAGGATGAATTAGTATTAAGTTTTCCTGACGGTACGGTAACCTTAAACAAAAATGAAACGATTGCTGATAACCAATGGTTAGAAGAACTCACCATTTTGGTGGAAGGCGATGCCCCATGGACAGATAGTGTTGATATTGCCTGGAACGGTAGCCAAATTTTGGTCGGCAATGGATATGAAGCTGATAATATTGGTGTAGTAAACCCTGAAACCTTTGCTTTGGATGGCACGATTACCACCACAAGAAGTGCCTTTGCCGTAGAGATCGAGAAATTTGATGACCCCAGTAAATATCTTTTTCAAAGTAGTAACGGCTCAGCCAAATTCTATATCTACCAAGAATCCGACAACACCTACCTAGAGGAGTCTTTAGACATGGGGGCTTGGATTTATGGCTTAGCTTCTATTGATGAAAGGAGAATATGGGCCGCTAGCGGAAATGAAAGATCTCTTTACCTCTATAACTACAATACCCATACCATTGAACAGACCATTGAACTAGATACAAGACCTAACGGACTTGACTATCAAGACGGTCATCTTTATGTATGCGCCAATAACAAACTGTTCAAATGTGATGTTAGCGATGGGTTACAGGTGGTCAATTCATATAGCATACCAAATGTTCAGATATATGGTGTAGCCTACGACGGTTCTAATTTTTGGGTCTATGGCGAACAAAATAATGAGGGGAAACTCATAAAAATTGACCTAACCATTTAGAAAAGAAAGCCCTTTTCTTAAAAGGGTATTAAGAGTCTACTTTCATTGAAATATAATACCTAGTATTAATTTAATCAGAAGAACTAATGAAAACAATTCAAATTCTTTTGGCTTTGTCGTTAATGATGATAGCCCAGGCCTGTGAAACAGAAATACCTGAAACCGATGTTGACCCGCCCACGTTTTCCATTAAAATAACTGGAGACGGATTTAATGAAACTTTTGACCAAGACACCGATTTTGATAGCTTTGAATTGAACTTACGAGAAGGTTCGGAATATACCTTTCTTATTTCTGGTGGTGACACCGGAGGGCTTAAAAGATTTGAGGTGTATTTTGCCCCAGATCATATTCAAATGAACCCCAATCTGAGTGGAAATTGGGTACACACTAGCCTAAGTACACTTACCGATATGCTTTACTGGACCGGTAATGCGTCATCACCATTAACAGGCACCCTGCTAAACGGAACCTTTGTTGCAGAGGGAGATTCCGTATCCTCCCCCATAACTTTTTATTTAACCGATTATGGAGGTAGTGAAGGTAGCTCCAATGTAACAAGTGCTTCTTTAAATGTTTACTCTGGTGACCATGCCACCGAGATTAAATACTTCTAACAGTTACATTCTTTAAATAAATTAGAATTACACGCACTTGAAGAGTTTTTTAACCTCAGTAACTACTGAGGTTTTTTATGACTTAATGTTAACCTTCTATCTCCCCTAACATTAAAGAGAAACTTAAAATTTCTATTATGAAAACCATTCTTAAAAATTCAATCTTTCTACTTCTAAGTATCATTTTAGTAAATACCTCTTGCTCTAAAGACGGAGATGTGGGCCCCATTGGGCCAGAAGGACCTCAAGGTGAACAGGGTATTGAAGGCGAACAAGGTATCCAAGGAGAGCAGGGTATTCAAGGGGAACAGGGGCCTCAGGGGGAGCAAGGAACAGCGGGTGAAAATGGGGAAGATGGGCAAGACGGTAACGCTAACGTAATTTATTCCAATTGGATGGAAGCAAACTGGAATATTACCGATGAACCAAGGCGAAAGATGATGCAAATCGATGTCAATGAGATTGATCTTTACGATTTAAGGAACAACACCTTGGTGTATGTTTATTTTAGACAATTTGGAACAAGTTCTATATATGCAATGAATTGCTCGGGTCGATGGACGAACGTGGAATATGAGTTTACCTTTGGTGACAATTCGGCATGCTGTCAAGGTATTTTGATAAGACTAACTACTACGGACGGGACTGATTTAACCGAATATCAGTACTCAGGATCCCGCGGCAACAGATTTCGATATGTACTAGTACCGGCAAATGCATCGACCGCTAAATTGAATTTTTCGAATTATGAAGCCGTAAAAGCTTTTTATAACCTTCCCGATTGAGACTTCGGCTTTAAGAGACACCTGTGGCTTTATGCAATGGGTGCCTCTGTTATTAACTTAGCCTCAAAAAGATGGGTAAAATGTTTCAAAAGCTTTTTTTTCACTTCACTCGTGTCTATCTCTTTTTTGCCCATCTCCACATTTAATGAAGTAACCGCCTTATCCTTGATACCGCAGGGAATCATTAAATCAAAATACCCTAAATCAGCATTTACGTTCAAAGCAAAACCGTGCATGGTCACCCATCGGCTTGCACGTACGCCCATCGCACAAATTTTCCGGGCAAAAGGGGTGCCTACATCTAACCAAACCCCGGTTTCGCCTTCTGACCGTTGGGCTTTGAGTCCGTATTCGGCCAAGGTGAGAATCACCATTTCTTCCAGCAAACGGAGGTATTTATGAATATCGGTAAAAAAATTATCGAGGTCTAAAATGGGATAGCCCACAATTTGGCCAGGGCCGTGATAAGTGATATCTCCTCCCCTATTTATTTTGTAGAATTTTGCATTTTTTGAGGCAAGCTCTTCTTCACCGACCAATAGATTAGAGAGATCGCCGCTCTTTCCCAAAGTATATACATGTGGATGCTCGACGAACAGAAAATGGTTGGGCGTGGGTAAATTTTCGCCCTGTCGGCGATTGTTAATTTTTAAGTCTACGGTCTGCTTAAAAAGTCTCTCTTGATAATCCCAAGTTTCTTTATAATCCTTTAGGCCTAAGTCTTCTAAAAATACCATTTTGTTCATCGTACAAAGATACGAAAAGCCCCACCTATTTTTCTAATTCGACCTCGATGACCACCGATTCAGGGGCTTTTGACATTTCTAAAAAATTGACTTCATAAATCAAGGTCTTGCCATCCATAGAAAAAGTAGCGTTATCAAGATTTGTTGATTTTACCCGCTTTGGAAAATGGTACTTAAAAGTATAGGTAGAACTGGCCAAAAACATTTCGGCACTGGCCAAACTATCAATACTTTGTTGAAATAATTCTTGATCTGTAATGTTGATAATTCTACTGAACTTATTGCCCTTAAAACTATAGGTGACTTCAGTACCCTGCCCAGATGGGCCATTACCCATCTGCGAAGTACCGTTATTAGGCCCCATGGCACTAGCATTTTGAAATGCGCTAAAAGCGTCGTTGACCTCGGAAACATCTTTAAAATCGGTAAACATATCAAAATTCATGACGCCCTTTTCAGGATTCATCAGCATATGAATACTAAACGGCTCAAGCCGTTTCAGTTCAGCTTGTTCTTCGGGGGATAACAATGCTATACTATCCTTCTTTTCCCTCAGTAAATCTTTAAAAACCAATGTTGAATCTATCTTCTCTTCCGTAAGGGTTGAATCAGATTCGGGCATCATTTGCATCATTTCACTGCCATCTAGACGAATACTCAGTTTTCCGCTACCATTTTCCTCAAAGTGTATTTCTTCGGTAAAATTGCAGGCAATAAAAAGGGCCGTGACCAATGCCACAGCCATGATTTTAATTATTTTCATGTTATCAATTTCTAGTTCGGGTTGTTCAAAATCACAAGGGCGGCAATCACCCCTGGAACCCAACCACAGAAGGTCAAAAGTAGAACAATTAAAAATGAGCCGCAACCTTTTCCGATGACCGAAAGAGGAGGAAAGATAATGGCCAATAAAACTCTAAAAAAACTCATGTCGATTTTGTTATTGATTGATGAATTCGAAACTAGGTTCCGATATATCTATAAGACGTAATAATCTGCACAATGTTACATTTTTAGCTATTATAGTGCGGCAATAGAACCACTAATTAATTTTTTCGTAATTATAGATATGAGAAATTTAACGACAGCTCCCGCACTTTTACTTTTTATCCTCGTTATAACTCTTGGTTGCAGCAAAAGAAGTCTATCGCCCCAAGCTGACTACGAAACAGAAGAATCGCCTAACAAAGTCAACGACAACTCTCAAAACCTGAATTATTTGGCTTTAGGCGATAGCTACACCATCGGCACCAGTGTAGAACTCGAAGACAATTATCCATCTCAATTAAGCTCCGCCATTGAGAACCAGCTCAGCGCAAAAGTTGATTATAAAATCGTGGCCAAGGCCGGATGGCGTACCGATGAACTTTTAAAAGCCCTCGATAATGAAAAAATTGATAATCATCAGGATCTGGTCACCCTTCTAATCGGTGTTAACAACCAGTACCAAGGGGAGCCATTTTCAAAGTACCGTAGAGAGTTCAAAGAATTATTGAAAAGTGCCATTCAATATGCCGATGGCCATTCTAACAATGTATTCGTTATTTCTATACCTGACTGGGGCTATACCCCATATGGGCAGGGTTGGGACAGCGAAAAGATTACAGAACAAATAAATGAATACAATGCTTTTGCCGAAGAGACAGCCTTAGAAAATGGAGTGAAGTTTATTAACATAACCGATATCACCAGAGAGGGTTTGACCAATGAAAATTTGGTCGCCGATGATGGCTTGCACCCTTCAAAAGAAGCTTATCGATTATTTGTTGACCGTATGCTGCCGATTATTGTTTCTTCATTGAAAAATTAGTGTATTGTAGCTATATTTGCGCCCTCAATTGATATGCATATGCAACTTTCGGAACAAGAACAGATTAGAAGGGACAAATTGTTAAAATTAAGGGAAATGGGTATTGACCCATATCCGGCAGCTTTATACCCCGTAAATGCCACTTCAAAAAGCATAAAGGCCAATTATACAGAGGGGCAAAAAGTGATTATTTCCGGGAGGTTGATGTCGCGCCGAATTCAGGGCAAGGCATCTTTTGCAGAACTTCAAGACAGTACCGGTCGTATTCAGGTATATTTTAACAGGGATGAAATATGTGCCGGAGAAGACAAGACGTTGTACAATGACGTCTACAAGAAATTGTTGGACATTGGTGATATTATAGGTGTAGAAGGGGAACTTTTCACAACCCAAGTCGGGGAAAAAACCGTGATGGTCAAAAAATTCTCTCTCTTGAGTAAATCGCTACGCCCTTTGCCATTGCCCAAGAAAGATGCCGAAGGCCATGTTTTCGATGAATTCAATGACCCAGAGCAACGGTACCGTCAACGATATGTTGATTTGGTGGTGAATCCTAAAGTAAAGGAAACATTTATCAAACGTACCAAAATCACGAACACCATTCGTCAATTTTATAATGAAAAAGGCTATTTAGAGGTTGAGACCCCTATCTTACAGCCCATACCGGGCGGTGCTGCTGCAAGACCTTTTTTAACCCATCACAATGCATTGAATATTCCCCTATACCTAAGAATTGCCAACGAGCTCTATCTGAAGAGATTGATAGTTGGCGGGTTTGATGGTGTTTATGAGTTTTCCAAAGACTTTAGAAATGAAGGAATGGATCGCACCCATAATCCGGAATTTACGGTGATGGAACTCTATGTAGCCTACAAAGATTACCATTGGATGATGGATACCACGGAACAACTTTTGGAAAAGATAGCCGTGGAGGCCAACGGAAGCACGAAGGTTACCGTAGGTAAGAACGAAATTGAATTCAAGGCCCCGTACCCGCGTGTACCGATTCTTGAAGCCATCAAAACGCACACGGGCATTGATGTGTCGGGCATGGGTGAGGAAGAGCTTCGTGAGACTGCCCTGAAACTTGATATCGACGTTGATGAGACCATGGGGGTTGGCAAGCTTATCGATGAAATATTCGGTGAGAAATGTGAGCATCATTACATACAGCCCACCTTTATCACCGACTACCCAAAAGAAATGAGCCCGTTGACTAAAGAGCACAGAGATAACCCTGCCTTGACAGAGCGTTTTGAGCTTATGGCCAACGGTAAAGAATTGGCCAATGCCTATTCTGAGTTGAACGACCCTATCGATCAACGTGAACGTTTTGAGGAGCAATTGAAATTATCAGAAAAAGGTGATGATGAGGCCATGTTCATCGATCAAGACTTCTTACGTGCGTTGGAATACGGCATGCCACCAACCTCAGGCATCGGTATCGGTATCGACCGTTTGGTGATGTTGATGACGAATAATTCCTCTATTCAGGAGGTACTCTTTTTCCCGCAAATGAAACCTGAGAAAAAACAGGTAGAATTGAGCCAAGAGGAAAAGACTATTATCGAAATTTTAAAACCTATAGGTCAAATGGACCTCAACGAGTTGAAGTCAAAAGCAGGATTAAGCGGAAAGAAATGGGATAAGTCGATGAAGGCCTTGTCTAAAAACGGACTGGTAAATGTAACGGTGAATGGCTCCGATAAAACGGTTCTATTGAAGTCATAAAATAATTTAAATGACTCACACTATAAAAAGCCCCTTTTTGGGGCTTTTCTGTTTCTTAAAGGAATTTTTCATTCACGACGTAATCGAATAATTCACCTTACCAGTTTTCTTATATTTACACATAGACCTAATCAAAGTACCCACTATCCATATCATAAAATTAAAAGAAATGTGGGAGCCTTATTTCGAATGGAAGGCCATTGGTTATCAATTTCCAAGAGAGCGATAATCCTAAAACTGAAAGACTAATTTCTAGGAACTGATGGCTCTTTCTTCAAAGTAAATTATATGTTTGTCGATTTCTTTTAAATTTTAACCAACCGAAATTCGATTATTCTAATAAAAATTAGAGCAAAGCGAACTGTAGTAAAAATGGAAAAAAAGACTTCAAATCATGGGTTTTTAGGTCAAAAAATGATTGTGCTGCCTAATTCCATTCAGCAACGACTTCAAAAAAACACCATAACCAAACAATTCTATATTACCGATATCGGCTTTTATCCGAGGGCAGATGGGCATTTCGTTAATAGAAAAAAAGGTTCAAAGGAATATATTTTTATTTACAGCATAGAAGGCCAAGGTTCTGTAAGTTTTGAAAATATGACCATTCAACTACAACCACATACCTATTGTATCGTACCAATTAACACACCCCACTCTTATCAAGCTAGTAAAGTGGACCCTTGGAGTATTTATTGGATGCATTTTAGAGGTGAACTATGCGCAGCTTTGTATCAAAGACATCTTAAGGTCAATAAAACCCCCAACAAGATACCTTTTGAGAATAGCAGAATTGGGCAGTTCTCCCAAATTTTTGAAATGCTCTCTTCCGAGTACACTATAGACCATTTAGAATTTGCGAATCTGCTAGGCCTTCATTTTATATCTTCCTTTGTCTACATTTCCGTAAACGGGTTGAAAACACATAACAAGAAGAACCTTATAGACAGTATAACATCTTATTTAGATAAAAATATTGACCGTACTTTAAAGACGGAAGACATTGCCCAAAAGTTCAATTATTCCGCTTCGTATTTATTAACACTCTTTAAAAAGCACACTGGATATTCTATCATTCAGTTTTTTAATCTAAAAAAGATGCAAAAGGCCTGTGAATATTTAAAATACAGCGACTTAAGTATCAAAGAAATCAGCTATAGACTTGGCTTTCAAGACCCTTTCTACTTTTCACGTATTTTCAAAAAAACCATTGGTCAATCACCTAGTGAATATCGGGAAGAAGTTTAAATCCTGTATTTCCTTTTTCGCTACTCTCCGGAGTTTTCCTTTTCCTTAATCAAAACTGAAAACGACTATAATTTTCGTAAATTCCAGCTCATTTTGTTGTAATATCCATACCTAAAAAAGTATTGTCCATTACAATTCTTTTGCTTGACTTTAATTTTAAGCCTCATTAACCAAAGCATTACTTATTGCCTTCTCTGATGGGCAAAAACTTCATTTCTGAAAATGAAAATTGATATACGTAAAATACCATTTTATTGTTGGTTGCTTTTGTTTTCGATAGTCATACAATCCTGTCAAACAAAGGAAATTGTAGATTTTAATGCCCAAATTAAACCCATACTTAACAAAAGATGTATCTCTTGCCACGGGGGAGTTAAGAAAAGTGGTGGGTTTAGTTTATTATTCGAAGAGGAAGCTTTTGCGGCAACTGAATCTGGAGAACCTGCTATTATAAAGGGTAACGCCTCCGCCAGTGAAATGATCAAAAGACTGCATTCAGACGACCCAGAACTTAGAATGCCCTACGAGGCCAAAAAATTACCTGCTGAAGAAATTGAACTTCTCACCAAATGGATTGACCAAGGTGCCAAATGGGGTGAACATTGGGCGTACTCTCTTCCCGAAAAGGTAGAGGTACCTTCCTTTAATTCCGAAGCAAGTTTTATATCAGAAGACGAAACAAGTTTTCTAAAAAACAGTATCGACCATTTTATTTTGGCGAAGTTATCGGATAAAGAGATTTCGCCCAACATGCCCGCTGCAAAGAATATTATTGCCCGAAGGGCTGCTTTAGATATCGTGGGCCTCCCTCCCTCCCAAAGTTTGTTGCAGCAATTTGAATCTGGCTCTATCACCTATGAAGCTATGGTCGACACTCTTTTGAACGATAAGGAATATGGCGAAAAATGGGCCACCTGGTGGTTAGACCTAGCACGATACGCAGATTCAAAGGGTTATGAAAAAGACATGGGCCGAGAAATTTGGAAATACCGCGATTGGGTCATCGATGCTTTTAATTCAGACATGCCCTATGACCAATTTACCATTGAGCAATTGGCCGGTGATTTATTGCCCGAACCATCCGTCGACCAATTAATCGCTACAGCTTTTCACAGAAATACCATGAACAATGACGAAGGCGGCACCGACGATGAAGAGTTTCGTGTGGCAGCGGTCATCGATCGCATCAATACCACTTTTTCGGTCTGGCAAAGTACCACTATGGAATGTGTTCAATGCCACAGTCACCCCTACGACCCTTTTAAGCATAAAGAGTATTTCAACTTAATGGCATTCTTCAACAATTCTAGGGATGAAGATGTGCCGAGTGAATCTCCCATTTTGAAAATGTACACCCCTGAACAACAAATGAAGGTGAACGAAGTGCTTGAATGGGTCTCGAAATATGGTAGTGAATCAATCAGAAAAAAATACAAAGACTTTCTACAATTCACTGAGCCTGTTTACAAGTCACACTTTTTTAAAGATTTCAAGAACAGCGTTTATGATGACCATGCCTCTGTGGTTTATTGGGATGATGGAAGTACCATCATCGAGAACGGATATACCGAGGAATCAAGTTACGTTTACCTTAATTACCGTTCTCATTATGATGGCACCCAAATGACCATCAGAAAAGGGGATGCCAACGGCCCTATTCTTGGACAGTTCATCATTAACAAATCAAAGAATAATACGACCTCGCAATTTCCAATCAAACCCATATCCGAAAAAACGGATATCTACATTGAAACGCAAAATAATTCTGTTGCGAAAGAAGTGAATATCTTGAACCTATACTGGGTAGGGTTTATAACTGACCTACCGGGGAAGGAACAAGCAGGATGGAAAAAGGTGAATTCCGACTTTATGGAACTGCTTAACACCAATCCACCGACGGTTCCTATAATGGCAGAAAACCCCGAGTATATGAAACGAACCACCCAATTGTTCGATAGGGGAAGCTGGTTAACAAAAACAGACACGGTAGAGCCGGGGGTTCCTGAAAGTCTGAACGATTGGAACAGCGACTGGCCCGATAACCGGTTGGGGCTATCAAAATGGATGGTCGATAAAAAGAATCCGCTCACGGCCAGAACTTTGGTAAATAGAGTATGGCATCAAATTTATGGTCGCGGTATTGTTTCAACGGTAGAAGATATTGGTTCGCAATCGGAGCCTCCTTCCCATCCAGCACTTTTAGATTGGTTGGCGCTACGTTTTATGAACGAGATGAATTGGAGCCTTAAAGCTCTTATCAAAGAAATAGTCGTTTCAGGCACCTATCGACAAAGCTCTGAAAGCAATCAGGAAATGTACCGAATCGATCCCGAAAACGAGTTGTATGCCCGCGGGCCTAGAATTCGACTGGGTGCGGAACAGATTAGAGACCAGGCCCTTGCCGTATCAGGAATTTTAAGCGACAAGATGTATGGTCCGGGCGTTATGCCCCCTCAACCGGATGGAGTTTGGCAAACAGTGTACAATGGTGCTAAATGGGTAGAAAGCAAAGGTGAAGACCGCTATCGAAGAGGCGTCTACACCTACTTAAAACGCACAAGCCCCTACCCTTCCTTTTTAACTTTTGATGCCGGTTCAAGAGAAGTATGTACTATTAGAAGAACGGTTACCAATACGCCATTGCAAGCATTGGTCACCCTTAACGATCCCGTGTATCTAGAAGCCTCCTATTATTTGGCAAAAAATAGTATGGATAGTAACGATGTTGAAAAGAGTATAGCCAAGGCCTACGAAAAAGCGACATTTACCAAAATAGAGCCACAGAAATTAGATGCGCTTCAAGAGCTTTATGAAAGCTCATTGCTAGAGTTTAAAACGGATGATACGGCATCTGAAATCTTTCTTCATTTTGAAGAAAGGCCCACTCCTGAGCTAAGTGCGCTTACGGTCGTTGCCAATGCCATAATGAACTTGGATGAATTTTTAACCAAAGCCTAAAACCAGAGAAGTGAAACATCATTCAGATATAGTCAACAGATTACTCAGGGAAAAACTGGAGCGTGAAACGCAGGCAACAACAAGACGCCATTTCATAAAAAGTTGCGCCCAAGGCATGGGCGGGCTCGCTTTAAGCTCCATTTTCATGGGTTGCGACCCTTTATCAAAGCCTAAACCGTTGGCCCAGAACAGTTTTTCTGAACGCGATTTAAACCCGCTATCGACTTTGGCTCCCCACTATGGACCTAAAGTAAAATCGGTTATTTATCTACACATGGCAGGGGCACCGTCACAACTGGAGATGTTCGATTACAAACCGGAACTTCATAAATATGATGGTCAAGATTGTCCGCAATCGTTGTTAGAAGGCAAGAAATTTGCTTTTATTAAAGGTACACCTAAATTGATGGGCCCTCAGGCAGAATTTAAACAAGAGGGTGAATCGGGCAATTGGGTTTCTAATTTTCTTCCCCACTTTAAAAATGTCGTCGATGAAGTTGCCTTTCTCAAGGCTGTACATACCGATCAGTTCAATCACGGCCCCGCGCAATTGTTTATGCACACGGGTAGTCCGCGATTGGGCAGACCTAGTATTGGGGCATGGGCCACCTATGGTCTAGGCTCAGAGAATCAAAACCTACCTGGTTTTGTAGTGCTCACTTCTGGGGGCAACACCCCCGATGCCGGTAAAAGTGTTTGGGGAAGCGGTTTTCTGCCCTCGGTCTATCAAGGCGTACAATGTCGTTCAAAAGGTGACCCTGTACTTTATATCGATGACCCAGATGGTATTTCTAGAAACCTAAAGAAAAACACGATTGATGCCATCAACAAAATCAACAAAGAAGAGTACGCCAAGTACGCAGATCCTGAAATTTTGGCCCGAATCAACCAATACGAAATGGCCTATCGAATGCAAATTGCGGTTCCTGAGGTGATGAATATCAACAACGAGCCAGAGCATATCAAACAAATGTACGGGGTAGAACCGGGCAAAGAGTCTTTTGCCAACAACTGCCTCTTGGCCCGAAAACTGGTTGAAGACGGCGTCCGTTTTGTTCAGCTTTTTGATTGGGGATGGGACACTCACGGAAATGTTCGAGAGGGTTCCATTGATATGGGACTGAGAAATAAATGCCGTGAAATCGATAGGCCTATGACAGCCCTTATTATGGATTTAAAACAAAGAGGCCTTTTAGACGACACTTTAATCGTCTGGGGAGGTGAATTTGGCCGTACGCCCATGCAGGAAAACCGGGGAAACAAAGAAATGGCCTATAAAGGTAGAGACCATCATGGCGATGCCTTTACGATGTGGATGGCCGGTGGGGGCATTAAAAAAGGAGCTTCCCATGGTGCAACCGACGATATTGGCTTTTCCGGTATCGATGGTAGGGTATCGGTTCATGATGTACATGCCACTATTCTACATTTATTGGGCTTCAACCATGAAGAGTTCACCTATGAATTTCAGGGCAGGCCTTTTAGGCTTACCGATGTAGAAGGGGAAATTATCAAAGAGATATTGGCTTAAAGTTCAATTGACACCAAACCGACCAAACATGTTCAAGAAATTAGCACTGGCACTATTGCTGGTTTTTATTACCTCATCTTCAGTTTCGCAAAAAAAGAAAAAAGTCTTATTCTTTCAAACCGATTGGGGGCGCTCCATTTCTTGGGATGCCTTTTGTGAAAAGACCAAAGCCGCAGGCTATGATGGGTTGGAAACCTGGTTTCCGACAAATGAAAAAGATGCTCAAGAACTCAAGGCAGCTTTACTAAAACATGATTTGTTGGTAGGCTTTCTCAATGGCACCAACAAGTCTCTTTTCTTTGAAGAAAGTTTAAAAGCTTATACCGATAATTTTGAAAAAATAGCGGCATGGAAACCCAGCTACATCAACTGCCATACCGGTGGAGATTTTTTAACTTTTGAACAGAACAGTGCTTATATAAAGGCTGCCAATGAGGCCTCAAAAAAATATGACATTCCTATCTATCACGAAACACATCGGGGCAGGTTCAGCTTCAACCTTGTAGACACCAAAAAATACGTGAAAGCAATTCCTGATTTAAAACTAAACTTAGATGTTAGTCATTGGATGGTCGTTCACGAATCGCTTTTAGAAGCGCAGCAAGAAGAATTAAAAGAAATTATCGACCGTTCGTATCATATTCATGCCCGGGTAGGGCATGCCGAAGGTCCACAGGTGAGTGACCCACAGGCTCCAGAATGGAAAAAGGCGGTAGAAAGACATTTGAATATCTGGGAAGAAATTATACGCAAAAAATGGCAGAACCAAGACTATTTTACGGTCACCACCGAATTTGGGCCACCTGATTATATGCCCACCCTGCCCTATTCACATTTGCCCGTAACAGACCAATGGCAGGCCAATGTGTACATGATGCAAGCATTGAAAAAACGATTAAACCTAGAGTAGTTTCTTTATGGAAATGATACAACAACTGCTCGGTCGCCTACACCCTCTAATAGTACATTTGCCCATTGGCTTCATCATGTTGGCCCTTCTGCTGCAATGGTACGACCGCAAACAAAAAGAGTGGTCAAAGCTTCTTTCTCTCATCTATTTTTGGGCTGGCGTAACAGCCGTTTTGGCATGTATAACAGGCTATTTACAATATCAAGGCGAAGGTTATTCTTTTGATTCAGTTAAATGGCATTTATGGTCGGGAATAGTAACGGCTCTTTTCTGTTTTGTCATGCACCTCAGATTAGCGCCCAAGAATTTTTCCGGTTTTATGGCAAAAGCACCTTTGTCAATCTTGGGTATCGTGGCTTTTCTATTGATTTCCTTTACGGGGCACCAAGGTGGTAACATTACCCATGGCGAAGATTATTTGATTGGGCCTCTACCCAACTCGGTGAAATCGTTATTGGGTTATGAAGTCATCGAAGAAAAAGAACTGGTTCTTACCGAAGATAATTGGGAAGAGGCGCTTGTGTATGAAGATGTCATACAACCTATTTTAAATAGTAAATGCGTTAGTTGCCATAATCCTAAAAAAACAAAAGGAGAACTATTATTGCATTCAAAGGAAGGTATTCTAAAGGGGGGTGAAAGCGGTGATGTACTGGCCATGCATAGCGATGAAAGTGAACTTTACAACCGTATGGTGCTACCTATGGATGATGATGGCCATATGCCACCGGAAGGGAAAAAGCAGCCTACCAAAGAAGAAATTAAACTTATTGCAGCTTGGATGGATGTCGGGCACCCCATGAAAGGTACGGTCAAAGAAAATAAACTTAAAAAAGACTTATTCACCTCCTTCTTTCCAACAAAAACATACACGGGACACCCAGAAATGGAAATTGCCGAAGCTTCAAAAGACAGCATTCAAAAGATTGAAGATTATGGAATTTATGTGGACCCTATCAGTGAATCGACCCACTTTTTAAGTGTTTCCTGTATTAACAAGCCCACTTTTAAAGATTCTGATTTTGAGCGATTACTTTCCATAAAACAACAGATTGCGCAACTTGACTTGGGCGGTACCGAAGTGAGCGACGCCATTTTTACTCAATTGGCACAACTTCCGAATCTATCAATTTTAAAGCTAGACGACACAAAAATTACGGGTTCGCAAATTGACCAATTGAATGTGCTTAATCACCTCCGCTCAATTAACCTTACAGGCAGTAATTTCAATCGAGATGTACAGTTGTTTTCTTCTTTTAAGAATTTAGAAAGGGTATACCTGTATAAGACAGAAGTTGACCAGAACGGACCTAAAAGTTTAAATGACGGACGACTTGTTTTAGAATACGGTAATTACCAGTTACCTACAATTCCCTCAGATTCTATCATCTATTAAAAATCAAGCTTTTAAAAGCAAAAGAAAAAACATAGCTTAGGGGCATTAACAACCAACTATGGACTTAAGCAAAAGAATAGGGCTTTTTACTGGGCCCATCCTATTTTTCATCATTTTAGGCCTTCCGTTTGAAATGATTTCTGAAAACGGAGACATGGTAATCGCCGTTGCCGTTTGGATGGTTACTTGGTGGATTACCGAAGCCGTAAGCATTTCAGTCACCGCCCTGTTGCCCCTACTGTTTTTCCCGATTCTAAAAATCATGGAAATCGATGATGTAGGCGCCAACTACGGAAGCCCCATCATCTTTCTATTTTTTGGTGGCTTCGTACTCGCTTTGGCCCTTGAGAAAGTTAATCTTCATAAACGAATCGCCCTAAATATCATAAGAATTACTGGTACTACGCCTAACAAAGTGGTTCTTGGTTTTATGATTGCCACCGCTTCTCTAAGTATGTGGATCAGTAACACCGCCACGACGGTCGTGATGCTACCCATAGCCATGTCGGTAATCGGTCTTTTAGTGAATGATGAAGATGGATTTACCAAAGATGACAGAAACTTCGCCTTGAGCGTTATGCTGGGTATTGCTTTTTCAGCCAATGCCGGTGGAGTGGCGACCGTTATTGGAACACCACCCAATTCGGTCATGATCGGGCTTCTTGAAAACGAGTACAACATTGAAATCTCTTTTCTAAAATGGATGATTATAGGCGTACCGTTTTCAGCGCTGATGATTTGGATCAGTTATTTGGTATTGGTCAAATGGATGTATCCCAACAAACAACTCAAATTCACTGCTTCAAGGGAAGTTATTGATCAAGAATTGAGAAAATTGGGACCGATGAGCGGAAAAGAAAAGATGGTACTCGGCATCTTTGGGGTAACCGTTTTTCTATGGATTTTCAGAACCGTCATTAATGGTATATTTCCTGTTTTAAAACTGAATGATACCATGATCAGCATTACTGCGGCCATCGCCATGTTCTCTATTCCCTATAATCTTAAAAAAGGGGATTTTATCATCGAGTGGAAAGATACTTCAAAACTGGCATGGGGTATTCTAATCTTGTTCGGTGGTGGCTTGGCCCTTGCAAAAGGAATGTCGGTAAGCGGTATTGTTGATATGGTGTCAGCGGCCATTGGTGAAAGCGATATAAGCATCTTCTTGACCGCTGTACTTTTGATAACCCTTATGCTTTTTATGACAGAGCTCATGAGCAATGTAGCCCTTATCGCCGTACTAGCGCCTGTGGTTGCAGGTATTGCCATAGGTTTAGACCTTCCTATTCTTTATTTGCTCATTCCGGTTACCATTGCAAGTAGCTGCGCTTTTATGCTGCCCATGGCGACACCGCCGAATGCCATTGTATTTGCAAGCGGCTATGTAAAAGTAAGCGAAATGGCCCGTGTGGGGGTGGTGTTGAACCTTATCGCTATTTCTATTCTTGTGATTATGTTTCAGTTTGTGCTACCGTTGGTATTTTGACTTCCAAAAAAGAAAACCCCTGCCTTTTCGGGCAGGGGTTTAATAGCTTATTCAAATAAGGAGGCGAATTATCTCTTTATATACGGATTAAAACCCTCCGGTAGATGTTCTTGGGTGTCAAAATTTAAACTTATTTCATCATTCGCGTCGATGTAGTTGAAATCAAAGACATTTGAAGGAAATGCATAGGCATCAAACTTTTTTGGTAAGTACTTTTTAGTATTCAACTTCAAGGCCTCTTCCTCTTCTATATAAACAACCGATTTCAAATCAACATACATTTTATAAGGATTAAAATCTTCTGGCAAATATTCGGCAGTATCAAAGCCCAATTCAAAATCGGTATCTTCTTCAATATAATCGACAGAGCTGATTACTAATTCATCTCTCTCACTAACCGGGTTGTTGGCAAATGCTGCACTTACCAAACTAATACCCATTAACAGACTTATTTTTAATTTCTTGCTGTTCATAACATTGTAGGTTTGTTGTATGAGTTTATATAACGCCTCAGTTTCCCTTTATTGCACTATCCGTTTTTGGGTAATCCGGCTAGAATCTGCCTAAAAGTGAATTTGTTAAAATAATAGCGTGTATATAGCGAACATCATATTTTGTCCTTGAAGTTTTTAAGCTTTCCGCATAAATAGTTCTCTATTTTTATTTCACTTTTTTTAAGAATTTTCAACGTTTTTAGAAAACAAGTTATTGTTTAGCAGTCATTTATCGATATTTTTAAGTTTTCATCAGGTCCTTAATAAATAAAGCCACCGCTTTGCGATGGCTTTATCCCCGACTAATCCAAATAATTAAAATGATAATTATCTATCTACAAGACTCATTTTCAAACAAAATGTTACAAAACTCGTCGCTTAAAACGGAAATAATCTACCTCAAATATCAGAATACTGAAATGTTGAGCTTATGATTTAGTTAACAAAGACTTAAATTATTTTTTCGGTTATTTGACGCTACTACTCAATAATATTGACCAAACTCTTTATTTACATGCTAAGAAAAAGTATCACCGCCTTTCTATTGTTAATTACGGCCCTTTCTGCCGCACCGCTAGAAGCTCAAATTTTTAAGAAGAAGTCAGACAAGTCTGAAAAAAAAGAAGAGGATAAAGACGAGAAAATAAAACCTTACGATAAGGTGATTACTAAAGACGCCGTCACCGACCAAGGGCTCTTTAACATACACGTTGTAAAAGACGAACACTTCTACGAAATACCCGACTCCCTTTTCAATAAAGAAATGTTGATGGTCAGCCGAATTTCAAAAACAGCAACGGGCATCGGTTTTGGCGGAGGTAAAATAAATACGCAGGTCTTAAGGTGGGAGAAAAAGCCTAAAAAAGTACTGTTGCGAGTAGTTAGCCATAATATTTATGCCGCCGACTCATTGCCCATTCATGAGGCAGTGGTCAATTCTAACTTTGAACCCGTACTATTCGCTTTCGACATTAAGGCAATAAAGAAAGATTCGGCCAACCCTGCTACGGTCATACAGGTCAATGAATTTCTTGAAAAGGATGTTCCGGCCATTGGAATGCCCGATGGCTACCGAGAAAATTATAAAGTTTCCCGCTTAGATGAACCGAGAAGCTACATTGAAACAATTAAGAGCTACCCTCTCAACGTTGAGGCCCGTCACGTCAAAACTTATTTGGCAAAAGAGCCGCCCAGCAATGGAAGTTTGGGTTCCATCTCGATCGAGATTAACAATTCGATGATTCTTCTACCTGAAAAACCGATGAGAAGAAGGTATTTTGATGAACGTGTAGGTTGGTTCACTAGCGGACAGACCGATTATGGTCTAGACGTTCAAGAAAGTAAAACCGTAACCTTTTTAGACCGGTGGCGTTTAGAGGTAAAAGAAGAAGACTTGGAAAAATTCAAGCAGGGCGAACTGGTAGAGCCCAAAAAGCAAATCGTTTACTATGTAGACAGGGCGACGCCAAAAAAATGGGTTCCTTTTATCAAGCAAGGTATTGAAGATTGGCAAAAAGCATTTGAAGAAGCCGGTTTCAAAAATGCGATTATTGCCAAAGACCCTCCATCTACCGAAGAGGATCCCGAATGGTCTCCAGAAGATGTAAGATATTCCGTGGTGCGCTATCTGGCATCACCGATTCCAAATGCCAACGGCCCACACGTAAGTGACCCGCGCAGTGGCGAAATTTTGGAGTCGGACATTAATTGGTACCATAATGTAATGACCCTGCTTCGTAATTGGTACTTCGTGCAAACTGCGGCCATAAATGATAATGCGAGAAGTGTCGCCTTTAAAGATGAAATCATGGGTCGGTTGATACGATTTGTATCGGCTCATGAAGTGGGTCACACCTTAGGTCTGCCCCATAACATGGGTAGTAGTGTTGCCTACCCGGTAGACTCACTTCGCTCCCCTTCTTTTACAAAAAAATATGGAACGGCTCCTTCTATTATGGATTATGCCCGTTTCAATTACATAGCGCAGCCAGAAGATGGCGATGTTGCCCTCATGCCCGATATTGGTATTTATGACAAATATGCCATTAAATGGGGCTATAGGCCGATTCTTGACAAAACGAAAGAAGAAGAAAATAAAATTTTGGATCAATGGATATTAGCGCATGCCGGCGACCCTCTTTATCGGTTCGGACATCAACAAGTGGGCGATATCGTTGACCCTAGCTCACAAACTGAAGACTTGGGTGATGATGCCATTAAGGCTAGCGCCTACGGAATTGAAAATTTGAAAAGAATTGTTCCTAATCTTATCACATGGACAAAAGAAGAAGGTAAAACCTATGAAGACCTTGACAAACTTTACGGCCAAGTAATTGCCCAATTCAATCGATACATGGGTCATGTATCCAACAATATTGGCGGGGTCTATGAACACCACAAAACATATGATCAAGACGGAGCGGTCTACACGCCCGTCAGTAAAGAACACCAAGCCAATTGTATTGCTTTTCTCAATAAAGAACTTTTCAAAACCCCAACGTGGCTACTCGACCAAAACATTTTTAACAAAGTACAATATTCGGGCTATTTAAACGACGTTCGTACGATGCAAGTGCGCACCTTGAATACCATTCTTAGTTTGGGTAAAATACAAAGGATAATAGAAAATGAAACGGCAAATGGTGCCGAGGCCTATGACCTTATAACCCTAATGAGCGATTTACGATCCAGTATTTGGTCAGAATTAAGAAATGGAAAGACTATTGATACATATAGACGAAATTTACAAAAGGCCTATGTTGATAGGCTAGCCTATTTAATGACTGCTGAAAACCAGGGCAAGCAACCTGATTTCGGAGGATATCAAAAATCTACCATTGTCAACACCAGTCAGTCTGATATTCGTTCCATCGCCAGGGCCGAACTGGCCTATCTGCAACGAATGGCCAAAAGTGCTATCAACAGAACGGGCGATAGTATGAGCAAATATCATTTACAAGATGTTGAGCGAAGAATAGATTTGATTCTGAACCCCGAATAGATTCTTTACTAAATTGATTAAAAACAAAGCTACCTGTGAACAAACTTCACAGGTAGCTTTTTCAATTATACCACAAACAACCCTACTTAAAATTGTAAAATATCGATGAAATACCTATCTCATCGATGTAGGAAATACCCTAACCACATTTTCAAGGTATTTGACAACACAAACCACCCCCTACGCAACAACTCAAATTTTTGCGCTCTTGTTTTGCCTAATTTAGTACCAGAATTAAAAAACACATCCCATGTCTGAAAGATTAAAAAGTTCCCTGTACTTAGCCGCCTTTATCTTAGCATCTATAATTTATTATAACGAAACCAATGCCGAACAGGCACCTGAAGCTACCCAAATGGCTTCAGCCGATATAGAACAAGTCTCAAATGCCGAAGTGGTAGATTAAGACATATAGCAAGAACGACCTACTTATTCAAGGGTGTGATTTTCACACCCTTTTTTTGTACCCAAAATTTCTTAAAGCCTGTTAAACAAGTAATAAAAAGAGTTGAATGATTAAACCTACGGAGTTTTGCAATGTCTTATCATCGTTAACTTTAAAAATTAGACTAATGAAAAGAGCAATTTTAATTGTAATGTGCTTCATGGGCTTGAGCGCTATAGCTCAAAGAGGCGAAAACTCACATCGAGATACTTTCAAAGACCTTACCCCAGAACAGATGGCGACCCTTCAAACCAAAAGAATGACCTTGGCGCTTGATTTGGATGAAAAACAACAGTCCAAAATAAAAGCTATCAACTTGGAACAGGCCCAATCAAGAAAGGCTAAGATGGAAGAACGCAAAGCGGCCAGAGAATCAGGCGAATCTAAAAAACCCACTGCAGAAGAAAGATACGCCATGCAAAACGAACGTCTTGATAAGATGATTGCCCATAAGGCAGAGATGAAAAATATTCTTTCTGCTGAGCAATACCAAAGGTGGGAAAAAATGATGCAACATAAAGGCAAAAGAATGAAGAAGCGAATAGGAGACCGAAAAGAACGCCATTCTAAAAGATAGACCACATTATCAACTACCGCCGACTTAGGCGGTTTTTTTATATCCGGTTACTAAGCCGAGTTAGTTTCAGTACTATTTCTATAAAATGCATACCGTTCAGCTAAAACAATTAATTAAAAGTTGTCAAAATCAATTGAACTCTTAATTTTAGTGTGCACTGGAGAAATAACGGCTAATGCAAAAAAGAGCAGATATTTTAGGATTGCTTCTGGGGTGGTTTGCCATAATTGCGCAATTCCTTTTAATGATACAGAACAGGCAAGCCGAGGTTTTAGAGTCTATCATTCGATTTTTCAGTTATTTTACCATACTTACAAATTTACTGGCAACCATCTTCTTCACTGTAAGATTGACCGGTTTTAAGAAGAAACCTTTCCTTTTTTTATGGTCACCAGGCGCTTTGACAGCCATTACATCATTTATTTTAATTGTAGGTCTGGTGTATCAAACGGTATTGCGTTCCATTTGGGAACCGACCGGGTTGCAACAATTGGTCGATGAGCTTTTACACACCATCAATCCTTTATTTGTCTTGGTCTACTGGATTCTCTTTGTAGAGAAAAAAGATTTGGTGATCAAAGCGCTTCTGTCTTGGCTCTGGTATCCTATCATATTTCTTGTTTATACCCTAATACGCGGTCGTTTTACCAATTTTTACCCTTACCCGTTTCTAAATGTTGATAATTTGGGCTATACCAGAGTTCTTCTGAATGTGACCATAATTGTAGCGGTCACTTTAACTATTTTTGCACTACTCTTGAATGTTGGTAGGTGGCTACTTCAAAAAAGAGATTAAAAAAAATATATGAAATCACTATATCGATTATTGATTGCTTGTTCTATGATTATGGTAAGTTCCTGCGGGCCGCAAAAGCAAATAGCGTCTGAACAGTTGTACGCTTCGGCCTGGGAATTGGAATATATAACAGGACCTAGAATTGCATTTGAAGGGCTTTATCCTGATAAGAAACCGCAAATAACTTTCGATAAGGAAGAAGGAAAAGCAAGTGGAACCAACAGTTGCAATGGCTATTCAGCAGATTTCAGCATAGATGGTAAATCTTTGAAATTTGGAGCGCCTGGCCCAACAACCATGATGTACTGTGGCGAAGGGGAAAAAGTCTTCTTAAATACTATAAAGCAGATTGATTCATACCGTTTTACAGAAGAAGGTAAATTAGAATTGATCCAAGGCGACATCGCCATGATGCGTTTTAAAAAAGCTAGCAAATAATACTCTTACCGTCGAACTTGAATATTGTTGATGCTCTCAAGGTTAAGAAATAATGGTTTAGTTAAGTTCTTGTGGGCCATCATGGGCCTATACCTTCTTAACATTAGTATTGATGCGGCAGACCCGCATCCAAATCATATTCCTGAAAACCTTTCCATCAATGACCAAGAAAGTATTGTCGAGATTGTAGTCGAACAATTATTGGGTTTCGAGAATGCCTTTGAAGAATATGATGATAACGACAGTGACGACCATAATTCAGAGTCGAATGCGCAGCTGAAGGTCAAGTTTTTCGTTCAATCTACCTCCAAGACCTTGCTTCATATTTCACTTAGGCATAAAATCATTCTCAAATCGACTAAAAAACTTTTTCCGCAAGATTTTTTCAAAGTAGAATCCCCTCCGCCCGAAGTTTAATCTTTTCTAGGCCCTATTAAACGCCTGTTCGTACCGAATGGGCCAACATACTATTTTTTACTTAAAAGATTAAACATGAATATTAAACTAATATTGATGGCGACTTTATTGCTGCCATTGAGCTATACTATACATGCCCAAATTGAAAATTCTACGAAAGACAGCTTATATATAAATGAAATTGAATCGGCAAAAAATCCACCTGCGAAGGTGTTGCATGCCGAACCTCTTTACATCGATTTAATAAGGGATTTAGGGGCAAGGAAGGGAGAGAAAGAATGGAATATTGGTCTCGGCCTTACCGACAACCTTAAATTTGATTCTTATGAGGCTCTTGTAGAATATGAATGGGCACCTATTGACCGACTTGGTCTAGAGGTTGAGTTACCCTTCACTTTTTATTCGAGATTGAACGGAACCGAACGATTAGAAGTACCTGCCAACAGATTGAACAGTCTAAAGGTGGCAGCCCAATGGACTTTTCTTGTCAACGAAGCAAAAGCCCTATCAATGGCCATAGGCTACATCAATGAATTTGAACTCTCCGATTTTGAAAATTTTGGAAATCCATTAATAAACGCCAATGTTTATAATCCGTTCTTGGTTATGGCTAAACGTTGGGGCTCCAATTTTCATTCATTGGTCTATACCGGCCCGAAATTAGAGCACTCCCTTAGTTCAGGTATCGTACACACTACCTTTGAAGTGAACACCAATGTGCATTACATGATCAGTGGAACTAGAAATTTTATTGGTATCGAATTTAACAAAAGCTTTGACGAGAAAGATTTTGATATGACCATGAGACCACAAATGCGCGTGGGCATTGCCGACCACCTAATGGTCGGTATTGTTGTTGGCGTACCGGTAAGCCGCGAAAATGAACGTTTTAGTTCTTTTCTTAGATTAATTTGGGAACCAGGCCATTAATACAAAAACCGGCTGCCAACTTTTGGCAGTCGGTTTTTCTTTTGAAAAACTTCAGATAGACTTTGAAAAATATAATTTACCTTGAGCCTAGGTTATGTGAGTCTTCAGAAAATAAGCCATTTTAAATTGATTACATGCAGATAAGAGATGCCCAAGAGAAAGATATACGGTCAATTCTTGAAATTATAAATTTTGAGATTTTGAATACTACGGCACTTTACCATTATGAACCTAGAACTTTGAATCAACAATTAGAATGGTTCAAGGATAAAAAGAAATCAAACTTTCCTGTACTAGTTGCCGAAGACGAAAGTGGTATCATCGGTTTTGGCTCTTATGGCACCTTCAGGCCCTGGGCGGCCTATCAATTTAGCGTAGAACATTCTATTTATGTACACAAAGATTCTCAAGGCAAAGGGGTCGGTAAGGTTTTAATGTCTGAATTGATTAAGAGAGCCAAACAAGAAGGATACCATACAATGCTGGCAGGAGTTGACGCCTCTAATGAAGCCAGCGTGGCTTTTCACAAAAAGTTTGGTTTTAAAGAAGTCGGCATTTTCAAGCAGGTCGGGTATAAATTTGATAAATGGCTCGACCTCAATTTTTTACAGCTACTTCTCAAAGAGTGAAATCAAAGCACAAAGGTTTTAAAATAAATTTTCTAAAATAATTTTCTTTCCATTTCATTTAATCGTAATATTGCAATATACAAATTAAATAATGGGACTAGCTAAAACAGAAATATTCACTGACGAACAAAATCAAATAGCCTTATTCGCCAAAGTATTTGGGCATCCTGCTCGTGTTGCCATATTGCAACAACTTTTTAAACTGGACACCTGCATTTGTGGTGACCTAGTAGAAGAAATTGGCTTGGCTCAACCCACGATTTCCCAACATTTGAAAGAACTTAAAAATTTAGGTTTGATCAAGGGTAATGTTGAAGGTACAAGCGTGTGCTATTGTATCGACAAACAAAACTGGTCTGAAATGAAGAACACAATGTTACAATTTTTGAATCAAGATATAACCTTACAATCAGACTGCTGTTAAAAAAATTTGAATCATTTAATCGTAAAATCGCAATAAACAAATAAAATATGAAGCTCTCAGAAATAAAGAAGCACTTAAAAAGCCTTGACCAAATAGCTTTTCTATTGCCTAACGGAGAATTGGTACCCAGTCATTTTCACGTAACAGAGGTGGGCAAAATCACTAAACACTTTATTGATTGTGGAGGAACGGTAAGAAATGAGGTAGTCGTAAATTTTCAATTATGGAATGCCGATGATTATAATCACCGCTTGCACCCAGAGAAACTCACTCATATTATTGAACTCTCAGAAGAAAAATTGGGCATTGGTGACCTTGAAATCGAAGTAGAATACCAAGGCCGAACTATAGAAAAATTCGCTCTCGAATTTGATGGTAGTAATTTTCTACTAACATCAAAACAAACCGACTGTTTGGCTAAAGAAAACTGTGGAATACCTGAGAAGAAACCCAAGTTAAACTTTTCAGAGCTACAAACCGGTAATTCTTGCACCCCAGGTGGCGGCTGTTGCTAACACCATAACCGAAAATTAGATTTATGTCGTTACTAAAAACCCTTTCCGAGCAAGTCTCTACGCTGAAAAACCTAACTATTTCAGAAGACAGAAAACTGATACTGCAACCTTTGATTGACTATATTCAAGGGCAGGTAGAACAGAAAAAACCAGTTCGCATCAATTTTATATGCACCCATAATTCAAGAAGAAGCCATCTTTCTCAAATATGGATGCAGACCTTAGCATATCATTTTGGTTTGAACAATATTATCTGCTATTCCGGAGGAACTGAAAGTACCGCAGTTTTTCCGATGGTCATTAAGACCTTGATCAATGCTGGTTTTGAAATTGAAACGATTTCAAAAACCGAAAATCCTATTTACAGCATAAAGTATGCCGACAACGAACACCCAATCATTGGTTTTTCTAAAAGACTGGACAGTGATTTTAATCCGAAAGATTCTTTCGCGGCCGTCATGACCTGTTCACAAGCTGATGAGGGTTGCCCTTTTGTTGCCGGTGCCGAAAAACGAATACCCATCACTTTTGAAGATCCGAAGGCATTTGATAATTCCCCACTTCAAGCAGAGAAATACAAAGAACGTAGCGAGCAGATAGCTTCTGAAATGTATTATGTGCTTTCTCAAATACAGCAGTAAATGGCAAGTAAAAAACTAGGCTTTCTTGATCGGAACCTCACCTTATGGATCTTTATTGCTATGGCCCTAGGTGTAGGAGTTGGGCACGGATTTCCAAACTTTCCGGATTTTGTAAACGCTTTCAATAAAGGTTCGACCAATATTCCAATTGCTATCGGTCTCATCTTAATGATGTATCCTCCTTTGGCAAAAGTGAATTATACGCTATTACCAAAAGTCTTTAGAAACATCAAAATACTTTCGATATCCCTCATCCTTAATTGGGTGGTAGGCCGTATTCTAATGTTCGTTCTGGCATTGACCTTTCTTTCCGATTACCCTGAATATATGGTGGGTCTTATCCTTATCGGTTTGGCAAGATGTATAGCCATGGTATTGGTATGGAACGATTTGGCGGAAGGTAGTAGCGAATACGGTGCTGGCTTAGTGGCTCTCAACAGTATTTTTCAAGTATTCGCGTATAGTTTTTATGCCTATATTTTTATTACTGTACTTCCACCCTATTTTGGTTTTGATGGTGCCATTGTTGACATCTCGATTGCCACTATAGCCGAAAGTGTGGTGATTTATCTGGGTATACCGTTTGTATTGGGCATTGCTTCTAGGTTCTTTTTCATTAGATTAAAAGGAGAAGATTGGTATTCAAATAAATTCATTCCCGCAATTTCCCCCATTACCCTTTATGCATTACTGTTTACCATAGTTATCATGTTTTCTTTAAAAGGCGAACTGATTGTTGAAATTCCTATGGATGTCGTTATCATTGCCATACCCTTGGTCATCTATTTCATTCTAATGTTTATCATCGGCTTTTTTGTCACTAAGGCATCTGGCGCTAATTACGATAAGACCACATCAGTAGCCTTTACAGCCGCCGGAAACAATTTTGAATTAGCGATTGCCGTTGCTATCGCTGTTTTCGGCCTCAATTCGGGCCAAGCATTTACCGGGGTTATCGGCCCCTTAGTAGAGGTACCGGCTCTTATTCTTTTGGTCAAGGTTGCCTTTTGGCTTAGAAGGAGGTATTTTCAAAAAAATCTTACCGAAAGCTATTAAACTGAATCCTTCTTCAGCCCGTAGCCTAAGTTGCGTATATTTAGATAGGTTTTAACGAATTCAACTTTGCCTATTTAGTTATCATGAAGAAGTACCTATTGCTATTTTCAATTTCATTTCTGCTTTTTCAGAATGCAATAACTGGACAGGCTTCCGTAGAATCGGATGTCATCAAAAATCAGTCGTTATCGGAAGTCTGCATTATGGGTGTACTCCACTTTGTATCAAAAAACAATAGTGTTAGCCAGAAATATACCTCGGTTCAAGACCCGAAAAGCCAAAAAGAAATTAAAGATCTTGTACAAAGACTTAAAAAATTTCGCCCGACGAAAATTGCTGTCGAAAGACCGTACAAATCAAATATAGAACTGAACGAGGCCTATCAATCTTACCTCAAAGGAGAATATCAGCTTAGCGATGAAGAAACAGACCAAATTGCCTTTAGGTTGGCCAAAGAGCTCGGTCATGAAAAGTTATACCTGGTTTATAGCCAAGTAAATTTTGATTTTGAAAAAGCCATCACCTTTGCAAAAACTAACGGACAAGAAGAATTGGTCAATACCATTTACGCAAATGCGCAAGGGCTGGCGTCTGACTATGATAGTATCGCCAATAGCTCAGGTTTAGTTAAGGCGATTACATACATCAATACACCAGAAGCTATAAATCAAAATCATCTAGGCTATCAATTGCTCTGTCAAATTGGCAACGATTCATTACAGATAGGCGCAGAGGTGGTAGGTGGTTGGTACACTTCGAATCTTAAGATTTTTGAAAACATAAGAACTGTAAGTACTACCCATCAGAATGAAAGAGTCTTGGTCATTTATGGTCAAGGTCATTGTAAAATTCTCAGTCAATTGGTCAAAGATTCACCGCTTCTGAATTTGGTACCTGTGAACCAATTTTTGGAATAAAGAGAATACTTGGAAAAGAAATAAATTGAAAGCCGCACTAATAACTTCCTAGCAAGTAGAAACTTAATAGGCATTTAGTATCTTTAGTTGTTTCGTTTTTCAATTTACAATCTTCTAATTAATCCAACTTGACCAAAATGAAAAGTACTACTATTGTTTTCGTTCTTCTCTTGGCTTTTATAGCAAACACCCATGCCCAAAATGATTTGGGTATTTTTAATCTACAATCCGATATCGGAGACGTAAAACATCAAGGTACTACCACTTACGACCCAGAAACACAGACTTACCAACTTACGGGTTCTGGGGCCAACATTTGGTTCGATAAAGACGAGTTCCATTTTGCGCACAAGAAAACAACGGGCAACTTTATCCTGAGAACTCATGCCAAGTTCATCGGCGAAGGTGTTGATGCCCATAGAAAGTTGGGGTGGATGGTAAGGACGGACAGCGCTACCGATGCTCCCATGGTTTGCGCAACCGTTCATGGCGATGGTTTGACCTCTATTCAATATCGAAAGAAAAAAGGTGAGCAAATAGAGGAAGTAATAGCTCCGATAAAAGCGCCCGATGTAATTCAACTAGAAAGAAGGGGCGGCAGCTTCTTTTTGAGCGTTGCCAAATACGGTGATTTATTTTGGTCTGTAGAAGTACCTCATTTTGAATTTCCCGAAGAACTATTGACCGGACTTTTTGTGTGCGCCCATAATGCCGATGTTAAAGAAAAGGCCGAGTTCAAAAACACCCGTATTGTATTGCCAGCCCCTGCAGAACTGGTACCCTATCAGGAATATTTAGGCAGCCATTTAGAGCGTATGTCTATAGATACGGGTAATCGAAAAATACTGTACACCGTTGATAATTCGATTCAAGCCCCAAATTGGACCCCAGATGGAGAAACTCTTATCTTCAATAGCGAGGGGCTCCTTTTTAATTATGATTTGAACTCCAATAAAGTATCTCAATTGCCTACCGATTTCGTAAAAAACAATAACAACGATCACGTACTTTCCTTTGGCGGTAAAATGCTGGGCATAAGTAGCGCCAGTGGTGAAGAAGAATATGGATCGCTCGTTTATACCGTACCCGTTGCTGGGGGTGTGCCTAAAAGAATTACCCCTACAGGCCCTAGTTATTTGCATGGCTGGTCTCCCGATGGAAAATGGTTAACCTATACCGGAGGTAGAAATGGGGTCTACGACATTTATAAAATAGCTTCTGATGGAAAAGGAAAGGAAATCAAGCTTACCGACCAACCTACCTTGGACGATGGATCGGAATATACACCCGATGGAAAATACATTTACTTCAATTCTGCACGTACAGGTTCTATGGAAATTTGGCGGATGCGTCCTGATGGAACCGAACAGGAGCAATTGACCAACGACTCTCTTCAAAACTGGTTTCCGCATATATCCCCAGACGGGAAATCTATGGTATTCATATCGTACTTACCGGAAGTACCGGCTGCTGACCATCCATTTTACAAACAGGTTTATTTGAGAACAATGCCGATTAACGGCGGCCCCATTAAGGTGGTAGCCTATTTATACGGCGGGCAAGGCACCATAAACGTTCCTAGTTGGTCACCCGACGGAAAACATATCGCCTTCGTTAGCAATACCTTAATTGACTAAAAACAAGTTATGCGCTCAATTCAAATTACTTTTTTGTTCTTATTTAGCTTTTTTGCCTCTCTTAACGCACAAGAAAACATGCTTTGCGTGGGGCGTTACTGGACCGAGGACGAGGGCAACCTAATGCTGAAAGATTTCGCCAAGGAATGGAACGACCTTAACACATGGGAGTCTAGGGCTTCTAAAATAAAAGAGGGCATATTGGAAGGTTTGCAGTGGGCCAAAATGCCACAGACCGAAAGTAACTTAAATGTTATTATACGCGACAAAAAAGAGATGGACGGTTACACGGTTGAAAACGTGGCCATTGAAAGCTTTCCAGGGTTTTATATAACGGGCAATCTCTATCGCCCTGTTATCGAAAAAAACAAATATGCCGGTATTCTTTCTCCGCATGGCCACTTGGCCGATAAGAGATTTACACACTATATACAAAAAAGAGCAGCGGTTCTTGCCCGGATGGGAGCCATTGTTTTTGCTTATGATATGGTTGGTTATGGAGAAAGCCACCAAGTAGAGCATAAAATGCCGATTGCCCTACTTTTACAAACCTATAACAGTAAAAGGGTATTGGATTATTTGCTTTCTAGACTTGATATCGACCCAGAGCGTATTGGAATGACAGGAGGGTCTGGCGGGGGAACCCAAACATTTGTTCTTACCGCCATTGATGAACGCATTAAGGTTTCGGCTCCAGTTGTTCAGGTATCGGCACATTTCTTTGGCGGCTGCGTCTGTGAAAGTGGCATGCCCATTCATAAAACCAAAGAACTCCAAACCAGCAATGTAGAAATAGCCGCATTGTGCGCGCCCCGCCCCCTATTGGTTGTTTCAGATGGAGCGGACTGGACCCGCAATACTCCTCGTGTCGAGTTCCCCTATATTCAGAAAGTATATGCTCTGTACGATGCAGAGCACAAAGCTGAAAATGTGCATCTTCCATTAGAAAAGCATGATTATGGCTATTCTAAACGAGCGGCCGCTTACAACTTTTTCGGGCACCATCTAGGTTTGAGTATGGGCAACGTGCCTTATGATGATGGTTATCAAGAAGATTTTGTCACCATACTTCCTATAGAAAAATTAAAAGTCTTTACCGATGAAAACCCAATGCCGGCAAATGCCCTTCAAGGCAATGAAGCAGTTATGGATTATTTAAAAATCGCACCCTAATTCAGCTCAACTTTTGAAGCCGCCTCTATGGTCTTATCCAAATCTTCATAGCTTAAGGCATCGTTCAAGAAATAACTTTCAAAAGCACTTGGCGGCAAGTAAATGCCCTGCTGAAGCATACCGTGAAAGTACTTTTTAAATGAATTGTTATTGCCTTTTGCCGAAGACTCAAAATCTATCACTGGTTCCTCAGTAAAATGCACGGAAATCATACTTCCAAAACGGTTAATTTGATAGGGGATTCCCTTTTCTTGCAAAACCGTATCAAACCCTTTGTGCAAATATTCCGTTTTATTTGCAAGACTTTCAAAAACTTCCGGTCGGTCGTTAAGTTCGGTCAACATGGCCAATCCTGCTGCCATGGCCAATGGGTTTCCACTTAATGTACCAGCTTGATAGACAAGGCCTTCGGGGGCCAAATGCGACATTATTTCGGCTCTTGCAGCGAATGCCCCCACCGGTAATCCTCCACCAATGACCTTTCCAAAACAAAGAATATCGGCATCTATAGCCAATGCTTCTTGAGCTCCTCCTTTTCCCAACCTAAAACCGGTCATTACTTCATCGAAAATTAAAAGTATTCCCTGATCGGCACACAGCTTTTTTAGGCCAGTCATAAATTCTTTGGTCGGAATGATACAACCCATATTACCGGCAACCGGTTCAATAATGATAGCGGCTATCTCACCTTTGTTCGCATTTACCAAACCTTGAACATCAGCTAAATCATTATACTTTGCCAATAGTGTGTCTTTTGCGGTACCTTGGGTGACCCCAGGGCTATTCGGGCTACCAAAAGTAACCGCGCCACTACCTGCTTGAATCAAAAAAGAATCGGAATGGCCGTGGTAACAACCGGCAAACTTGATTATTTTATCCTTACCGGTATAACCTCTCGCCAATCGCACGGCACTCATACACGCCTCGGTACCACTATTAACAAACCTTATTTTGTCGATATTCGGCACCATGGAGACGGCCAACTTGGCCAAATCGGTCTCAATTTCGGTGGGCATACCGAATGAGGTACCCTTTTTTGCCTTATCAATTACGGCCTTGATCACAGGTTCATAGGCATGCCCCAGAATTAGCGGCCCCCATGAAGCGATATAATCGATTAATTTATTGCCATCTTCATCGTAGAGATAGGCTCCTTTTGCTTCCTTTACAAAAATCGGGTCTCCACCAACAGCTTTAAATGCTCTCACGGGAGAATTCACTCCGCCTGGTATGTATTGTTGGGCCTCTGCAAAAAGGGCACTACTTCTTTTATAAATCATGAATTGTTTTTTGAATAGAAATTGATAAAACCTTTACAGAAAAAGATTTACTATTTATTGTAATTATCAGTTTTTACCGTAAGCTTTTGACCTACCGACAAATTGGTATCGTACATGTAGTTCCAACGCATAAGCTCATCGACAGTTACGGCATATCGCTTTGAAAGTGAGTAAAGTGTATCGCCAGGTTGTACGACATGAAAATCAGTTTCTGCTTTTGCGATAACCGCATCGGCACGCTGTTTACCATACCCCTCACCCACTACATCTACGTCATATCTATGCAGTTGATGACGCTCTATAAGGGCGATTAATTTTTGAGGATATCTCTTATCGGTCGCGTAACCGGCTTGTCGCAGACCTTTGGCCCATCTTTTATAATCGTCGATAGGATAATCGAAGAGAAATGCATAGCGGGAACGGTTTTTCAGAAAAATACTGTGGTCTCGATAAGAATACATGGGATGGTTATATTTTCGAAAGCATTCCCCTTTTTCATCATCATCATGAAAATCGTAATCGCCCTGCCAACCAGTATGGCACTTGATTCCGAAATGGTTATTGGTTTTCTTGGCGAGTTCACCTTTTCCGAAGCCGCTTTCCAGCAAACCTTGGGCAAGGGTAATACTGGCGGGTATACCATAGGCTTTCATTTCCATTTGGGCTATCTCAGAAAATGTTTTGATGTATTCTTCCGGCGAATCTATTTGAAAGAGAATGAATTTACCTGTATCCTCTGGCATAACGTAAAGTCCATCATCTTTTTTCTTCTCCTCTTTCTTAACCTCGGCAACTTTTGGCGGACTTTTATAACGACCTCTATCGCTGTTGCCAGATACCGTTCGCTTTGTTTTACATCCAATAAAAATAATGCCCAATAAGGCCAGTAAAAGCAATCTACGTGTTACACGCATATCAATGGAAGGTTTTTCTTTTTCAAGTTCTCGTTCATACCTAAAATGCCTTGTAGACCACCGGTATGTATGGCCAAAATTTTTGTTCCCTTTTTGAATTTCCCTTTTTTTACCATATCCAAAAGTCCGTACATCATCTTTCCGGTATAGATAGGGTCTAAAGGAATACCTGTATTTTTTTTGAAGTCATTAATGAATTCAATCAAATGGGTATTCACCTTGGCATAGCCCCCAAAATGGTAATCTAGAATCAGTTGCCAATTTTCTTTCTCGGCAAATTTACAAATATCTTCTTTCAAAAAATCACCCTTCAATGCAGGAAACCCAAGAACCGTCTGCTTTTGAATAGAAGCATTAATAATGCCACTTATTGTTCCGCCCGTACCAACGGCAACAGACACATAATCGAAATCTTTATCATTTTCGCTCAATATTTCTTCGCACCCTTTTATGGCAAGGGCGTTAGTGCCTCCTTCAGGAAGGTGGTAGAAAGCCCCGAATTCACCTTTAAGAACCTTGAGCAATTCCAGATTCTCCTTGCTTCTATAACTTGCTCTAGATATGAATTTGAAGTGCATTCCGTTCTCGTGAGCGAATGCAAGGGTCGGATTTAAATGCCATTTGGCCAGAAGTTCTTCCCCCCTTATTACCCCAATAGTTTGAAGGCCGTGCTGCTTTCCTGCATAGGCTGTAGCTGCAATGTGGTTGGAAAAGGCACCACCAAAGGTGAGTAAATTCGAATACCCTGATTTTTGGGCTTCAATAAGATTGTACTTTAATTTTCTGTACTTATTGCCCGAGATTCGAGGATGCAGTTCATCTTCCCTTTTAATAAATAAGGAAATCTCTTTTTGTTCTAAAAATGGAAGTTTTATTTCTTGGTTTCGAGCTTTCACTCAGGGTGTATTTGCGACACCCAAAGATATTTAATAAAACTGAACGCTTTTCTCTCTGAAATATAGTTCAAGTTTTTCTCGTTCTCATAAGCTTCACGCTCAAAGCTTATATTCTGGTAAGCCTTGTAGCTATCAAGATAGGCAATAGTTCTAAAAAGCCATTCAGTAATATAAAAAAGGTAGAAAAATACTATGAGTAATTCTTGCTGCTGTCGTAAATGAATGCGCTCGTGGTTGATGAGAACTAAGTCTTCCCTTAAGCCATTATGCTTAAGAAAAATGAAAGGCCAAAGTGAAAGACCTACATAATTCTTATAGAAAAAATGTTTAAAGACTAAGATCATAATCGAATGTTAAAACGGAGACTTAACAAGTTAATTGTAACCGCATTGCTCTTTTCGATAACACAAATGTAACGCATGGCATTGCACATCTCCGTTAAAAGCAACTTAAATACAGATGAAAGGCCCACTTTTCATTTTAAATTTGATGTGTACGTATAAAATTATGTATCTTCTTAAATATCTTATAACAGCTATTTTTGACGGCGCTATTGAAAAATGATTTTATAGCTTAAGAGAAATGAAAAAAATTATTCCCTTAGAAGATGGTGACTTTTACCTATCAGAAGAAGGTTATCGAGTTTTTACCGAAAAGTATCTTCTTCGACGTGGTTATTGTTGCGAAAGTGGTTGCAGGCATTGCCCTTACGACTTTGAAAAAAAGAAGGGTTACAGAAATTAGAAGTAACTCTTCGGCATGATTTTTGTGAATTTTATGCTAGAATTATACTCATAACTCCAAATATTTAATGATATGAAAAAGATTAAATTTTTAGCGGTTCCTTTGTTGGTCGTTTTGTTCTTCAGCTCCTGTTCTTCGGTACAGGTTTTATCAGACTACGATAGAGAGGCCGATTTCAACACTTATAAATCCTATGCTTTTTATAAAACAGGCATCGATAAGGCCCAAATTTCTGATTTGGATAAAAAAAGAATTTTGCGCGCCATCGAAAACGAAATGTCAAAACGCGGTTTTGTAAAATCTCAAAATCCGGATATTCTGGTGAGCATTTTCACCAAAGAAAAAGAACAAGTAGACATTTATAACAATTACTGGGGAGGCGCCTTTGGATGGGGCTGGAGCCCTTACTATTGGGGTGCCGGTTGGGGCCCTGGCTGGGGAGGCAACAACGTAAGCACCCGTACCGAAGGATCCTTATACATCGACCTTATAGATTCCAACACTAAAGAATTGGTCTGGCAAGGCAAAGGTGTAGGAAACTTGGGCAACATTGCCAATATCGAGAAGAAAGAAGCTCGAATCAGAGAGTTTGTAGCTGAAATATTGATGCAATACCCACCTAATACTGTTGCAGCTAGATAATATTTTGGAGTTTTATTCAATTGAAATGCCCTCGAAATTCGAGGGCATTTTTTTGCAATTGTATATCAGTAAATATCATTTTTTAAAGCACTAATTCTTCATTTTGTAACTTTGTAGAAAGTCGTTTTGCCATGTCGTACGAAAGCAATCCTGTTCTTGACAAACTACCTCAACATCTTAGGCAATACATTAAACCCCAAGACTATGAGCATTATTCGGCCATTGACCAAGCCGTGTGGCGCTATGTCATGAGAAAGAATGTTGACTATTTGAGCAAAGTGGCTCATGATAGTTATCTCCAAGGATTGAAGAAAACAGGTATTTCCATTGAGAATATTCCAAATATGTACGGCATGAACCGCATTTTGAAAGAAATTGGGTGGGCCGCAGTTGCCGTGGATGGTTTTATTCCTCCGGCTGCGTTCATGGAATTTCAGGCCTATAATGTGCTGGTCATCGCTTCCGACATTCGCCAATTGGAACATATCGAATATACCCCCGCTCCCGACATCATTCATGAGGGAGCAGGCCACGCCCCCATTATAGCTAACCCAGAATATTCAGAATACCTCAGAAGGTTTGGCGAAATAGGTTGCAAGGCCATTTCAAGCGGTAAAGACTTCGAGCTTTATGAAGCGGTAAGACACCTTTCTATAATCAAGGAAGCCAAAGGAACTCCCGAAGAAGAAATTGCCCTAGCTGAAAAACGAATAGAAGATTTACAACAAAACATGGGTGAGCCCAGTGAAATGGCCCTCATACGCAACCTGCATTGGTGGACGGTTGAATACGGACTCATAGGCACCATCGATGACCCAAAAATTTATGGGGCAGGGCTTCTATCCTCTATAGGAGAGAGCGCATGGTGTATGACCGAAAATGTAAAAAAAGTACCTTATTCGATTGAAGCGGCCTACACATCGTTTGACATTACCCAACCCCAACCTCAACTCTTCGTAACTCCTGATTTTGCTTTCCTAAGCCAGGTTCTTGAAGATTTTGCCAATACGATGGCTTTACGAACTGGAGGCTTAAGCGGTATTAAGAAGCTTATCGCCTCAAAAGAACTAGGCACTATCGAGTTAAGTACCGGTCTTCAAATATCGGGCAATTTTCAATCTGTCATTGAGCACAACGGGAAACCGGTTTATGTGCAGACAGAGGGAAAAACCGCCCTAGCCTTTCGTGAAAAGGAACTTGTTGGCCATAGCACCCATCGTCATTACAATGGTTTTGGTTCTCCTTTAGGAAAATTAAAAGGCATAAACATCGCCATTGAAGATATGGGGCCTCGAGATTTAAAAGCCTACAATATATATGAGGGTCAGAATGTAACTTTAGAATTTGAAGGCCATATTAAAATATCTGGGGAAATCATTACAGGAACCCGAAACTTACAAGGTGAAATCATTCTAGTTACCTTTAAAAATTGTGTTGTTAAACATCAAGACAAGGTTCTCTTTCAATCGAATGATGAGCTTTACAGTATGGCGGTAGGTCAAAAAGTAGTTGCGGCATATCATGGTATTGCCGATTTGAATAGTTTCGACCTAACCAGTCACACGTTGTCGGCTACCCCGGCAAAAAAGACCGAAAGCCCTGAGCAAACGCAACTTGAAAAATTTTACGAAGAAGTCAGGCACTTTCGCGAAGGAAAAAATCGGACCATTTCAAGACATAAGGTTTTTGATGTTATCAAAGAAAATTATCCCGAAGACTGGCTACTTTCGGTAGAATTATACGAGCTGGCCAAAACCAATGGTGACACCGATTTCGCAAAAGATATAGCCCACCATTTAGAAAGTGTAAAACAAAACAGACCTAAATTAGGTCATCTAATAGATGATGGCCTTGAATTGGTCGACAAAAAATTTAAGACCCAAAAAATATAGATGCCAATTACCTGTACCAACCTTACCCTTATTAAATTATGAATATTCGCATTATTGCTACCATCTTACTTTTTTCCGCAATGAGTTTTGCCCAATCTGAAGCTAATTATGATGAAACCAAGGTTCCTAAATTTACCTTGCCAGATGCATTGGTAACTTTTAGCGGAAATAATATTTCAGACCATGTTCAATGGGAAGCTGATAGAAGATTCGAAATATTTCAATTCTTCGAAAGACAAGTATATGGAAAGGTGCCCGGGCGTTTAGATGAATACAGTTTTAAGCTAATTGAAGAAAGCAACGATGCCTACGGTGGCAAGGCTCGCAGAAAACAGGTGGCCATAAGCCTTAAAAAGAATAAAAAGAGCATTACCTACAATATGCTCATATACCTACCGAAAGGAAACCCAACAGCCCCCGTATTTCTAGGATACAATTTTTATGGTAACCATACCGTTACTTCTGACCCAAAAGTACCTTTAACGAAGGCATGGGTACCTAATAATGAATCTTTCGGTATAAAAGACAACAAAGCGACCGAAGGGTCAAGAGGGGTGCGCCAACACCGATGGGCCATTGAAAAAATGTTGGATAACGGTTTTGGTCTGGCCACGATTTATTATGGAGAGGTTGACCCCGATAAAAACGATTTTTCGGATGGTGTTCACGAACTCTTTTATACGGAAGACCAAACCAAGCCCAAGACCAATGAATGGGGTAGTATTGCAGGTTGGGCGTTTGGCCTAAGCAAGGCTATGGACTATCTTGAAAACGATGGTAATATCTCCAATGTAGTGGTCTTTGGTCATTCACGCCTAGGCAAAGCGGCTCTTTGGGCAGGTGCCACCGACAAGCGATTTGCGGGGGTTATCAGTAATAATTCAGGGTGTGGAGGTGCGGCACTCAGCAAAAGAAAATTTGGCGAAACAGTGGGTAAAATCAACACCGCCTTTCCGCATTGGTTTGCCGATAGTTTTTTGAAGTATAATGATAACGAAAAAACCTTACCGGTCGACCAACACCAATTATTGGCCTTAATTGCGCCTAGGCCTTTATATGTTGCCAGTGCTTTTGATGACCGTTGGGCGGATCCGAAAGGTGAATTTTTATCGGCGCATTATGCCTCTATGGTTTATGAACTTTACGAAAAGGAAGGTATCGCCACCGAACAGATACCAGAAGTCAACCAACCTTTACAGCATACCGTGGCCTATCATGTGCGTACCGGCAAGCATGATGTCACCGATTATGATTGGGAGCAATATATTACTTGGGCAAAAGCTTTTATTCAATAAGGAGGTCAATCCTTCAGAATTAAATCGGTAAAGTTCTGGTCTACAACCTCATCTTCATAGGCCAATGTCCAGCCCATAGAATTTGTGAGTATATAAAACTTCTGCAGTTCGCTGAGCAATCTGTTTTGGGCATTTTTGCGTAAAGATGAGGCCTCAACTTTTTTCATCAATGATGCTGTAACGTTCTTTTTGATTTTGTTATAATCGGAAGCATCGAACATATTCAAGTAATCAGAGGTAACATCATAATACTCAAAATCAGGGTTGACCTTTATCTCTGGCTCGGGTATACTCTTTATATGCAAGACTTTTTGTTCTTGATCAATTTCGAAAGTAATCTGACTTAAGTCATACGCTACGGTTACATCGGCATTTACTACGACAAGAGCCTTCTTTTGCGCTGAAATCAAAGGCCCGAAGAGCATTTTAGAATCTTTGTAATTATATACTTCTGCAAAATGACCTTCGGTGACAATCAACTTAGACACATTCTCTATCTGTTGCTGAATAAGCATCGAGTTTTCTTGAAGAATCGATTTCTCTTCTCCATTGTCATAGCAAGAACGAACGAGCAAAACGACAACCAAAGTGATAATAACTCCTAAAATCAATTTTTTCATATCATGAAATTACAATACATCTCATTTCTAAAGAAACAATATATGTACCAAATTGATTTATGAAGTAGTAGGAATCTCAGTTTCTTACCCCCCAAACTTTATATGAGGATGCGAGTCTTGCAACTCTTTAATCTTGGTCTGAAGATTTTTTAAAAACTGTTGATGTGCTTCCGATTTTGGCTGAAATGGTTTGTGTGCCAGACCTTTTTGAACTGTTTCAATTTCATCCATCACTTGATAAGCTCCTTCTGATATCCATACCATTTTGAACTTGTTCCAGATATAATCTATGGCTAGCTTATTTGGGTGAACCATATCTTCTTTATAAAACCGATAGTCTCTAAGCTCATCCATCTGCAATTCATACGAAGGAAAATAAGAATGGCCCCTATCGACCATTGAATGCACTGCCGATATCAAATGGGCCTTGCTCCTTTGATTTTCCACAAACCCATCTTTGAGGTGTCTAACAGGTGAAATGGTAAAAATGATATTCATATTTTTATTGGCGGATTTAACCTTGTTAATCGTATTAAGTAGACTTTCCTCAATTTCACCTATCGAAAGTAATTCTTTAATAAATTGCTTTTGAGGCACTTTATGGCAATTCGCCACAATATTTTCAGAATTTCTTTCTTTGTAAACCCAAGAAGTACCTAATGTAATGATTACGTGGGTGGCGGTCTTCAAAAAATCTGAAGTTACATCTAATGACTTGTTGAGTCGTTTCAGTAATTCATCAGGATCAAGATCACTCAAATCTGAATGGGCATCGTAACTATGCCAAAGTCCGTTATGATGAAAAATTTCCTTTTGGTTATATGGGCGTTTCTCAACAGACCTTTGCACCAGATTTTCTATGGCAAGAGGATGGAAAAGTATCCCAAAGGGATTGATTAGATTTGAGAATTTATAATAACCGATTTTTTTACCTATGTTCTCTGAAAAGCAAGAGCCTAAAAGTAAGATTTGACTTTTGTAATCAATTGTCGAAACCTCCTTTTTAAGCGGAATTTGTGTTTGAAGCTCCATTTATTTTTCTAAGTGCAATTTTGAGTAAGGGCTTAATCTATGAAATACTTGATAAGGATATATTTCATAAACCACTTGATCCTCATTGATGGTATTATCCGATTCAGTTTTGGCCTTCTCTACCAATTCTTTGGCCAGTTGCAAATCACCAAGGGCGTAATAACACGATGCTTTGTAAAACATTGCATCTGCAAAGTCCTCATAAACCTTGAGTGAGTTGTCAAAACATTCAATTGCTTTGCCATAATCATGAAGCTCCATAAGAACTATTCCCAAATAAAACCAGTCCATATAATGGCAGGCTTCATGCGGTGGGTCATCAGGAAAATCTTTAAATTGTTGTTCCTTACTTTTCTCTAGAAACTCCTTTGCCTTTTCAAACTCGTTCAATTGCAAGTAGTCTAAACCAAGATAAAAGTTGTAGGTATGGTCCATTACGTAGCTATCGCCATACTTTTCTTTTACCTTCATAAATTCCTCGATTGATTCTTGGTACTCCTTGGAAAATAAACATTTCATAAAAGCACTATAGGGAAGATACCTTGCGGAGTCATACTCTACAGCCTTCGCTAAAAACGGTTTGCCGAGAGAGTACTTTCTAGCCTTATATAATGGCATTGCTTTTTGTTGCCAGAAATAAGCTGAATCGGGTTTAATTTCAAGAATGGAATCTAAAATCAGTTGCCTTTCTAATGAATAGAGCCATACGCGGTTAGCTCGTTTCCAGAGACTATCAATTTTAATTTTGTCAGCAGCGGTAATATCCACTCTCGCCAATTGACTGTCTCTTTTTGGCAAGACATTTTCAGGGTTCTTATCGGCGCATGAAGAAAAAACCAAGAAAAGTACTATTAGTTTTTTCATCATCGCTTTCATTTCTTTAGGAAATATACTCTTTAGCTTTGCTAAGTGCCTCTTCTATACCAGCCGGGTTTTTACCGCCAGCGGTTGCGAAAAAGGGCTGACCGCCTCCACCACCTTGAATGAATTTGCCCAACTCGCGTACAATGTTACCTGCATTCAACGATTTTTCGGCAACCAACTTTTTCGATATATAGCAAGATAATAAGGCTTTACCTTTTTGTTCCGTTCCGAAGAGCAAAAAGAGGTTGTCTTCATTGCTTCCCATCTCAAAAGATAGGTCTTTGATACCTGCAGCATCTAAATCAACTTTCTTGGCGAGAAACCGAACTCCATTAATCTCGGTAAGCTCACTTTGCAAATCGCCTTTTAAATTCTTGGCCTTTTCCTTGAGCAGTTGCTCTACTTCCTTTTTTAACTGCGAATTTTCTTCTTGTAAATAAGAGACCGTCTTGACCGGATCTTGAGCGTTGTTCAGTAACTCTTTTATCTCAGAAAGTACTTGGTGGTTTTCTGCATAGAAGTCTTTAACTGCATCAGAAGTGATGGCTTCAATTCTACGAATACCTGCAGCCACGGCACCCTCCGACCTGATTTTAAAATGCCAGATATCCGCCGTATTCTTTACGTGGGTACCCCCACATAGTTCCATCGATTGGCCAAATCTTACCGTACGGACGGTATCACCATATTTTTCACCAAAAAGTGCCATTGCACCTTCTTCAATTGCTTCTTTCATGGGTACATTTCGGCGCTCTTCAAAAGGCAACTGACCATCGATACGGGCGTTTACAAAATTTTCTACTGCACGTAACTCATCGCTGGTCAATTTTGAAAAATGAGAAAAATCAAATCGTAAGTATTTTGAATGCACCGCAGAGCCCTTTTGCTCTACATGCGTACCAAGAATTTCTCGCAGTGCCTGATGCAATAAATGCGTAGCCGTATGGTTGGCTTCAGTTCGTTGACGTTGCTTTTTGTCGACTACCGCCTTCAAAGATTCGTTGACATGTTTGGGCAAAGTCTTACTGAAATGAACTATCTCATTATTCTCTTTTTTGGTATCGATAATGTATACCACGTCGCCATTCGGTTCTTCTAAATAACCCTTGTCCCCTACTTGCCCTCCTCCTTCAGCATAAAATGGGGTCAGGTTAAATACCAATTGATACTGCTCACCCTGCTTTTTTGAAGTCACCTTACGGTATTTGACCACACGTACATCGGCCTCTAATCGGTCATAACCGACAAACTCCTGTTCCACATCATTTGCAAGCATTACCCAGTCTTCTTTTGATATTTCAGAAGCAGATTTTGATCGGCTCTTTTGTTCTTGCATTGCTTTATCGAAACCAGCCTCATCTAAAGAGTATCCTTTCTCGGAAAGAATCAAGGCAGTCAAATCTATGGGGAAACCATACGTATCATACAGTTCAAACGCTTTTCGCCCATCAACTTCATTACCTTTTGTGCCAGCAATTACTTGGTCAAGAAGCACCAACCCCTGCTCTAAAGTATTCAAGAAAGAATGCTCTTCTTCTTTAATTACGTTTTCTATTAATTGCTTCTGCTCTTTTAATTCAGGAAAAGCATCGCCCATGGTATCGGTAAGTACATTTACCAACCGGAACATAAACGGACCTTTGGTATCTAAAAATGTAAAGCCGTACCGAATGGCCCTTCTCAAAATTCTACGAATAACGTACCCAGCACCTGTATTGCTCGGCAATTGTCCGTCTGCTATTGAAAATGAGACCGCCCGAATATGGTCGGCAATTACACGAATGGCAATATCTGTCTTTTCGCTTTTGCCGTACTTTTGATGGGTAATGGTTTCTATCTCGCGAATAATTGGCTTGAACACATCGGTATCGTAATTGGATTGCACTCCTTGTAAAACCATACAAAGACGCTCGAACCCCATACCGGTATCTACATGCTTTGCAGGTAGCGCTTCCAATTGGCCATCGGCCTTTCGATTGTACTGCATGAATACCAAGTTCCAGATTTCCACTACTTGCGGATGGTCAGCATTGACCAGTGAAGCTCCAGAAACCTTTGCTTTCTCGTCGGCAGACCTGATATCTACGTGTATTTCAGAACATGGGCCACAGGGGCCTTGGTCGCCCATTTCCCAAAAGTTATCCTTCTTATTACCCATAATGATCCGGTCTTCTGGCACAATGGCTTTCCACAAATCATATGCTTCTTGATCCAAATCAAGACCATCCTCTTTACTCCCCTCGAAAACAGAAACGTAAAGGCTATTTTTATCAATTTTAAAGACCTCTGTCAAGAGCTGCCACGACCATTGAATGGCCTCAGGCTTAAAATAATCACCAAAGCTCCAATTGCCCAACATTTCGAACATGGTATGGTGATAGGTATCTTTGCCTACTTCTTCCAAATCATTATGCTTACCACTCACTCGCAGACATTTTTGAGTGTCTACCACTCGAGAGTTTTTAGCGACGGTATTTCCCAAAAAGAATTCTTTAAATTGGTTCATACCCGCATTGGTAAACAAAAGTGTAGGGTCATCTTTGATTACCATAGGCGCCGATGGTACTATTTTATGCTGTTTGTCGGCGAAAAAATCAAGAAATTGCTTACGGGTCTCTTTGGAAGTCATAGAAAATTATAAGGTTTTTTTAATTTTAACGTTATAAACAAAACAATTTTTATATTTGTTTGTTACGTCAAAACGCCACAAAAATAGGATAAAATACATTCATGTCTAAGGTAAAGTACTATTACGATCCCGATACACTGTCGTACCGGAAAATAGAGCCCAAAAAATCACGGCGCTACCGTAATATCGCTTTATTTATTCTAGGCTCCTTTCTATTCGGACTTTTATCACTGGTGCTTTTGATGAACACCAATCTCATCAATACACCTCGCGAGCTTTCACTTCAGCGTGAAGTAAAAAACTATGAGCTTCAATTCGACCTTCTGAACCGTAAAATGGGTCAGATAGAAGAGGTTTTGGCCAATATTGAAGACAGAGATAACAATATCTATCGTCTGTATTTTGAGGCCAACCCAATACCCGAAGAGCAGCGCAGGGCCGGTTTCGGCGGGGTCAATCGCTACAAATCGTTAGAAGGCTTTAACAACTCAGAAATGATCAAGGCGACTACCAAGAGGCTCGATATCATAAAAAAGCAAATGGCCATACAGTCTAAGTCTTTAGATGAAATCACTAAACTGGCCGAAGAAAAAGAAAAGTTGCTCATGGCCATACCAGCCATTCAACCCGTAAAAAACGAAGACCTGAAACGTATGGCTTCCGGTTATGGGTGGCGTTCGGATCCTTTTACGAAGGCTCGAAAAATGCATCGTGGAATGGATTTTTCAGCACCTAAGGGCACTCCGGTTTATGCAACTGGTGATGGTAAAGTTATAAGGGCCGACAATGGTTCTTCGGGATACGGTAAGCATATTCGTATTGACCATGGCTACGGCTACAAAACCCTTTATGGTCATTTAAGTAAATACAATGTAGATAGGGGTCAAAAAGTGAAGCGTGGAGACCTCATCGGTTTTGTTGGTAATACCGGTCGCTCGGAAGCACCACACCTACACTATGAGGTATGGAAAGAGGAAGAGCGAATCAACCCCATCAATTTCTATTACGGAAGTTTAACGGCCAAAGAGTTTGAGAACATGCTCAAATACGCCGCACAAGAAAATCAATCTCTCGATTAATGCAGATAGAGCTACCTGAAAAAAGATATTATGGCATTGGTGAAGTAGCCAAGGCTTTTGGCGTAAACACTTCACTTATTCGTTTTTGGGAGAAAGAATTCGACGCCTTAAAGCCCAAGAAAAACGCCAAGGGCAATCGTAAATTCACTCCTCAAGACATCGATAACCTAAAGCTTATCTACCATTTGGTGAAAGAACGGGGCTTTACGCTTGACGGTGCCAAAACACATCTGAAAGAAAACCGCCAGAAAACTCTCGACAACTACGAAATCATCGATAAATTAGAGCGTATTAAATCTGAGCTCATAAAAATCAAAGAGCAATTGTAACTTATCACTACTACTTGCGTCATATCGGTGAAGAACACAAATTCATCACGTACACTATTAACTATATAACTAAAACACAGTAATCATGAAAAAAGGATTGATTGTACTTATTGTATTGGGTCTATTGGCCTTTGTACTTTATAATTGGGCAGTTGGTTTTAACAATAAAGCAGTTGAGTTAGAGGCCGATGCCAAGACTGCCTGGTCTAATGTAGAAAGTGCTTATCAGAGAAGAAACGACCTAATAGGCAATCTGGTAAAAACCGTACAAGGCGCAGCCGATTTTGAAAGAGGAACTTTAAAGGATGTTATTGAAGCAAGAGCCAAGGCCACTTCTACCAATATTGACGCCAACAACTTGACAGCTGATAATATTCAGGCTTTTCAAGATGCCCAAAGCGGACTTACCAGTGCCCTAAGCAAACTTATGGTCGTTGTAGAAAGGTATCCGGAACTTAAGGCCAACCAAAATTTCTTAGAACTACAATCGCAGTTAGAAGGAACAGAAAATCGTATTAATGTAGCCCGTGACCGCTTTAACGAAAAGGTAAACGACTACGACATCCATACCACCAAATTTCCTGGAAAATTATTGGCAGGTCTTTTCGGTTTTGAGGAAATGGCTCGCTATAAAGCGGACGCCGGCTCAGAAAATGCTCCGGATGTGAATTTTGAGTTCAACTAAAAGCAATGTCAAGAGTTGAAGATTTTCTTTCTGCAGCCGAAGAACAAGAGGTCGTCGATGCTATTCTAAAGGCAGAAAAAAATACATCGGGCGAAATCAGGGTACATTTAGAGCCACATACGCGCATGGATACTATGGAGCGGGCCAAGGAATTGTTTCATGTTCTTAAAATGGACAATACCAAAGAAAACAATGGCGTGCTGATCTATGTAGCTGTGAACGACCGTAAATTCGCTATCTGCGGTGATAAAGGTATCGACCAAGTAGTACCCAAAGATTTCTGGAACTCTACAAAAGACATTATTCAAAAACACTTTAAAAAAGGTGATTTCAAGCAAGGCCTTATCGATGGCATTCTGAAAGCCGGCGAAGAATTAAAAACACATTTTCCTTGGCAACAAGACGATACAAACGAACTAAGCAATGAGATTTCAAAAGGGTAGCGTATTTTTAATTTTTCTCTTTTGCTTTGCTTGGGTTCAGGCGCAGTTCGAAATTCCTGAAAAGCCAGCCAAAGAAACGAGTGTCTATGATTATATAGACCTTCTCCCTCAAGGGCAAGAAAAGGCCTTGGAGCAAAAGTTAATTCGCTACTCCGACAGTACCTCAACACAGATTGTTGTTGCTATTATCAGCAGCACCGAAGGTGAAAACATTAATTACCTAGGGGCGCAATGGGGCCAAAAATGGGGTATTGGGCAGTCTGGAAAAGATAACGGTGTTCTGGTGCTTCTCGCCAAAGACGATAGACGTATTGTCATCAACACGGGCTATGGGGTCGAGGGCAGCCTCACCGATGCCATGTCTCGACGCATCATCGAAAATATTATCGTTCCCCAGTTTAAAAATTCAGATTTCTACGGCGGCCTTGACCAAGGGGCGGATGCCATATTTCAGGTATTGACCGGAGAATTCAAAGAAGAACGTACTTTCAATGATGGTGGTGGATTTCCATTTAGCTCTTTCCTACCATTTATCATCTTTGTTATTATCATCATCATTCTTGCCAATAGAAATAAACGTGGCGGAGGAAGAAATGGTGGCCGACGCTCTGGCGGACTTGATATTTGGGATATGATTATTCTAAGCAATATGGGACGCAGTAGTGGTTCCGGAGGCTTTGGAGGCGGCTCAGGAGGAGGTTTTGGTGGTGGTTTCGGCGGTGGCTTCGGAGGCGGAGGTTTTGGCGGAGGCGGTGCTTCCGGTGGTTGGTAGGCAACCTACCCTATTCTAATTTCCCTTTTTTCATTTCGTTCATTCGCATGGGCATCGAATCAATGAGCCTGAAAAGGCTTTCTTTATCAAGAAACTCATCTTGCCTTAACTTAACACCTCCATCGAGACCTATAAGTATGACCTCGAATGTGTTCTTAGTATGAAGGTATTTCTCAGAAAAGCCTTCGGTTACCACACCGACTTCTTTTTTCTTAGGTTTCTTAAAGTCGGTAAACTTAAAATCGGTTCCTTCAATCTGATAAAGGATGAGTTTTCTATCTTCCATGTTTTCATCGGCGTTGGTTAACTCATCTATTTGCTTGATGTATTCGGTAGATTGGGCGTCCTCAGCTTTTACAATAAGTATGCGATTATTCCAGCGGTATGCTTCCAGTTCTTGGGCATTTAGACTTATAAACGAAGAGAATACAAAGATTATAGCGATAATAGTTAAATGAAACCTGAAAATTTCGGCCGCCGCTCGTGTGTTAAGAAATCTTGAGTTATGTTTACCATTGCGGTTCATAATAGGAAGTTACTGTACCACTCTTAAAAGCTGTTGTCTTTATCAACTTTAGATCGACCCTATCGCTAATATTTTTGAACAAAGGCAATCCCGCACCAGCTATTATCGGATGTACGCATAGTTGATATTCATCGATAAGCTTTAATTGTGTCAATAAAACAATCAAGCTTGGGCTACCTATCAAAATATTCTTCCCGGAAAGTTGTTTCAATTTTGCAATTTCTTCCTCGGGGCTGTTTTGGGCCAATTCGGCAGAATGCCAATCTAATTTCTTTAAAGTTCTTGAAAACACTATCTTTTTTATACTATCGATTCTTTTGGCAAATTCATCGGTAGCAACATCCCCCGTCGGGTTTTTAACTACAGTAGGCCAGTATTCCATTAATTGATAGGTAACCCTTCCATAAAGAACGATATCTGCATTGGCCAAAACATCGGCAAAATGTTGGTGAAGTTGTTCATCGGCAATGGCCGAAGTATGGTCACAAAACCCATCAAGGGTCATATTGATAGCGGCAATTACTTTTCTCATATTTCATCAATTAAAAACCACCTAAAACGCTCTAAAGGAAAAAGTCTTAGGTATTAATAAAGTTACCCTTCGTTGAGCTTTCCTATTCTAAGCAGTATGGGAAAAACTACCTCTTTACGTTCATTGGCTTGCCAGTATGTTTTCAGTTTCTCTTTCAGTTCTTCAACGGGGTTGTAACCTTTCCGCCGAACAAAATGTTTGACTGCCGACCAAGTGTTTAGGTACCCTACCAAATGGTCTAAACTCCATAAGTGTCTATTCTCAAATTGCGGAGTTGAAATTTCTTCAAATGGAAAAGGAATAGTTCGATAACCCTCATCGATATAGAGCCTTTCTTTGTCCCAAAAGCTACCGATAGTGTTTGTATAGAAATCAGATATTAAAGCATCTACCGTTGGAGACACAGAAATAATACCATAACCCACGATGCAAAGTAATGCATCCTTCTTGGCCGTGCGTCTTACTTCAGCGTAAAATTTTTCAAAATCAAACCAATGTACTGCTTGAGCCACTACTATAAAATCAAATAAATCATCCTCAAAAAGGGTCTGCTCAGCAGGCTGAATACTATAAAATATGTTATTAGCCTTTGCTGCATTGTTAATCTGCTGCTTACTAATATCTGTTGCCATTATCTTTTTAAAAGATTTTGCCAATTTATAAGCAACCTGACCATTGCCCGTGCCACAATCCCAAGCACAGTCTTTTTTCTCTAACAACTCATCTAAATATGAAAAAAATGTTGGCGGATATGTAGGCCGGTATTTCGCATACTTATCAGATTGAGAGGAAAAATTATCTTTCATATGCGGTAAATTGAAGACATTTTCTATAAAGATATAAGTTTGCTTTGGAAGACAACTCGATAAGAAAATACAACCGCAATGACTTACATTATTGCCTTCGATATTTATAACTACAGCCCTCAATGCATATAGGGCCACTAGTGGGCTTTAGTATAAAATGGTCGGATTTGTATTCTATATGGTATGAAATGAAACCATCATCGTTTTCATTTTTAGGTTTAAAGTCATCACAGGTGTATTGTAGCAACAACTCATTGCCATTTATTCTAAAGAGGCCTTCAGAGCACTCCTTAAACCTATCAGAATTGAATTTTCCGTCTTCTTGAAATTGCAATTGATTACCGTTATCAACATCGACCCAATAATGAGGTCCTCCGGCGCTGATAAGCGTCTCAGCCAACACCCAGTTACCGATTAAATCACCTTTTTCTGCTTCGTACTTATCGTCTGAACTACAAGATGCCCAACCGAAACCAATAACCAGAATAAAAATTAGTCTTTTCACTCAACCCGTTTTAACTATAGATGCATAAAAATGACTTTTGTTGCGTAACTAATGGTTTAAATAAATAGGATGACAATAATATTCCGAAATAAAAATTAATCGTTTAGAGAATCGATCCCCTCATCACGTAACTTCTTAAGATGTTCTTTCATCTGATTTACTTGGTCGAGCGGGTGGCCTTTCCAAAGGGAAACCTCCCCTACTACCCTAAAGGGATGTACCGAACGATATGATTTCGTGGGATTGCCCGGAAATTTTTTATCTGTCAAATCTGGATCATCTTCAATTTCACCGGTCGGTTCCACTAAATAAATTCGCTCCTCACCTTCGCCTAGGGCTAATTCTGCCCCCCAGATAGCTGCGTCTAAAGTAGCGGAGAGAAGAATATATTTTGCACTTTTTCGCTTACCGAAGTTTGAGCTATAGCCCACCTCTATCAAATCTCCTAACATAAGGTCTGCCTTGCTTCCATGAAAATAGGTTTGCTTAAAGGGTGTTGGAGCAGCGGTTGCTTCTTTTGAGCTTTCCATAGCTAAGAGTGTTAATAATTTGAGTCATGAATGGAGAAATAACTATTGACCAATGGGCATAGTTATCATATTACTTTTGTATAGTAGTATTTAAAGCACTTTTCTTAGGTACCCGGCATCCCTAGTACTTTGTTTTGTCCGTTTTGGTATCCCAGGCATTAAAAACAGGCAACACCTCCTTTCTTAATAGTTGAATAAAGGCAATTTGACGTTCTCCCATCTCTTTATCCAATTCGTCATAAATAAAACGATCATCAAAATTGATAGCTTTGGCGTCTTCTTTTGTACAGGCAAAATAGACCTCTTTAGGTCTTGCCCAATAAATGGCACCCAAACACATTGGGCATGGTTCGCACGAGGTATAAAGTATGCATTCATCTAATTGAAAAGAGTTAAGTTTTTTACAAGCATCTCTAATAACAACCATTTCGGCATGAGCGGTAGGGTCATTTGTAGAAGTTACTTGGTTATGACCCTCAGCAATTATCTGACCCTTCTTGACAATAACTGCCCCAAAAGGACCGCCGGCATTCGAGTTCATTCCTTTTTCAGCCATTGAAATGGCCCTCTTCATGAAATATTCGTGTGATTCTGTCATTTGATTTTTTTGATTCTTAAAAGTACAGTGATTATCCCCTACATACGATTAAAAACATAAAATCTCACTCCTTATAGGTGAGTCCCTCATCAAAATGAAACAGGGCATAGCCCTCTTCTTCCATTGAGCCCGGCAAATCAGACTTTTGTTTTGAAGCCATTTCATCGCTCACTGGGGTGGTAAAAGGCATTTTGCCGGTCGGCGAGAACTCTCCGGCAACGATATCCAATAATGCTTCGGGAGTAGTGCCAAAAGTGGCCAGTACCGCCTTTATATTATTAGGCCGAGAATCTGAATAAATTTCATCAATCGCCCAAGGATTGGTAAAATTCACGGCTAAAATCGTTGGTTTCTTTGCAATCAAAGAGTTGACATAGTCATTATCAATTCCGTTTTCAGAAAGATTCACATGCAAGGAGCTACCATCGGATTCAAAGAGTGACTTTCCTTTGGGCACCAACCATAACAAGACCATATCTGCCTTAGAAGGGTCGGAAACCAATTCAACGCTTCCCTCATAGCCTTCCGGCAGGTAGACATTACTGTTCTTGCCATCTCTGACGGGAATATAAGTTTCAAAATATACTTTGGTCTTTTCCTTTAAAGGAAGGCTTTTCTCATTCTCTCCGCCTTGATTTCTCAACAGCACAATCGACTTTCTCATTGCCAAAGCCGCTTGTTCTGCAAAAAGATCGTTTCCTACCACCTTCACGGCATTATCAACATCTACATACGGATTTTCAAATAACCCCAATCGAAATTTTTCATTCAATAGCAAGCTAACCGAATGATCGACCTGCTTTATTAAATCTGGATTGGCTTTTAGGGTTTCTATCAACTTACTAGGGTCTGCTGTACCTGAAAAAAGATTGACGCCGGCCTCCAAGGCCATTTTATACCGCTCCGTAATGCTCAAACTTTCAACCCCCCAAGGCATCATTTCAATTGGGCCTGTGTCTGAATTGATAATACCTTCATAACCTAGCTCTTTTCGAAGTACATCTTGAAGCACTTCTTTATTAAAAGCGTAACCAACTTCCGGAAAAGGCGTATGCACCGGATAGGAATAATAGGGCATAATGGAAGAAGTACCGGCCTCAATGGCAGCTTTAAAAGGAATTAAATTATTTTGAAACATATCAGCTTCAAAAACCTCTCTTTTCCCCCAATCGAAATGGGGATCTTGCCCACCTTCGGTGGCTCCACCACCAGGAAAATGCTTTGTCGTAAGCGCTACCGATGTAGCGTTGAGACTATCACCTTGAAAGCCCAAAACCACTTCTCGAATCATTCGGGCGGCCAAATCGGCATCCTCGCCAAAAGTACCCTCTACCCTTTGCCAACGCGGATCTGTGGCCAGGTCTGCCATATACATGTAGCCCTTTCTCAAACCGACCGAAAGCCATTCGGTTCTTGATATATCGGCAAATTCACGGGTGAGTTCAAAATCTCTCATAGCGGCTAGCCCCAACTCTCCCGGCCATTGTGTAAACGGGGTTTTACCTACTGTTAGGCCTATAGAGGCATCTATAGCAATATGATTTCTAGGATTAGAGGTAATGATTGCCGGGATGCCATGTGTATGGGCCTCACACAATTCTTGTAGGTTATTGGTATACTCTGCCAAGATTTCGACGGAAGGGTTCGCACGTAAAATAAAATGCCTTTTGTGAAACTCGGTTACGTCTTTCGTAGTACCGGCAGCTGATATGGTCGGGTACGGCAAAGGCTTTCGCGTAAAGATATTAGTTTCATTTACTTGGTCCACTTCATTAAAACCACTTGTTATCGGCTCATTATTCTGGGGCCTACTAAACGACCAATCGTTTTCTAATCTGGTGGTGCTGATAAGCATAAAACCGGCTTTCTCCTCCAAACTCATTCGAGATAGAAGATCTGCACTTCGCTGCTCTACAGATAAGCGCCAATCTTCGTATGGGTTGAGTACTCCATCTTTATTTAGGTCTTTAAAATCTAGCTCATCCTCGGTCAAAACGTTCACCGATCTAAAACCAAGTTCGACTTGTTTAACCGGAGCTAATTCTTTCACTTTTACGTCACTTTTACAAGCCGTCATTATTAAAGCAAGTACGGACACATAGATATATCGAAGTCGAGCCATGATATGAGTTTATGGCTCTTAAATTAAAAAAAATCTTCAAAATACTGGCAAATGTTAAAGGCCAATGAGAGTGGGACTATACGAAGAAAATGAGTCCCTCACTTTTTCAAGAGCAGCACAGTACAGGATGCGAAATTAGAAATTGCCGTCTACAATTGTATAATCAATGTAATCGATTACTCAACTTTAACAACTTAATTATGAAAATGACTCTTAAACTACTACACAAAGCACTTGCGCTACTTGTGTTCGCCTTTACAATAGGTGCTGGAGCGCAAGAAATTGAGGTGTCGGGAACGGTTTCCGATACCGGGGGCATTCCCATCCCGGGGGCCAACGTTATCATTCAAGGCACACAGACAGGTACCGCTTCCGACTTTGACGGTAACTACACCATTAGCGTAAGTCCCGGGCAAATTTTGGTGTTCTCTTCCATTGGTTTTAAAACAGTTGAAAGAACTGTTGGCCAATCTACGACCATTGACGTGCAGATGGAGGAAGACAGTGCCCTTTTGGAAGAAGTAGTGGTCGTCGGCTACGGCTCAACTAGTAAAGCCGATGTTACAGGTGCCATCGTGGGTGTAAGCTCTGAAGAAATCAGCTCTCGGCCAGTAAATAATGCGGTCGAGGCCATGCAAGGTAAGGCTGCAGGTGTAGATATTTCATCTAACGAACGACCCGGTAGTGTCGGTAGCATAACCATTCGAGGGGTGCGTTCTCTTTCAGCATCGAACTCTCCTCTTTATGTATTGGATGGTATTCCCTTGACTTCTGGGGGAATTGAGAACATTAACCCGACCGACATCGAATCGATCAACATTCTAAAAGATGCATCCGCTACGGCAATCTTCGGTTCGCGAGGTGCTAACGGGGTGGTCATTGTAACCACCAAAAAAGGTAAAACAGGTCGTTTTAACTTAAACTACAATACTTCGGTAACCGTTGAAAATCTTGATGAGATGGCCGCTCAATTTAATGCCGGTGAATACGTTGATTACCGTCGTTGGGCCAAATATTATGAAAACTCTGAAACCTACCCAAGGGGAGACCAGCCAACACAAGCCAATGACGCCGCTATTTTTTCAGGTGACGACACAGCTTTCAATAACATTCTTAGAGGCTGGGAAGGTGGCACCTGGGATGGTTCGAAACTTATAACCACCGATTGGACGGACTTTGTGACCCGTACCGGAGTGACCACTATGAATACCTTAAGTGCCAGTGGAGGTACCGAGCGTATGAAGGCTTATGGTTCTTTTGGGTACATGAACAATACGGGTACCGTTGTGGGTCAAAGTTTTGAACGTTATAATACCAATGTAAGCGTAGACATTGAAGCTACCGATTGGTTTACCTTAGGTGGAAACATCAATGCGGCTTTCAGTACTCAGGAATACGGGCAGTCAACAGCAGGTGGAGCCGGGGTGTCTTTGCAAAGTGGTCTTTACCAAAGTGCGCGTAGCATCTTTCAGTACACCTTGCCCTATGACAGTGCCGGAAACAGAATAGAGTTTCCAGGTGGCGACATTGCCGTAAAAACAATCATTGATGAGGTAAAGTATTCTCAAGATCAAAGAGTGACCGTCCGTGCCTTTGGAAGTTTCTACGGAGAGCTCAATCTAGGAAAAATGATTTCCGGATTGGACGGATTGCGGTTCCGTACCAATTTCGGACCTGACATTCAAACTGTTCGAAACGGATCATATTTAGACGGACTTTCAGTAGCCAGGAATGGTTCTAGTTTCGCCTCCCTTGCAAAAGAACAAAGACTATCCTATACCTTGGACAACCTTATTTACTATGATAAGGTACTAAACAAACACACTTTGGGTCTGACCTTATTACAAAGTCAAACCCAATATAGGGCCGAATCAAACCTAATGTCAGCTGACAACGTACCTTTTGCCAGTCAAAAATGGAACGCGTTAAGTAGTGACAACGTAGCCTTAGCCAACTGGGAATCGGATTTAGTGGAAAGGCAATTACTATCTTATATGGCACGTGTGAATTATGGTTATGATAATAAATACTTATTGACACTTTCCGGTCGTTATGATGGTGCGTCACAGTTGGCCGATGGCAACAAATGGGCGTTTTTCCCCAGTGCGGCTCTAGGTTGGAGTTTGGATAAGGAGAACTTTTTGGCCGAAAGCAATTGGGTGGATCAATTAAAGCTCCGTTTTGGTGTTGGGGTTACCGGTAACTCTGCAATTGACCCTTATTCGACCCAAGGAGGTCTTATACCTCTCTTCTACCCTGTGGGTAACACAACGACTGCAGGTATAGAGAATGCAGAAACTCTGGCCAATCAAGACTTAGGTTGGGAACAAACAACACAGTACAACTACGGTCTTGACTTTTCTTTCTTTGCAGGCAGGTTGTCAGGTGGTCTAGATTACTATCACTCCAATACGACCGACCTATTGTTAAGAAAATCGGTACCTACCGTTACCGGATATAGAGATACCTTTGCCAATGTGGGCGAAACCAACTCAAAAGGTATCGATTTAACATTGAATACGGTCAATGTTCAGACCGATAGTTTTGAATGGTCTACCAACTTTAGTGGGTCATGGCAAGACAATGAGATTGTAACCCTGGCCAATGGTAATGAAGACGATTTAGTCAACGAATGGTTCATTGGTGAATCACAAAGTGTTATTTATAACTATGCCTCTAATGGCATCTGGCAAGAATCGGACGCCGAAGAAATGGCACGATTCAATGCCAATGGACATACTTTTACTGCAGGTAACGCTAGACCGGTTGACCAAAATGGCGATTATGTAATCGATGCCAACAATGATAGAGTCATCATTGGTAGCCAGATTCCCAAATATATTGTGGGTCTCACCAATACGTTCAACTATAAAGGTGTTGAATTATCGATTTTTCTTTTCGGAAGAATGGGCTACACCTACAACACCGGTGGTGAAGGTTTAGTGGGTAGGTACAATTCAAGAAAGGTAGATTATTATACCGTTGCCGATACCAACTCAGAATACCAAAAACCTATTTACTCTGCCGGTTACGGAGATCAATATTATGAGACACTTGGTTATAGAAGTGGGTCTTTTCTAAAAGTGAGAAACATCTCATTAGGATACAATTTACCTAACAAGTTGACCGAAAAATTAGGGCTCTCTACCTTCAGATTTTATGCACAGGCAACCAACCCGGGTATGTTATTCTCGAAAGTAGATTGGATCGATTTAGATGTTACGAGGCCGGCCAATAATGATAATGGGTACAGTTTGGGTAACTCAGCTGTTAATAGAGGTTTCACTCTAGGTATGAATTTGGGATTCTAAACCCGCAAATCACAACGAAATAAAAAAGTACAAAATGAAAAATATAATAAAATCAAAAGCATCTAGATATTTGGTCTTGGCGCTGCTATACTTGGCAAGTTCGTGTAATGACGATTTTCTGGACGAGGAACTCACTACCCAGAGAAGTAATGAATTTTACACTACAGAGCAGGGTATTCAACAATTGGCCATCGGAGCGTATTACCGCGTTTTGGCTTCTACATTTTCATCCGAACAACAATTTGGCACCACCAACTATGGTACCGATGAATTTCATGTTGGGGGTGACGATACGAACAGCCAATGGAACAATTATGACAGTAGGTTCAATTCTATCATTCCCACAACGAGAACAACGGCAGAAGAGCCTTGGGACAATTTTTATGTGGGTATCGGTCTGACCAATCAACTTATCAAATCGGCCACCGAAATAGAATCGGACAATCCAGAAATAAAAAGAACCGCTTTAGGTGAAGGATACTTTCTTCGCGCTTATAATTATTTGAAGCTCGTTAGACAATATGGTGGTGTGCCCTTAAAGCTCGATGTAAGTACAACTGTAGAGCTCGAATTTACCAGAGCTTCGGCAGAAGAGGTATTGGCGCAGGTAATCGACGATTTAACCAATGCGTATAATTTGTTGGATAATGGCGGTGCACCTGCCCGCATTACCAAAGATGCTGCAGCTCATTACTTGGCAAAGGCTTATTTGACAAGAGCTAGCGAAATCAACGATTCTTGGAACTCTTCTACCAAAGCTGCAGATTTAGATCAGGTAGTAGATCTATGTGACGAGGTTATTGCTAATCATCCCTTGGCTACAAATTTTCAACAACTTTGGGATTATACAGAGCCCGATGGCGATAATGAATTTTTACCGGAGCTTATTCTTTCTGCTCAATTTGGCAGGGATAAATCTTTAGAAACATCAAACTTTAGCACGGTACCTTTTACCTCCCGTTATGATGATCTTCAGATGATGAAAAGAGACTTGACCGGCATGCGCCCTTACAGTCGGTTGGCAGCTACCTACTTCACTTATGACGTTTACGACCACATAAATGATTCCCGTTTTTGGAAGACATTCAGAACCAAACACCGTGTCAACAGTGGTGGTACTTTTGATGGTGTCAATTATGTGGCAGGAGAAGATTTAGGTATCATGTACGTCATTAACTCACCTGATGATAACAGGTTCTCAAAGACCATCAACAACAACGACCCAAGCATTCTATATAATGGCAAGACCATACCTCATGTATTCGTTGCCTATGCAGCAGATGGAGTGGGCCTAATGGCAAACCCTAGGTTTCCGTCACTTAGCAAGCACTTTGATGCAGCCAGAACCTCTATCAACGACAACAGGGGCCTACGTGATGAAATATTGGCCCGCTCAGCAGATACCTATCTAATGGCGGCAGAAGCCAAAATTAGACAGAATGCTTTTGCAGAGGCGTTATCGTATATCAATGCGGTTAGAAACCGTGCCGCTTACAAAAGCGGTGAAGACCGAAGCTTTTATACTGATGGCGCAGCCGCGTATCCGACTTCTGAATTTACACAGCCCATTACTGATAATTCATTCATGCTTGAAAACTCGTATTACGAGTCGAATAACATTCCGGTGACAACAGATGCAACTGATTTGACTATTACCAGTACTGCCAGTTTACCTGAGGAAGATGAAGCGATTATTGCCACTTTGGGTTATGCAGGAGATTATGACCGTATGATGTGTTTACTCTTAAATGAGCGTTCCAGAGAGCTGTGCGGCGAATGGCACCGTTGGGAAGATTTAAGCAGAACTTTAACCTTGGTAGACAGGGTAAGAGCTTATAACCCTAACGCATCTTCTAACATTCAAGACTTTCATGTATTGCGACCTATACCGCAAACCTTTTTAGACGGCGTTTATACAGAAGGACGTACTTTGACCCCAGAGGAAAAAGAGAATATGCAAAATCCTGGTTATTAATCACAATTTAATATCAGATAATGCATATAAAATTTATTCGTGAACATTTTGAAAATGTACTTTTAAAGTTGACCGAATAAAACAAGTTTTAGTTAATTATGTGTCGGAAGGACATGTTTCTTAGAAGCATGTCCTTCTCTTGTTTTAAAGCTTGGAAATTCTAGATCAAGCTTTTACCGAAAATAGGGAAACTATGAGCAACCTTTTTCAGTTTTCGGCATCCACCAAATAAAAGTTCATGATGAAGTATGTTGTTTTAATTCCCATGTTTTTATTGGCATTCTGTTCTTCAGATGATGACTCAGTCGATAACTGTCTTGCTGCCGATTGCATAGCCAACTTCACTCACCTTTATATCAAATTGATTCAGGAAACCTCCGATAAAAATGTTTTAAGTGATGACATCTATTCCCTTGATGATATTTCCATTTCAAGTGATATTGCTTATAGCCTCGAAACTCAGTCGGTTCTAGAAGAAGAAGTGCTGGCCATCACTCAAAAAGAATGGGGTTTGGCCAATTATGACCTCACACTCAAAGTTGGTGAAAATGAACCTGCCCAAATACGATTTACCTTGGCAAAAACCGGTAAAATGGGTTGCTGTAGCAATCTACTGTATATTGAAGCGCTTTATTTAAATGATACCCTTCTTAGCACTGGCGAATACTATCCTATTTTGACCGTAATGGTCAAATGAACTTACAAGCTTCTGAACCGGCCCCCTCTAGAAGGTTTTGCACCACCGAATTGATCGAACTTATAAGTAAAACTTCCCATAAAATAACGTTTGAGAACGGTACCCTGAAAATCTTGGATGAAATCTTCACCCGTTGTTCTACGCGTATTGATGTTCTGATCTAGAAGGTCATAAGCCAGTATTTTAACCGTAGCCTTTTTCTTTAGTATCTCGAGACCTAAACTCATATTCCAAAAAACCGCGTCTTTTCTAAAACCCGGTCCTACGTTGCCATTATAAGAGTAGCGAATATCGTTACCAAAAATCACGTTCTTTGGCCAATAGGTGGTCAACCTTAAAGAGGCATTTTGAGAAGTAAATTTGACATCTTCTACATTATCGAGATTGTACTTGGTATTATTGAACGAAATACCATACCCAGGTTCAAACTCGACCATCTCTTTGTAATTGATTGTGGTTGATAAATAGGGAGAAACATCTAGGCTTTTTGCTTCTAACCGAACATTGTTCGTCAAACTTACCTGTCTACTAAAATTCATTCCTGGGCGAAGGTTGAACTTGGCACTAAAGACACTGTCTTTTTTGACCTCTTTGGAGTAACCGAAACCGGCCCAACCATTATAATTACCGTCAATATTGGCAAAACGGGTGGTTCTCAAAAAGTTTTCATCAGTGGTTGAAATGGCTGAAACGCGGTCATTTTGAAATTCTACTTGAGCATAGGCATAGACCCCTGTACGTTCTTTCCAATTAAAGTCATTGTAATTGATATTGATATTATGATTTATTCCAGGAGATAGACCAGGGTTACCGATGACGATATTTAACGGGTTACTTACATTCGGAATGGGTTGAAGTTGATTGACCGAAGGCAAATTCAAATTAGAGCGGTATCTGGCGAACAAACGCTTGTTACTACCAAACGAGTAGCGTAATCTGGCGTTGAACAAAAGGTTTTTATACGATTTAGAAAAATTGGAATCTTGTAAAAAATCTTCGTTGCTCAGTTTGGTGAACTGATATTCGGCCGCCACTCGAAAGTTCAGTTTTTCCCCGTTCCTTCTAAATCCGATGGACGGCGTCTGCTGAATGTTCTTAAAATTAAAGTTGGAACTCAATTCTTCGTTAAAAAGGCTGTACTCACCAACTTCTTCATCAAAATCATTAACCAGTTTACTGTTCACCCGATTATCATGACTGTACTGATATTCAAAATCAAGAAAGTTCTTTTCCGAAATGGGATGGCGGTATTCCCCTTGAAGTTCATACCCATCTCTTTTATTACTGACTTCAGAGAGTTGATCCAACTCTTGAATATTAGCATTCTCGCCAAATACCTCTCTTAAAGAATTAAGGTTAGAAACATTACGATCTTCGTTATTCGTATTAGAAAAACCGAAACTCACAAAACGACCCAAGGTATCTAGCTTCTTGATAATGTTCAATCGGTTTGAAAAATTTCTCTGAAAACCATCATCGGTGGTCGTTCGGTTGTTACTATTAATCATATTGCCCGCTTCATCTGTTGTTACGGAACTGTTTAAATTATAGCTTTCCGTTCGGTTAACGCTCATTGAAGGCTGTAAAGAAATACGAAGCGTCTCATCAATATCAAATTCAAGGTTGGCCGAACCTCTATTCGAATTCGAGGTACCGCTAAAATTGCTCTCGCTATCTGAATAAAACCTACCATCTGGCAATATGTTTTCTCGGCTTGTCATCTGGTCGTTAAAAGAATCGCTGTATCCGAAGAAATAATTACCATCTATTTCGTATTTGCCCTTTTCGGCATTGGCGTAACTGGCCCCCGCATTCGAACTAGTGGTAATTCCGTTACCAAAATTATTCAACAACCCACTCTCACGTGCACCATCATAACCTCCTCTCGTTCTTCCGACCATATCATAAATTTCATCAAAAGAAAACCCAGAATTATTGATGTTGTTCGAACTGGCTATAAAGCTCACCCTTTCAGTATCGTTAAAGTAATTCACGAGCCCGTTCAATTGGTAGCGTTCGTCGGTACCATAACCTGCGGAAACGCGCCCCATGATACCTTTATTCTTGTCTTTTTTTATGGTAAGGTTAATTGTTTTGCTTTCACCATCGCCTTCTTCTCCGGTAAATTCTTGTGTTTTTGTCTTGGTATCGGTAATCTGTATTTTATCGATTACTTCTTTTGGGAGACTTTTGGCAGCCACTTTGGGGTCGTTACTAAAGAACACTTGTCCATTGACCAAAACCTGGCTCACTTCTTTACCATTCACCGTAATTTTTCCGTCACTATCGACATCGACCCCCGGAAGCTTTTTCAGCATGTCTTCAACATTGGCATCGGGCCTTGTTTTGAAAGAATCGGCGTTAAACTCCAAAGTATCTTTTTTAACGGTTATCGGCACCCGTTCACCAACTACGTTCACCCCTTCTAACTGTTGGGCTTGCGCCTCTAGTTGAACCGTACCGAGTTTGGTTTCCGGTTTCAGGTCAATTTTCATGACCAAAGTCTTGTATCCATTATATGAAAAGAAAAGATTGACAGATTTTAAAGAGGTGCGATCTTCCAGTTCAAAAAAACCATTGACGTCAGATATGGTATAGGCTACCAAGCTGCTGTCTCTAGGAGATTCTGCATAAACGGTCGTAGACTCTAATGGTAATTGCGAATCGGAATCTTTGACAGTTCCGGTAATTTTAAACTCTTGTGCCGATAAAATGGGGGTAAAAAAAATGCACAGTACAAAAGCTTTGAAGGCTTTGTGCATGAAATTTTGGTTTAGTGGTTTGAAAATTTTGGTCCAAACCAAAAGTAACCGAAGTCAAAAGAAGACCTGCTTCCCTTAACAAAAGTTTGTGCTTTATAACAAAATGTTAGAATCTAACCGGTTAGATTATTTTTTACGCATGAATATGGAAACCGGCACTCCGGTGAAATCAAAGTTCTCTCTAAGCTTGTTTTCCAAAAAGCGTCTGTAAGGGTCTCTAATGTACTGCGGTAAATTACAGAAAAACGCAAACTGCGGGTATGGCGTAGGTAACTGCGTGATGAACTTAATTTTTACGTATTTGTCTTTGTACGCCGGTGGTGGTGTTCGTTCAATGATAGGAAGCATTACATCATTCAACTGACGGGTCTTGATTTTTTTCGAACGGTTCTTATAGACATCGACAGCAGTTTCGATGGCCTTGTAAATTCGTTGCTTGGTCAGCGCCGAAATAAAAATAATAGGTACGTCGACAAATGGCTCGATAGCCTTTTTGATTTGCTTGGTATACTGTTTAACAGTATTGGTCTCTTTATCTTCTACCAAATCCCATTTATTGACCAAAATAACCACGCCCTTGTTGTTGCGTTGCGCCAGCCAAAATATATTTTCTACCTGCCCATCAAAACCTCTTGTAGCATCAAACAACAACAAACAAACATCGCTATGTTCAATAGCTCTAACGGACCTCATCACAGAATAGAACTCTAGATCTTCTTTGACCTTTCTTTTTCGACGGATTCCTGCTGTATCGACCAGATTAAATTCAAACCCAAAACGGTTGTATTTGGTATCGATACTATCACGGGTCGTACCGGCAATATCGGTAACGATATACCTATCTTCACCGATAAGGGCATTGATAAAGCTTGATTTACCTGCATTGGGTCTACCGACCACGGCAAACCTTGGCAAATCGGCCTCTTCATCATCTTTTTCAGGAAGCACCTCGACCAAAGCGTCCAGTAATTCGCCTGTTCCGCTTCCGTTGATACTTGACAAAGTATAATATTCGCCCAATCCCAGAGCGTAAAACTCAACAGCATCTTCGGCACGTTGCGCATTGTCAACTTTGTTAATGGCCAAGAAAACTGGCTTCTCAACCCTGCGCAAGAGCTTAGCGACATCTTCATCCATTCCCGTAACACCGGTTTCAACGTCGACCATAAAAATAATCGCGTCGGCCTCATCAATAGCCAATTCTACCTGACGGTCTATCTCTTGTTCAAAAACGTCATCGCTTCCCAATACATAACCTCCGGTATCTATGAGCGAAAATTCCTTTCCGTTCCAATCACTCTTGCCGTAATGGCGGTCACGGGTAACCCCGCTTACCGCATCGACAATAGCTTCCCTTCTTTGAATAAGTCTATTAAAAAAGGTGGATTTACCCACATTCGGCCTTCCTACAATAGCAACAATCGCGCCCATACCACGTTAAATTTGGCGCAAAAATACTACATACCAATTATTTGCAGGTTCTTTTGCCTATATTTCTCGATAAGGGTACTTATGAAAAAAGAAACCCTCACGGAAAATTCCGCAAGGGTAACCCAAAAATGTACTAAAAATTAAGAGTTGATTTCGTAAATCGAAACCGTATTCGAGACTTCATTGGTAATGATCAACAAATCTTCTTTCGTTGGGCTCTTCTCTGCTGGCACCACTAGCAGCCCTTCTGGAGCAATGTCTTGGGCATCAAAAATCCAATTCAAAAATTCAGGCGCCGTTGGGTTGGTTATATCATATACCAAAACACCACCTGTACGCTCTAGCCCGACAAATAGTAAGGTCGACCCACCTACTTTCAGCGTAGTTACGGCTTCAGGTTCCGCTCCTTTATCATCGCTTCGGCCATCTGCCTCCCCTTCATCTGCATTAAAAAATGCAGGGGCAATCTCAAAGGTTTGGCGCCCTATATCGTCGCCACTATCGTAAACCAAAGTACCATAGGTATCCCAAATAGAGAACGAACGGGCACCGTACGAATAGATTTTATCATAGTCTCCATCACCATCTATATCACCATTGGCCAAAGTCGTTTTTAGCCTTCCTAAATTCTCATCTTCTTGAAGCTCTTCGGCATTCGGGAATACAGTGGCATCAAGCTCTAGGTCTTTTACCCTTGCCTCTTCTGAATATCCATCATAATCCCGAGCATCTCCTTCATTGGCCGTAATTAGATAATTGGTTCCTTTTATCTTTGCAAATGTGATGGCATCAGGCATATAAAAACCGTAGACGGGCCAATTCTGAAAGTTACCTACGATACCGTCATCATTGCTGGCATCTAATTGGTTTTCAGGAAGCGAATGGTCTTTTACACCAAGCCCATACACTTCTTTAATGACCATTGATTTTAAATCGACCACTGCCATTCCGTTATTCTCTTGCAGGGTTACATAGGCATATTTACTATCATCTGAAATAGCCACATATTCAGGTTCGATATCTTGGGCCAAGTTGGCTCCAGGGCCAAAAACCCTAAAATCGTTGCCAATGCCCTCTTTCGTAAAGTTGGTAAAAAACAAGGTGCCGATTTCTTTCTTTTTCAAATCGATCACGGTTATAGACCCTTCGGGATCAACCGTATAATCATCATTAGGTTCACCTTCATTGGCAGCAACGATATATTTACCATTAGGGGAAAAGGTAACCATATCTGGCAACGCACCAGCAGTGTAAGTTTCCAACAATTGCAACGATTCGGTATCATAAAGAGCTATCGACCCGTTGGCCTGCTTGTTCGGGTTCTCTACGGCCACCGCCAATACACCCTCATGCACATCAACACTATTCGGTGTTCCCGTTAGAGAAATACCTGATTGCTTAACTGCTGAAGAAGGATTGGAGATATCCCATACGGAGACTTCTCCGTCGTTCGGATTAACGATAAACAACCTTTTGGTCTTATCATCATAAGCGCTAATCTCGGCAAAGCCTTCATCGCCGGTTCCGTTTATAAAAGTGCCGATTTTAGTGAATTTAAGCCCCGACAATCCTTTATCAGGCTCTTCGCCAGGGTGCCCTATGTAATCTTTAATACATGAGGAAAGAAAAACGCCCGCCATGAGCGCAATTACTAGTGGTTTTTTCATTTTCAGTGGTGTTATTTAACTTTTACGAAAATGAAAAACCATCGTAACCAGAACGTAATCTTATCTATAAGCTATAGTTATGAATCAATTTTGATTGTAACCGAAGCGCTTGAGTTGCCTCATATCGCTTCGCCAGTTTTTGTTCACTTTTACATAAAGCTCGATATGAACTTGCTTACCGAAAAACTGCTCTAGATCTTTACGCGCCTCTACCCCTACTTTCTTTAGGGCAGCCCCTTTGTGACCTATAATGATGCCTTTTTGGGAATCACGCTCTACCATAATGACTGCTCGCATTCGAATAATATCATCATCTTCAAGAAACTCTTCCGTTTCTATTTCTACCGCATAAGGAATCTCTTTTTTGTAGTGAAGAAGAATTTTTTCACGAATGGTCTCATTCACAAAAAACCTTTCAGGCCTATCGGTCAATTGGTCTTTAGGGTAGTAGGCAGGCCCCTCGGGAAGCAATTCGATGATGCGCTCAAATACATTTTTGATATTGAAATTACTCAAGGCCGAGATAGGATGCAATTCAACCGTAGGAAGCAACTCTTGCCAGTACTGTACCTGCTCTTCCAACAATTCTTGGGTGGCCGTATCTACTTTGTTCAATAGAAGAAGTACGGGTATTTTGCTATTTTTTATTTTTTCGAAAAAAGCTTCGTCCTTTAGAGCTTTCTCCCCTATTTCTACCATATAAATCAATACATCTGCATCTTCAAAAGCAGTCTTTACGAAGTTCATCATAGATGTTTGAAGCTCGTAAGCGGGTTTAATAATGCCTGGTGTATCAGACAATATCACCTGAAAATCATCTCCATTTACAATACCCAAAATACGGTGTCTTGTAGTCTGTGCCTTTGAGGTTATTATCGAAAGCTTCTCACCCACAAAGGCATTCATCAAAGTTGACTTGCCTACATTAGGGTTGCCGATAATATTTACAAACCCTGATTTATGTTCTCCCATGATTAATTCTATTAGCGCATTCGTGGTTTTGGTAGATTTCTATCGTACATAACAATGCTTCCTGCAACGGCAACATTCAAGCTTTTGGTCGATTTGAATTGGACCAAATGATGTGATTTTTCACAGGCTCTATTCGATAGACCGTGATCTTCAGCTCCTAATAAATAAACACATCTTCTGGGGTGATTAAAAGATTCTAAATCAACGGATCCATCTTTCATTTCAACCCCCACCAACATGGCACCTTTAGGTAAATTGGCGTAAAAATCATCAAAAGTCTCATAATGAAAATACGGCATTGCCTTAACCGCGTGATGCGTATCACTAGATTGCTTAGCATACCTGTTTCCTATGGTAAAAATAAAGCTTGCGCCAAGATTTTGGGCCGTGCGCCATAGCACCCCTAAGTTCTCGGGTGTTTTTCCGTTCTGAATGCCAATCCCAAAAAACTCATGTTCAAAATTATCAGTGCTCACCTTTCAACCTCTGAAAATATTTCTTTGCCTCTTTATTCACTTTAGGCGCCAACAAAAGTACGGCAATCATATTGGGTATGACCATTAATGCATAAGAAAGATCGATGAGATTTTTAACCAGTTCTAAAGATGCCACGGCCGCAAAAACAATCATAATTACGAAGTACCAGTTATACAGTTTACCGATTTTGGGATTCGTTAAAAACGATAGGCACTTTACCCCATAGTAAGAATAGGTGAATAGTGTAGATAGAGCAAACGCAGTAACAATTAGCATCAACAGGTCATCGCCATAACCGAACAATGTCTTTTCAAATGCGGAAAGTGTCATAACAATTCCGCTACTATCTTCTAAATAAGCGCCACTTAGAATAATCACGACCGCCGTAAAGGTGCAAACCAAAATAGTATCTATAAAGGGGCCTAACATGGCCACCAAACCCTCTTTGATAGGGCTATCAGTTTTCGACTGCCCGTGATACATGGGCGCACTACCAAGACCGGCCTCGTTAGAAAACATGGCCCTGCGTATACCGATAATGACCAGCCCCCAAAATCCGCCGGTTACCACAGTCTTAAAATTCCAAGCTTCGGCAAATATCATTTTAAGAGAGGGAATAATTTGAGATGCATTGAGCGACATAACCACCACGACGGCAATGAGATAGACCAATACCATAAATGGCACAATAGCAGAAGCCACTTTAGCAATTTTTGTAAGTCCACCGAAAATCACAAATGAAGTAATAATGGCCAAAACGACACCTATGCCCAATTGCCAATTAAAATCGCCAAAATTGGCAATAGATTCATTTGGCTCAACCACGCTCATAAAAGTCTCGGTAAACTGATTGGCCGTAAAGACACCTAAAAAACCAAAGAGTCCACAAATCGCAAAGAATACGGCCAAAGGTTTTGCCTTTTCTCCCAAACCTTTGGTTATATAATACATCGGCCCGCCCTGCAGTTTTCCATCGGCGTCTGAAGATCGGTACATAACCGCAAGACTACAGGAATAGAACTTGATACACATGCCGATCAAGGCGGTAACCCATATCCAAAAAACAACGCCAGGCCCACCATCATGAATGGCAATGGCGACCCCAGATATATTACCAAGACCAACGGTCGCGGCCACTGCAGCAGAAAGAGCCTGAAATGAGCTCACATCGCCTTGCGCCGATTTATCATCGTATTTACCGGCTGTAATAGCAATGGCGTGGCCAAAAAAACGATAGGGCAAAAATTTAGAGTACGCGACCAAGAAAAGTCCGCCACCAATTAAAAGTATAAACATGGGCCACTCGGTGAATGGTAAGGCCCTTGCAATAAAGTCGTTGATTATCTCCATAAAATGTATAGCAAGTCTCGAAGGTATGCATTTTAAGTATTTATGAAGGTAGTTAAAAAAGATTCTGCAACAAGTTTTGATAATACCATAAAACAGTTGTATATTTGTCGCCCGTTACGAATAGTAGCGCTCTTCTCGGCAGTGTCATGAACTGCAGTAGTAATTGCAAGAGAGAAGAAACCCACATCGCGGGGTAGAGCAGTAGGTAGCTCGTCGGGCTCATAACCCGAAGGTCGCTGGTTCGAGTCCAGTCCCCGCTACAAAGCCAAAAGCCATCAATCTTTGTTGATGGCTTTTCTTTTTTCTAATACTGCGGTTTATAGGAAAAAGTGAATTACCATAATGATTTTAAGTCTATCACTTCCTAATTGCAATTTTTGTACTTTACTAGCCATAACTTAGAAACTTGGCCTGCGCTTTGACGAGAAAATGTCAAAGCCAAATTTACCTCCCCCTTTTCATTTTGCCAAGATTCTTTGTAGCCCCTTTAACATATGGCCTTTAAAGGCTTAGTCGAATATTTGATTATGAAAGCAGTTGTATACAAACAATATGGCCCGCCCCATGTTTTGATATTGATGGATATCGAAAAACCAACAGTCAAAAAAAATGAAATTCTGGTAAAGATTTATTCTACCACCGTTACTTCAGGCGATACCAGATTACGCGCCAGTAACTTTCCCCCTATAGCATGGTTATTCGTTCGCTTGATCTACGGGCTGTTCAAACCTAAAAAAGAAATTTTAGGGCATGAATTTTCCGGAGTTGTAGAAGCGGTAGGTAAAGATGTTACTTTATATAAAATCGGAGACGAAGTTCTTGGCACCCCAACCACTCTTTCGACCGGTTCGTATACCGAATATATAAGTGTACCGGTAGTAAGAAAAAAGGGGGTGCTTGGCAAAAAACCGAAAAATTTAGATTTTAACGAAGCAGCCGCTCTACCTGTAGGGGGTATGACGGCCCTATTCCTTCTTGACAAAGCTGGCCTTAGTAAAGGACAAAATGTTTTGGTTTATGGTGCATCAGGTAGCGTGGGTAGCTTTGCCGTGCAAATTGCCGAAAGCCAAGGCGCCAAAGTTGTGGCCGTTTGCAGTGGCTCTAATTTCGAAATGGTACAATCTCTCGGAGCCGACAGTGCTATTGACTATCACCAAAATGATTTCACACTGATCAACGAGAGGTTTGACATCGTTTTTGATGCGGTCGGCAAGATAACCAAATCGCAGGCAAAGAAAGTATTGAAGCTGAATGGTAGCTTCGTTTCAATCAACGCCATCACGAACCCCAAACAAGAACATTTGAACCGCCTACTTGAACTTACCAAAGAAGAAAAAATCAAACCCTATATAGACCGGTGCTTTTCAATTTCTGAAATAGTAGCTGCCCATGAGTATGTTGATCAAGGAAGAAAAAAAGGGAACGTAGTGGTTGAGGTAGCACACTAAAGGCTCCTTATGCCCTTACTATTTAAAAGGATTATAGTAAAAACCATTTTTCAAATTTCTTACTAAGAATCATTTTCAATTTTATTGAAATACAAATTATTTTTATTGAATATCAATAAAAAATTGTAATCTTGTCTTAGATTTTATTCTAAGTGTAGTTATGAAAAAAACTTCTATCAGGTTTCTTCAGTCGGGCGTTGTTCTTCTGGCCATCGTCACCCTTATCATATTGATTCGATTTCCGATGCTCGAAGGCAGAGCCGAGAATTTAGACTTATTACATATTTATATGGACCCCTTAATTTTATATGGATATCTAGCATCCATAGCATTTTTTGTGGCTTTGTATAAGGCTATCAAACTTCTAGGATATATTGGTCAAAATCGACTGTTTTCCCTCACCTCATTGAGAACCTTAAAAAGTATTAAGCATTGTGCGATTATTGTCAGTATCGCTATTGCTCTTGCGGCCATTTATGTACGGATATTTCATCATAAAGATGATGACCCTGCTGGGTTTCTGGCTATGTGTATAGTATCCTCATTTGCATCCATATCAGTGGCTGTTGCGATAAATGTTTTAGAAAGAATCTTGCAGAACGCTATTGACATGAAATCAGAAAACGAAATGACCATATAATTATGCCAATTATCGTAAACTTAGATGTCGTTATGGCGCAACAGAAGATTTCTCTCAACGAACTTTCAGATAGAGTGGGTCTTACCTTATCAAACCTATCAATTCTAAAGACGGGCAAAGCCAAAGCCGTACGTTTCAGTACGTTGGAAGCAATCTGTCAAGCCTTAGATTGCCAGCCGGGCGATATCTTAGAATACTCTGATGAAGAATAGGGATTAGGTCTAATTGGCACACAAATGTGAGAAAGCAAAGCTTAAAGCTCTCGAAGACATCGCCATTAAACAAATATTTTAAAAACTTTACAACCCTTTTTAAATGTGCGACACCATACTTTTCCTATGGACCAATTAGGTGCATAAAGACTATTTTTCCTTCATCTAAAAGGGTCCGCTAGCATCAATTAAATCAGCCTTATGTTTTAATCCGGGCATAACCCCGCGAGTTTGAAAACCTTCTTCAATTCGGCTTCCATCGTCTCGAGTGTACCAGTCTCCTGTAAGATTATCGGGTATAGAATCACCTGTTTCTATCATCCACTTTTCTAAAATCGTTCTAAGAGTTATATGAATGTCTTGATAAGTGTTATTTCCTAACAAATTGTCATACTGATTTGTATCAGTCGATAATTTAAAGAGCTCTTCCATTGACCGTGGTTTCAGAAAAACATCATTTTGCGCCTCCGTAAGGCTTCCATCTATTTTTTCTTGTTTTAAGGCTTGAAATGATGGGCTCTTCAAGGCGTCTGCCGGCCCCTGATTAGCGTACTTGGGTCTTGAATTAAGAATATATAAGTATTCTGATGTTCTAATAACCCTTTCATGTGCTTCATGGTCATGCCAATTATGTTCACCAAAAGCATAGTTTCTAAAACTTGCCGCAGGATTTGTCAATAATTTTTTGAAGCTTCTGCCTTGAAAACTTTTTGGGGTTTCTGCACCACAAACTTCCAGAATTGTTGGAGCCAAATCCATTATACTAATTAAAGCTTTACTAACACCCTTTTTAATCTTATTCGGCCAGTGAGCAATAAAAGGTGTCTTTAGACCTGAATCATACATTCTGGTTTTATCTCTTGGAAACGGTCTCCCGTTATCCGCCATAATAAGAATAAGGGTATTATCATATTGCCCTTCTTTTTTTAACAAAGTCACCACTTGACCTATATGGTGGTCAAACCGTTTGATCTCATCATAGTATCGGGCTATATCAATTTTTGTAGGTCCATCATTCACCAAGGTTTTTGGCACCTCAACAGTCTCCGGTAAATGAGTTCCAGAAAAATTATTAGCACCCCACGGCCTGTGAGCATCCATGGATGCGAACCAAAAGAAAAATGGTCGGCTTTTATCTCGGTCTTTAAGTGCAGGTAACCACATGTCCTCTCCCCCATCTCCATTTGCCTTTCCATTATCATGAATTACATCGAAACCGTTTCGCAAAAGATCTCCCATGTGCCATTTACCTGCCTGGCCTGTGTGGTAGCCTTTATTTTTCAATTGTGAGGCAATCGAACTAAAATTTCTTTTTGGTTCCGTATGTAGTTCTGCAGCACCTGTATTATGAGGATATCGACCAGTCATGATACTAATTCTACTAGGACTACAGGAACTAGTTGTTAAAATGGCATTATCAAATCTAAGACCTCCCTCGGCCAACCCATCAATATTTGGTGTTTGAACATCTTTGTTACCATAGCATCCGAAGTCGTTCCAGCTAATATCGTCTGCTATGAATACGATGATATTGGGTGGTATGGTATCAAATGTTGGATTTATGCCGATTGACATTAATTCAAAAGGGAAAATTCCAAAAAAAAGAAAATATAAAATGGCTTTTTTCAGCATTACCTATTCATTGATTTCGAGCAAAAGCAGCCTATCATCATTTCTTGCCACTAAAATTGCTTCATCCCCTTTGTGTCCTAAAGATATAAATGATGCCCCCCTCACATCACCCCTAACAACTAGACCTGATGATTTAGAAGGAACTACTTCAAAATCAAATGCTCCAATATTACGAAGGTAATGCCCAAAACTTGCGTCGTTTCTAGGAGTTTCTACCTCTGACGCATATAAATTACCTAAAAGAACTAAATCCGTTCGATTACTATCATCATTATAATGAGGGAGAATTCTGTTAATCGAGGAAATTTGAATTTCGTTTGGCAGATGACGAAATTCAAAACGCTTATTATCTACATTTTCAAATATTCCACTGGCAAAGTTAGTTGCTTTCCTATGAATACTATTTGTTAGCCCATCACCATAAACTTCTTGTAAACTTGCCTTTGCGAAAGCGTCATAGGTCTCAAATTTCTTTTTAACAAAAGGCATTTGATTTGATGTACACTCTCTACCTCTTAAAGGATATTGTTTGTCACTTTGCTGGAAGCCCAATACAATATCGCTGGTACTATTCTTATCAAAATCATTTACATACAAATGAAACGGAGCGTCATGAGAAGCCTTATACTTGTAATTAAGCCCCAAATTACCTGCAAGAATATCTATATCTCCATCATCGTCGATATCACTGGGCACAATAGTATTCCACCAGCCAATTTGATTTTTTAACCCCCATAATTCTGATTTATTTGAAAATCGACCATCTTCATATTTAAATATGGATATGCCGCCCCACTCTTCTGAAATAAGCAGTTCCTTTATAGTATCCCCATCAATATCTATCCAAATGGCATCTGTGACCATCCCAAATTTCAACATTTCGGGAATCAATTCAGAAGTAACATCCTCAAATCTGATTTCTTCGGATTCTGACTTGTTTTCCAACAGATAGCTTTTTGCCGGCAACCCGTATTTTTTTGGAAGTAACCTGGAACCAACAAACAAATCAAGATCACCATCTTGATCGTAATCGTGAGCATCAACTGACATTCCGCTGGCCGTAAGAGTAGGCAAGGCCGAAGATACATTATGAAAATCACCTTTTCCTCCATTCAGGTACAGGCGATCCTGATAATAATCACTATCGGCTTCTTCTTCATTACCTCCGCTTACCACATAAAGGTCCTTATCTCCGTCACCATCGGCATCAAAAAACAAAGCGCTCGTATCTTCGTGATTTTTATCTTTTTCAAAGTCTGAAATTTTAAGAGGGTGAAAACTGGAATTTTCGTTTTGCAGATACAAAACCCCTTTTTGTCCTTTTGCTCCCCCAATATAAAAATCCTCCAAACCATCTCCGTTTACATCTGCTACGCTCAGGGCAGGCCCAAATTGAGACATTTTGTGAGGTAAAAGGGTCTCAAGCTCAAAATCGTTATAGTCATTTTCTGCATGGGTGAAATCAACACCACGACCTAAAGTGTTTTCCTTAAATATTGGGTTTAAATCATTCTGAGAGGGATATTCTTTGTTTGGATCATATACTATTTCTAACTTTTGGTTAGAGACTATTTCATTCAATACTTGGTATTTACCATTTGGCCATAATACAACAATAGAATCGATCATGGCATTATCTTTCAACCCAAAGTGCATAGGCCCGGCCATTGAAGATTGAAAACCTCTTGTGAAAAAATTTTCAGCCATACTTACATGACCTTTCGTATAAATGTTTACTCGTGCTCCCAGAGCATCCAAATTTTTCGGATATCCCTTAAGTGAAATGTCAATGTAGTTATTACTATCAGCGATATTTTCGTATAGGTGGGCAAAATCGTCAGTATTGTTAACCACTACATCAAGGTCTCCGTCATTATCAAAATCTGCGTAGGCGGCACCACTTGCAAAAGTTTCGGGCTGTTCCATATTCAATTTTTGAAAATTAAGATTCCCTAAGTTACGATAGAGGTAATTTTGCTTTGCCCTTTCAGGTAACCTATCCAATAAATCATCGATATGTTCGACCAGGTCAATTTTCTTCTTTCGTTTTCCCTCTTGGTATTTTTCCTCGAAATAATTCACAAAATCATTATTTCTAAAATCTCTTTTTATACCATTCGTAATGAACAAATCTCTATTTCCATCATTGTCCATATCAAAAAGTAGTGGTGCCCAACTCCAATCAGTGCTAGATACTCCCGCAATTTGCGCTACATCAGAAAAAATAGGAATACTTTCTTCAAGTAAAGCCCCATTGTTCAGCTGAAGGGCATTGTACATATATTGACTATGCAAACCTAAATCTTCTACCTTATAAAAATTGGCCACGTTCATACCGCTCATACTGGTCTTCTGCGTATAATTATCTTCGGCCATCATATCTAAAGTCATTATATCAAGCAGGCCATCGTTGTTGATGTCTGCCATGTCGCTACCCATTGAAAAAGTAGATATGTGGTTAAACGCTTTCAACGAAACTTCTGAAAAAGTTCCATTTTTATTGTTTAGATATAAATGGTCTTTTTCGTAGTAATCATTACTCGTGTAAACATCAGGCCATTCATCATTATTGACATCTCCAATGGCAACGGCGAGACCGAACCCTAGATTATTACTTACAATACCGGTGTTTGCTGTTACATCTATAAAAAAACCATTATCGTTTCGAAAAAGTTTTTCGCCAATTCTATCTGAACTCTCTTTTTGTATTTCCTCAATATTTTCAAGGTCATACGTCTCGATATTATGATTGACCAGAAACATATCTAAATCACCATCTTTATCATAATCGAAAAAACTGGCCTGTGTGGAGTAATGCGGTAAATCTAATCCGTAGGAAGCTGCATCTTCCTTAAACATCGGTAAGCCGTTGCTGTTTACACCTTGATTTATTAATAGTTCATTTTTCAATAGCTCATCGTCTTCAAACCTCCCCGATTTTAGAATATAAATATCTTTTAAACCATCATTATTGATATCAATTACGGATACACCTGTAGGAAAACCTCCTCTTCCTTGGGTATTTGATTGAACACTTACGTTTTTAAATTTCAACTTTCCTTGATTCAAATAAAGCTTGTTGGTTCTTAGGTTACTAATGAAGTAAACATCTTCTAGACCGTCATTATTAAAATCGGCTACCGCAACACCTCCCCCGTTATAGTAATATTCATAATAAAATCCGTTCATAGTAGTGGTCTCTTGAATTTTATTCATAAAATTCAATCCGGTATCCTCATAAGTCAATATTCGATAGATGGGCTTATTAATGTCTATACTTTTGAGTAGCTCTTCTGATGAGCTATTATCACCGCAAGAGTTCATCAGTAGGGCCATACCTACAACAAAAACAACATAAAATTTACTCATAGTTTTAAAGTCATTTTCTTTCTTTGAATGATGTGATGCCAAAATGCGACAGAAACCATTGCGGTCGCAATTGTTCCACCACAATAGCCCCAATTAATCGGTAACCCGAGCCCCTCGGGTGCAACAAGAATATAGGTCGTCGTGACCATCGTCATAAATAATGCAGGTAAAAAGGAAATCAAAAAAAGTTTGTTCTCATAAACCAAATAAGTGGTTACCGTCCAAAGAACGACCGTTGCCAAAGCTTGATTACTCCAAGCGAAATACCTCCAAATAATTCCGAAATCTATTTGGGTCAAGAGAAAGGCAATGACAAATAACGGACCACTAATTAAAAGTCTGTTTTTCACCTTACCCTGATTGAATTTAAAAACATCACTTAGTATCAGACGAGCAGACCTGAACGCAGTATCTCCTGATGTTATTGGAGCGGCAACTATGCCCAACAACGCCAAAATACCTCCTATGCCGCCTAACATATTCAAAGAAATTTCATTCGCCGCCCAGGCTGCATTATTGTTATTTGCGCGCATAGAACTATTTAGCCCATCAACATCTCCAAAAAAAGCCATTGCTGCAGCAGCCCATATCAATGCTACCACACCTTCTGTTATCATGGTACCAAAGAATACTTTCTTGCCGAGGCGTTCATTCTTTATGCAGCGAGCCATTAAGGGGGATTGTGTAGCATGAAAACCTGAAATAGCACCACAAGCTATAGTCACAAACAAGATAGGAAACAAAGGCGTCGTTTCAGGATCTGAACTCATATTATACAAATTGGACACCACCAGTTCAGGAACCTCATAATCACCTAAAAAAAGTGCTATTAACAGGCCAACGGCCATGAATAGCATTGCTATTCCGAATATTGGATAGAACTTACTTATTAATTTATCTATAGGTAAAACTGTTGAGAGAATATAGTACACTAAAATAAAGCCAACCCATAGCCATACACCTATCGAATCTGGCACCATACCATTTAATATTTTTGCCGGACCAACGAGAAAAACAGTTCCCACAAAAATCAAAAGAATCACGGTAAAAATGCGCATCAAGTATTTGGCACCCGATCCAAGATAAATACCCACAATTTCACTTATGCTCAACCCATCGTGCCTTACTGAAAGCATGCCTGACATATAATCGTGTACAGCACCCGCAAAAATGCTTCCCAAAACGATCCAAAGAAAAGCAGATGGCCCGAACATTGCACCAGATATGGCTCCAAATATGGGACCCAGACCTGCAATATTTAAAAATTGAATCAAAAATACCTTCCAAGTAGGCAAGGGTAGGTAATCTACATTATCGCGCAGCCTGTGAGCAGGAGTTTTATTATCCTTGAGGCCAAATACCCTTTCTACAAACCTGCCGTATAAAAAATAGCCGGCAATTAAGGCTAAAATGGAAATAATAAGAGAAACCATGATTAATTATAATAGAAAAGCTCTACGGCTTTAGAACTTTTCTCATTCAACATAATCTTCTAAAAAATTATCAACCAAATAGTTATAAGTCTCATTGGGGTCATCGGCAAATGATTTTAGAGATTCAATTAGAACTTTATCGATACCCTTAGTATTTGACAAATGATTTAAATATTGCTTCAATTGGTTTTTGGTCATTACCCCAAGATTTTTGGACAACTCATAGATAATAGTCAAAGGAGCCATTGCTATTTTTTCAAGCAACAAACTCCTCGAGTTGATGTCTAAATCAGAGAAACAATTCCAAAAAGGTGTTTGTAAGGTTTCATTTTCCCAAAATGAGCTTGGTACATTTTTAACTATGTAACTTCTTACCAGAGGTATTCCGTCTTTAAATATGGCGGCAATCTGCTTATAGTTCTTTTCATATTGAGCCTTTGAGAATCTTTTAAGTACAAATATCTGATAGTCTGGATTATCTACTGATAACATAGAAACCAACTGATCCTCGCTCAAACCCTTAACCGTAAGTTCTCGTATTTGGTTCTTAACGACGCCATGCACTATGTGCCATGCCGTATAGCAAGAATATAATGCTCCTGAAACGACGGATTCCTTAACTTCTTTTATCGTTGCACCTGCGACAGCATCAACATTCTCATTTTCTGAAACTTGCGGCTTTTTGACAAGTTCATCAACTTTTCTACGTTTTAGAATCGAGTTATCATCCAACAAAAGTTGATGTAGCTTAAGGTAATCGGCATACACAAACTCATCATGGTCGTGTTTTGTAAGTGGACTCTGTTGATAACTATCAAAACCTGCATATCCTCCAAGTAAGGTCCAATAAAACCGAATGTCCATTAAGCGACAATCACCATCTGCACAAACCGGTGTAGAGATATCTGAAACATAAATAATTATTGTACCTGAACTATCTTGTAGTGCCTTGACAGGTTTTAAACCTAAAGAGTCGACCTTAATACTCAAATTGGTTTCCTTTTCAACAAGTTGAGTTCCCGGTTGCCAGGGTAAAATAAAAAATTGTGGCTTTTCAAGTTGTTGGCCACCAGCCCACTTATTATTTGAAAACGAATTGACCCTATCAAACTGCGACCATGACATGTGCACGGCAAAAAAGAATATGACCGCAATTAGTTTCATTGTTTTGAAGCTGGAATTTTCAGATACTTTTGATCTTCTATCAATTTCAAGTACTCATTGAGATACCCAACATAAACATCTCGCGGGTTTACATCGTATTTTTTACAAAGCGATGCGGCTAGGCCTACAGCTGCACCCATTTGACCTGTGGTACGCATAACCCTCGGGCCGCCGAGCCCCACATGTGAGGTACTAAAATTTCTACCCGCCATAAATAGATTAGTAATATTCTTTGAATAAAGGCTTCTGTAGGGGATGTAATATTTTGGTGTTTTAAAGAACAAAGCCTCAGAAATGAAATCAGGATTCTTCTCATTTTCCAAAACAGTTTGATAATGTACGTCTACTTCCCTTGTTTCTTCCACCACCGCATCAGGAAATTTTGTGCCAGCTTTGGCATCGTTAAAGGTGAAAATATGGTCGCCTACCAACCTTCTTGACTCTCTTTTACCCACCAGATATGACACCCATTCTAATTTTCTATTGGCATTTTTAGGGTCTTTTTTGGCATTAGCGAAAGAACCATATATTGCCATTAACATGTGGTCTCTGATTTCTTCTGCATCATCAATCTGATTCAAATCGTTTCTACTGAACTCCCATTGCCATTCACCGTTTATTTCTTGATATTTTTTGGCTACAGTCATTGCCCAAGGCACCTCAGGAAATTGCTGTTCTTGTTCGGTCTCTTTTGACCCCCATAATACCGAAGAGCCCATTACAGCGTTGTCAGCCTCTTCCGGGCTCCATAGTTCGCCCCACTCTTCCCAATCTTCTCCATACTTATCAACGCTCTCCCTCCCGTATGAAAATTCTGCTCCCGCCCAATAGCCTATCCATCCGTCGCCCGTCGAATCAACGAAATATGGGGCCGAAAATCTTTTTCTCTCTCCTGTCTTTGTTTGACGTGCATCAACATATTTTATAGTTTCTTCCTCAGTCACTGCATCGTAGGCCCTCCAATTAAGATAAAGATGAATATTCTTATAACTTTTGACATTATCATCCCTTTTTTTCTGGTCAATCTTAGCATCGGCTGAGCCATTTGGGTAATGTTCGGTATCCAACTTTTTAAGAATACGCTCGAAATGCCCGTAAATTCCCAGCGTATGAACTCTTATTTCACTACTGGCGTTACCTCCCAACACTGGTCTATCATGAATCAAGGCTACTTTCATTCCCTGTTCTGCAGCTGCAATGGCAGCCGCACAACCTGCAATGCCACCTCCTGTTACAACCAAATCATAATCTTCCGATTTAGCAGGCTTGTTCGGTTCTTGAGCTATTTTGGCCCTCCATTCTGCCAGGTTTTTAGGAGATGAGGGCGGTGAGATTTTTTTACTAGAAAAATATACAGCATCACACCGACCATTGAATCCAGTAAAATCAATCAATTCAAGCTTTGCCGTTTTAGTATCTAAATTTATTGAACCTACATATTCCCAACCCCATCCGGAACGTTTACCGAGTTCATTTTCAAAGGCGTGACCATTGATTGTAAGCCCGAATCTGCCCGGAGCTTCCCAATCTCCAGGAGCCCAATTCATGGTACGAACCCATACGTGGTATTCTCCCTTTTTAGGAAACTCAACAGAGGTTACTGCATTGGCAACAGGTTCACCCATGCCGTGAGCCATTAAATAAGGTGAACCCATTTGTTCAACAAATTGAGGGTCAACTACCCACCCGCCAGGCTGATCAAAACTCTCGGCCTCGACAAGAAGTTCTTGTGCTGCACTGATTTGCACACAACTAGTAATAATGAGTACCAATCGAAAAAGCATATTCATATTATTTATTTTAAATTCATTATTCATAGATAAACCAAGAAGTTATCTTACAATCTTCATCTGATTTTAGTTGAGCCCAGTGAGCACTAAAACCGTCAGGAAATTCATATGTTATTTTTTTGTTCGGTTGAAGTTCAAAAGTTTTGTAGGGAATCGCTTCATCGAGATAGTGGTTGACATGAACATAGAGTGTAACTTTCGTTTTCTTATCAGCTTGTAATTCGAGGGTCTTCTTATCGTACCCGGTCATTAGGTATAAATCGCTCATTTCACCCGCAATAACCTTTGAATCTTTCCAAGGGCCACCTTCACCTACCGGCTTTCCATACTTCCACAAATCATCGATTCCGCCGAGCCATATACTTGCCGAATTATCTTCATTCGTATAAACATGTTCTGATTTAAGAGCTCCTTTTTTTACTCCGCTTAGTACCAAAAGGCCATTCCAAGTATTAAAATCAGTAATTTGTTTGTTATGCGTTGAGACGGGTCGCATCATTTTATACCTAGGTTCTTGACCCACTTTAAATAGGGGCAGTTCATAGAAAGTACCCCCTACGTTTGCAAGCTCTCTTTCTGATTCTACCTCTCTTCTGAAGCGAGCCGTTCCGGCGGGTAAAATAGACTTATAATCAGACTTACCCTTTGGTAGTCTTAATTTATATTCCTTTGCATTAATTATTATTGAGGCTGCGTCTTCAGACCAAACGGGTAAACTTGAATTGGAGTTCTCTTCAGATTCTTCTTTCTTGTTATCAAAGCTCACTTGCTTCCCTATAGTTTCCAAAACCAAGGCCTCTCGAGCGGTGGTATCCTGAATACCTGGTTGAAACTTAAAATCGAACTTGCTAAACTCCCATTCATTACCGGGCTCAAACTTGCCTTCAACAATAGCACCATTAAAAATACTTAGGTTAAAATTTGTCTTATTGCTGTATAATTTCGCATGGTTTACTTCACTATCATCATCAATATCTACCAAATCTCTAAAAAGGGACCTACCTTCAACCCCATCATTCAAATCATCATCAGTTAAGTGAATAGAAGCTGTCAATTGGGCATCGATATCAGACTTTAAACGGATCCATTCACCATCCAGTCCCTCATCGAAAATATCAGCAACATAACCGTCAGCAGGAATCGTTAAAACCTTCAATTCTTCCCAAGCGTTATTACCTTTTATGTCAATCTCAATGATAAGTTCTACCGAAGTATTGCCGTAATTTCTAAAATGAATCATTCGGTTATCAAAACCAGAAATTAGAAACGGATCAGAGGGTTTGTTTTTCTGTACATCTTCTTTAAGCCAAATAGCGCCATAAGCGGATGAAGGGCCCCATTCAGATAGTTGCGAATAACTACCGAACCATAGGTTCGACTGCGGCTGACCAGCTAAGGGGTTACCCTGAATACTGGTTTCATCGGTTGCCAAAATTAATTGGCCGTTCCAATTTATAAAATCGGGTATATATCTTAGATGAGAGCCTATTGGCCTTATACCACTCGTGTTCGAAGCTGAGAAAGTTTTAGGAAAATCGAAAAACATTCCGTGCATATCCATCATCATTTTATCATTACCGATCGACCTTATTCTTGGCCATTCGGTAAACCAACCATGAGGTGGGTCATTGTTGTAGGTTGCCTTTGGCAAAAGATAGGTATACCATTTTCCCGCATCCAGTACTTTCAATCGCACAGACTTCGCATCCCAACCTATCGCCCAAAGCGGCGAATCATCATTCGGTATGGCATAAATACCATTTTTGGTGGTAATATCGGTATACTGTTTTCTTTCTACTACTTTAAAATTCTTACCGTCGAATTCGGCCAATATCCCCAGTTTATCATGACCGAAAATATTTTCTTTATCAACTTTCCAACTCTCTTCCCATTGAAAATCATTGTTATCCCAGTCTTGCGTGTCATGAGTCACCCTACCTTCGCTAGCGTGCTCGCCATTATTTGATATAACCAAACGGCCTTGACTTGTATAACCGCCTTTTCCGTGCCATCCTGGAAGCGGATCCTGATACAACTTATTAACACTTAAGTCATTTACATTAAGTTCGTAAAGCATACCCTCCATATCATACATATAGACCCAATTTTCAGGATCTTTCAAATGTCTTGCATAGGCATTAAGCCTTCCTTCCATTTTGCTGTAGGGAACTACCCTTATTTGTCCGGTACTATCAATAACATATGGACCTATCAATAGTTGGTTGGATTCTTGATGTACCATTCTAGCAGTTGGTGTACCACCTATACTGCCCTCGAAAACCTCCATATTAAGATTTTCATCAATAATATAGAGTTTGTGCTCACTTCCTTTGGGCTGATGTGCAGCATAGTTGATCATATAAAGTTTATCATTCCATTCGGCCAAAGCTCCAATACCACATTCATTACCATAGCCATAAACGCCATTTTCACGACCATGGGCATAAGTTGTTAGATGGGGATAAACACCACTTATCTGGCGTGTACCACTGATAGACTTTATTTCTCCATTCTTGGTTAAAACCTTCGTTTGCCCCTCTGAAGAACTTATTTGTTTTTTACAGGATGCTATCGTTACTAGGAAAGCAAAACCTAATACTATCTTTTTAAACATTGTTTGATTGTTTGTTTTGATAATCGTTGATAATGTCATAAAAAGGGCTCCCTGAAACTCAATTCAGGGAAGCTCCTTCTCAGTCAAACTAACATAACTAACTAGTATCCTTCGTTTTGGGTCAAATTGGAGTTTAACAACCTCTCTTCTGCAGGTATTGGCCATAAATATTGGCGCTCCGGAAAACTGGTAGTATTCAATGCCCTGCACAAGCCTGCTTCCAATAGCGGTGAAAAATCAGGTAATCCATCTTCATCGATTTCTGGCACTATACCCCAAAACCATAAACCAGGAGTAACCACATCATCAACCAAAGGCCCACTGGGCGGTATGCTCACATCACCATCACTAGCTACATCGAGCATTCCATACAATACTCCGTTCAGGGCTTTTTCGGCGAGACGCCATCGAATCAAATCCATATAACGCATACCTTCAAAAGCAAGTTCTGAACGACGCTCTTGCCTTATCTTTAATCTCAGGACCGATTGATCGGTCGATGTAATCAATGGAGTATCTAAACCTGAATTTGCATAGGCCCTATTTCTAACTTCGTTAATGGCGTCGAGAACACTTTGATCGATTTGATTTAATTCAATCTTGGACTCGGCATACATCAATAGAACATCGGCATATCGTATAACTATTCTATCACTATCTGTTTGAAAGTCTTTCCAATCTTCAGTAATGCCCTTTTTCCAAGCTAGACCGTTGAATGATGCAAATCGTGCAATTGAACGAGTATCATTATTTAAAATCAACTCATTAGATGAAAAGTTCAATACTTGCTTTGAAGCCGGGTGAGGGGTATATTCAATACCCATAAAATTGGTACCATCACTAGGTTCTCTTCCATCCCCATCTTCTAATTGCCCAAAAGGCACTATGGTCATTGCACACCGAGGATCTCTGTTCTTAAACGGATTTTGGGGGTCAAAAAGAGGTGATTCATCTATGGGAAGGCCATCTGTACATTCAAAACTTGCCAACAATTCCCAGGTAGGTTGTCTGGCACCCCAACCACCATGGTTACGCGGCAGATAATCTTGTTCATCGTCAGGGTCAAATGTATTAAGCGCCTCACTTCTAGGTATATGAAATATGGTTTCGATAGAATTTTTGGTGGTTGATTCAAACAACTCGGCAAAATCAGGATGTAATTCATATTCTCCCAAATCCATACAATCTTCGGCAGCCTCGGCTGCTGTTGCATAATCACCCATATACAATGCGATTCTGGCCTTCATGGCATAGGCAGCTCCTTTAGTGGCATATTTAACACCATCCCACCTTACCGGTAAGTTCAAGGCAGCGTCATCGTAGTACCCGTAAATTTTTTGTAGTATCTCATTTTTATCGGTTCTGGGCAACTCAAAAGATTCATCTACGGTAAGTTCTTGCTCATAAAATGGCACATCGCCAAAATGCGCAATTAAATATGAATAATAAGACGCCCTTAGATAATTGACCTCAGCCCTATATTGGCTTACCTCATCATCTGTCAACACACCTGATTGATTTTCTACTTGCTCGAGAACCACCAACATTCTGGTAATCGCCTTGTACAAATTGGCCCATTGCGTCGATGCAGCACCATATTCAGAAGAAACCGTTCCTGCTTTAATGGGGTCTAAGGCGTCCCTTCTTTGAAAGTCATCGGTCCAACCATTGATACCAATGCTATTTGCACTTGAAGGCTTGTCCAAAGGCCAGAAAACTTCTCGATAACCTTCATTAAGGGATTGTCTAAACTGTTCTTTTGTCTGATACCACGTTGCAGAACTGGCAGCATCTTCTTGGGCAAGGTCTAATTCGGTACAAGACAATGCCAACATGGCCATGTAAAGGCCAAAAATTATTTTTTTTATATATGTAGTCATGATCTGTTTCTTAAAAATTAGCTTTGACCCCTAACAGGAAAGATTTATTTATTAAATACCCTGAAAAGCGCAAATTTTGCTCTGGGTCGATACCATCGATAAGGTTATCAAATGTAAAAATGTCATTGCCTGATATGTAAATTCTCAATTTTGAGAATCCGGAATCTCCAAAAATATCAGATGGAAGGGTATAGCCAAAAGTGAGGTTCTTTATTCTTAAGTAAGACCCATCTACCAACCAATAATCCGAGAAACGATAGTTGTTACTTGACGCATTTTCAGACAACCTAGGGTATTTCACGCTTTGGTTTTGCGATGCAGAATTATAAACACTCCAGTAACTATCGGCATACTCAAAAGATGGAGACAACCACGTTTCAAGAAAAGGCCTTATATAATTTTGAGCCAAGTAAAAACTCTGCTTTCCTACACCCTGAAAAGTAAGTCCTAAGTCAAAATTTTTATAATTCAAGTTGAACGTTCCCCCATATTGGTAACGGGGTAGAGAACCATCAAGAACTGTTCGATCCAATTCGTTTATAACGCCATCAGGAACACCTTCGGGACCACTAATATCTTTATACTTTATATCACCTGGACCAACAGCATCGCTGGTGACAGGTGAAGCATCGACTTCATCTTGGGTTTGAAACAACCCATCTGATTGATAGCCATACCAAGACTGGTATTCAACACCAGTTTCGGAGAGCAACCTATCATCATATTCAAAAATTCTTTTTCCCCTAACATCACCAATAATCGATTGCGAATCGAAAAAATTCGTAGTTATAGAATATCTCCAATCTCCTATTTGATCCTTCCATCCCAAGGCGATTTCCCAACCATCAGAATCCATACTACCTACATTTACAGTTGGATCATCGTATCCGCTCAAAGACGGTATACTTAAATCAAGAAGCATATCTGTAGTCTCTTTTTTGAAATAATCTGCAGTTAAAGACAACCTACTATTGAACATGTTAAGATCGATACCAAAATTTAAAGAGGTAGTTGTTTCCCAAGTTACATCCTCGATTGCCAGAAAGCGTTGCGCAGCAGCCCTAACGGCTTCAACATTTGATCCATTGGCGAGTAGAACGTCGCTAAATTGCAAAACCGATTGATAAAGGTAATTGCCCAATCTGTCGTTACCTAAACTTCCATAAGACGTCCTGAATTTCAAAAAAGAAATTGCTGGGTCTAATGATTGCATGAAACCTTCATTGGAAATTACCCACCCCAAAGAAACTGATGGGAAAGTACCCCATCGATAGTCTTTTCCAAATCTTGAAGAACCATCTCTTCGCACCGTACCCTGTAAATAATAAGTATTATCATAATTATACTCAAGCCTACCAAAATAAGAGGAATAGGCATTTTCGGAAAAAGATGTTCCGCTACCGCCAGTTTCATTAAAGACCTTGTCTATAGGAGCTTGGTTCAAAAACGGATAATCGTTGCTTACAAATTCATTACCTTGAACCGAAAGTCTTTCAAATTTATTTGAGAACTCTTCATAACCTATAACACCACTAATGTTGTTATTGCCAAAAGACTTATCGTAATTTACCAAAGCCTGTGTCGTCAAGGTGTTGGTATTGGCCCTTCGTTCGGTCAACCTTCTTTGGGCTTCATTATGATTGGAAATATAACCCGGGGCGGCCAGTTGTTCGGGGTCTGTAGCTGCCCAATAAGGTATTGCCCGATTAAAGGACTTATATTTGTTAAATTCAAAATTTGGCGCCAAGTTGACCGAAATCTTAAGTTCTTCAATTGGCTTATACCAAACACTTGCCATACCATAAATCAGATAAGAATCGCTAGAGGAAAATCCTCCATCAACAAGCCTAGCGTAAGTATTATCGCCAGACTTGCTTTCTGCTATTCTTCCATCTTGCCATATTGGCGCATATATCGGACCTGATTGAATCGCTCTTGAAGTAGGATCTATTACAGGTTGATCATCCTTGGTGATTTTTAAGGCGAAATCTACATTACCACCAAACTTTTCTGAGATTTTTATATCGTTGTTTACCCTAGCCGTATAACGCTTCCAATCTCGATGATTATATAGGGCGTCCTGAAATTCGTATCCTACATTGATATTGGTCTTGAGTTTTTCAGTTCCGCCACTCATGGTAATATTATGTCTATAACCCGATGAAGATTTTCTAAGTATCAAACTCCTCCAATCAAAGTCTGGGTATTGATCAGGATTTTGTGCATTAAGAGCGGGATAATTCTCTATCAAATCTTGAGGCCACAAGGGAAATTCATTCTCACCATTCCCATTATCGTTCCATGATTTTTCATTATCCATTCGCATATAAGGAATTGCACTTACAGTACCTCTAAGTTCGGTTGGTGTGTTAACCATATATTCACCGCTATAGCCTAAACTAAAGACGCCCGACTTGGCTCTTTTTGTAGTTATAATGACAACACCTGCAGCTGCTCGGGAGCCATAAATAGACGCAGCAGCTCCGTCCTTTAAAATTGAAATGCTTTCGATTTGGTCGGGATTCACATCATCTATATTTGAAACAGGAACATTGTCAACTAAAACCAAAGGGGCACTGGCTCCTTGAAGAGTGGTTACACCACGAATCAAAATATTACTTCCGGACCCGGGCGCCGAACCACTTCTAGTAACACTAACACCAGCTACAGCACCCTGTAAGGCATTCGACACATTGGTTACACTTCTCGACTCGACGGCCGCTCCGTCAATAACACTAACAGAACCGGTTAAATCTTTCTTCGTTTGAGTTCCATAACCGATTACTACCACTTCTTCTAAACCTGCTGCACTTTCCTGTAATATTACAGCTAGTGATTTTTGACCATTTACAGGTACATCTTGAGTTTCAAAACCAATGTAAGAAACCGTTAATTCTGCACTAGGGTCATTGAGTATGATCGAAAAATTACCATCAAAATCGGTTTGGGTACCATTAACAGTTCCTTTCTCAACAATATTGGCGCCTGCAAGGGGCAGACCACTTTCATCGGTGACCTTTCCGGTAACAGGTTCTTGCTCATCCGGCAAAACAAACACCTTTCTTTCAGGGTCCGCCGATTTTTCATTTCTCCTTAAGAGAATTTTACGATCATCCAGTTCATAACTTGTTTCTTCTCCCTTGAACAATTTTCTTAAAACCTCGCCTATAGTGGCTTTTTTTGTTTTTATAGTGACCCTTCGGGCTAGATTGACTGCATCAGTATGGTAAAAAAATTTAAACTCGGTCTTGGATTCAATTGCATCAAGAACTTCTCTTAAGGTTGTGTTCTCTTTGTCCAATGAAATTTTAGTTCTCTGGGCATAAGAAGAATTTGCCTGAACTAAAAAACTTATGGTAAGAAAAAACAGAAGCGAAAACTTCATTTTTAGTTCATAATTAATTCGCCAAAGAGGTACGTTACCTCCCGACTTTGGTGGTTTTTTCATAATTTTGAATGTTTATTTGTGATTACGTAAAGTGATCATTCACTAAATCGGGAAATGTTGCAGCATTTTCCGATTTTTAGTTTAGGCACTTAAGTAAAGATGCCTTTATATGGTCGGTCATTTATGTTCTATTCGCATGTTCTCAATTTTGGTTAATTATTATTTTATTCTCAATTATGGTAAAATCAACATCATAGACTTTTTTGAAATAGGTAAAGACCTGTTCTATGGTTTCATACTCGGTCTCAACCGTAGCATTGAAAGTCTCTTTTGAGATTGATGTATTATTATTAATGACCACTACATTATAGTGCCTTTCTAATTTTCTGATGATGTTTTCGAAAGTCTCATCCCTAAAAACAAGATTACCCTGCATCCATGAAGTATATAGTTCTGTATTCACTTTTCGAGATTGGTAGGCGTTATCACTTTTCTCTATCGTAGCCATAAAGCCCGGTTCTAAAAACTCTTCTAGGCCATTATTGGCATTTGTAGAATCTGTACTAGCAACACTAACCGAACCATCTACAAGCACAACTTCGTATTTTTCATCTTCAGGATAGTTAGATACATTAAACCTGGTACCATAAACGCTAACACTAAGTTCTTGAGAATTCACCATAAACTTTCTAGAACTGTCATGAGCTACCTCAAAAAAAGCTTCACCTATCAAATCAACCTTTCGATTCTCACTAGATTGAAAACCGGTGGGATATGTTAGTGAACTACCCGCATTCAAATGAACTTTTGTCCCATCTGATAGCGTAATGGAGAACTTCTTTCCGTTTGGAACGGATAGCGTATTTTTTTCTATAGCAGGGTAACCCTTTTCTTCATAGGTGATTTCATTTCCTTTTTGATGTCCTACTACCGTTCCGTTTTTATCAATGACTTGTGAACTATCTTTTTCGGCTAGAACACGAACTTGACCATTACCTAATTTTAAAGTAATCGCATTTTCTCTTGGTACAACTACTGGTTCTTCTACACTTACGAAAACATCTTTTTTCAGTAAAAAGCCAAGTGCCAGAAAAACGATAGCTATGGCAGCATACTTTAAATATTCATTGAATCGCACCCTATAAACAGGTTTCGAATCAATTTTTATCTGTTTTAAAAGCTCATCTTTTATCTTATCAAGATTTGGGTCGTGCATTGCTATAGTGATTGCAAAATTGGTCTTAACGTACTCCTTAAATACCTTTTGATTGTTTTCATCTTTCAACCAATTGTTCAATAGGTCTAAATCATCGACATCGGCAGATTGAGCGAAATACTTTATGATGCTATTTTCAATATTCGGAGGCAGCATTTATCAACTAGTCTTTTTAATACTACAAGTGACATTTACAATACCCTAACATATTTTTGTTTTTTTTTTCATAATCGCATAATTTTTATTGTTTATTTGTGAAATACCCACAACAAATGAATTTTGAGGACAACAGTACTTTAGTAAAAGCATTAATTGAAGGCAATGAAAAAGCCTATATGTTCTTGCTTAAAAAATATCATAGACAGCTTAACGCTTATGCCATTTCGTTGACACACGAACCTTCCAGTGCCCAGGACATCGTTCAAAATGTATTTTTAAAAACTTGGAAATCAAGAAAAAAGCTGAATGCAGAATTTTCTATTAGAAGTTTTCTTTATAAATGTGTTTACAACGAGTTTCTAAACCATTATCAAAAAAACAAAGCCGTCTTTTTACTCCATCAAAAATACTTGGAATTTACCCATCAAACTATTGAAGAGAGTGATGACAATGTTATTGCCAAAATGATCGATTTGGTTAATAACGAGATAAAAAAACTTCCACCAAAATGCCAAAAAGTTTTCATTTTGAGTAAAAAAGAAGGACTGACAAACAGCGAAATCGCTAGCTATCTAAACATTTCAATAAAAACAGTCGAAGCCCAAATGACCAAGGCATTTGTAATTCTCAAAAATCGCCTTGGGGAACAATATACCAGTATTATGCTCTTAATTTTTGGTAATCAACTTACCGATAAAGCCTAGTTTAGATTTTCTAGCCAAAGAAGTAAAAAAGATTCTCCTAAGTATTTTAAACAAAGGTTGAGGGCAATCTCCTCTTTTAATTTCTAGGCAAAAACCGTTAAAGAAGATTATGAAGCTCGATCTTAGCTCTCAAGATAAACTTTCATTTACCCCTCTCCTCTCGTACCGAAGCAATCCAATCGCTGTGCAATTTTAAAAGCTCATTTACTATTTCAGGCTTAGAGTCTACCAGATTGTTTCTCTCAGAAATATCATCATCAAGATTCACCAAATAAAGCTCGGGTAATTTGACGCTTTTTTCCTTCCCCATCGGTTCGTTAACATTACCAATGAGCTTCCATGGTCCCTTTCTCACGACCCATTGCGCATTCTTATCGTCATAGCTGCCCAACTGCCAATGCACCGTCTCGTGTGCCGTTTCTAGCTTTTCATTTTTAATGATGGGCATCAAACTTTTGCCATCAACCTTCTCTTCTATTTTTGAGCCAGTGAGTTCGGCCACGGTACTAAACCAATCCATTTCCATGGCGAGTTGGTTTCTTACCTCACCCGCCGGAATCATTTGAGGATATCTAATGATAGCCGGGACTCGTATACCACCTTCAAACATACTAAACTTACTTCCCCGATAAGGCCCTGAATTACCACCTCCCCAAAAAGCTCTTTCTTCAAGGGAATGCCCATGATCCGATTGAAAGATTACAATCGTATTTTGGGTCATCTCTTCCTCATCCAAATAATCGAGTACTTCACCAATTTTCTCATCGGTGCTGGACACAAAAGCGGCATATTCCTTTCTCGGTGTTGTAAGATTACTGTAATGATCTAACCATTTTTTGTTTCCTTGGTAGGGATAATGGGGCGCATTAAAAGCCCAATAAATAAAAAATGGCTCTTTATTTTCTTGACCAATGAAACCTTTTATTTCATCAACCATCAAGTCGGAAAAATGCTGGCCGGAATAATATACTTCTTCCGAATTTCGGTAAAGGTCATGTTTGTTCGGGCCATCCCAAAAAAAGAAATGGGAAAAGTTATCGATACAACCCCTCTGATGACCAAAAAAATAATCAAACCCTTGTCCGTTGGGCAGATTCTGAGGTCTATGCCCCAAATGCCACTTACCAATCAATGCCGTGCGGTAACCATTATCTTTTAGTATTTCTGCCATGGTAATCTCTTCAGTCGGCAAACCATATTGACCGGTCGCTTCAGCCTTCTCCGGAATCGGCACATTATTTGGGAGACCTGCACGTAAATTAGTTTTTCCTGTCAGCAATGCCGCCCTCGACGGTGAGCAGACGGGGGCTCCGGCATAAAATTGTGTAAATCGCACACCTTCTTTGGCAAGCCTGTCCATATTCGGGGTGTATAGGTCTTTTGCTCCATAAGAGTTTAGGTCTATCGAACCTTGGTCATCGGTTAAAATGACTATCACATTAGGTTTAGTAGGTTCTGCCTTTTGGGCGCAGGCGTAATAGCTGGCGGATAGAAAGAGTAAACAGAATAAATACGATTTATCAAAAATGGAGGTCATGACTAAATAACTTTGGTAGGGTTGGTATTGGTGACTAAAATAGGCTTCTTTATTCAACACACCTAGAGAATTACAAATCAAAAAAGCTGAAAACACCTTTTAGACATTGATTTGAAGGAACCTGCACTTAATCCTTCATATTCTATTTTAGAATAATTCATTCCTCTCCTCCCCAGACGCAACACACAATTTTAACACTTAAAAATGCGACTCATAAGAAACCTCACAGAAAGTAATCTTCTCGTTAATTAAGAATTTGTAAATTGCCGCCGCAAATTGTTTCGTATCCGAAAAATATGATGCCAGAATATTCGCAGAATGTTAAAATCAAAACTTCCTCTCCTCATAGTGGTGAAGACGATTTTAACACTATGTACAAATTCTATAAACCCAAATTGTTTGTTATCGCGAACAGCTACATCTCTTCAAAAGAAGACGTAGAAGAGATTGTTCACGATGTATTGATCAAACTTTGGGAGAAAAAAGACAAGCTAAACGTAAAGTCTAACTTTACCGCCTATGTCTATAGCATGACGCGCAATGCCTGTCTAGATTACCTAAGAGCGCGCAAAAACAAGCTATCAAAAGAATTAAGTGCAGACCAGCAAGAGTATTGGCTCAACTACTCGGCCCTTGCCGATGATGCAGCATCCAATATTATAGCAGACGAGCTTCAACATCTGGTCGATAATACCATTCAAGACCTACCCGAGAAATGCAAAAGAGTATTTCAAAAAAGTAGAATAGATGGTTTGGCACATAAGCAGATTTCAAAAGAAATGGAGATTTCTACAAAAACGGTAGAAAACCATATCACCAAGGCCTTACGAGAGCTCAAAACTGCCTTAAAGGAGTACCTTCCTCTATTTTTATTCTAAATTTTCTTTTTTCGACTAGGGGGTATCATTGATTATTGCGTCTAGTTAATGAACACTGACCTCTGACCAAAATGAACAAAAGGGATATTAAAGCCTTAATTGAAGGAAAACTTTCGGGCAACCGAAAGCAGGAAGTCATAAAATGGCTCCTGAAAAATCCGCAGCAACAGCAACGTTACAACAAAATGAAAGCTGAACATGTTGCTCGGCTTTTGAGGTCTTCCGAACCCGATTCCCTAAATACCGCAAAACGCAGGAGAAATAATTTATACCAATTACTTGGCTATGCAGCTGTAGTATTAGTGCTTTTCTCACTATCCTTTTTATTCTTGCCATCAGAGAAACCTAGTGAGGTCACCATACCGCAAATAGTACAAACCGCTACGGCCATTGGTGAGAATAGAACGATTGAATTACCCGACGGATCTAAAATAACACTGAACGCGAACACTTCCTTATCATTTCCTCAGACGTTTTCAGATACGATTCGAGAAGTAAGCCTAAGCGGCGAAGCTTTCTTTGATGTTACCCATGATTCCGACAGGCCTTTTATTGTTTCAACCGATAACGGAATGAAAATTCAGGTATTGGGCACTACTTTCAACGTAAAGTCGTACCCTGAAGACCAAAATGTAGAAACCACCTTGGTTTCCGGGAAGGTCAGGGTAGTAGAAGAAAAAGACCATAAGACCGTAGTGCTTAACCCTTCGCAAAGGGCCACCTATGACAAGAACGAAGACAAGTTGATTGTCGACAAAGTAGAAACGGAAAACTTGACCGCTTGGCGATTGGGAAAATTGGTCTACGACGAAACCCCGATTCATCAGGTCATACGTGATTTACAGAGAAGGTTCAGCATATCGATTTCGGTCGAATCACCCGAAATAATGAATTATGAGTACACGGGAACTTTCGACAACCTTTCTATAGAACAGATTATGGACCTCTTTGAGGTTTCATCACCCATACTTTATAAAAAGAACAATAATAAAATCACCTTGTATATGAATAAATAGAAACTAACAAAAAAAGAAGAGGAAAGTGCGGCAACACCCTCCTCTTTGGAAAATTATTTAACTACCTAGTAATTAAACAACTTAAACTATTCAAAATTATGGAAAAAAAGGATCATTTTTTTTCAAAGGTCCCTATTATCAGGATAATGAAAATCTACGTCGTCTTAGTGGCCATTACTCTGGGCAAATTATTTGCTTCTGAGGTCAATGCCCAAAACATCTCGTTAGAGTTAAACAACGTAAGGCTAAAGAAGATACTCAACGAAATCGAGCGCAAAAGCGAATTCAGCTTTTTTTACAACAACAGTATCATTGACGTCTACAAAAAGCAGTCTTTGAATGTCGAGAACAAGAATCTTTCAGAAGTACTGGAAGCTCTTTTCGAAGATTCGAACATTGATTTTAGTTTCGTTCGTGATCAAATCATTTTATTTCCTAAAGACAGCCCGGAAATAAAAGAAAAAATCGAAAACCTATTGAACGGGCAAGTAGATAAACTGCCTTCGGTCTTGAGCCCGCAAAAAATCAACGAGCTCATTCAGACCAATGTACAATTTACTGTTCAAGGGGTTGTTACCGATAATGCGGGTACCCCAATACCGGGTGTTTCCGTTGTGGTGAAAGGCACTTCAAAAGGTACTGCTACCGATTTTGATGGTAATTATAGTATCATGGCAGATACCGGTGATGTTCTTTCTTTCAGTTACATCGGCTTTACTACCAAAGAAGTTGAGGTTCAAAGCGAGCAGACCATCAATGTTACCCTTGAGGAAAACGTTGACGCCCTTGAAGAGGTTGTCGTAGTCGGTTATGGTACTCAAAGAAAATCTGACCTTACTGGTGCCGTAAGCGCGGTAAGCAGCGAAGATCTTTTAAAAGCTCCGGTAAATAACGCCCTTCAAGGTATGAGAGGTAAGGTTGCCGGTGTGAATGTGTTCTTGAACTCTGGTTCTCCTACGGGATCACCAAGAATCGTAATTCGTGGTGTGGGAACCATCAACTCTTCATCTGACCCTCTTTATGTAGTGGATGGTGTTGTAATGGATGATATTAAGTTCATCAACCCTAACGATATTGAGCGTATGGAGGTTCTTAAAGATGCTTCCTCTGCTTCTATTTATGGTGCGCGTGGTGCCAACGGTGTTGTTTTGATCACTACCAAAAGAGGTGGTCAAGAAGGAAAAGTAACCATTGGTTATGATGGCTTTATCAGCGTTGGAAGCATTCGTAAAAAGATGGACCTTTTAAATGCAGATGAGTGGCTAGAGGTTGTTAGAACAGGTATGGAGAACACTCCAAAATACCGTCCTGATTCTCCAGCTCCGGTATTTACTACGAACGATCCGAATCTATTTGATGCTAATGGCAACCCATTATATGATACCGATTGGCAAGATGAGGCTACTAGAACTGCCTTTTCAACCAACCACCAATTATCGGTTCAGCAGGGTAACGAGAAATCTTCTGTGGGGGTTTTCCTTAACTATTCTCACGTTGAAGGTATCATGTTGAACAACAAGTTAGACCGTATCAGCGGTAAGATTGCCTATGATGTTACACCTAAAGATTGGTTGAAAATCGGTGTAAACCTTATGGTGAACGATGTGAAGGATACTGAATTCGAAGAAGGTGGCGGTGGTCAAGTACCACGTAGAACGATGATCGAGATGCCTCCTATCTTTCCGGTAAAATTCCCTGATGGAACATGGAGCAATAGCCAAATGATTTCAGATGCCTATAACTTGGAGTCTATGGCCAACCCTGTTCACGTATTGGAAACACAAGAACGTTTCTGGGAAAGAAACCAGTTGTTCGGTAACTTCTACGTTAACTTCAACATTCTACCTGGTCTTGACTTCAGAACCCAATTCGGTTTTGATAAGAACATCAGAAATAAAAAAGAATACTCTCCAAGAGATTTGGTCAACATTTCAGCACCTGATGGCTTTGGTAGAATATTCAACGAAAAAAGCACCTACTGGCAGCAAGAAAATTACTTGACATACACCAATGATTTTGGTAAGCACAGAATCAACACCATGTTAGGTTTAAGCTGGCAAGAGCGTCAGTACGAGTCTTCTACTATCTTCGCAAGAGGGTTTAGCGATGATTTCTTCAAGTACAACAATATCGGTTCTGCCAGTAACCCTAGCGCACCCGAATCTGCTACTGAAGAATGGGCATTGAACTCGTACTTCGTAAGGGCCGGTTATACTTTTGATGACAAATATCTGATTACTTTGACCGCAAGGGCCGATGGTTCTTCAAGGTTCGGTAAAGACAACAAGTATGGTTTCTTCCCATCCATCGGTGCTGGTTGGAATATCAATGAAGAATCGTTCATGGAGAACCTTGAGTTCATCAACCGTTTGAAATTACGTGGTAGTTACGGTATCACCGGTAACACTGAAATTCCTCCTTACAGCTCTTTGGCAACCGTTTCTGCCGGAACTGTTTTGTTGAACGGTACCCGTGTTAGCTCTAGTTCTGTTAACAGATTGGCCAACCCAGGTTTGGAATGGGAAAAGACAAGCCAGTTTGATATAGGTCTTGATTTAGCGGCCTTCAATTACCGTTTACGTTTTGAATTCGATTACTACGACAAATTGACCAAAGATCTATTGTTAGATAGACCGGTACCTTATACTTCAGGGTTTACCTCTGTAAGAGATAATATCGGTTCTGTTTCCAACAAAGGTATCGAGGCCATGGTTTCTGGAGAAATTATTCGTGGTACCGATTTCGGATGGGAATCTTCATTCAACATGAACTACAACAAGAACACCATCGAGAGTTTGGGTGAAAATGATGAGGATATCGAGCCAGGTCCGTTTTGGGTATCAGGTAGCCAGACAATCCTTCGTGTAGGTGAATCTCTAAGTTCATTCTATGGCTATGAGCGATTGGGCACTTGGGGAACCGACGAAGTAGCTGAAGCTGCTGAAGTGGGTGCAGTACCTGGTGAAGCTAAGCGTTCTGCTGATAAGAGAATTCTTGGTAAAGGTTTACCTGATGTTACCGGTAGCTTTATCAACAACTTTAGATATAAGAATTTTGACTTCACGGCCGATATTCAATTTGTTGCCGGTGTTGAAATCATGCAGCAGTACTACCACTCTACTGAAGACCGTTCAGGTATCGCCAACGGTTTGGCAAGTATTCTTTATGACGGATGGACCGAGGACAATCAGAACACCATGGTTCAGGAAATCAGAAACCAAGCTTACGCCGGGCAGAACAGCCAGGTTGACAGCAGATGGGTAGTTGACGGGTCTTACATTAGAGGTAACCTTTTCTCTTTAGGTTACAATTTCGATCAGCAATTCTTAGATCTATTCGGTTTCAATAGCCTTAGGGTTTACGCAAGTTTGGAGAATGCTTTTGTAATCCATTCAAAAGACTTCCAAGGATATGATCCGGAAGCTTCTTCTTGGGACAATAACCAGTGGGGACAGAATATTTTTTTCTTCCAGTACCCAAAACCAAGAACTTTCACCTTGGGTTGTAGCCTTAAATTTTAATGCTTAAAAAAGAAAACATCATGAAAATTAAATATATAGCTTGTTTAATAGGACTCGTTTTATTGGGGTCATGTGACGATTTCCTTGAAGAGGAACCGCTAAGCGAATTGAGCTCTGACCAGTTCTTTTCTGAGCCCGATCAGGCCTATAGTGCAGTTAACTCCTTATACAGAAACGGCGCACCTAACCTTACCGATGGTGGTGTATATAGTGGTACCCCATTAATGTTGGGCGCTTATATGAGCGGTTTCTTCACCAATGAGTACGCAGGTCAAGAATTACATGTAAGCAACACGCAACAATTGACCCTGAACGGTGATAACATCGGAGGTTATTTGCAGGATAGGTGGAGAGAACTTTATCTAGGTATCTCAAGGGCCAATAACGCCATTAAATACATTCCTGAGACTCCAGACCTAACGGATGCTCAGCGTAACCAACTAATTGCCGAAGCCAAATTCTTTAGAGCTTTTGCTTATTACTATTTGGTAAGATGGTTTGGGCCAGTGCCTTTGACTACCGAGCCTTACGAATCGTTGGATGGTCTTTATTTGGAAAGAAGCCCTATCGCCGATGTTTACGGTTTGATAGAGTCTGATCTTACCGATGCTTTGGAGCAAGGTAACTTACCCAAAACAACCATGGTCGATAACGGTAAAAGGGTAACTGCAGGTGCCGTGGCCACGTTACTTGCTGACGTTTATTTGACTATGAGCGGTAATCCTTTGAACGTTGATAGGTATGCCGATGCAGCTGGCTTGGCGCAAGACATTATCAATGGTGAATATGGTTCTTATGCATTGGTTCAGCACGATGAAGTTGATGGAGCTATAGACTTTGAGAATTCTGCTTATAACAAGATCAGAAAGTCAGATGCATCTGCTAGCGAGCATATTTACATCAAAGAGTACGATCCAGAAATCGGTACGGCCGTATATCCAAGATACTCTTATCCTGTAGCTTTGGCTTCAGAAGTATTGTACGATATTACCAACGGTGCCTACCAACCTTCTGATCAATTCTTGAATTTCTATAATTCCGATATTGATCTTAGGGCGCAAGAAAGACAGTTCTTTCACAGTACTTACCTACCAACAGGTCAGACTTTCGAAACTGCTCCTTTCGTATGGCACGATGACACCGCAATTTTTGAAACTGCCAACTCAGGCAAAGATTTCGCAGTGTATAGCTACTCAGATGTATTGTTGATCGCTGCCGAAGCGATTGCCATGTCAAGTGGTGTAAACGCGAATGCAGTTGATTATTTGGCACAAGTACGTGGTAGAGCTTATTGGACGACCGATGCGACCACTATTACTTCTGAATTGTCAGGTTTGGGTACCGATGCTTTCGTTGAAGAGGTTTGGAAGGAAAGACATAGAGAATTGGTTTTCGAATTTAGAAACTGGTTCGACATCGTTCGTACAGGTCAATTTCCTGTAGCTGATGCTCCTGGAACCATCTCTTTCGTGGCTGCTGTTGGACACACCACTGAAAACGGAAAACAAATTCAACAAAAACACATGTTATTACCCTTACCAGGGCCTGAACTACAGAGAAATCCTAGTTTAGGAAGCGATAACAACGGCTATTAACCAAACGGCCACTTATGTAAAAACCACCAACTTTCGTTGGTGGTTTTTTTATTTCTGTACCTTTGGTTCGTCTAAATCTGTACTCTTCTAATACACCTTAAAATATTGAAGGGCATTGCTAATATGCGTTTCAACGGTACGTATAGAAATGTCGAGTTCTTCGGCAATTTCTTTGTTACGGTAATTCTTTATTCGACTTAAATAGAAAACGTTTCTACATTTTCGCGGCAAACGGCTTAATAGATTTTTAAACTCTGATTCTAAATCGGTCTCCTTTTGCTTTTCTTCAATTTCATTGACCCCTGGCAATGCTTCAATGATGGTCTCATCTAAATCGACGTATCTATTATTGCGATAAACATTGATGATTTTATGTCGAAGAGCCGTTACTAAATAAGCCTCTAAGTTGACGATATTCAAATGACTTCGCTTCATCCAAAGAGTGGTAAAGAGTTCTTGAATAATATCTTCACTCAGTTGGCCGTCAGTTATCATTGCCTGTGAATACCTATATAATCGGTCAAAATATTTGTTGTAGACCATTTGAAAAGAAACATTGTCTCCCCGCTTAATTCCGTCTATCAGTTGTCTATCAGAAATTTGGCTGTTCATCTAATGGGTGGTATTGGCCATCTAAATTACAAGTACCTAATTCGTATATGGCCATTTAGATTTTATAAATAGGTTATGAAATGGTTAGACCTATTAAAATAGATGTCGCCCCTAAATGGGGCGACATCAGAAAAATGAAACTAACGCAAACTAACAATTGCCATTATCGGAAAGTGATCTGATATGAAATCACCTCCCCTTTGTCCGTCAAGGGTGTGGTGCTTTTTCACCTCAACCTTATCACTACAAAATATATAATCGATTCTTTCTCGTGTTTGGTCGGGCTCTAAAGCGAACCCGTTAAACGTATAGGTAGGGCCGTAAGTTTTTTGGGCCACTTCGTGAGTATCGTTGATACCAATTGCTCCAGTATTCGTGTCAACCAGCTCTTTATAGGCACCATTCGAAGGTGGAATATTGAAATCACCAGTCACCAAAAAGGGTATGTCACCTGCAATCTTGGCAATTTGCTTACGAAGCAATTTAGCACTCTCGAATTGTGCCTTCTCCCCTCTATGATCAAAATGGGTATTGAAAAAATAAAATTCATGCCCATTAGCTTTATGTCGTAGTTTAACCCAAGTTACGATTCTGGGCAATGCGGCGTCCCACCCTTTTGAATTGGTCTTTTCCGGTGTTTCAGAAAGCCAAAACGTATCGCTCTCCAATAACTCAAAAATTTCCTTTCGGTAAAAAACAGGACAAAATTCGCCTTCAGAACCTCCATTTCTACCGATACCCACATGGGTATAATCGGGAAGCCTTTCGACTAAATCTTTTAATTGGCTTTCAATCACTTCTTGGGCACCAAAAACATCCACCTCAAAGAAATTGATACTCTCCGCTACCCAATCCCTTCTATTTTCCCAAATATTGATTCCGTCTTTAGGATTGGCGTATCGAACGTTAAAGGTCATCGCCTTTATTGAATTTACCGATTGCCCCGAAACAAACATCGGGGCTACCAGCAAAAGTGTTATGATTATTCTTCTCATTTTCGTGTTATTCCCAACCTGGGTTTTGTTCTAAATTCGGGTTCAATTGTAATTCTACCCTTGGCAGCGGATATAGATAATCACGCTCTTCGTCGAATGTTCTATTATTAAAATCCGGTTGTGGGTCAATCAAGTTATTCTCATCAAAGAAAATGTCTGAATTGATCTTGATATACTGTACTCCTTGGGTTTGTCCCGCAGGTTCTGTACCATCGTATAAAACCACATCGATAGTACCGTCTTGATCCATATCGTATTCACCTGCTCCTGGAAAATAGAGCCCGCGCAAGGGCTGCGTAAGGGTCTGTCCCGATTTCCATCTTACAATGTCATCCCATCGGTGGTCTTCCATATACAGTTCGATTCGGCGCTCTCTTCTCAATTCTAGAATAATACCTTTGTTAGCACCGGCCAGAGTTGGGTATTGTGCTTCGATAAAGCTATCAGGCGAATTATTGGATTCCGTTAGATCCATCGGGGGCATGCCTACCCTATTTCTCAACAATTGAATGGATGCATCAAGATCAGCCTGTGTCAAAGTACCTAGTTCTGCCTTCGCCTCGGCAAAATTCAAAAGCACCTCACCGAATCTTAAAATCGGTAAATCGGTAATCGATTCATCATTGGTATCATATACAGGCTCAGTCACATATTTGGTCAATTGATAGCCCGTCATGGTCGCACCCAAATTGGGCGCCAAGGTCATCGCTTCACCCTTTCGCATGTAACCAGGGGTCCTAATTGTTTGGGACAATCGAGGATCTCTATTTGCAACCTCATCGGCAAACAATACTTGGTTGTAATTGAGTATATCTGTAAATCGCGAACCATCAACCATCAGATAGCTGTTGACCAAATCTTTTGGCATTCCGGGTCTACCATACGAGGATGTCGTTGTATAATAATTAACATTATGGTCAACGGCGACCGTCTGAGTGAACTGTCGACTTAAAATCATCTCACTTGTTTGGGCATCATGAGAATTAAAAAGTTCCATATAATCCATCTCGATGTTCCCCGTACTATAAACGGAATAGGGTGAATTTTGCATCAGTTGCAATGAAGCATCGACACTTGCATTCAGATAGGTTTCATATCCTGAAATATCACGGTATTTCTCAAAAGTACCCTCATAAAGGCCTACCCTCGATTTAAGGGCGAGCGCACTGTACTTAGTGATGCGATAGGCCTGTACTTCCTCATTAAGATTGGTGATGGCCCTATCCAAATCCTCCAAAATTCTATCGGTAATGAACTGCCTAGTTTCCCTAGGGGCTTGAAGACTTTCCATATCATCGGCACTCAGGGTAGTTTCATAAAAAGGAACCTCACCAAAGCGCTTCAACTTTTGAAAATAGAAATACGCCCTGAAAAAATAGGCTACTCCGCTAAAATGCCGCTTGGCCGCTTCATCTTCGCAACGCTCATAATTTTCCAATAAATAATTGATATCCCTTAGATAGCCCCAATCCCATCCACCACCGGTGGTAGGAATAGTTCTTGCGCCACGCATTTCATCACTTAACGTGGTAGAGATAATATTGTCGGCCATCGCATCACCATTATAAATTGAGGTGCTGGGGAACATTCTGTAGAAGCCGTTGGTATACAGCTGCAAATCACTTGCCTTAAGAAAGAAATTATTCTCTGTTACATCGGATAATGGTTCTTTATCAAGAAAGTCGTCGCTACAGCTGAACAGCAGTAAAAAGCATACTATTATTGTAAAATTAAATTTCATAATTAGAGACTTTAAAATTGTAATGAAATACCTAAAGAGTAAATTTTAGAAAAGGGTATCGTCTGCGCCGTACTTCTATTGGTCGAAGTAGATGGGGCATTGAAGTTTACCGAATTACTCGCCGCTTCGGGATCGATATAATCGGTGAGCTTACTGAAGGTCAATAAGTTTTCACCGCTGAAATACACCCGTAGTTTATTGAACGGAAGCCTATCGGATATACTGCTGGGCAAAGTATAGCCAAGGGTAACGTTCTTCATTCTTAGGTATGCGACGTTTTGCAGATACCTATTGTTGACGGCACCAAGTGCATCGTTATCAGAAAGGGCTATGTAACCGAATAATCTTGGAAAATAGGCATCGGTGTTTTCAGGTGTCCAAATATCATCGACCATATCTTTTCTAATGAAAGAATCGTACGGTCTGTTGTACATGGCCCAAAAAAGCCTTGAATCGGTATTCGGATACCAATCTTGCTTGCCCACCCCTTGAAAGAAAGCGGAAAAATCAAATCCCTTATAACCTGCATTCACCTTAAAGCTGTACAAATATTGAGGAGCGGTGTTTCCAATAATACGGCGGTCTCCTGAATTTTCGGCCGTATTCTCGCCTTCGTCGATCACCCCGTCATTATTGAGGTCGTTGTACTTGACATCACCGGGTTGAAGCCCTCCAGCAGCAACAATTCGGTTAGAGACACGTGTTTGGTCGGCATGGGCCGCAACTTCTTCCTCTGTCTGAAAAAGACCGTCCACATTATAGCCCCAAAGCTCACCAATGGTCATTCCTTCATAAAAATCCAACAAGCTGTTATTCGGGTTATCGAATCTGGTAATCTTGGTTTTTGAATTAGATAGGTTGGCAACAATCGAGAAATCGAAGGTATCGTTGCCCAAATCGAAATAATCATTGTAACCCAATGAAAGCTCGAAACCTCTCGTCTGTAAATCTGCCGCGTTTTCCTGTGGTGAAGGTGCACCCAATACACTTGGCAAAGTAGCCCCCTTGGTCAGCATGCCTTCGGTATCACGCTGAAACCAGTCAAAATTGACCGACAGCCTATTTTTGAAGAAAGAGAGGTCTGTACCTAAATTGAGGGTTTTTACCTCTTCCCAAGTAATGGCCCGAGGGTTCAAGTTAGGCGATTCGATATAGTCTAAAGTAGAACCGTCAATGGCGTAACCGGTATCGATATCTTTATTTAAAGTGGGGATGTAGGCATAATCAGCAATATTCTGATTACCTAAAGACCCGTAAGAGGCACGTAATTTCACCTGGCTGATTTCATTGATATCCTTCAAAAAATCTTCGTTTGATACTACCCAACCCGCAGAAACTGATGGAAAGAAACCCCAGCGGTAATCGGAGGGAAATCTTGAAGATCCGTCATACCTTCCATTTACTTCCAATAAATATTTCTTTTTAAAGTCGTAGGACAAGCGATAGAAAACACCTTGCAACGCCCATGCGGAAGCACTCCCGTTGGCTTCGGCATTGGAGGTGGCCAACCCTAAAGAATTCAAATCGTCACTGATGCTGTTCATTTTGGTGGCCTCGATACTTTTTGTTTCGTACGATTCTTGATTGAACCCGACCATACCGCTTAAAAAGTGGTTGCCCAGTTGCTTTTTATATTCCCCATATATATTAAAGGCATTATAGCTTGACTGCGTATTGTATTCTCTCAACCTATCGGCACCCATGGTACCGACCTCACCCACAAATATGGAATACGGAATTCTTGTTGAACGTTGATACCTGTTATAGGTCTGCTTTCTCAGGGCGTAACTGGCCGTGATATCAAAACCGTCAAACGGACTAATAACCGCAGTGGCGATATTGGAAAACTCTTGATTATCGGTTTCCTGTTTAGATTTACCATGCAGAAGTGCAGCATACACACCATCACCGACAGTATAATTGTTCAATTCGGTTCGCCAAAGAGCATTACCATCTGGGTTCGTCGGCATGTACGCCGGAAGCGCATGTACCCACAATAAGCTACCCCATGGGTTGGCAAAATCACCATACTGGCTACCGCCATGCTGCAGGTCGCTCGAGCGGTTGTATTGCATGTTATTGGTAAACGTAATCCAATCATTGGCATCTACCTCCAATTTACCACGAAGGTTGTATTGTTTAAAAATGTCATCTTGCACCTTTAAGATTCCGGTCGATTGGTAATTGCGGTACGAAAAGAAAGTCCGTACTTTTTCGGAACCTCCTGATAAGGAAACGTTGGTTATGTTAGATGGAGCGTTCTTTCTAAAAAAGGTGTTCCACCAATCGGTAGCGCCGTAATGAACATATTGATCCCTACCGTTTCTATTGTCGATTACGACCCTGGCCAATGAAGGGTCTTGAGAAACTTCAAGCAAAGCGGCATAATCTTGCTCGCTATACCCCGTATACGACCGCCCAACAGCTGTTCTAAAAGCTTCATCGACCAACATAGTCGATTTATAAGGATCGGTCAAAAAATCGGTATTCATCGTTGGGGAGCTGAAAGCCGTAGTGTTGCTTACGTTCACCGTAATATTGCCTTCTTTTGCCCTTTTGGTAGTTACCAAAACCACCCCGAAAGCACCACGCGCCCCATAAATGGCAGAAGCACCTGCATCTTTCAGAACACTTATTGATTCAATATCATCGGGGTTCAGGTTATTGATGTTGCCCTCTACCCCATCGACAATAACCAAGGGAGAACCACCATTGATCGATGTAAAGCCGCGAATATTGATTCTTGGCGATTCACCAGGTTTGCCACTGGTTTGCGAAATGTTCAGGCCTGGGCTTACCCCTTGCAGCGCATTGGCGGCATTTGAAAGCGGTCGGTTCTCAATGGTCGAAACATCTACCTTTGTAACCGCATCGATCAGCTTTTCCTTGCTTTTGCTTCCGTAACCCACAACGACCACCTCTTCAAGCATTTGCTCATCAGACTTGAGCTGAACGACCAAATTTGATTGTGGCTCGGAAATATCCAAGGTTTGGGTCACCATGCCCAAATACGAAAATGCCAAGGTGCCGCCGCGTTGTAAATTGATAGTAAACATTCCATCAAAATCGGAGATTACGCCATTTTGAGAGCCCATTTCCATGATGCTGGCCCCCATAAGGGCATTTCCCTCACCATCTAGTACCTGACCAGAAACTTTGATACGGTCTTGATTGATACTTTTTAATGTTACGGTTACCGTATTTGCGATGATTTTATATTGAATAGGAAAGCTTTGGGAGATTTCATGCATAACGGAAGGCAAAGGGGTGTCATTAAAATCGATACTGCGCTTTTGGCCTAGCTCCATTACATTTTTATTATAAACAAAAGACACTTCAGATGATGATTCGATATCATCGAAAAGTTCTATTAGGGTCCTACTTTTTTCCGAAAGCGTAATCTTGATATCATCTTTCGATTTTTCGAAGGGCACATCGAAAGGACTGGCCAGCGATTTTAAACTGAACCAAAGAAGCAGGTAAGCCAACATTTTAGGCTTCACTCTTATTTTTAGTATTTTTATTTTCATTTTAGGTTTTCTATTAGTTTTTCAGGCTTTTAGTGAAATCTTCGGCCTTTTCTATTGGCGTAGAAAAGGCTTTTTTGTGGGTTGATGTTACATAGGCTATGGTTGTTAAGGAACTATTCGATAGGTTTCAGGGGTTATTTCTTCAAATTTTGCTTGCAGTAGAAAACTGAGGCTTTCAAAGGTTTGCTGCAGTTCGGGGTTCTGGTACTTGCCCATGATTTTTCTATCGGCAAGGTCACCTTCGGGCATTTCTATTTTAATGTTGAACCAGCGCTCGATGATCTGCACTGCTTCCTTAACTGTTTTATTATCAAGGTGGATGGTGTTAAGCGTCCATGCCCGGTCTACCATGGCATTTTTTTGTGCCTTTCTAAAGGCATGGGTATTTTTATGGTAATGCAATTGTTGGTCGGGCAGTAATATTTCGTTGACACCTTTCTGGTTTGAGACCCTTACTTTTCCTGTGGCCACACTTACAGAAATACTATCGTTTTCAGGAAATGCGTTTACGTTAAAAGAAGTACCTAGCACTTGGGTTTTTACACCTTCCGTCGAGATTACAAAGGGATGCAGGGTGTCGCGATGTACATCGAAGAAAGCTTCCCCAACGAGATTCACTTCGCGCTTTTCACCTTTAAAATATGTTGGAAATTCAATGCGGCTGCCTGAGTTCAGTAGTACCTTAGAACCATCTGGCAAAATGATTTCTTTCTTCTGACCATACTCAGTCTGCACCCATTGAATTTCTGGGTCGCTACTGCCGTTGAAAACCATAAAAAGGCCGAATAGCAGAGCAATGCTAGCTGCTACGGCCCATACAGGAGGAATACGGAAGGTAGATTTTTGTTGCTTAGCCCCGAACAGGGAAGATTGAAGTCGGATATTGACTCGGTCTTTGGCAGCATCACTAGAAGAACTAAGTACCGAGGCGCTATCTTTTAGTTTAGCCTTAAAGTACTTTTGCACCAAAAGGTCTTCTTCAGGTGAGGTGAGACCGGCCTGATGCTTCTCGAGAAGCTTTATAAATTCATTAGTTTTCAAATTCAACTATTATATGTTCCTATTAAGAGGACACATAAAAGCGCTCGTACACGTAAATTGAAAATGAAAAATCAGCGCATTTAATGTTTTGGTAACACAGCGCACGGTAGCCGATAATGGAAAGTTAACATTACGGTATTTTGGCTGACCGAAGTTATTAGTCAGAAGTGACCTAATACATGGTATTAGGATTTTCAGAAGTCTCGGGAATCTGTTGAATACTGTCCCAATGTTCGCAGATTTTGCCTTCGGTATCAAACCGGAAAAAATCCATTGTAACGTATTGGTCGTTGCCTGGCCAGATTTGGCGAGTATGCAGAGCCACTAAATCACCTTCCGCAATACAGCGAACAAACTCTATGGTTTTATAAGGATATTCCTTTTGCATTCTTTCAAAATAGTCGATAAAACCTTCTTTACCGTCGGCCACATGAGGGTTGTGTTGTATGTACTGTTCTCCCACATAAATTTCTATCGCCTTCTTCGGATTACCTTCGTAAGCGGTTCGATAAAAATCGATAGCGGCTTTTTTGTTTCGGTCTAAATTCATTTCATGGTTTGTTAGACTTCTTTCGATTAGCGGCAGCAGCGGCCATACGCATTTGCTCACTGTCCCAATGATTGTCGTTCTGGTAAATGCCCCGTTGCCAGTCTTGGTCCATTACCTTTTCTTGTTGGGCCATTTCTTCGCGAGCCTTAAAAATATATTCCTTTTCATCTTTGGGCCGTTCAGCAGCCAAGCGGCGAAGGCTTTCTTCGTCTAACTTAATAAAATTCTGTGCCTGACGATAGAGCGTATATTTGCGAAAACCCATTTTACTGAGTACGTCGCTGGCCATTTTTACCGAAGTATCGAGCGATTCACGGTAAATATTCTCTACCCCCATATTCAAAAGTTCATAGGCCTCGTACCTATTTTTCGCCCTGACCATCATGTCAACATTTGGGTATTTCTTTTTGACTATTTCAATCAATTTGCGCGTAGTGGCAGGGTGATCCAATGCGCTTATCAGCACTTGGGCATCGGCAATACCCGCAGATTCCAACAAATCGATGCGTGTGGCGTCACCATAGTGGACTTCAAAACCCATTTTTCTTAGAAAATCGACCCGGTTGGAGTCAAAATCAAGAATGGTCGCCTCAATACCATGCGAACGCAGAAAACGCCCAATGGTGCTTCCGAAATGACCAAATCCCACCAAAATAACCTTATGCTGTTTGGCAATATGGTCGATAGGCCTTTTCTCCGTTTCCCGAGTACCTATATTAGGCAAAATAAGCCGTTCGTTCATCATTGCCAATATAGGCGTCAAGGCCATGGTCAATGCCGTTACCACTAACATGGTATCCATCTGCTCACCACTCAATATGTTCAGTTGAAAAGCAAACGAAAGCAGAACAAAAGCAAATTCACCAATTTGTGCTAGGCCTATGGTCAGAAGCAATCGTTGATCTAACTTGAGTTTAAAAAGCGCTCCTACAGCGTATAATACCAATGCTTTTAAAAGAATGATGGAAAAGAGGAGTCCGCCAATACCCCATGGATTTTCTTTGATGACAATAAAATTGATGGATGCCCCCACCGCAATAAAAAACAGACCCAACAATAGGTCTTTGAAAGGCTCGAGAGTACTTTCCAGCTCGTGCTTAAATTCACTCGTAGCTAAAACCACCCCGCCTAGAAAGGCACCCAGTGCAGGACTCAATCCTACCAATTCCATCAAAAACGATATCCCAAAAACGATGAGTAAGGCAGAAGCCGTCAATAATTCCCGAACCCTGGTCATGGCCACTTTCCGCAGCATGGGTACAAAAAGGTATCGGCCCGCAACGACTATTAAAACAACTGATACGATAATGGCCAATGTCTGTAAACCCAACGGTAAATTCTCCAGAAGATTGGCGTGGTCGCTATGCTCCTCTGCAGGTAAGGTAGCTGTATCCATAGAAGACAACAACGGAATAACGCCCAACATGAAAATAACGATGATATCTTGAAACAACAAGATGGAAAAAGAAGATGCCCCGTAGGTGGTTTCAAAAAGATTCTTCTCTTTAAGTGTTTGGAGTGTAATGGCCGTAGAAGACAGGGCCACCGCCATTGAAAAAGTTAGGGAAACCTCATACGAGTATCCCATCATATCAAATAGAAAGTACGCCACCAGCATGGTAGCTAGTACCTGCGCGCCCCCCATGCCCAAAATGGTCTTACGCATGTTCCAGAAGTTCTTGGGTTCGATTTCCAATCCTATGAGAAAAAGCATCATAACCACTCCGAACTCCGCAAAATGGAGAATATCTTCCCCTTCCTCTCCGACAAAACCCAGTACATAAGGGCCAATCAATATACCCGCCATGAGATAGCCCAAAACCGAACTAAGCCCGAGCCGTTTGGCCAAAGGAACACATATCAAGGCCCCTGCCAAAAAAACGATAGCCTCAAAAAGAATACTTCCCGTCATGAAACTAGGTATTAAGTTGTTCCAAATCGTTCAACATAGAACAATCCTTCATTGCTTGTGGGGAGCAGTCATCTTGCAAAAACTGCAGCATTTGAGCGTATTGCCTGCCCATGTCAAGAAGTTCATCGTCAGAAAGGCGGTGCGTTCCCATAATGGCAAACGGGGGCAAGTATTGCATACCACAAAGTCGTGCGGTCTGCTCAAAGGGTCTTAAAAATTCATTGACGGAATAGTGGTTGCTACCCTCCGAGCAATAGAGTTCACGAGAGCCTCCCGTAGTGATTACATTGAGGCACTTTTTGTTCAAAAGGGCCTTACCATCCGGCCCGTAGGCCCAATTATACTCTAAAACGAGGTCTATCCACTGCTTCATCAATGGCGGACAACTGTACCAATACATCGGATGGTGCCAAACGACAATATCGTGCTGCGCCAACAGCTCTTTTTCAAAAGAAATATTGATATGAAAATCGGGATAGTGCTCGTAAAGATCATGAAAGGTCACGCCTTTCATTTTCTCTATTTCGCCTACCAACATTTTATTGGTTCGGCTTTGCTCGAATTTGGGATGGGCAAAAAGAATTAGGATGGAGTTCATGCCCGAATTTAAGGGAAAAAAATTTCAAATCATAAGTATGAATGTTGAATGAATCAGCTAAACTTCGCTTGAATAAAAGATTAGAAATTTCCACTAGCCATAGTATTATAGCCCTATTTATCTTCACAAATAAAAACGAACTTTTTACTGAGGCCTTTCTAAAAAAGTGTCAAATCTTAAAAAGTTAAAACCTTATTTTTTTCTATCTCAAGAATTAGAATCACAATTATTGCTAAATAAAATTCAATGTTAATTCCAAAATTAAAATGTACAATTAGCAATAAAACCGCTCCATAAAAAACCATCAAGAAATATTTTATAGGAAAAAGAAGCAATTAATGATTTCTTCATCTTGAAACAGTAAAACTTGTAAAGAGATTTTTAATTTGATACTATAAATATTAAAAAATTTCAATTTGAAAGTTTAATACCATTTTTATTCATTTCATCCACATTTAAGGTGTTTTGTCTATACTTTTAAGATATGTACTTTCAATAAAAAATTTAATCTTACTTTGGCCATCATAATACCACTTCCCCCACCAAACTTTTTATACTCATGAAATTTATCGAGGAAACCTTCCTATCATCGCTATTGACAAAATTTCGAGAACGATGTAGTTTTAATTCTCTGGCTATCTGCTTATCCCTTGCCGCACTTTGTTCTTGTGTCAATGTTAAAAAAGCGACTTATTTTAATAATGTTGGCAATTTGGAATTCTTAGATGAGTTCGAGGTTCAAGAACCAATTCTTAAGAAGAATGACATTCTAAGTATTTCAGTTAGCAGTCTTAATCCCGAAGCTGCTGAAATGTTCAATGTATCTAATCTAACCGCAACCCAAAGCTCTTCTTCTGAAGGTAAAACGACACAAGCCTCAGGTTATCTCATCGACCAAGATGGGTTTATAAGTTTTCCTTTTTTAGGAAAAATAGAAGCGGCAGGAATAAGTAAAAAGGCTTTACGCGAATACATAACTCAACAATTAGTTGATAGAAAATTACTATTAGAACCAATTGTTGATGTAAGATATCTAAATTTCAAGGTTTCAGTCCTGGGTGAAGTTAACGACCCTTCAGTTCTAAGTATCCCAAATGAAAAGGTGACCTTATTAGAGGCGCTTGGACTAGCAGGCGATATGACCATATATGCTAAGCGAGATAATGTCTTGTTAATTCGTGAAGAAGGAGGTATTAAAAAGACAAGAAGAATTGATCTTACAACCAATGAATTATTTACATCACCTTTCTATTATTTAAAATCAAACGATATTATTTATGTACAACCTAGCAAGTCAAAAGTTGCTACAACCTCACGTGCAACTCAGTGGCTACCTGTGGTCATTAGTGCTCTGTCATTAATGGTAATCTCTATTTCAAGTTTCAGATAATGAATAATCACCCAATGACCGATGCAAACTCAATGAAAACCAAAGACAACTTGTTCTTGGCCCTCTTGGGCAAGTACCTGCCCTTTTGGCCAATTTTTATAATGCTCTTTGTTTTCTGTATGATTTTGTGCTGGAGCTACTTGCAATTCGAAAAGCCACTTTTCGAAATTTCTGCCGCAATGATGATAAAAGACGAAAGAAAAGGGGTCGATGATTCAGAAATAATAGAAGCAATAAATTTATTTGATTCTAAAAAGATATTAGAAAACGAAATTGAAATAATCAGGTCGAGAGAGGTAATAAGTAATGTTGTTGATAGTTTATCCCTGTACATATCGCAATTTGAAGAGACTGGATTTTTTGATAAGTCGGCATACCACTCCTCACCTATTCAAATCAGGTTTAGACATTCAGATAGCATTAAAATAGACCCAAAAATTGAACAAAAAATATTCTTTCAATTTGATACCGAACAAAAGACGGTATCTATTGAGAACAAAACTTACCCATTGAACAAATGGGTAAGAATACCGTTGGGGGAATTAATTTTCACCGCCAGTAACTCTCAAATAGAAAAAACAGTAAACCCTATATACTTCACTATTAGTAACGTAAAAAATGTAACTAATAATATCATTGAAAATCTAGAAGTAAATACAACCGATAAAGTTTCTACTGTTGTCAATCTCACTATAAGAGACGCAATACCTCAAAGAGGTGAGACTATTTTAAATGAGATAATCAAAGCATACAACCAGAAAGCCCTAGCTGATAGAAATTATTTGGCCAAAAGCACATTGGCTTTTATTGAAGATAGAATGACCAGTGTTGAAAACGACCTGAACTCTTTAGAGGCCGAAGTTCAGAAATTCAAATCATCGACAGGTGCAGTAGATTTAAGCGAACAGGGAAAACTATATTTACAAGATGCCGGACAAAATGATCGAAAAATTGAAAACATTCGTCTGCAAATGGCTGTTTTAGACCAAGTTGAAGATTATGTTTTATCTAAAAATAAATTAGGTGGCCTTGTGCCCTCTACCTTGGGCATTGAGGACCCTATTTTAAGTCAACTATTGGAGAAACTTTACGATTCAGAAATTCGATACGAGCGGCTAAAAAAGACTACTGCTGAAAACAACCCGATTTTACTTTCAATTACTAATGAAATTGAAAAGATTCGGCCAAGTATACTAGAAAATATCAAAAATCAACAGGTCAATCTGAATGCGAGTTTAGGAAATTTAAATAGAAATTCAGGAAAATTCAATTCGGCCCTAAAAACGTTACCCGAACAAGAACGTGCTCTTTTAGAAATTAAAAGAAGAGAAGAAATTAAGAAAGACCTCTTCTCATATCTACTACAGAAAAGAGAAGAAACGGCTTTAGCCTATGCCCCCACTCTAGAAGACACAAGAATTGTAGATAAAGCCGAGGCATCGCCTCTACCTGTCAGCCCAAATCCTAAAATGGTTTATGCAATGGGCATTCTAATATCATTATGCTTGGCGATGGGCTTTATCGTCATAAAAGAAGGACTAAATAATAAGATTCTTTTTAGACATGAAATTGAAAAATTGACTCAAATTCCAATTATTGCCGAAATCACGCATCAATATGAAAAAGAAAGTAAAGCTGCAATAGCATACAATGAACATAATCTTAATCAGTTTCGAGATCTTAGGTTAGCATTGGGTTTATATGGAACTTCCAAAGACATCAAGAAAATTACCGTAACCTCAAGCATTGAAGGCGAAGGAAAGAGTTTTCTTTCCAAGAATCTTGCTCTCAGTTTAGCATCATCGGGCAACAAAGTAGTTCTAATAGACTTCGACCTTCACAAAAAACAGTCATCCCCTTTATTTAAAAAATACAAATCCGAAGGCATATGTGGCTTTATTTACGGCAAAACACAAGTGCAAGAATTGCCTCAAGAAACGAATATTAACAATCTATTCATTATAGGTAGTGGTGCTAATAATGCCAACACCAAAATTTCAGATTTGCTATTGGGCTTCGATTTAAATAATCTTTTCGGGTATCTAGAAAATAAATTTGATTATATTATTATTGACACCCCGCCTATAGGTTTTGCTACTGATTCCTATGTTCTTGCAAACCATTGCGACCTTACTTTATTTGTTGTCAAACACGCATATACGCCAAAAGAATTGGTAGGAATACTTGACAGCAGTAAAAATCTGCAAATGATAAACAAGGTCTTCATTGTTTTTAATGGTTTAAAAAATAGAGGGTATAAAACTCTAGGCTATGGAGACAATTATGGCCAAGTACCGAGTAAGATAGCATATTACAATCATTAATGAAATTGAAAATTTCTCGATGACATTGCAACATAGAAAATAGCCAACAATTTTGATTTAAGCTCAATGGAGCTTTTATATACATGCACGAAAAAAGACAAAACTTTCTATTAAATAAGATAAAAGCTTTAAGCATGAATGAAGGTGTTAAAAAATATGCATTTAACACTTCTTGGCTATTTAGCGAACAGATTATTAGAATGGTCGTGGGTCTTCTTGTTGGTGTATGGGTCGCAAGGTATCTTGGGCCTTCAAAGTTTGGCCTTTTAAACTACGCCTATAGCTTAGTGGGCCTTTTCGGAGCTATAGCTACTCTTGGCCTAAATAGTGTTGTCATTAGGGATATTGTAAAAAGCAAAGAGAAAGATGTCAACATACTCTTGGGCACTGCATTTTTCTTAAAAATAATTGGGGCGGCTATTACCATCTGTATTTTATGGGTTTCTATTGTGTTGATAGATGGCGATAAACTTACATCAATCTTAGTGTTTATCATTGCTTCTTCAACTATCTTTCAAAGTTTCAATGTAATCGATTTCTATTTTCAGGCTAAAGTAAAATCCAAGTTCGTCGTCTATACCAACTTTATTGTTTTAGGGGTAGCTAGCCTTCTTAAGGTTATATTAATAGTTACAAAAGCCCCTTTACAGTATTTCGCAATGGTTTTTCTTGTTGAGAGTATTATACTTGCCCTAGGGCTATTCTTATTTTATAAACTTCAAAAAAACAATATTAAAAATTGGAAATTCAGAAAACTCATTGCAAAAAAGTTATTAAGGGATAGCTGGCCTCTTATTCTATCAAGTATTGCAGTCTCTATTGGAATGCGTATTGATCAAGTTATGTTAAAAACATTAATAAATGAAGAAAGTGTTGGCTATTATTCGGTAGGGGTAAAACTAGCAGAAGTATTTAATTTCATTCCTGTTCTTATTGTCCAATCGGTATTTCCAAAAATTGTAGGCATGAATTTTAATTCCGATAGAAAAGTACTTGTTCTACTAATTCGATACGTTTTTTTCGCACTAATAATTTTGGGACTAGTTGTTAACACTTTGTCTCAATTTATAGTAAATCTTTTGTACGGTCCTAATTATTATCCCAGTTCAAATGTTCTTGACATTTTGATTTGGACAATCCCTTTCGTATATCTCAATTTAATCACCATTGCAATCCTACAGACCAAGAACTTTAATAAAATGGTATTAATAAGACAAGCAACTTTAGCAGGATTAAATATCCTCGTCAATCTTTTTCTTATACCTCGCTACGGGATACTCGGAGCTGCAATTGCTACAGTTTTTGCAGAATTTTCGGTTATATTATTGGGTTTTCTAATTCCCAAAGAAAGATGGGTTTTTGGTGTTAGAGCACAAGCTTTACTATTCATACCTGAAAAATTTTTTACCACTCAAAAAAAAATATGAAAACACCTTTACTCTTCATAACATTCAATCGCCCGGATACAACGGCGAAGGTTTTCGAAAAAATAAAAAATCTTAAGCCGAAAAAACTCTTTATCTCTTCAGATGGGCCAAGGAATTATGTTGAAGGTGAATTTGAAAAGGTAATGACCTGCAGAGAAATGTTTAAAAAAGAGAATATTGACTGGGATTGCGAAGTTAAGCGCCTCTATTATGATGAAAATAAAGGCTGTGCGCTTGCAGTGTCAGACTCAATTACCAAATCATTTGAGCTTGTTGACGAATTGATTATTCTTGAGGATGATGTAATTCCGCATCCTTCTTTCTTTACTTTTTGCAGCAAAATGCTAAATCAATATAGAGATAACCATAAAGTTATGCACATCTCTGGAACCAGGTGGAACCCTGAGTTCGAAGTTGGGAAAGGAGACCATTTCTTCAGCCTTATAGGACATATTTGGGGTTGGGCTACTTGGAAACGGGCTTGGAAAAAATATGATTACGACCTTAAAGATTTACCTCAGTTTGAAAAAGACAAATCATTACAAAAATTATATCAAAGTAAATCAATAAGTAAATTTTGGCTCAAAAATTTTCACTCGGTTAATATGCCAAATAAAAAAACTTGGGACTATCAGTGGCAATTTAGCATATTTTTTAATGAAGGGCTTGCGGTAGTACCTGCTGTAAATCTAACCTCAAACATAGGCACTCAAGGTGTTCATTATCAAGGAGAAGCAACAGAACATCATTTTCAAGAGACTTTTTCATGGGAAGAACAACCTGACATCTTTGTTAATATCAAGGTTAATATGGAGTATGAGAAATATCATATGAGAAAAAGATTTATGAAAAAACCTCCATTAAGTAAACGAATTAGAGATAAAGTCAGAAGAACAATTGCTAGGCCATAATGAAAAAAATCCAATGAAGTCTGACAATATATGACTAGAAAACTTTAAAAGAAAGATTCCTTTTTACATGAAAATTACTCATATCTCAACATTCGGCAGTGGTGGGGCGGCAAAAGCGGCAAAAAGAATTCATGACCAAATGAAGAAAGATGGTCATGACAGTAGATTTTTGTTTCTTGAAAAAGGGTCTGAAAGTAAATATGAAATTAAATATTCTAAAAAGCTATACTTAATTGACTTGGCAGCTCGAATATTAAAGAAAATGGGCTTACCTCCTAATCTTGAGCAGTCGAATGACTTTAAGATTAGGAGATTCAAGAAAAAATTTGAATATTTTTCATTTGCCAACACTTCTTATATTGATCTACCCAACCATGAGGCTATTCAGCACTGCGATATTATAAACCTGCACTTTGTAGCCAATTTTATTGATGTGCCTAGTTTTTTTAAGAACATTAAAAAGCCCATTGTTTGGACCTTACATGACATGAACCCCTTTCAAGGCGGTTTTCACTACAAACTAGATGAAAAAGCTTATGCTTTTCAACTCAATGGTCTTGACGACGAGCAATATGACTTTAAAAGAAGGGCTTTCAAACCATTATCTAAGAATTTATTGACCATTGTAACGCCATCATTTTGGATGTATCAAAAATCAAAAGATTCACAACTCCTGAGAAAATTCTCGCATTTTCATATTTCAAATGGTATAGACACCGAAATATTTAAGCCATTAAACAAAAAAGAATGTGCAAAAAGTTTAGAGATGTCTACAAATAAACCTATAGTCCTTTTTGTTGCAGAGAGCCTTCGAAATAAGAGAAAAGGGTTTAATCTTGTTTTAGACCTTGTAAAAGACCCCAATTTGCTTCTTAAATATCACTTTGTCGCAGTTGGGGAAGTTCAAAATTCTAGAGCAACAAAAGATATCACATTTTTAGGAAGAATCAGCGATGAAGTTCAGATGAGCAAAGTTTATAATGCTGCCGATTTTTTTATACTCCCAAGCATTGAAGATAATTTGCCGAATACAATGATAGAAAGTCTCTGTTGTGGCACTCCAGTAGTAGGGTTTGAAGTGGGCGGAATTAAAGAGACCATTACAAACGGTGAGAATGGGTTTTTAAGCAAAGAGATAACTGTGGATGGTCTCAAAAAAGCTCTTTTGAATTGCGATGAAATCGGGATGGCGAAATATGGCCAAAAAATAGCTGAAAATGCACGATTAAAATTTCAACTTACTCTACAAACGGATAAATATATTGCTTTATACAATAGTCTTGTTCGACAGTTGTCTTAAAAGAAAAAACTTGAATGATACTACAGACAAATAGCTTAAAAATTATACAGGTTAGAGACCACTCGTCTCCTACATGGTTATTAACCTTGAGTATCATTTTGATGACTTTATTTGGTTGTCTGACCGATGCAACTTACCCTGTTTTTGTCAATATTGTGGCTTTGGCGACATTGATAATATTATTCATTTTTTGGCTTGAGAGAGAAGACTATACCTCCTTTTTGATTCAACTAGTCATTGGAAATTTTTTCATTTTTGGTGCCAAGTATGGTGGTAATTTTAATATTTCGGCGTCGCTAGCAATTTTAGTGGTCTATTTAGCAAAAGGTAAATTTACTACGCTAGGGCCAAGTTCTTTAAAGAGTTCACTCTTGAAAGTACTGTTTCTGTGGTGGCTCCTTCAATTATTAGGTGTTTGGGCGGGTAACGAGTTTCCTTTGACATTTAAAGTGCAATCAATCCTGGCTTTTTCTTTACTTCTTTATCTTTTTTATTTCACATCAAAAATTAATCTCACGGCCAACAAATTAACTACCATCTTCATTGCTCTTACCTTATTCTTTTACTACTTATTTCTCGTATCTGTAAATCAACGTTATATTTTCATCAATTATGACTTGCCGTTCCTTCCTTTGAATCCTGACAATGTTGATTACGAACTTGGAATCATTCGTAGTTCAGCTACCCTAGGAAATTTTGAAGCTTATGCCGAATTTTGCGTCTCTTTCATTGCCATTCTTTTTCCTTCTTTCATCAGTGGTTCTCTATACGCTCAAAGTAAAAAGCTATACGTATTGGTGCTCATTGCCATGCCAATTTCTGTTTATTCAATGGTGCTAACCGCAACTAGGTCTTCAATGCTACTTTTACCCTTCATTTTATTAACTGCCTTAGTTATTTTAGGTCGTAGAGTAAAGACTCTTGTTCTTTTTCGATTCTCTATGTTTATACTAATTCTTCTCTTACTTAACAGTACATTTCATGTAATCGATTTCTCTGTTTTTTTGGAAAGATCAAAGAGTATTGACTTCGAACGCCTAACTATCTCGAAACTTATAAGTGGTGAGGAGATGAATCGAGGAGATGTCTTTGATTATGCTTGGAATGAAGTCAAAGAAGCTAACACTTTAATTGGCCGTGGGTATTTTAGCACCATTGATGAGTATAGATCGAATCATTTTCCAGTTGACAACATAGGTGATGGAATCGCAGATTACCATAATATTTATTTAAGTTCTTATGTTCTTTGGGGAAGTGTAGGTTCTTTTTGCCTAACAATACTGTTTTTTTACGCAATATATAATGGTCTTGTCACCTATTGGAAATTTAAAGAACATGGCTCATTTGTAGTAGACTTAATTTTAGGCTTTACCATTATGTTCTCATTCTTTCTGGTTAATCAATTGAAAATTCAATTTATACGAGATGTAAATTATTTTATGCTCGTATTGCTTCTTCTAGCAATATTTATTTCCGCAATAAAAATTATGAAGACAAACAATTACACATAAGTAAATGAGAATAGCCATTTTAATTACTTCATATAATAGAAAGGATAAAACCTCTGCATGCCTCAAGAGTATTTATGAGCAACTATTACCTCTTGGAGTAGAGTTGCATATCTTCTTGACTGATGATAATTCTGAGGATGGCACTTCAAATCACATAAAATCTAATTTCCCAAAAGTACATTTATTTAAAGGCACTGGAGAACTGTTTTGGGCGGGTGGAATGCGTTACACTTGGAATAAAGCGAAGGTATCTAAACCGACCTTTTACTTTTTGCTCAATGATGATACAATTCTAAAAAAGGATGCGGTAAGAACATTAATCGACACACATAAAGATTGGCTAAACAGAAGAGAAAAGCAAGCTATAATCATAGGAAGCACTATAGATGACAAAGGTAAAATCTCATATGGAGGTTGGAAACTAAAAAATAAATTCGGTCCAAAAAGCAAAGCTGTATATAATGAAATTTCACCCATGCCTTGTGATTTAGGAAATGCCAACATTATGTTAGTACCTAAAGAAATTGAGGAAAAAATTGGCATTTTATCAGAAAGCTATACTCACGGAATTGCAGATTACGATTATACTTTAAATGCAAAAAGAAATGGTTTCGCTGTAGTAGTAGCTCCTGGCGTTTTAGGCAGTTGTGTTGATGATCATGGAAAGAACTGGAAACCATCAAGCAGCAAATTATCTGAAAGAATCCAATATCTATATAGTCCGAAAGGCCTTGCATATAATGAATACTTAACTTTTATTAAACGTCACTTCCCCCTGCATTTACCCTCTGCTATGCTTAAGCTTTGGTTAAAGACATTATTCCCTTTCATATACGAAAACTTCAAAACCAACTAAATGATTTATGCCAAACCGAAAATCACATATCTCACACAAGTTCCTGGCCCTTATAGGGAAAAAATGCACCTCAAGCTCGGAATCGAAAATTCATACCAATATTCAGTGATCTATTGTGCGAGATTAGAACCAAATAGAACATGGAACCTTGAACTTGAGAATTATGAAAAATTTTTTCTAGCGGACAGATCAAAGACCTATAGACATAACAATCCCCAAGTTTGGAAATTACTGAACAATCTTGACCCTGATGTGCTAATAATAACTGCCTTTAAACCAACAATGCTTTATGCAGTGTTTTGGTGTATTCTTAAAAAAAGAAAGGTGGTAGTTTATAACGATGGCACTTTAGAATCGGAAAAAGACTTTTCTAAAATCCAAAAGTTAATAAGAAAGCAAGTTTTCAAAAGAACGCAGGCTTTCGTAGGGCCGGGTAAAGGGGCTTTTGATTTGTACAGAAGTTATGGCGTATCTGACAAAAAAATGTTTAAAAGCTGCCTTTGTATCGATAACTCAAGATTTAATGGTAAAAAAATGAAGGATAGGAAATATGATCTTTTGTTTTCAGGGCAAATTATTGCAAGAAAATTACCTCTGCTATTTGTAGAAGTAGCAAAAAAAATACGCCGTCAAATACCTTCTTTGAAGGTGTTGATTTTAGGAGACGGAGATTTAAAGAATGAGATGTTGAACGAACTTGATAAAGCAAAAATCGATTATGATTTTAAAGGGTTTCTTGATCAAAACTGTTTACCTGCTTACTATGCGGATTCCAAGGTTTTTCTGTTCCCCACTCTTAATGACCCTTGGGGTATCGTGGCGAATGAAGCATGTGCAAGCGGAACCCCCGTGGTTACAACAGAAGTTGCTGGCGTCGCCAACGATTTAATCTTACATGGTGTTAATGGCCTTATTCTACCAGTAAACACTGATATCTGGGCAACTGAAGTATGTCTATTATTAGAAGATGAAAACAAGTTAAGCGAGTTCTCTCGGAACGCTATCAATTTGGTGAAAGAGTATAATCATGAAATGGCTGCCCAAGGTATTATAGAATCTGTGGAATTTGCCCTTAAAAACTAAAGCATGTTAGTTTGATTATTAAGTAAATGAATATTTGATATTTGAGAAATTATCCTATACCCTACTTAATTACTGATTATTCCAATCCAACGTAAAACTTATTTATATATGACAATTAATGACACATATAGACCAAAAGTTCTGTTTTTAATGCATCTCCCTCCCCCTGTTCATGGTGCTGCAATGGCAGGAAATTATATTAAAAACAGTAATCGAATCAACAATAAAATAGATGGCACCTATATAAACCTGGCAACCAATAAAGAACTCAATCTATCGGGCAAAGGAAATTTTAAAAAAATAGTAACCTTTTTTGCCATCATTAAAAATGTCTTGCTTACACTCAAAAAATGTAATTATCAACTTTGTCACATGTCTTTAACCGCTAGTGGACCGGGCTTTTACAAAGACCTGGTATTAGTTTACTTGCTAAAGAGACGTAAAACCAAGATCATTTACCATTTTCACAACAAAGGTGTTGCAGCGGCAAGTCAAAATAGATTGAATAATTGGCTCTACAAATATGCCTTCAAAGACACGTGGTCCATTTTGCTTTCACCACATTTGTATAAGGATGTCAGTCGTTATGTAAGCGAAACAAACGTATTTTATTGCCCTTATGGCATCCCAATATCCGAGAATGATTGCTCCAAAAAAGTAGAGAAACAAAACAAGATCTGCAATTTTCTTTTTCTCTCAAATATGATTGAAGAAAAAGGTGTTTATATCCTGTTAGATGCTATAAAAAAATTAAAGAATGATAAGGTTAATTTCCATTGCCATTTCGTAGGTGGTTGGTCAGATATTACCCCTATAAAATTTGATAATTACTTAAAACTTAATAACATCAGCGATGTAGCATCTGCTCATGGACCAAAATATAATAAAGAGAAAGAGTCTTTTTATTTAAAGTCAGATGTATTCATCTTTCCTACATTTTACCACTACGAAACATTTGGTATTGTCAATTTAGAAGCGATGCAACATTGCCTACCCATTATCTCAACCCCAGAAGGTGGTATTCCTGATATAGTAGTTAATGAGAAAACAGGCTTCTTAGTCCCGAAGAAAGACTCACAGCAACTGGCAGAAAGAATGAAACTTCTTGCAGATCGACCAGATATTAGAAAAGAAATGGGCATAGCAGGAAAACAAAGATTCGAGGAACTTTTCACAATTGAAAAATTTGAGGAAAGGCTATCTGATATTTTGATTAAAGCTTGTGAAAAATGATAAACCTGACTATATGAAATCAAACCTTCCATCCTTTTCGAATACTAATGTGCTTGGGTATGAAGTCTTCTCTTCTTCCTTAGATGTAATAAAACCTAATATAGACAAAGTACTTATTAACACTTTTAGCCCAAATTCTTATGGTTTGGCCAAATCCGATTATTTATTTGAGGAAGCTTTAAAGAAGACTGATGTACTTGTTTTAGATGGCATGGGTATAGCTATCGGGTCAATTTTGATCAATGGAAAGAACATCAAAAAAATTGCTGGGGAAGACTGCTTTAATCACTTTATGAAATTGGCCGATCAAAATAGGTGGAGAATCTTTTTCATGGGCTCTTCCGAAGAAACCTTAAAAAAAATTAAAAGTCGAGCTATTAGAGAGTATTCGAACATTACAGTCGAATTTTATTCTCCTCCCTTCAAAAGTGAATTCACTCTTGAAGATAATGACATTATCGTACAGTCAATAAACGATTTCGAACCCGATGTTTTGTTTGTTGGACTTACTGCACCTAAACAAGAAAAATGGGCTTACTTCCATAGAGATTTAGTAAATGCCAGAATAATAAGTACTATAGGAAATGTTTTTGATTGGTATGCAGGAAACAGTAAGCGCCCCTCTAAAATATGGATTAAACTTAGACTTGAATGGTTTATTCGCATTTTTCTAAGACCAGAAATATTTAAAAGAAATACTAAAAATCAAATGAAATTTTTCAAGGATGTGATACTTCATGTCTTATATATAAAAAAAATCAAATAAAAAATTATGGTAAAGGTAGCGTTAATAGGTGCAGGAAAAATGGGAATATCACATTTGTCAATTCTTGGAGCACATAAAGATGTTGAAGTAGTCGGTGTATGTGATACATCTTCAATAGTGCTTGGAGCATTGAAAAAATATACACAATTTCCATGTTATAAGAAAGTTTCTAAAATGCTTAACGAACAAAGGCCCGATGCTGCTTTTGTGGCGGTTCCAACTAAGTATCATTATGAAATGATAAAGCAACTTTTAAATCATGAAATACATGTTTTTTGTGAAAAACCATTTTGCATAGAGCCTGCACAATCCAAAGAATTGGCTAAGATTGCCAAAGAAAAAGGCTTAATCAATCAAGTCGGCTATCATAATCATTTTATTGGAACCTTTAGGGAAGTAAAAAAAATAGTTGAATCAGGGGTACTCGGTGAAATCTATCACTTTGCTGGTGAGGCGTACGGACCAGTAGTTACCAAGAAAAAAGACAAGACTTGGAGGTCAAAACCTGATGAAGGAGGTGGCTGCCTCATGGACTATGCCGCACATGTCATAGATTTAATAAATAACATTCTAGCCCCTATTAAAAAGGCAGACGGAACTATTCTAAAGTCTATATATTCTGAAAATGTTGACGATGCGGTATACTCGGTTTTACAACTAGAAAACAATATAAGTGGCGTACTATCAGTGAACTGGAGTGACGAAACCTATCGTAAGATGTCAACTTCAATAAGTATTTGGGGCACCAAAGGTAAAATCACTTCCAACGCCAGTGAACTTCGACTCTTCGTTCAAGACAATACAAATTTGGCAGGATATGAAAAAGGATGGAATATAAAATACATTACGGAACTAGCTTCACCTGTAGACTTCTACCTTCGGGGAGAGGAATATTCGGCCCAGATCGATTATTTTATCAAAGCCATAAAAAATAAGGGGCCACACAGTATAAACAGTTTTCAAAGTGCTGTCAATACGAACAATGCCATTTCATTAATTAAGACAAACCATCTAACAAAACTATAATGGAAAGAATACTATACGGAGACAATCAATTTTTTGCAGTTAACCACATCTCAGACGTAAAGTCGCTTGAACAATCTATAAAATTCAAGGACAATAAGGTCATTATGAATACAATTGACGACGCTATCAATTCTGGCATCAATACATTCATGTGTACAACACACGACCGTATATCATTTGTTTGCGAAACCATCAGAGAAAATCCGGAAAAATATAAAGACTTCAATATCTATCCCTGTATGCCCTATGCCCATAAATATGCCAATGCCGTTACTGAACTTGGCATACAAGGTACCTTGAAGCAGTACATGCCAGGTAATTTCTTTGGATCAATGTTTAAAGGAGGTAAGGCCCTAGTATCTCAAGATTATATCTCAATTATGGAGTTATTGATTGATTCTGAAATGAAAATGTTTAAAGGTGTAAATACCCCAGTCATTTTTCTTCAAAATGTTATTACAGATTTGCTTCTAGGTTTGGGAATGGATGATGTCTTAAAAGGTTTTCATGACTATGTAATTAAAAAATATAATTCTGAACCGGGATTCATTACTATGAACCTTCCTAAAATGGTAGAGAAGTTAGAGTCATTAGGCATTGAAAATCCTATAATTTGCACCTCAATCAATAGTGCTAACTTTAGAATGTCCGGTGGTAAAGAAATTTATACTGAGACTCTTAAATCAAAAAAGTTTAGGGGTATTGCAATGCAGGTTTTAGGCGGGGGAGCTATTCATCCTAAGGAAGCACTAGAGTATGTCTGTGATTTGCCGAATATTCAATCAATTCTTTTTGGAGCATCATCAAAAAGAAACATTCAAAATACTGTGCAGATTATTAGACAGTTCGATAATGGCAAAAATGATTAGTTTTATCTGTCTAGGTTAGTCGAAGGCTATTTTAACCTAAGTACCTTCTGCAAGATTTCTGCAGATTTTTTATCATGCGGGGGAGAAAAAATCAAAGTATGATCACCAGGAATGCTATGAACTTTTACTCCCTTTTTGGCCAATTCGTTCCACCCCATGTACTTTTTGTCATGTACATAAAAGGTGTCTTTTTCAACCCTAAATAAATCTACTTCAATATCTATCGGCACGATATGATATTTACTCATGGCCTCGTTGTTTTTCTGATCTAACTTTAAAGGTTGTTGGTATCTTATTTGGTGCTGTTCTTCCTTACTGCTTCCGTCATTGCGAAGAAGCTGTTTAATATCTTCCGCCCTTCCGTTAATTCTTTCCAAAAGTGCCTCTTTATCGGTCACAACTTTATGCAATACATAAAAGAATTTTCCAAAGGTATATTTGGCAATGGCCCATTTTCTTTTGAGAGCAGTTTTATGGTAATACGGTGGAAATACATAGGTATCAAAAAGCCCCAACATAGCTACGGTCTTCTTCTGCGCCAAAAGTTGTTTCGCCATTTCGTAAGCTATGATACCCCCAAAAGAGTATCCTGCCAAAAGATAAGGCCCTGAAGCATTGGCCTCCATGATTTCGGACAAATAATGACTGGCCATTTCCTCAACGCTTCCCAATGGTTCATCAATACCATTAAGGCCTTTGGCCTGTAAGCCATAAACTGGTTGGTCTACATCTAAATACTTACCTAGTGCGTTGAATATCAAAACATTGAGCCCCCCACCATGCACTATATATAACGGCGGCCTTGATCCGCTCGCCTTAATAGGAACCAAAGACTTCCAGGAGGCATTTTCAGCACTCGAACGGGACTCAAATAAGGTTGCAAATTTTGATATTGTTGAGTATTCTAACAATGATGATAGCGGCAATCGTTTTCCTGAACGTTGTTCTAAAAGCGCCATTACTTTTACAGCGGTCAAAGAATGACCGCCCAATTCAAAGAAATTAGCATGAATATCTATGGCCTCTAATTGCAAACATTCTTGCCATACCTCCGCAACCATAATCTCCTCTTCAGTGCGAGGGGCAGTGAAAGAATTCGAAACGTGAGAAGGTTGGTCAAGCACCAATTGCTGTAACGCCTTTTTATCAATTTTTCCATTAAGGGTTTTGGGCATTTCGCTCAACACCATAAACTCATGCGGAACAAAATGGGCGGGCAGTTGTTTAGCTAACCCTTGACGCCATTTTTCTTTAACTACCTCTTCAGCATGGCCTTCTTTAATCAGTAAGTATGCTACCAATCGATTATCAACACCTAATACTACAGCGGTTTTTACCTCAGAAAACTTCGATAGTTCATATTCTATTTCTCCAGGCTCGATACGATACCCACGTACCTTAATCTGATCGTCAACGCGGCCTAGGCATTCTATCTCTCCATTTGGCAACAATCGCCCTAAGTCTCCCGTTTTGTATAGCGTAGCGTCTTGCAGCGCTGAGTAACCATTAGATATGAACTTTTCTTCAGTCAGTTCAGGCCGACCCCAATAGCCCACAGAAACACCATCACCTCCTATGGCAATTTCACCGATATGGCCGGGCAATGCCAGACCTCCGTTTTGACCCAGTATATAAACTTGGGTATTTTGAACAGGTCTACCGATTGTAATGACATTATCTTCGTCTTCTACTTGCTTAATAAGACTGTAAATAGTCGTTTCGGTAGGGCCATACATATTCCATACCTCGGAACACCTTTCCAACAGGTTGTTCGCCAAATTCTTTGACAGGGGCTCCCCCCCGCAAAAGGCCTTCAAGGGCAATGGTTTTTCCCAACCTGAATCCAGCAACATTTGCCACCTAGCAGGAGTTGCCTGTAAGATGGTTATGGATTCTTCTTCTATCAACTCGATCAAAAGTCTGCCATCCTTTGCGGTATCTTGGTCCGTTAAAACGAGAAGACCTCCCACCATTAATGGGAGAAAGAGTTCGAGCTGAGCTATATCAAATGATATATTGGTAACCGACAATAACCGGTCATTAGAATTCATTCCGGGCTTTTCAGCTATACTGCATAAAAGATTGGCTAAATTTTGATGGCTGATAGAAACCCCCTTTGGCCTACCCGTAGAACCGGAGGTATAGAGCAGGTATATCATCGAGGACATTTCAACATCTTGCTCTAAAGGAAGAATCGATTGTTGTTTTCTTTCCTCCTGAATTACTTGTAGTTGTAAGACTTTGACATCTAAATCTTCCGGAAAAGTTTTGTAATCATCCATTATCAAAAACCTAGCGCCTGAATCAGATAACATGTATTGCTTTCTGGCCATGGGATAACTAGCATCTAAAGGAAGGTAGGCAGCACCACATTGAGAAATTGCCAACAACACCGTTACCAGTTCTATTGATTGGCTTAGAGCGACCCCCACCACATCACAAGGCCTTATACCCACTTTCTGTAAATAATGTGCTGTTTGGTTTACCTCTTTTTGGAGACTTTCATAATTTATCGACTGTTCTTTAAAACGAATGGCCTCGTTATTCAAATGTTCTTCAATAGTATGGAATACCAATTTATGAAGAGGTAACTTTTGAAAGGGAACTCTGGTCTCATTGAGTCTTTCATACACTTCCCTTGTTTTCAACCCGATAATTTCACCTAGCTCAGTTTTCGGATTTTCGGCCAATTGTCTTGCCAAAGTTTCAAAGGCGGCCATCATACGCTCAATACTAGATGACTTGAACAGATTTACATTATAAGACCATTCAAAGACGATACCTTTATCTGAACCCGTCAAATTCAAAAAGAGCTCAAAAGTCTCAAACGCTCTAGGGTTACTCACAATTTCAAATTGGAGACCGGAAAATGCAACACCCTCTGCCATTCCCAAATCGATATTGAACATTATTGGTATGAGGGGTACTCTTGCAGGATCTCTAGCTATATTGAGCTTTTGAAGAAGTTGGCCAAAACTCAATTGCTGATGATCGTAAGCATCAAAAAGTTGAGTTTTACGTTCTTTGAGATATTCTTCAAAACTAACATTGGGTCTTGGATTACTTCGAATTGGCAGCGCATTGACACAATGACCTACCAGCCGATTCTTTCCTACAGCAGGCTGCCCCGCCGTAGGCAAACCTACCGCTATATTTTCATGACCCGTTTCTTTAAAGAGGAAAATCTCAAAGGTTGCCAAAAGTGTGCTCACCAAACTGGACCCTACCTTTAAACCCGTATTCTTTATGGCGTTTAAAACCTCTTGGTCAAAATGGAAATCCGCTCTCTTACTTTCGTAGGTTCTTAGCTTCTGAGCGTCAAAATCAATGGGTAACGAAAAATCAGGAATAGACTGTTTATATTCATTCAGCCAAAAGCTAAAATCTTGGTCATATTCCCCTTTCAGCATTCTTTTTCTCTGCTCGTGGGCATAATCGACAAAACTTTCCGCTAAAGGTAGTTGTGCTCCTCTTTCTTCGACCAAAGCCGAATAGAATGAGCCCAATTCTTGAATTAAGATACCAAATGACCAGCCATCGCAAATAATATGGTGGGCCATGAGGTTGAAGAAATATTGATTTTGAGACAGTCTTACTAAACTAGCCTTTACCAAAGGCCCTTTATTCAAATCAAAAAGATAATGGGCTTCGGCTTTTAATATTTTTTTAAAAGCCTCGTCTTTTTCAAGTGAATCGAGTGAGGTAAGGTCATGATTAACTACCTCTGTTTCAATATTCTTTAAAACACTCATGTACCGACCGTCGGTACTGAAAACCGATCGTAAAGATTCATGTCGCGCAAGAATAGTTTGAAATGCACTCTCCAATGCAGAGACTTCAACATCTCCTGTTAATTTGATTGAAATAGATTCGTTGTAGGCCCTATTCGCATCGTCTGAACCTATTTGACAAGAAGCCCAAATTTCTTCTTGAGCTGGAGTCGTATAGGCAATACGTTCAATTTCAGGTCCCTCAAAAGGGTTGTGGCTTTTTGATTCTTTAAAAAGAGTTATCTGCTCACTCATTGGTTGGTCACTTTTGATTAGGTAAAGTCAGAAGGAAAAAATGGGATACTTTAATTTACTCTTCTCAAATTTCAATTTTGACGTATTCTCCCTCTTTATCATCACTAGGAACATACCATGCTGGATTACCTTTTTCATCCCTACCTAATCTAGCTCCTGTAATAGGAGGAGAATTTAAATTATCGATATCCTTCAGTTTGGTTTCTTTTGAATCTTTTAAATTGCCAGAACTACTTAAAATACCTTCTTCTATTAATTCATTGACACTATCAAGGATAGCATTAGTCAATTTCTTAATATCATTTTCAGCATATGCTTCGGTTAAAAAGCAAGGAAATCCGTCCCAAATATGAATTCCTTTTTCTCTTAACAAGACAAATAAAAGCTCGGAAAAAGGTATTTCTTCGGTAAAGGTCAACCTCCAAAGAGAGCTAAAATGATGGATGGTGATAGGGAGGCCCAACGATGTAAACCGTTCATTTAGGTTAAAAACAAATTGATCGGTCTTTTTGTTCATCTCCTCTTGCAAAGCCGGCCCTTTTTGTTTTAAATAGGCTAAGGAGGCTTTACAAGCGGCCAAGGCCAGCGGATGACGCACAAATGTACCGGCGAAGTAGGTAACCCCGACCTCTGGAAAGGAATCATCCCCATAACTCCAGTAACCGCCATCCAAGGCATCCATATACGAACGCTTTCCAACAATTGCACCTACCGACATACCACCTCCGATAACTTTACCGTAGGTTGCCAGATCAGCCTTTATACCAAATAATGCCTGGGCCCCACCCAAGTGCGAACGGAATCCGGTTATTACCTCATCAAAAATCAGTACGGCACCCGATTCTTGGGTCACTTTTCGTACTTCCTTTAAAAAAATAATAGGCCTAAATTCAGGTCTACGACTTTGTACAGGTTCTACCAATACAGCGGCTAATTCATGGGCGCGTTCTTTAATAATCTGTAAACTTTCCTCGGTACCATAATCCAAGATGAGCATATTCTCTACCGTATTCGGCATTATACCGGCCGCAGCTGGAAAAGTCTTTAACTTTTTCGTACCCCTAACAATTCCCTCGTCATTTATACCATGATAGGATCGGGAGAAAGCAACGATCAACGACCTACCGGTTACAGTTCGAGAAATGCGCATGGCACCTAAAACCGCTTCGGAACCCGTATTGCAAAGTGCCGCCCTTTCATGCCCGGTAAGCTCACATAAAAGTTGTGAAACCTCGCCTGCTAGCGGATGCTGAGGCCCTACCTCATAACCTGCATCGATTTGGTCTTTTAATGCTTCCGCAATAAAATCGGGTTGATGCCCGAAATAACATGACCCAAAACCGTTTAAAGCATCTAAGTACTCGTTCCCATCAATATCCCACAACCTGCTTCCTTTTGATTTGTTCACAACCAAGGAATAGGTGATCTCTTTCGTCTCAGGTTTAAAACCTGAAACCACCCTAGGATCTGACATATGCCCACGATGCTTTTGAGTATATGCCTTACTCTTTGCTGTTTTTCGAACATAGCGCTGAATTAGATCGTCTAGAAAACTTTGATGTTTATTTTCCGCACCATTTATTTTTCTCTCAATTTTTGGAGAAGCCCCAAAAGGCTTGGCATGCTCCTTTTTTTCTTCCTCGGTGCGATCATCCTCTACCAGATTTGAACCATTTAAAATGGTATGCCCTATGTCATTATGACTGGACTGAACATTTTTTTCGACCGGTCTGGTATTATCTTGTACGGCATTTCCTTGCAGAAGATTAATTTGTTGCCCCAATAATTGAAGCTGCTGTGCGATTAAACTTAATGCTGTTTGCTGATTAGAATTAGAGGGTGCCGCCAAAGTGCCTGTGCCAACTGTGTCAAGCTCTATTTGACTAGGCATCACTTGTTCTATTTTTGGCTGAAAAGCTCCTTCTGGCAAATGCTCGTCCAAATATTTAATAAGAAGCACGGGTGATGCACACTCTTCATTCAATTGACGAAAGGTCAACGGAACTTGAAATTCATTCTTACAGGCTAGAGCTACTTGGGTAAGTATTAAAGAATCGAGACCCAGCTCCAAAAAAGAGGATTCCCGTTCATCAGCTTCTATCTCTATACCGGCCGTATTGTTAACTATTTCTTTCAGTTTATCGAAAAGGATATTTTTTCTCATTGGTTTGGTTGTTTGTAAACCTCTTGGCTCTTTTAATGATTCATTGGTCGCTGCTGTGCCGGAAGATTGGTTTGCTGTAGACTGTAGAGGCTCAATCCAGCAAGGTTTTCTATCGAAAACATAGGTCGGGAGCGGCACTTTTTTTCTCTCTTGCCCCTTGTAAAAGGTTTTCCAGTCAATTTCAAAACCAGACAACCACACGTTGCCCAAAGCGGAAAGCAATTGTCTGTAAACCTGAGTTTGGTCATCGGTCGGCGAAAGCACAGGGAACACTTCTGAAAACTTCGCCTTTTGCTGCTTGACAAAAGAAGTTAACGCCTGACCTGGGCCCATCTCTAGCATGACTGCGCCCTGAATAGAAAGCAATACTGCGGAGGCTTCATCAAAATGTACTGTTTCACGCAAATGATCTGCCCAATAATCAGGACTTATAGCCTCTTCATCGGACAGAATTTCACCGGTAACAGTTGAAACCATTTTCAATTGGGGAGGCGTAAGATGAATAGTTGAGATATACTTTTTAAACTGCGGTACAATCGGATCCATCATATGAGAATGAAAGGCATGGCTGGTAGGCAAAACCTTATGGGCGATTCCCTTTGAAGATAATAGACCAGCAAACGCTTCAATATCGGAAAGACTGCTCGAGACCACGCTCAACTTATTGGAATTGGAGGCACCTATATTCAAACTATCCGGCAATAATTCTTTGAGTTCGGAGGCAGATAACCTTACCGACAGCATCGAGCCTCTAGGTAACTCGCTTACTAGCTTTCCTCTTATCGCTACTAATTTAAGTGCATCTTCCAAGGTGAAAATTCCCGCCAAATGGGCAGCCACAAATTCGCCTACGCTGTGACCACAGACTACCGTCGGTTCTATACCCCAACTTTTCCACAGTTGACTTAGGGCATATTCAATAACAAATAAAGCGGGTTGCGCATAACGAGTGTTATTAAGACGCTCCTGCCCTTCTTCGGTTAAAGTTTCTGGATACAGTATCTCAAGAATATTGATTCCTGCATTTTCCTGTAATATATGGGAGCATTTGTCTACCGCCTTCTTAAATTCAGGCTCGTTTTGATATAAAATTTGGCCCATACCAAGAAATTGTGCCCCTTGGCCCGGAAAAAGAAAAATCATTTCATCACCAACTTGCTTTAGATGATTTGTTTTGCGGAAAGCCAGCTTTCCATTCCCGAATGAATTTTTGAAACCTTCATTACTGTCAACAATAAAAGACCTGTACGCAAAGTCATTTTTAAAACTATTTAATGAATAAGCAATATCGGCTATCTTTTCATTTGTTTTGTCTGAAAAATATCTTTCTAAAGTCTCGCCATATTTTGTTTGGCTATATTCTGATTTGGCCGACCAAGTCAGTATTTGAAAAGGTCTTCCCTCATCGGTGGCAGTAACCTTATCCTCTATATATTCCTCTAAAATGGTATGAACATTCGTACCGCCCACACCAAATGAACTTACGCCTGCTCTTCTGACACCATTGGAGTTCCATTCCATTAGTTGATTGTTCAAGAAGAACGGACTGCTTTCAAAATTGATAGCAGGGTTGGACTTTTCAAACCCTAATGAAGGCGGTATTTTTTGGTTTTTTAAAGCTAAAACGGTTTTTATCACTCCGGCGACTCCGGCAGCAGCAGTCAAATGCCCCATGTTACTTTTGATGGACCCGATAGCGCAGTACCCCTTTTCACTTGTTGAACGGAAGGCTGTTTGAAGTCCCTCAAACTCAATAGGGTCACCTAAGGGCGTGGCAGTACCGTGAGCCTCTATATAACTTATTTCTTCCGGTTTAAGATTTGCGTCTTTTAACGCACTTTTTATAGCTCTGGCCTGCCCCTCAACACTGGGGGCCGTAAAACTTGCTTTGTTGCTGCCGTCATTATTGACACCCACCCCTTTAATGACTGCATGAATGAAATCTCCATCCCTTTTGGCCTCTTCCAAACTTTTTAGGAGAACCACACCTGCACCATCACTGAACATAGTACCTGTACTCTTTGCATCAAATGGTTTGCAATGACCATCAGAGCTAAACATAGCCCCTTCTTGATACAGGTGACCGCTATTCATAGGTGCCGTGACACTTGACCCTCCGGCCAAGGCCATCTTACAATGCCCGTTTCTGATAGCATCCACCGCTTGAGAAATGGCTAGCAAAGAGGTTGAACATGCTGAATGAACACTTACCGCCGGACCTTCTAGATTGAGATGATAAGCCGTTCGTGTTGCCACATAATCTTTGTCATTGACCATTTCTACATTGGTCATACCCAGGTTGGTCAACAGCTCTTTGTTGGGCAGTATGTTATTTCTATAATAACTGTTAGACCCGACGCCGCCATATATTCCTATACTTTTTTCAGAATCACCGTTTACACCGGCATGTTCAAGAGCTTCCCAACAGACCTCCAAAAGAAGTCTCAATTGGGGATCCATTGTTTCAGCCAATTTAGGATTAAGTCCAAAAAAGTTATAATCAAAAAATTTAGCTGATGGCACGATACCTCTTGCGGGAACATATCTTTCATCATTTGCGACAGTCGATGGTATCGAAAAATCTAACTCCTCTTTTGAAAAGAAGGAAATGGTCTCTTTCCCATTTTGAAGTATTTCCCATAAGTCGTCAATGGATTCAGCCCCAGGGAATCTACCTGCCATACCAATAATGGCTACATCGGTTGTTAGCTTTTTTTGGTTATCCTGTGACCATGTCACATCTTCCTTGGAAGATTGCACTACTTTATCCTGTAAATGCAGAGAAATTTGGGCAATTGTTGGAAACTGGTATAATTTGATTACCGCAACATCACTATTCAACACCTTACGCAATTGAACAATAGTTTTTTGAGCAATTAGAGAAGTGCCACCCAAGTCAAAAAAATTATCATCAATACCTATCTCTTCAAAACCCAAATTTTCACACCAAACCTTACAAATTTGCTTTTCAAGTATGGTCTTAGGCTTTCTCAATATTGGAGCATCAACAGGCCTTTGGTATTGCACAGAAGGTAACTTCTCTTGGTCAATCTTACCATTTATAGTTCGAGGAAAATCATCTACCCATATAAAAAGAGATGGTATAAGAAAATCGGGCAGTTCATTTTGCAATTTCAGACGAACTTTCGAAGAATCTTGTATTTCATTACTCGACTGAATGTATGCTATTAATCTAAGTTCGTTTTGATACTCTTGAACTATAACATGAGCTTTACTTATCTCTCTCAACTGGGAAATGGCCACCTCTACCTCCCCTAACTCAATTCTATGCCCCCTTATTTTTACCTGACTGTCTTTTCTTCCTATAAATTCAACATTTCCATCAGCAAGCAATCTGCCCAAGTCACCTGTAAAGTAAAGCTTGGCATTCTCAATGTTTGAGAATTCATCTTTTAAAAATTTTTGTTCATTCAATTCCGGCCTGTTCAAGTAACCAATGGCCACACCATCGCCACCTATGGCTATTTCTCCGACCATCCCCTGTTCAACTTGCTGCTTATTTTCATCTAAAAAGTAGCCTTGAACATTTGCCAATGGCCTACCAATACTTATGGTTTCTTCATTCCCGAAAATATCAGTCATGAAACAACATACCGTAATTTCTGTAGGCCCGTATAGATTAAAAAGTCTTCTACATTTCTTTAGAAGTTCTAGGGATAGTGACTTCGTCAAAGCCTCCCCGCCACACAATATCTTAATATCAAGAGGTTCTTCCCAACCGGCATCCAATAGAGACTGCCATATACTAGGAGTGCCGTTGATAGCGGTAACCTTATCTCTTCTCGCCTTTTCCAAAAGCAACCTGCCATCCAGACGGGTTTCCTCATCCACAAAGTCAATACATGCCCCATGTAACAAGGGCACATATAATTCCATTACCATCGGATCAAAAGAAATTGTGGTCAACGAAAAAAACTTATCGCTTGGATTAACGTCAAGCTGTTTACCGGCAGAATAAATAAGGTTCGCTAAACCTTTGTGAGCTATCTGAACTCCTTTGGGCACACCCGTTGAACCAGAGGTATAAATAATGTAAGCACAAGTTAAGTTTGATACTTTCAACCCTAACTTTTGGTTTTTTAAACTCTGCTCACAACTTAAAAAGTGTTTATAAAAAACCGGTGTCGTATTAGAGGGAACATAACCTTCTGAATTATCGGTAATATAGAACCTAGCGCCAGAGTCCGTTACCATAAAATCCTTTCTCGACTGAGGATAGGTTGCTTCAATGGGAACATATGCCGCACCACACTGCATCACTGCCAAAAGTGATACAACGAGTTCCGGAGAGCGATTCATAGAAATTGCCACTATATCTCCAGCGCTAACCCCTTTCTCACTGAGAAAGTTTGCCATTTTGTTGACAGACACTCTTAACTCTGAATAGGTTGTTTGCTTACCTCGGTCTTCGAGTGCTATATTGTCAGAGAACCGTAAAGCTATCTCATCAAAAAGCTCATGTAAGGTAAAGTTGGGATATTCAATTTTTGCCCCTAGAATCGAGAAATTCATAAATCTTGAATTTAATTGTGAAGGAAATTTAAACTCCATCCACTTTTATCAATCAACAAATCATATACAGAGTCCAAATTATCAGCCTATAGTCTGGGGGCAACCAACGGAATCTGTATGCTTAACGAAAATAAGCAATCTTATAACCAATACTAAGAGGACTGGGCAACAGGAGCATAAATTCGATTATTTGTTAAAAAAGTTAAGGAGTCGCTATACAATACTTATTTAATTAACATTTTTTTGAAAATCTAATTTTCAGACCATTTTCATTAATCGATGAAATAAGTATTTGGTCGATTAACGGCAGAAAATAGATGATTGCATCAAGAAATCTATTTCATATCAACTCTAGAAAATGTCTGGTTAGATCAAACCATTTTTGAAACAATCTTCAAACCTTTAAGGCTTTACTATTTTTTAATCAACTATTTACCAACAATATGAAAAAGAATATTTCTTTAAATTGTAATTTACTCTTTTTGATAAGGATTAGTTTTTAAGTACCCAACCAACCGTTCAATCGATGAAACAATCATTTAGCCTTAAGCAAACCTTGAAATTGTGGAGTGGTAAATCTTTGACATTCTTAATGCCTGAGAGAGCATCGACCATTTCAAAAGAAGGAATGACTATTGTCACAAACAAAAAGTGGAAGAAAATTGATCTTCTGATCAGAGCACACTTACTCAAAGAGGCTGAAAAAAAAGAAGATTTTGAAACCCTTGCCCGTTATCAAAAAGATTTCTGGATAAGTCAAGGAAAAGCTTTTTTCGAAACGACACAGCATAGGTTTGAAGACACCTTTATCAAAGATTGCGCATTTATCTTCGAACATTTAGAGACTGAATTGAATCAACATGCAAATCAAGATTTTCATTTAATTGAAATCGGTACGGGAAACGGTCGTGTTTTGGAGTATTTAAGCGAAAAGTTTCCACAAATAAAAAATCTAACAGGCATAGATTTAAGTAAAGAACAGATTGAAATCAATAAGAAGAAATTCTCTACAAACAAGAAATTGAATTTTATTTCGACAGATGGCTTTAATTGGGTCATGAATAATGCAAAAGATTGTATGATATTCGTGACATCGCTGGGGGTGTTGGAGTATTTCACTCAAAATCAATTAGAACATGTCTTTGAAAGGATATCGGAATTCCGCTTATCGTTTCTTGTAATCAGTGAGCCTAAGGGAATCAATCATGACTTTAACACCAATCAAAATTCAGAAATCTATGGCCCTGAACATTCATTCTCACATAACTACCCTACCTTATTAAAAAAAGCCAACTTAAAAATTTGGCACGAATCTTATAAAAAGCTAGAATCTGATGACTTCCTGTTTTGTTTCATAGGAGCTAAAAGCAAATTATGATTCGATATTTTAGCGCTTGTTGAGACCATCTTACCTAAAGAATTTCTACTCGTCAAATATATTTAAGGTTTAAATTTCACACTCCCATTTCTTCGACCAAACGCAACTTTAGCTACCGTTAATCGAAAAAATAGCGTCAGATTTATGCAATTATACTAGTAGGCCCATCGGCTCGTTTGAAAAAAATGAACCGAATCTTACCTATTTTATTCTTTATAGCGGCTTTTTATGTGTCAAGAGCACAGGAATTGCCAGAATCAAAAGCTCCCACCGTTCTTGATAATCAAATTAATACGTCTGGCGGAACTGCGCTTACGAGTAAAGGCTCAATTTCCTACTCTATAGGCTCACTCTTAGTTTCCGGGAATTTAATTGCATCCAATCAATCAAACGATATTAATCTTACGGCAAAGACCTCTACAAAGAATGTTTCTATCGAACCTGCTGAAGTATTGGCCTACCCTAATCCGACAACTGATTACATTCTTGTCGACATCACAGATTTTGACCTTGAAAATGCCCAGTATCAATTATTCGATTATGCGGGAAGATTGCTAGATAACGGTTTAATAGAAACAGCTACGACCAAAATTCCCATGGCTCATCTAAAAAAATCTTACTATCTATTAAAAATTACGGTATTGAATAGTTTTGAACAGACATTGCAAATCATAAAATTATAATATCAACTATCGAGTTTATTTGAATAAGATTTATAAGTCTTTTTCTTGTTAAATTTTTTATCATTTCACATTCTAATAAAGGTGAAATTCTACAAGTCTTAAAAGAATAACTTTTCAGTGTTTTAAGTCATCCATCTAGCAGTTCTCATTCGTATACACAACGCGCTTTGTTTCCCAAACTGAACGCTACTTATGAGAAACCTATTTATTGGGCTAGTTTCCCTATGGCTACCCTTCATGACCGTTTTTTCCCAATCGGCAACAGTTTTGCCCGATTTAGACACAGTGAACACTTCAGGTGGTGACGCCGTATCTCAAACAGGTTCAGTTGCTTACTCTTTAGGGTCTATTTTCTATGCTTCGCTCTCTTCCAATGAAATACAATTCAATGAAAGTGTTCAACAAGCCACAGGAGAACTTCTTACCGAAGAAATTTCAGAAGAATCTATCGAAGAGGTTATTCAAGAAAATGCTGAAGATATTAATGCGGCAACCCCAGTAGGAGATGATGGAGACATTGAACTAAATGAAGGTATTCAAGAACATGAGAATCAACTTGATTCTGTAAATACCGAAGAAGATGAAGGGCTAGAAACCGGCAACAATGAAAGTGAAATTCATGATAATATGGAGAGCGATGTACATAACACTGATATATCTTCTGGAGAAGAAGTAGAACAAGACCTACATAACCGTGACAACCAAATCGAAACTCCAGACGAACTTACACCGGAAACTCATTCTATCACTGAAATTACTTCTGATTCTCATAATGAGGTAGAGCCCATAATAAATTCTGAAAACACCCCTATTCAGGACAACGTAGATTCTATAGCATCTTCGGAGCAAGAGGCAGAACTAGAACTTGGTCAAGATGACAACATCGAAACTACAGAAGAAAGTCGAGCAGAAACCCGCTCACTTAGTGATAACAATTCTAATTCCCAAAATGAAGAAGAACAGATGATAGACTCGGAATACAGTTCTGTTGATGTTGATTTACAGTTTAATGAAATGGACGCAGAAACCTGGGAAGAAAATATTTCCTTGGATACGAATACGGACGAAAAGGATGAATTAGAAGTTCGAGAAAACGCGCAGAATGAGGTGCCTGATGTTCTGTTACCAAGTCAAGACGGCAATAATCAAATCTATCACCTCCCCTCTTCGAATAATATAGATACTATTGAACGTCAAGATAACATTGAAGAAAATATCGATCCGTCATTACCACCATCAAACACAATCGGAAACAATTTTATAATTGACCCTCAAAATAGTAGTGGTAATCCCGAAGAAGAGGACGATTACCTTATTTCCGATGAATCCCCAGAACCGATTGAAATTAACCCCGATACGAACGAAGAACTTAACGAAAACCCACTATCGGACATTTCAGAATCAGATACTATCCAAGAAAATAATTTCATCCTTGATGATGGCTGGAATAATGTAGACGATGCCAATCAAAAAATACTCATCGCCAGAGACCATATTTACGATACAAATAATGACTTACAAGACAATATCGAGCAGCTTGAAATCGTTACCTATCCAAATCCAGTCACTGAATACGTAAAAATCAAAATAATAAATTATAACGAGCAACTGACTTGGTTAGAACTATATGACTTACAAGGACAAATGATTCTGAAAAAATCAATTGAAAGCAGTCTGACCAATGTTCCACTAGGATATTTAAGCGCTGGCACGTATTTACTCAGAATATTTATACAACCAGTGGGATACCGGTCATTCAAGCTCCTGAAAAAATAAAGAAATGAATAAATTAATAGTATTAGCTTTTTTGTTTTTCTGCCTAGGGGCAGTCGCCCAAGCTCCTGAAAAAATAAGCTACCAAGCCATTGTAAGAGCTTCTGACAACAGCCTGGTAGCCGATTCACCAGTAAGTCTTCGCCTTATCATAAGGCAAGGTAACGTAAATGGAGCCACAGCTTATGAAGAAACGCATTCTGCCAAGACGAATGCCAATGGCCTAGTTAGCATAGAAATTGGGTCTGGAGACCGAACAAATGGTGCATTTAATCAAATAAAATGGGAAAACGGTCCTTTTTTTATTGAAACGCAGGTCGATCCTAATGGAGGAACCAATTATTCAATAATAGGCGTAAGCCAACTTTTGAGTGTACCTTATGCACTTTACGCTAAATATGCCGAAAATGTCACCGGCAGCGCACCGAACACAACCTCCGAACCAAAAATCGCAACTATTATTGATTTTATTACTTCAAGACCAATAGAAGAGCAAGATGTCAATAATACTATTGCCTGTACCAAATCAGGTGTTCTTACTTTACCACTAAACTTCTCTAAAATGCAAGTTGGCGAAACCCTGAACCTAGAAGCACATAACGGTGCAGTTCTAACCATACAGGCAGACCCAGGAGTTCATATTAACTATACCGATGGCGGCAAAGCTACTTTTGAAAGTGAGAGTGGCAATGTACGTTTTGGTCTATTGAGAAAAAGCAAAGCAAACTCCTATATTATTTCTGGGCAATAAATAAAACATACAACAGTCGCTTGACTTGTTTTTTCTGTAGTTTACAGAACGATTTACTTTTCCGTCCATTTTTTTTCTCATCTTAGCCCTCAAATCGGGGTGATTTTTATTTCTGAATTGATTTGAACGGTTATAGCCGTATCAAATTATTATATTGAACTTTAATAGCTGATAACCAATCGTTAACGTTCAACAAATAGTTTCCCTATTAATTCAGTCTTATTTTACCATTTTAAATTCCCCCCATTTACATCAAAGACCAAACAAACTAGAGAAGTGTTGTCTACGAATTTTTTATAAATACCAGACAACTTCATATAACCGTACAAGACAGATGAATGTTCTTCATATTGTACCAAGCATGAACCCAGATCATGGTGGCGTTTGCCAAGGTATTCGAAATTCTATTCCTGAGATGAAGAAGAATGGGATTCATTGTGAGGTATTAAGTTTTGATGAAAGTAACGCCCCTTATCTAAAACTTGACAAATTCAAGGTTCATGCTCTTGGCGCGGGCCGTTCGCTCTGGCAATATAACAAGAAACTGATCCCCTGGCTGACAAAAAATCTTGAACGGTTTGACATCGTCATCATAAATGCGTTATGGCTTTATCACAGCTATGCAAGTATGAAATCGTTTTTAAAGTATCGTCGCTTAAACAATAAACAACCCCGTATATATGTTATGCCTCATGGCATGCTCGACCCCTATTTTCAAAAGGCCAAAGAACGACGGTTTAAAGCGTTTCGAAATAATGTATATTGGAATCTAGTAGAAAAAAAAGTGGTAAATGAGGCCGATGGCCTGTTGTTTACTTGCCAAGAAGAATTGTTACTGGCGCGAGACACTTTTCCCGCTTATAACCCTAAAAAAGAAATTAATGTTGGCTATGGCATTCAAGAACCCCCTTTGAGGTCTTCAGAAATGAAGACAGCTTTAAAAGTAGCCGTTCCTGAATGGGATGAAAGGCCATTTTTTCTTTTTTTAGGTAGAATCAATCCTAAAAAAGGGATCGAACAATTAATTAGGGCATATCTGAGCCTTGAGCAAACGTTACCCGATTTACCTCAGCTCGTTATAGCGGGACCTGCCGATCATTCATACGGGCGAAACGTCAAAAATCTGGCATCATCTTCTTCGAAAATTTTATTTCCCGGCTCATTATCTGGGCACTCTAAATGGGGTGCTTTTTACGAAAGTGGCGTTTTCATTTTACCTAGTCACCAAGAAAACTTCGGGATTGCCGTAGTGGAAGCATTGGCTTGCAGCACTCCGGTACTAATAACCAAAAAAGTGAACATTTGGGATGTTATTCATAGTTCAGAAGCCGGGGTGATCATTGACAATTCTGAAGAATCTATACTCGATTCCTTAAAAGACTGGCTTAGTTTTTCAGATAGTCATAGAAAAAATCTAGCGCAGAACGCCCACAAAGCCTATTCAAATTTCTTTACCGTAGAAAAGTCTACCAAACAGTTTATTCAAGGCATTTCATGTAGCCATACTTTAAATTAAGTAGTTATTTTAAAATACTACCTAATTGTTAAGTTGCTGATACAATATTATTTTTGATATTGCGTATTACTTTTTAAGATCTAGAGCTTACTACAATGAACTACTTGAAATACCTTTTCATCATACTTGCCGTAACTGCTCAAGCGCAAAACTATAGTTACGGATTGGAAGAAAAAAAACCAAAAACTGTTCAAGAAGAAATAGAGCCAGTTAGCGAAAATCTACCTGAAAGAGAAATTTTTATTGTACCCAGCGACTTCAATTGGTCAGTAATTCCGAACGAATTGCAAAATACCATTTGGGAAATCGAACATAATTTCGACCTTAAAGGACAAACTGTAGTTTTACCAAAAAACGTATTAATAAGATTCAAAGGAGGTATTTTACAAAATGGAGAACTCCGTGGCGATAATACAGAAATCGAGACATCAGACAAATCGCAGATATTTGCGGATTTAGAATTAGCGGGTACATTTAAATCGGAATATCTAAAGCCTTATTGGTTTGGCGCCATAATGGATGGAATTCGAGATGATAGACTGGAACTGGTTGAAACTCTCAAGCAAGCAACATCTATAAAAGCTAAAGTCCTTATAGAATATGATATTTTTCTTGATTTAGAAACAACAGGCAATAAATCTATTTTTCTAGATAATAATTCTTGGTTAGAAGGAAAAAATAGTCCTAACATAATAATTAATAACTTATTTTCTCCAGCATTTTTTATAGCATTAACTAAAGATGTCACTATTAAAAATCTAACATTTTTATATGACCAAAGTTATGAAGCCAATTTCGGATGGAATGAGAAGATCCATAGTACCAATACGGTATTTTTGGCAAATTATCTCACTGAAAACCACAACTTGAAATTTGAATCTAGCACACCTATTACCAAGTCTCCGATTTCGTGGAGGTCCGTGATTTTTATGGATGCGCCCGAAGATGTATTGCTTGAGAATGTTACTATCAAGGCCAAAGGCTCAAAAGCAAATCAGTTTATCCAATGGGCTATTAAGCTTAAAGAGGAATATAAGCCTAATCAGGTGATAATTGCTAAAAATAGAGGTGAGACCAAAACACCTAAAAACATCGAGTTAAAAAATGTTACTCTTGACGGGGTTATTATGGGCATCCAAGGGATAGTAAGCGACTTTAAATCCTCTGGTTTACAATCGTACAGATATTCTGATGTCCAAGATGCTAATGGCAATAGTATTGGAGGAAGTGGTACTGGCGGACAATATTGGATGCACCCTCCGCATTTGATTTATTTAAATAGTGATGACTCTCCAATTTTAGAAAGTAAAAATATCATTATTAACAACACAACAGATTACGGCATATATGTAGGGAGCGAAAAAGTTAGAGGATCACATGGTTATTGCCATTCGCTAAAATTAGTAGACAACATAACGAATGCAAAAGTTTCGAATTATAAGAGCTATCGAAGGGACGGCCTATGGGATTTGGGAAATTTAACCAATTCTGAATTTAAAAACATTTATTCAGAAAGCACATCCGAAATATTTGATGATTCTTGGAAGTTTCAAGCTGCAAGGTTCTTAGGAGAGTTAAATAATTGTTTGTTTCAAAACATAACTGTCAAGGATGTGTCTGAAACATCACAGATATTTCCTTGGGACGTTACGCATGGCAATCAAGTTATAATGGACAACGTTCAGATTTATGTGAACGATTTGAACACAACAGAAGACGGGCCATTTGGCATCTATGGCTCAAATAATCAAGTAATAAATTCTGGATTACATATATCAAAACACAGTAGCTCAAACGAGCATCTTGGTGTAATAGCAATTGACACAGAAACTAGACTTAAAGGATATAACAATCGTTACGAAATAACTGTTAAAGGTTGGAGAAAATTGACTGATTATTTCGTATCCGGAAAATGTATAAAGTTAATTATTCAAGACAAATCCAACCCAAATATTAATTCAAATTATGGTAAAGTTATTGATGAGACCAACAACTATATTTCGGAAGTTTTAAATGGAAAAAGAACTGATTATTGGTCCCAAAGTGAATCAACAAAAATTTTGGATAAGAATGGGGTGCTACTTAACACAAAAATACCTAATTCCTTTTCCGTAACCAGCGTCAAATTAGTTAAAGGCAGCTCGAATGATCTTAACAAGTCTTGGAACCTAATTGCCGATTCGTCAGACGGGGAAGTGTTGATTGCTGAGATTCCCCCGGGTAGAATGGAACTAAATAAGAATTTAGACCTAGGTCCATTTAAGCTTAATCAAGGTGTTTATCTTAAATCCAACAAAATGAATACCAGTAGTGGAAATATTAATATTTCGATTCAGTTAAAAAGAATTGTTGCTAATTGATAAAGACATCAACAATTCTGCACTAGCTTAATTAATTATTTAACCACACACCTTATTAAATATAGATACTGCAAAAAAAAAACAAAAACCTCAATTTAGAATTCAAATATTTGAATTTATAGCTTATTTCCTTCACCTTTACATCCCTTATATTAGGTTGAAAAAGAAGATTTAGTAAGGCTCAACTATAAGGAAGATTCTATTAAACTGGCTGAATATTTAGAACAACATTCTTTAGATGAGATTGACATATATTTTTAGACATCCAAATGTAGGATACTCCATTCAAAGAGTTTTTCAAACAATTATTCAAGGTATAAAGGAGAACAACGAAATGAATGTTTCTGAGTTCTTTTTGCCTAATCCTAGATCTGACATAAAATCAATCTTAAAAAATGGCCGGGCCCTAAAAAAAAGCTCTTCGAAGAATATACATATTACCGGCGATGCACACTACCTGTTATACTTTTTAAAAAAGAATAGCTCAATCATTACAGTTCATGATATTATGTATTTATCTTATCTGAGCGGATTAAAAAGAGTAGTTTGGAAAATATTATACGTAGTTTCATTAAAAAGGGCAAAAAAAATTATTTTTATTTCAGATTTTGCAAAAAATCAAGTTTTGAAGGAAGTTTTCTTACCTGGTGAAAAATTTACAATAATCCCAAACCCAATTCCTCCTGAATTCGCTCATCATCCGAAAAATTTTGACAAAAAAAACCCAACAATTCTTCACATTAATGGTCATTTGGAAAGAAAAAATCTGGGCAGAACAATTGAAGCTATTCAGAATTTAAAGTGTAGACTCAGAATCATAGGTAAATTAAGCTCTGCTAATATTAATTTATTGAATAAGTATAATATCAGTTATTCAGTTGCTCAAAATCTTACTAATGAAGAGGTTATTAATGAATATATTAATTGCGACATTGTAAATTTCCCTTCACTACTCGAAGGGTTTGGTATGCCGATAATTGAAGGGCAAGCAATAGGAAGGCCAGTTGTCACTTCAAATATTCCTCCAATGAAGGATGTTGCTGGGGAAGGAGGATTGACCGTAGACCCAAAAAGTGTTCTTGAAATAAGAGAAGCTTATAAAAACCTGATCGAAAATGATGAGTTTAGAAATAAAGTTGTAACCGACGGTTTGATAAATGTTGAACGATTTAAGTTAGGTCGAATTGCCCAACAATATCAATCGGTATATAATGAGTGTTTTATATCATGAAAAAAATATTTTCAGTCTTAATTATATTTTTGCCTTGGGGTTTACGACGTTACTTTTTACTAAAAATATGGAATTACGACATTCACCCTTCTGCCAAGATTGGCTTAGCATATGTCTATCCCAGACATCTAATAATGGAAGAGGGTAGTAAAATAGAACATTTTAATATTGCTATTCATTTAGACTCAATAATAATGGGGCGAAATTCATCAATTAATCGCTCGAATTGGATAACGGGCTTTCCTACTCTAACAAAATCACAGCATTTCAATCATCAATCTGATAGAAAAAGTAGTTTAGTTTTAGGAAAAGAAGCGTCGATAACTAAAAAACATCATTTAGATTGTACAAATCAAATAAGTATTGGCAACTACACTACCATAGCAGGATACCATTCTCAATTATTAACACACAGTGTAAATATTTATGAAAACAGACAAGACAGCTTACCAATAACTATTGGAGATTACTGCTTCGTAGGAACCAATTGTACTATTCTTGGTGGAGCTGCACTTCCCAATAATTCTGTTTTAGGTGCAAAGTCATTATTGAATAAAAAATTTATTGAAGAGTTTTCTCTATATGCTGGTGTGCCGACTCTCAAAATCAAGGAGATAGATTCTTCTGCAAAGTATTTTCACCGTAAAACAAGATTTATAATTTAAAATTAGGAAAATGAAAATACTTCGAATAATTCCAAGCATGAATCCTAAGCAAGGAGGACCTTGCCAAGGTATTAGAAATGCTATTCCAAAAATGGCGGAAATGGGAATTGTTAACGAGGTAGTTTCTTTCGATAATCCTCAAGCTGATTTTATAAAAGATGATTCATTTCAAATACATGCTCTAGGAGAAAGTAAAACTCCTTGGAAATATAATGACAAGCTTGTTCCTTGGCTTGAGAATAACTTATCGAGCTATGATTTTATAATCATTCATGCATTATGGCTATATCATAGTCAAGCCAGTGTTAATACCATAATTGAATTCAGGCGAAAACATCACAAGGGACCTAAGGTTTTCGTTATGCCGCATGGTATGCTAGACCCTTATTTTCAGAGAGCTAAAGAAAGACGCATCAAGGCTTTAAGAAATAGACTTTATTGGAAATTTTTTGAAAATGACGTTGTGAACAAAGCCGATGGGGTATTATTCACCTGCGAGGAAGAACTTCTATTGGCCCGTACCACTTTTCCAAACTACAAGCCTCACTCAGAAATAAATGTCGGCTACGGAATACAGGAGCCCCCTAAATATTCCGAGGAAATGAAAATTGAATTTAAAAGTAAAGTACCAAAATGGAATGGAAAACCATTCTTGCTGTTTTTAAGTAGAATTCACCCTAAAAAAGGAATTGACTTACTAATAAATGCCTATTGCCAATTAGAAAAAAAACATAGCCATTTACCACAATTGATTATCGCTGGACCGAATGAAAGCAAGTACGCCAATGACATGATGAAACTGGCCCAACCTTCTGATAACATCATTTTTGCCGGAATGCTTGGTGGATTAGCTAAGTGGGGGGCCTTTTATGAGAGTGAGGTATTTATACTACCAAGCCATCAAGAGAACTTTGGTATTGCGGTCGTCGAATCATTGGCATGCGCAATACCCGTATTAATAAGTGACAAAGTGAATATTTGGAGAGAAATTCAAAAAGGGAAAGGAGGAATCGTTAGTAACGACAATTATAAAGAGACCTACGAAATGATAGACCAATGGCTTAATTTATCATTGAAGGAAAAAAAAGAGATGAAAAAGAATGCCTATCAAGTTTTTTCAGATCATTTCACAATAACTAGAGCTGCCCAAAATTTCATCAATCAAATTGAAAATGCATAATACGGACACTTATACAGGAGCCTCATTCTCCCTAAAAAATCGATTATCAAGGCTCGTCTGGAATTTTGTATATACGCTTCTGTTTAAGTATTCACCTCGTCCTCTACACTCTTGGCGCTCATTTCTTCTTCGTGTTTTTGGAGGCAAAATTGGCAGAGGGGTACACATCTATCCAAAAGTAAAGATTTGGGCACCTTGGAATCTAATTATTCATGATGAAGTCGGAGTTGCAGACGGCGTCGACCTTTACTCGCAAGGTATCATTACTCTCGGCTATAGGGCTATTATCTCGCAACGGGCCTATCTATGTACCGGAACTCATGATTATACCTTAAAAGGCCATCCACTTTATACTAGACCCATTAACATAGGCCCCATGGCATGGGTCGCAGCCGAATCTTTCATAGGGCCCGGAGTCACCATTGGCGAGGGGGCAATCGTGGGGGCCAGAGCAGTGGTATTTAAAGATGTGGCACCTTGGGAAGTGGTAGGTGGAAACCCTGCTAAATTTATAAAAAACAGAGAACTAAAAAACTGATATGCTATCTATTTCAACAATCATTCTTACCTATAATGAAGAAAAGCATATTGAGCGATGTATACTCAATGCTCAAAAGTTTTCTGATGAAATATTTTTAGTAGATTCTTTTTCAAACGATAGAACCGTCGAAATAGCTGAGTCTATGGGTGCAAAAGTCTATCAAAATAAATGGGAAAATAATTATGCCAAACAATTTAATTGGGGATTGAACAATCTTCCGATTGAAACAACATGGGTCTTTCGGTTAGATGCCGATGAATATTTAACCAACGAGTTGGTTGAAGAAATTCATTCAAAAGTGTCACATTTAAGCTCAAACATCTCAGGCGTGGTATTTGAACGAAAAATGTTCTTTCTAAATAAACTCATGACCAAGGGCATGCTTCAAATGAATATGTTACGCTTATTTAAATATCAACAGGGTTTTTGTGAAGAAAGATGGATGGACGAGCACATTATATTAACGAATGGGGAAAGCATACTATTTGACAATTATTTTGTAGATCATAACTTGAACTCTTTAGGTTGGTGGACACAGAAACATAATGGCTATTCCATTAGAGAAGCGGTTGATCTTTTAAATCTTGAGCTTAATTTTTTAGATGATAAATCTAAAGGGGCATACGGCAAGAAATTATCAGAAGATGCCGAATCTAAGAGGGAAAAGAAAAAAAAATACGCCAACATGCCATTATTTGTAAGGGCCTTTATTTATTTTTTGTATCGCTACATCATTAAACTAGGGTTCACCCAAGGAAAAGAAGGGTTCTTATGGCATTTTCTTCAAGGTTGGTGGTATAGAACTCTTGTTGATGCAAAAATTTATGAGATAAAAAAGGAATGTGGAAACAATCCCGGCCAAATCAAAGCTTTTATTAGCAAAAATTACGATATTCATTTATAGTCTCAACTCAGTTTTTCAGGAATACTGGTGCCAGTTTAAATCATGAAAACAAGGCCCTTGGGTGGCTTCTGAAAATTTAATATCATTACTATAGCCGTTCCATTCTATCAAAACCGGTTTACTGCTACTATCAACGATTACGTCCCAACCAATGCTACCGACCATCAGCATTCTATTGTGTAATCTAATGACCATATTTACACAATCCTCAAAATTAGGAAGGTATTTGTTCGCGAAGCCGACACTGCTATCAGGGTGTTTTTCTATTCGATGCCAGTTAGGCAGATACCCTTCGTTCGAGAGTAAACCTGTATTCATATCTATAGGTATTCGAATATGTGAAGAGGATTGAACATGTGTATCCATGACACGTCCTAACCTTAAGTAACTTGCCCGCAACTGAACTTCACCCATTAAATCTAGAACGGTCGTTAATCTAATGGTTGCCACAGAATTCGAATTAAATTTTTCGAAGAAAGAGTTTTGAACAATGGGCCTTTGAATCGTAAAATTACCGAAGCCTTGTAACCTTTCAAGATCAAATTCATTTCTACCCATGAAAAATATACCCTTGCCCTGGGCGGTATCGTCAAGTTTACAGACTACCTTATCATCGTTTGAAAAAATTAAATCGGCTACATGTTGATTTTGTACCCAATAATAATTTTGATCAAACCAACTTCCATTTATATAATAAGCCAAGTCTGGGCAAACGCGCTCATCAAATAATTTATGGCTAAGAGACTTTAAGAACGAAGTCTTTCCATAGTCCCCTTGAATTCTAGTAATCACATTTCTCCCATAAAAATTATCTGGGATCCATCCTTCTAAAAACTCACCTCTCACTGACGTGTATACCTTTAACCAAGGAGCGAATCTGACACTTCCAAAAACATCTTTTGCATATTCTTCTGCATTTCTTAATTGCTTCTTGTCGGCAAGACCATTTACCTTTTTAATGGAGAAGAGTATTTCATTGGCGCGTTTATTAGAAAAGTAATGGTACCTTTCATTTATTAATGATTCACCAATTTTTTTTACACACAGCTTGAAATTCATTTATTTTGCATCTAAATATGATTAAGTAAATTCATTGACAATCAAAGGTGTTTTCACATTATATCTTTTAATTTTTTTCACCCTTTTGTGCTCAAGTTGAATTTCATATCTAGTTCTTTTTCTAAGTAGCTCAATCATTTTAGAAGCTTCCTCTGCTCCATAACTCGCTTTTCGGGAAACGTAATAAAGGCAAACGGAATAATCAGACTTCTGATACAGCTGTATTTCCTTAAAAAACTTCATATACCCATTAAACATTGCCATTATATGTTCACCCCTTATTAGAAGTCCGGAGGGGGTTTTAATATTTTTGGTTTGCCTACCTTTCACGTTCTCCATCAATGGTAATCGCACTCCGCAACTACAACTAAAATCTAGTGCCTTGCCTTCATCCCCAATCTCATATCTTATTAATGGAAAAGCATAGTTCGTTAAATCGGTCAGTAAAATCTTTCCAGTTTTATTGGGCGGCAAGGGTTTATTATTCTCATCAACAAACTCTACGTGAACTTTGTCTTGCATTATATGAAGACCGTTTTGAGACCTGCATTCTGCTGCGATAAGTAGAATTTCGGTATTACCATATTGATCACAGACTGGCGCTCCAAAAGCTTTTTCTATAATTTCCCTTTGTTCTTCAAACAAAGGTGCTGAAGTAACCCAAACCATTTTCGGAGCCTCTATTTCTATATTATGATCCAATAGGTAAAGAGCAAATTCAAACACTACATCTACATAACCTTGTACCAAGGCAGGTTTGATCCGATTGAATCGTCTAATAAACTTTTCAATCTTTTTCTCATTGAAATCTGCCGCGGCAAAGAATATTCGCCTTGTCGGCCACCAAATAATAGAATTAAAGAACCTTTTCTCAATAGGTCTTTCGTATCTATAAATAAAGGCTTGATTCTCCCATGGCTTTACCCCCCACCAGTTTAAAATTCTCCATCTTGTAGGTGTTTCCGGTCGTCGTTGATCGTGCAAAACTGTCACTGGGCTTCCTGTACTTCCTGAGGAACTAGCTCTTCTGTAATCAGGCGATTTAAGCCCCACCGATTTAATCTTATTAAAGTTGCCTATTAAATCAGTCCTTGTAAGTACAGGTAGCTGGCAAAAGTCTTTTTCATCAATAATTCCTTTACCAAGACTAAGGTGATTTTTGTATTTTTCTTTATAGAAGTCCGAATTTTGGATTGCATGATCAATCAGGCTTTTTCTTCTCTCAAAGTTTAATTTAGAAACATCCCGATTTTTCAAATCATATTCCGCTTCTAAATACTGCTTATTCAACTTAGACATGGCAATCTTTGTTTTGGCCAAAAAGATTATTCGTGCTAAGCTATTCATCATAAAAAACCAGATTTTCTTAGGTTTATATCATTATAAACTATAAAAAATAAATTTATTGACTATGAGTTTATAAGCTAACTAAATTTTCTATAGATATAATTGAACGTCTATTAAATTGTCTTATTATTGATAGTTAAGTAGTTTCTTTTCAAAAGCACCCATCACTTCGTCCAAAGCCAAATATCGTTCGGCATATGTTCTAGCATTTCTTCTCAAAATTGCCTGGCCGTCGTCTTCGTAAATACTCAAAATTCCATTATTCAATGCCTCTTGATTTTCAGCTTTGACCAAAACACCTATTTGATGATTTTGTACGACCTTGTATAAGCTTGATCCTTTATTTGCCGTAATCAAAGCCAGACCGCCGACCGACAAAATGGTGGTCAATTTCGATGGCATAACAAGATCACTTGCATTTTCTTTCTGTATGACCAAATGTAAATCGGCCATATTCAAAAAAGAATTGAATTCTTCTTTTGGCTGTAATGGCAAGAAACGAACATTATTCAAATTCATATTCTGAGCCATGGTCTCCAATATTTCTTTGTAAGGTCCCGTTCCGCAAATTGCAAATTGAATTCTTGTGAATGACTTCAGCTTTTTAGCTGAATGTAATAGAGCATCTAGGCCCTGTTTTTCACCGATAGCACCAGAGTACAACACTACCCAATCATCTGTATTAAAGCCAAATTTTTCTTTTAAACTAGTCTTCGATTTTAATAGGGGATAGAAACTTTTGGTATCTGTCCAATTAGGAAAAAACAGTAACTGTTTCTTAGCTTTTCTTTCTATCCGTGATATCATACCCTCTGAAATACTGCTAATGATATCTGTATTTCTAAATATAAATCTCTCGGTACCAAACAATACTTTTAATAGAAAGGAAGATTTAATCAACCCAAGATCTTGGGCAGCTTCAATCTGTAAATCTTGAATATGATACAGATGCCTAGAACGTCTAAATTTTTTATAAAGAACTCCTAAAATGCCAGATTGAAAGGAGGGGGCTATACTGATCACCCATTCAAATTTCTCTTCTAACAATAGGGGTAACATACGAAATAATACCGAAATCGAAAATGTTGTGTCTAACATCATTCTTTTTACACCACTAGGTTCTTTAGGCACGTACATTGGACATCTAATAACTCTTAGTCGTCCACCAGAACTAAATTGATGAAGCTCTTTTTTGTACCAAAACCTAGAGCTTCTATAAGGCTCCTGTACCTTCCAATCAGGGTAGTAAGGGTAAGCTGTTAGTACTGTACAATCATGACCACGCTCTGCCAACCAATGCATCATCTCCCCAGAATACTTACCAATACCGGTCAATTCTGGTGCAAAGTTATATCCTATAAAAAGTAAACGTTTACTAAAATTTCTATTCATATTTTTTATCCTCGGGATACATCCTTTTTTTAAAAACGAGATTTACCTTATTAAGATTATCTATTCATTAGTCTTGCACTGAGTCAAGCACCTCTAAATACGTCTTCTCTATTTCGTCTAAAATCACTTTTCCGGTAAAGCGTTTGGCATTTTCCTTACTTTTAAATATGTATCCTTCCCTATCGCTTTCGTCCAAATTCAATAAACTATCAATCGCTTTTGCTTCGGTCTTTGCCCATACTGTCAGGTCACCATAATTAACGCTATTGCTAATATACCACGCCGCATCACCGCCAACCTCGTTCATAGGAGCGTCATCAGTTGTAATTACTGGACAACCGCAAGCCATGGCCTCTGCCACAGGCCAACCGAACCCCTCATAAAGCGAAGGGAATAAAAATAATAAGGCACCACGATAACATTTTACGAGCATGTCATTACTTATATTCTTGAAGAAATAAATATCCTCTTTGAATGAGGAAGAATCATAGGCCCTATATATCTCTTGATTTGGCTCGTACCCCACCATAATCAAAGGAAAATCTTTCTTAGTTTGTTTTCTCCATTCTGTATAAAGCAAGATGACCCCTACTCGGTTCTTATAAAAATCATTGCCTCCGACATGTAAAATATATCCCTTATCAAAATTTTCACCCAAGCTCATACCAACCTCCTTTCTAGCCACATCAATATTCCCTAGACTAAATATGGGATCGATAGCATTATAGATTTGATTATTAATAGTTGGTGACCTTTTTAAAAAAGTGACTAGTTCTTGTTGTGTCCGTTTTGATACGGATATAAAATTTTGAGCCTGTGAAACCCCTTTCAAAATTAATTTCTGATAAATTTTACCTGTTCTTCCTGTAGGGTTTTGAGCTATTTGCCCTATTGAAGATTTTAGTGCGGTAAAGTCATGACAATGAACAATATGATATTTGTTTTTCAAAATCGGCATCCACATACCCAAGGCTTGGTCTATTAACACATAAAGGGTGTCTTTAGATAGTCTTTGGGTTCTAAAGAGCAGAACTATCGGAAATAGAATAAACTGATCAATATAACGCAGCCATTTATTGAACTTAAATGGTAGATTTTTATTAGAAAAATATGGTTTCGGAAACCATACCTCGACATTATGCCCCTTTTCAACTAAACCATTCTTCAAGAAGGAAACATACCTTTTCATGCTGTAACCTGTAAAATGCTGATGGTGATTTAAAAGAACTATTTTCATATATACACAAACCAAAAATCATTCAACACCCTGTAATTCGGATGATTTAAAATATTCTCTATTAGTGACTTTATTTGATTTTATAGTTATAAAATTAGTACTATGGATAACATCAATAATTACAACCATAATCAAGAATGCAACGGTATCCGCTAGAATTGCATCAAGCTTAGTTTCAATGGAAAAACTAAGACTAAATAGTGAGTAGACAACATACAAGGCAACTATTGAGTTGCCAAAAATGAATTTATTAACCGCTGTTATGAATTTCCACAATTTATATATAAACAAATAGAAAAATATAGTAATTAAAGCCCCTAGGGTTGAATAATCAGCAAGAGCCAACAATAAAAAAGAATCAGCTGAATCATAACTTATATGCTGTCTATCTTGTAAGACTATTTCTGAGCCAAGTCCCTTACCTGGATTAATAAATTTAGGAATTGCATGATCAATCGCAGATAATGTTATACCTCCCCAAGTTATATCCCTATCACTATCATTTCTCGCTATCCAGTAAATTGCTCTATAAAGATTTATAGCCCTAGTGTCTGTGAGGTCTGATGCACTATTACTAGTTTTACTGTAATTATCAATCCCGTATTCATAAATTTTTTGTACTGAAGTAAATGGTTCTTCTATCTTAAATTCTACAGAAGTGGTCCTGATAACATTATAAAAAGGAAAATAGATGAAATATATAAGAGCCCCAAAAATCAGGGAATAGGATATAAATTTTCGATTTATGACTTGCCGATTGATAGAGTAAAAAACAACAAATCCAAATAGGAAGAATTCAAGTAAATCTCTTCTTGAAAGCATCAAAAAGTTTATCAAAAAAAGAGATAAGGAAATCAATAGTAGTATGTCAATTTTTTTATTCTTCAAATTTTGACACAGCAGTAAAATTGGTATTATTACACCAAATCTGAAAATGGTTGAAAAAAACTTTATTAAGGAAGATTGCTCATATGTTGCTTTAGAGCTTTCATTTTGAATCGTATCGAATGCAGTTATAAAAGAAGTTTGAGGTATATAATATACTAAAGAAACGACGGGAAGTAATATCAGTAAAACCTTAAAAAAAACACTTATTTTGATTTTTGGATATTTCTTTATGAAGTAAGTGATATTAATAGGGCTATTATTATCTGGAACTATCAATGAACTTGCAATTAAGCTGCCTATTAGAAAGAATAACAAATAAAAAAAGACGTAAATGGATGTTTCCGTAGTAAGTATCCCTATAGCATTAAATACCTTCTCATCTGATTTCAAGGGAATAACAACAAAAAAAAGGGTGCTAAAAAGTACTAATAAATCAAAAAAGTTCAAATCCTCTTTTCTAATAACCTTCTTAACTACAAAAAAAGATGGAAACAATAATATAAACGAAAGAGCTTTGATTAAAATCATGATTAAGTATTAATTAAATCCAGCTTTCTTTTAAAACTATATAAATTATGTCAGAAGGCTCTTTTTAATTCTAAAGATAAAGTTCCGTAAATCTCCCAGTCCTCCGCTAAACAAATCATAAATGTTCATTCTCATTAGTTTACAGGCTTCAGGGAGCACTAAAAACAATAAAATAATATCTAGTGTAATTGTTCCTATGGCGGCGCCCACAAGTCCAATTTTTTCGGCCATCACATAAATCGTCCCGACCGAAATTATGGCTCCAGTCAACCCATACAACCCCATTTTCCTTGGTTTGTTAACAGCTCTAAAAACCATCTCCGCTGTATACCATAAAGCGTTTAAAAGCATTCCGGACACAAAAATGTACCACATCGCGCTAGGCACTTCCAATTCATTATTGGTCCAAACTTTATAAAACCAAAGACCAAAAAGAGATAAAAAAATAAAACCGATTACCGAAAGGCCAAAAACACTGATGATGGCAACCCTAAATATTCTTTGTGCCACCCCCCAGGCGTTCTTGCCAATTTGATTTATCAATTCAGGAAAAACTGTCGGCTCGACCAAATACAGAATCTGATTGAAAGATCGACTTAATGTTCTTACCGTGTTAAAAACAGCAACCGACTCAGCACCTAAAACTATTCGCACTACGAATGTGGAGCCTTGAAAATATATTATTTGCCAGAGCGGCAACATTAGATAGCTCAAACCTTTAGTCGTTATATCTTTTAGGATTAAATTATCTCTACGTCCTTTATGCGACTTGAATAAACCGATAACAGATTGACCTTTCAACCAGTAACCAATAATAAAAATTATCATCACCATTAATTGAGACAAGGCAAACTCAACTATTCCATAACCCAAAAGCAATACCAATAGTCCCGCCAATACGTTGGCTAAAGCCTTAAAGGATACCAAATTGATACTTAAAGAAGCTCTTTCGGCCGCCCTGTAGTAAGCCTCTATCAATTGCCTGTAAAAAGAAAGTAATTGTGTGAAAATTAAAATAGATACTGCTATAATCGCTTCTTGGGAATCAATAAGTGATTTACTGAACACATCAAAATAATTCAATAAATACAACACTAAAAAACTTAACAATAAGGCTAAGAGAATGGTTAGGCTTATAACGTAAATCCCTGTCTTATTGATATCTGCTGCCTCTTGCTTTTTATTAGCCGCATATTTCAAAACAAAACTATTAGCTGCTGCAGAGCCAAAACCAAAATCCGAAAAAGCAATAACAGTAGGAACAATGGTTAAGGTCAACCACTCGCCATAATAGGCCGCACCCCAAGAGCTGATAAAAAAAGGAACTAAAAAAAGCTGTTCTAAAACTCTTACGCCTTTTTGAAACACCGAGGCTAAACCATTTTGAAACATCCTCTTCTTAACAGTCATTTCCTAGAATTAAGAATTATTAGACTCCTGATTGATATCCATAGGCACTTAACGTCTCCGTTCCATTCAATACAACCATTGTATTCTTTAATTTTTTCATATGAGAAATTCTCTCCAAGATTTTTAAATGATCCTTACCTGTATAATCTTTTCTCACGATATAAAGAGTACTATCAATAAACTTGTTTAACGCATAAGCATCGGAAATCAAGCCAACGGGAGGCGTATCGATTATTATTCTATCAAATTCATTTCTCAAATGATTAATCAATTGACCCACCTTTTCACTTAACATAAGCCTTCCAACATATTGAACCGACTCTCCCGGAGGTATCACATAAAGGTTTTCAATGGTCTTATGTTTCTGAACAATGTCGTCCACTTCATATTCACGATTAAGGATAAAATCCGTGATACCAGGAGACCGCTTATTCATCATTAAGTTTTCGATTAACTGAGGCTCACGCAGGTCAAATGATAAAACTGCAACCTTCTCGCCATTGAATGCAAGTGTGACCGCAAGATTGGAGGCAATAAAAGTCTTACCCTCACCTTTAATCGATGAGGTTACTAATACCACTTGATTCTTATCAGTTTTGTTAAAATATTCCAAATTAAACCGTAGAAGCTGAAATAACTCTGCTGTAGGCGTTCTAGAGTCTTGAGAAAAGTCAATCAAACCTTTTTTAGGGTTTTTCGAGATTTCACCTAAAACAGGGGCCGACACTAATGCTTCTAATTCTTCAACGTTAGTCACCTTATTACTCAATATATCCTTCGCATAAATAATTGAGAAAGGAAGAAACAACCCTAGTAAAAAACCACCTAGATAAAGAGCCGTTTTATTTGGCGCTACAGGATACATACTTGCCTTTGGAAGGCTCACAATTCTCGTAGATGAAACAGGGGCGGCAAGAGAAAGAACCTCTTCTTCTCTTTTTCGTAGAAGATAAAGATACAGGCCTTCTTTAGTACTTTGTTCCCTACTGATATCTAACAATTGACGCTCCATTGCTGGCACTTTGGCAATTTGAGCATCATACTTATTGGCATTCGATTGTAAATTTCGCATAGCAATTATCAAACCGTTTTTTGCGCTTCGAACATTCTCTAAAATAGCCGAGCTTAATTCTTGGAGGTTACGGTTCATATTCAAAATTAAGGGGTTGCTGCTTGACGCTGATTGAGACAGTTGCTTCTTTTCGAAAAGAGTCTGATTATATTGTTCTATAATGCTGACCAGAGCAGGATCATTAGAACTTAAAGCACCAGGAATTGGAGTGTCGGAATTGCCCCTTGACAGATACTCTTCAATCGACTCCATAACATTAATTTGTGTTTGGTAGTCGGCAATCATTCTTTTATAATCGTTCGCCTGTTCTATGTAAACGTCTGCATTACTACTCACATTGGTCAAATCATTTCTGGTCTTAAATTCTTCAACCGTTCTCTCAACACCACTTATTTCTCCAGATAAGAGTTTAATGCGATCATCTATCATTTTAATAGTGTTTTCGGCCAATTCATTCTCATGTTTGATCATTTCCTGCACATAAGCCTCTATCAGACCGGCAACGATATCTTCTCCCTTAACCTTATTATTACTCAAAAAAGACAGTCCAAGAAGATCTCCAGTTTCATTTACCCTATTTACACTTAAACTTTCCAAGAATTCATTTACTACTATATCAGTATTTCGAAGTACAAAATATAATGGCTTATCTGAATGCTCAAACTCTACTTCTGGTTTAAGGTTAATTGTAAAAGTTGCAAATGGAGCATTAACCAAATCGCCAAAAACATGCGTTTCATTATAGTCAACTCCCTCTAGTGAGGCCTTAATCTCATAATTACTTTCATCTACAATAGATATATATATGGGCTCATCATATATCACTTTTGATTCAGTCTTATCTACCAAGATCTTTAGAGGCACATCGTCACCATACACTTCTACGTCGCGAATATTGCCCTCAATGAAAAAGCTGACATCAAGCCCCATTTGATTGACCACCTTTTCCATCAAACCGGACGAGCTTAAAATTCCAATCTCGTCAGCTACATTATAATTGTTTTTGATTAAACCCAGACTCTTTATACTTTCATTCTCTACCGCGCCTTGCCCTTGGTCTTTATTCTTTACCAATATGGTACTGGTTACCTCAAATTGTGTCTGGGCCGCATAGCGTAGATATAGAAAAACTGCTAATAAACAGAGAACAACCCCTAAGGAAAACCAAGGCCAATATTTCAAATATTTGAAAAATATTTTTCCAAGATTCTTTTCCTCTCGTTCACTAAAACCTTTGTCAAATTCTGTCATAATAAATTACTACTTTACACTACTAATAGGCCTTTTCCTCTCCGGCAAAGACATTATATGCTGTCATGTAGATAATTCTTAAATCCAATCCCAAAGTCCATTTTTCTACATAAAGTACGTCTAAACGGATTCGATTTAAGATATCGCTCTTTTTTTCAACCTCTCCCCTATAGCCTCTAATTTGTGCCAAACCCGTAATGCCAGGTTTCACAAAATGTCGAACTAAATATTTATCTACGGAGGTTTGATAGCCTTCTGTGTGCAATTCCATATGAGGTCGAGGGCCTACTACGCTCATATCACCTAAAAACACATTAATAAATTGTGGTAGTTCGTCGATACTGGTTTTTCTAATAAACTTACCGACCTTGGTTACGCGCATGTCATTCTTGGTGGCCATTTTGGAATCAGATTCCGAATTATTCGCCATCGAACGAAACTTATAGCACCAAAAAACGCGCTTTTTATATCCATGCCGCTTTTGCTTAAAGAACAAAGGGCCTCGTGATTCGGATTTGATTAATATGTACATCAAAGGCACCAACCATGACAACACAAATATCATGACCAAAGAAGAAAAAATCAAATCAAAAATACGCTTAATTACTCGTGAATAGTCCGTATCGAGGGGGACCCTACGAATGTTAAGCACCGGTATTCCGTCATACATTTCCAAGCTCATCGAGCGAGTAAAAACTTCTTTATTATCGGGAATAATCTTAAGCTTTATCAAGTTGTTATCGGCAAAATCTATAAGACGTTGAAGTTCAGATTGGGAAAATTTAGATGCAAGACAATACACTTCATCTATATCATTTTTTGTAATATAGTCAAAGCACTTTGATATTTCTCCTAAATAGGTTGGACTCACCGATGGGCTATCATCAAAAAAACCTTTATATCGATAGCCTAGGTAGGGATCGTCAAAAACCCTTCTAATTTTCTTTAAATTTTTATCTCGTCCAATAGCTAATACGTTCACATAGTTCCCCCCCATAAATCGGTATTTTCTTAAAGCCCAATAAAAGAAGACTCTATATATAGTTAAGAGGAGAAAGATTATCAATAATATCTTAATATGATATACTACTGATATCGCAACCGTGGTACCAAAGCCAAAAATCGCAAAATAGCATAGTCCAAATAAGGTATAAAGGTTGAACATCTTATGGATGTTCGTAAAGAAGTTCTCTTTTCGCTTGGTGGGGTAAAAATCAAGAGCACTGGTTATCAAAAGCCAAGAAAAGTTGTAATATAGAGCATTCAACCCCTGAAGGTAGGTATCGGGAGTAAACAAGAAAAGGGTTCCATTCACTATTAACAAATGTATGAGAATGGAGGCCGGTATAATTAATGCTGAACGCTTGATAGCCATAATGACTTATTTTTATACAACTATTCCGCTTAAATCAAAAAAATCTAGATTGAAACAAATTCATTGAAAAGAACACAACCAATTCGTTCATTTTACCGTTTAATCGATTTTCTTTAATTGTTAGCAATTGAACGTTCATAATTCTCATAAGCAAAGGCTTAGATTTAAGATTTTTGGCTAAATTTCTTTTTCCGAAATGATAGCCTTAACCGGTACGAAGATATATAGGCTAAGGAAAAAAAGATGAAATTATTCTTTAAAAAAAAGTATATTATTTTGATTTTATGATATAAAAACACCTGCTTATATCCATATTCGTTAGCTTTATTAGAAATTGCTCAATCACATTTTTGTTCATATTTCTATCAAATTTAAATTATTGTATTTCAGCGGACTAAATATTATTAATTTTCTAGATTAAGCGTTCAATTGTATAGAACAAAGGAAAATTGCGGTAATTAATTACTCCAGAATATGACTCTAAATCGGTTTATTTTCTCTATAAACAACCAACTGACCTAAATCCCTAATCGAAACATAAAAAAGGTATCATGTTCAAAGAATTCCCTCCCATCTCTGAAAAACAATGGAAACAAAAAATTCAATATGAGCTTGAGGGAGCCGATTACAATAAAAATATGGTTTGGGAGTCTCGGGAAGGCATTATGGTCAAGCCATTTTATCATCAAGACAGTACCGCATATCAGAAATACAAAATTGAGCTAAAACCTAAAAAATGGAATACCTGTCAAACAATCGATGGTGAAAATGTAGATCAAGCTAAACAGTCGATACTTGCAGCGCTAGAGAGCGAAATAGATAGTATATGGATTCAGAACATCAAAAAGTATGAAGATTTAGAAAATCTATTAGCCGACATTAAAATCTCTAAAACAAAAATTCATCTCCAACTATCCAGCTTTTCACTATCGGCTCTAGAAAAAATTAAACGCTTGCCCAACCATGAGCAAATACTTATCCACTTAGACCCTATTTCTGTTTTGGCCCAAACCGGCAATTGGCCCGAAGGCAATCTAAATTGTTTAAATCAGTTTTCAGAACTTCTGGTAAACTCACATGACTCAGAACTATCACATCACCTTTCGATAGACACCTCATTGTACAAAAACGCTGGTGCAACTATTGTTCAACAATTGGCGTATTCACTAGCTCACACGACCGAATACTTGAATTTAATACCGAAAGAGTATTTCAGCAAACCAACATTTAGAGTTTCTTTAGTAGGGAACTATTTTTTCGAGATAGCCAAAATAAAATCACTACGACTACTTTGGTCTCTTCTCGCCAAAGAATTTGAGGTTGAAGAAAATTGCCAAATTGTCGCAACATCCTCAAAAAGAAACAAGACATTATTTGCCCAAAACAATAATTTATTACGTACTACTTCCGAATCAATGGCTGCCATTTTAGGTGGTGCCAATACCATATGCACCCAGACCTATAATCATTTCAATCAAAGATTTGATACAGACGCCGAGCGCATTGCCCGTAATCAATTGTTTATCTTAAGAGATGAAAGTCACCTTACCGGAAAGAACGACCCGGTTGATGGTTCGTATTACATACAAAGTCTGACCGAACAATTCACCCAAAAGGCACTATTACTTTTTAAGCAAATAGAAAAATCAGGCGGCTTTCTCGAGCATTTAAAAAAAGGGCTCATCCAGAAAAAAATTAAGGAAAGTGCAGAAAAGGAACAATTGGCTTTTGACAGGCAAGAAGAAATACTTGTCGGCTCGAACGCCTTTTACTCTGAGTCGGAACCCATGAACTTACAGGTTGATAAAAATCCGTTTCGGGAAAAAAGAAATATTAAAACCCTGATTGAACCAATTATTGAATATCGGTTGTCAGAAAAAATGGAAAAGAAAATTATTCATACAGAGCGCAACTAACTTCTCTTTTACAATTTGCCTAAAAATATTGAAACCTAGAAAAGACATACAACATCTAAATTTAGACCAACTACTAGCTGATAAGGGAAATCAGAAAGAGACCAAACAAGCTTTTGAGCATGTTAATTTTGCAGCAGGGTTTCCTCCTTTTCTTCGTGGCCCGTATACTACCATGTATGTTAACCGTCCGTGGACAATTAGACAATACGCCGGATTTTCTACCGCTGAAGAAAGCAATGAGTTTTATAAGCGAAATTTACAAGCCGGTCAAAAAGGGCTCTCGGTGGCTTTCGACCTTGCCACTCACAGGGGTTACGATAGCGACCACGAACGTGTCATCGGTGATGTGGGCAAAGCCGGCGTGGCCATCGATACGGTTGAGGACATGAAAATTCTATTTAAGGATATTCCCCTAGATGATATTTCCGTCTCAATGACCATGAACGGTGCCGTTTTGCCTATTATGGCATTTTACATCGTAGCTGCCGAAGAGCAGGGCGCAACCATATCGGCGTTGAGAGGAACCATTCAGAACGATATTTTAAAAGAGTTCATGGTTCGCAATACCTACATTTATCCTCCAGAACCGAGCATGCAGATTATTTCACATATTTTCAGTTATGTCAATCAACAAATGCCCAAATTTAATGGGATAAGCATCTCTGGCTATCACATGCACGAGGCAGGTGCCACGGCTGAATTGGAACTTGCCTATACTTTGGCCAATGGACTGGAATATTTGAGAACCGGTCTAAAAGCAGGTCTGAAACTAGATTCTTTTGCTCCTACATTATCTTTCTTTTGGGGAATTGGAATGGACCATTTTACTGAAATTGCAAAAATGAGGGCGGGTAGAATGCTTTGGGCCAAGCTTGTCAAACAGTTTGACCCTAAGAATGAAAGATCAATGGCGTTGAGAACCCATTGCCAGACAAGCGGATGGAGCTTAACCGAACAAGACCCCTTCAATAATATAACGAGAACTACAATCGAAGCGGCAGCGGCCGTTCTGGGCGGTACCCAAAGTCTACATACCAACGCCTTAGATGAGGCTATTGCCCTACCCACCGATTTCTCCGCCCGCATTGCTCGAGACACACAGCTTTTTCTATTGCATGAAACAAAAATTGCAAAGACAGTGGATCCTTGGGCGGGCAGTCATTATGTGGAAGGATTGACCCTTGAGCTTGCAACAAAAGCTTGGACTTTAATTGAGGAAATTGAAGATTTAGGAGGAATGACCAAAGCCATAGAAGCCGGAATTCCAAAAATGAGGATTGAGGAAGCTGCAGCGAAAAAACAAGGTTTGATAGATAGCGGTCAAGAGATTATTGTAGGAGTCAACAAGTTTCAAACAGATAGTGCCAAGGAGATAGAAATTCTTGAAATAGACAATGGCAAGGTTCGAGAGAACCAAATAACAAGGCTCGAACAAATTAAATCAACCAGGAACACCAAAGATGTTGAGGAAGCGCTACAGAACCTGACTCGAGCCGCAAAAAAATCAATACATCGAATAAATGAGGAGAAGAGCCCAATCGACGAAAATGAAAATTTGCTAGCTTTAGCAGTAAAGGCGGCCAGAGCTAGGGCTACTCTTGGTGAGATAAGCAAAGCTTTAGAAGATGTATTTGGAAGACATACTGCCCAAAATCAATCAGTAATGGGAGTGTATAAAAAACAGACGGAAAACGACGAGAATTATAAGAAGGCGGCAAGCCTATCAGACCAATTTGCTGAATTAGATGGCCGAAGACCTCGCATTCTCATAGCGAAAATGGGTCAGGACGGTCATGACAGGGGCGCACGAGTAGTTGCCTCCGGATATGCAGACTTAGGCTTTGACGTAGATATCGCCCCTCTTTTTCAAACTCCGAAAGAAGTTGCGAAACAGGCAATGCAAAACGATGTTCATGTAATAGGCATTTCCTCATTGGCCGGTGGCCATAAGACATTGGTGCCTCAATTAATTGAAGAACTTTACTCTGTTGACAGAGCGGATATTTTAGTAGTGGTTGGCGGAATTATCCCCAAACAAGATCATGACTTCTTGTTCGAGGCGGGTGTCGATTCCATTTTTGGGCCAGGAACCAAAATTGCAGATGCAGCCATCGAAGTTTTAGAACAATTGATCCGTAACAGCTAAAAATCAAGCACTTCATCCATTTTAACAGGCGATTCAAAAAGTTTGGCTTTTTTGCCCTTTCCAAATCTATATTTTTTAGTAAGTTTGCACGCACATTTGAAAAACGGTCTTTAATGAGTCATTTTTCACTTTAAAACAAACATTCAGACCATTACAATATTCGGTCGCGTAGCTCAGCTGGATAGAGCATCTGCCTTCTAAGCAGACGGTCGAAGGTTCGAATCCTTCCGCGATCACCAGTAATCATAGGGCCTCGGAGAGTTTTACTTTCTGAGGCTTATTTTTTTGCAAACAATTTGCAAACAGGGATAAATTTTAACGTTTTTAACAAAAATTGTAGGTATTTGTCTCAAGTTGAAGGTTCTTGTTGAAAAAGTTGAATCAAAATTTCTAGGGAAGTACTTTTAATTTAGAATAATGGAACGAGTTTCCCATCCTGTATTTTTGCCTTTAAAAGTAATGTGTCACCATTTTGGTATAATAATTCTTGAAGGTTCACATTGTTGATTTTATTATCAAAATAAAAATCAACCACACGATGTTCTCCTTTTAAATTCAACAACTGTTTTTCTCTGTATTGATTTATAGAATCCTTGTCCTTTGAACCCAAATCAAAAAGACTAACTGATTTAGTGATTCTATAGGATTTTCCCTTAAGCCCCTTTTTATCCGTAGATACATTCCCTATATTGGATAATATACACGTTTTAAAGTTTATGGGATAGGAAATACCATCAACTTCAAGAAGAGTTTTAGGGTTTCCTTTGATGTAAAATAGGGGGGCTCTATAAATATCCTTTTTCTTTGAAAGAAAAGGATATAAATTTCATGATTCTCTTGCCAAGACAAAAGTTATTACCGAGACTAAATTAGATTAGGAGAACAAAGCTTCCGTATTATAATTGTCTTTTCCGTTATGTTCCCATTTCTGTCAAAGAGGATACCAAGCCTCATTCATATGTAAAATCTACCTTGGTTGTTGGACAACAAGAAAATGAATAAAATTGAATATATTTATAAAGTGTCTTGGAACACAAATAGTACGGCATTGATTATTTGATTTGACTTTCCAAAAGTCCGTACAAACCAAAGAATATTTATGTGGCAGCTGATTTTCAATCAAGCTGTATTTATTCGGTCCCGCTTGCGGGACGAAGGAATAGCAAGAGGGTGATGCGCAGATTGCGCCATCACGGTTGTTTTCAGGTATTCAACAAGTTGAAAACCAGTTGATTGAATGGATTTTGGAATACTGCGCAAAATCAGGGGCTACAGTAGACTTTTCCAAAATCTACAGTAAACCCTTTGGGAAGCCCTGTAAACACTGAAGATTTTTGACGAAAAAATTGACGCAATTTCACTAAAAAACAAAATCGCACCTATGGAAAAGCAAAAAAACAATGATAGAGCAAATAAAGGAACCGGTGGTTATTCCAATATCACAATTAGGAAAGAAACGGCCACACGTTTTCGGACCTATTCCAAAAAGTTCAGCAAATCCCATAGCGAGGTATTGGATGGAATGGTACACTACTTCAAGGAGAACAACCTTGAACCTTTTGGGGAGGGAACAAAGATTATTGTTGACAGTATCAAAAAATTGGAGCGTCAAATGATGAAAAAAATCGATAGGCTCATCGCCATTATCAAGAACATGGAAAAGACCAGTATCCGGCCCACCTATGAAATGATACTGATACTTTATGAGGCCTATGTAAAAATTGGGAGGAAAGCGAGACGGGAACCCGTCAAGATACAAGAAGAGCGAAAGGATTTTTTGGAGCCTAGAAACACTGTTCCGAAAACAGAGCATGATAGAATGTTGCAAGAATTCAAAGAATACAAAAAGCGTTGTACTGAAATCATCGATAATGTGGAAAAGGTGGAGCCAATGATGGGAAAGCCGTACTTGAAAATAAATATGGGCATTGGTGATTTTGAAAGCCTGAAATATCAATTAAGATAACGCTCATGTACCTAACCATCTCAGCACAGAAAATGGGAAGTACCTACAACTCCAGTGTAGGGAACTATGTGGACTATCTGGAAAAGGAAAACGAGGATAGATTGCCCGAACAAAGGGAAGAGTTCTTTGACCAAGAGAACGACAGCTTAAGCCCTCAAACGGTCATCGATGAAATAGATGCCAATACGGCCAAGCTTAGGCAGAAAGACCCAAAATTCTACTCCATAGTGGTCAGTCCCAATAAAAGGGAATTACAGGCTATTGGAAATGACCCAAACCTGCTAAGGGAATACACAAGAAAGCTCATGGAGGACTATGCCAAGAGTTTCCATCGTAACCAAGAGGTCAAGGCCGAGAATCTGAAATATTATGCCAAGATAGAGCATGAACGCACCTATCGGGGCTTTGACAAACAGGTACAGGAAAATGCACCCTACCGAGGGGAGATAGCAAGGCTCAGGAACGAGATACGGAAAGTGGAACGGGGCGAAACCATCGGGAATGTCAATGAGCTTGAAAAGAGGATCAAAGAGCAAGAAAGATTGGCCCCACATAAACAGAACGGACAAATGGTGGCTGGCGGAATGCAAAAAGAGGGGCCACAAACCCATATCCATATCATAGTCAGTAGAAGGGACGTGACGAACACCTATACGCTTTCCCCAATGGCGAAGCACAAAGCATCCGAAGTGGAACTGAACGGAAGGACGGTCAGGAGGGGATTTGATAGGGACAGTTTTTACCAATCGGCCGAAAGGACCTTTGACAGGACAACAGGGTTCAAGAGGAACTATGTGGAATCCTATGTTGGGAGAAAGGCTCATGCCAAGGAACCGGGGAAGTTCTTTGCCAAGGTGATGGGACTGCCCACCAAGGAAAAGGACATGGCCTTCAAACTACTAAAAACAATGGGGGTCAAGGCTCCCAGTATACCGACCAATAAAGTACAGATGGCGGCCAAGATCATAAAGGCCCTTGGAAGAGGTATTGACAAGGCTAGGGGTACGGGTGAGGATATGGGTTACTGAAATCCAAGAGGTAGGTTGCGCCCTATCGGGTTTTTGCTTTACGCTTATCTACCGGACCACTACAAAAACCCGATAGGATCCATGCGCAAAAGTTGGGGGTAAGATTTGGGACGCTTACATCGCTAAACATGGCTTCGTTCGCTTTAATAGCTTTATTATTCAATTTGCCCAGTGTTCTCTAAATTGTTTCCACTCACTTTTTTCAGTCTGCCAATCATAATAAATAGAAATGCCATCCACTAATTTGATTGAGTCATTTACAATTAAAATACTTTTTTTAATTGTTTGAAGTGTATTTGGGATATTTTCAATTTTAAGATTACGAAATTCCCTTAATTCAGGACGGTTTACAAATGTTCCTATCGATACTAAAAATTGGGTGCTGGAGTTCTGGTTTTTTAGTTCTTCGATATCTTTTATTTGACTCACACAATTATTTTCAAAAATATTCTGAGAGTTTATATGGGTGTCATAAAACAAAAATGAAAGTTGGTCAATGTATTTTATTAATATCGTAAGTTCTTTGATTGTGGTTTTGCGTTTCCATGGCTTGGTGTCTGGGGAAGTTGCAACTACAACAGTTAAAATAAATGCATCAGGTAATAAACTACGTAACTGTTTATGGAAATTGTTTACATTTTTTGGCATATTTGATTTTGTCGTCTAACTCTTCTTCTTGAATATTTGCATCCAAATAAGGATTTCATTTTATAATACACTCAAAGTCAAGGTGAATTCTCGGTGTTCCGAGGAAGGAAACTAATTTTTCAGTGTCCTTAAGCGCCTTATTTACCCAAATAGAGTCTTGAAGAAAGACAGTTTTATTTTGTACCCCACCTAACCATGGAAGAATGACGATTTGAGGATAATATTTTTGAAGCTTTTTATGCTCTCTTGAGCAGTTTTTGAAAATGGATATTTTGGCAAATGACCATTCCTCTTATAAGGTCCGGCAAAGAGGTAAACGTATTTTACTTTATTAGATTTTAGTAGTTCGACATATTCTACTAAATCTGTGTCGGATAATTTTTTTCCATTACTTGGCTTGAAACCCCTCAGATAAATACTTTCAGCCCATTTAAATTTTGCGTAAGGAGACTTAACTTGAATTTTCCGAACAATTTTCTTAATGTCATTATCATATACATATAAATATGATTTTCGATTAGAACCTAAGTAACTTAGATATTTCCCCGATATTGACCATTCCAACGGGGGAATCGCACTATTGGAAGGTGGTAGTTCTACCTCGGATTTTAGAAGCGTTTCCAAGTTGACTTTATATAAATGAAAAAGCAATGATTTTGGATTAAACTCTTGAAAATATATTTCTTTACTGTTGGGGTGCCAGGTTAGAGATAACTGAGTAAAGGAGGAGCTATCAATTTTTATAATTTCTGAATCTAATAAGCATTTTTTAAAAAGTTTAAAATATGAATCCTTTCTACTTTTAAGAAGGATTGATTTCCCATTTGGAGAAATGCTTACATAGGATATTGCTCATGTAAGATTTTACTATACCGAGCAAACCCAGTTGAATGGGATGAATTGGAGCATCCAATAATAATTGATAATAGGAAAATTAACGAGTAAAATTTTGGAAAAAAGAATCTAATAGAATTTTCTTACATTAGGTGATGTGTAGTTATACAAAATTGATTTAAATATATATAATCTTTTAATTTTTTAGTTGATGGCTTTAAAAGCAATATCTAAACATTTACTTAGGCATATATTGTTTTCGATTGTTTGTTTCATGATTACGGGATTTAGTTACTCGCAAACGCAAAATTTCTCGGTTAAAGGCATAGTTAGGAATACTATAGGTGAACCTATGGCTAACGTCAATATTAAGATAAAAGGAACTCCAAGTGGTACACAAACCGATAGTAATGGACGATATCGAATTGAAATTAACCGTAGGGAGGTGTTGTTGTTTTCGCATATTGGATATGAAAACTTAGAAAAATTGGTTGAAGCTGAGACCCAAGACCTGAATATTCAAATGGAAATTGGTACTACTGAACTTGATGAGGTGGTTTTGGAAAAGAAAAAATCTCATTCTCAAAAGTCCATGCTCGAAAATTATATGTTAAATCCAAATCTTATAAAGACAAGATTGGGCATTATTGATAAGGACAGAATGTCTTATCCGATTCAAATAATTCAAGGTTCGGACTTAATTACTGCAGGGCCTGATTTTTTGTATTCCCTCAAATCTTTCTATCCTAGAATGGAGGTTGTAAGGGAAGATGGACATGTCAAGGTATTTTTACAAAAATTAAGTTACAGTGAGCCAAAAAATGCAGCAATTTTCGATGTCGATGGAATTATACAGGAAACAGCACCCACGTATCTTCATGCCAATGATATAGAAAGGATTGCTGTGCTGGTTAGAGGTGCCGCCGCCGCAAGATACGGTCCGCAAGGTTCTCAGGGTGTTATTATTGTTAATACGAAAGGCCAGGCAAAGATAGATGACATGGGCGTAGATAGGAGATATAATAATGAAACCTTAAAGGACAGTTTAATAAGTGCGGTCAATACAGTCTCTATGTATAGAAATACTCTACCAAACGTTATCTGTGGATTTGAACGGGCTGACTCGAAAGACATGGCCATAGAACTATACCAATTGAAAATTGCCGAGAACGTGGACAATCCATACTATTTTCTAGAGTCTTCCAGATACTTTTATGACAAATGGGGAGATTTGGATATAGCTACCGAAATTTTAGGACGTGTCGAGACTGATTTTTCAAAAAACCTTCCTGTCCTGCGAGCAGTGGCATTTTATTATGAAGAGTTTAATGCTTATAAAAGGGCCATTTCCGCATATTGCAAAGTTTTGCGCCTTCAACCAAAGATGGCCCAGTCATATAGGGATTTGGTCAATTGCTATGCCGAAATCGGAAATTACCGTGTTGCGGTATATTACTATGTGAGGTATAAAAATATGCTTAAAGTTTTACCCGAAAATGAAGTGGAGAGCTTAGGGGCAGATTACCCATTCGAAATGGAAGTTGAGAAAATAATGTCAAAATGGAAGGGGCTTAATATAAATAACCACGTAAAGTCAGTAAGTTCAGACAACCAAGTAAGAAGATTGGTCCTTGAATGGAATGTTTCCAAAATTGATCTAACATTTCAATTCAAGAACGATTTAGGGGGTTATGATGATTGGTCAAATTTTGATAATCCCGAGATGAACAAAAACGGATATTTATATCAAGATTTTTTCTTTGATGTAGAAACGGGGGGTAAATGGATTGTTAATATAAAGAATCTTAAAAATAATACCTTTTCTCCATTTATATATATAAAAGCCACATCTTACAACAATTATGGTCTACCGAACCAAACCAAAAATGAGAAGGTTTTTAGGTTCGGCGAGGATGTAGATAATGTACAATTATTTATTATTGATATCTAGTCTTGGCGATTTTAAAATTCATATCGCACTGTAGCCTTCCCTAAAAATAGGACAGTTTAAAATTCAGATTTTCTAACTTTAAATTTTAACTGTCACATGAAAAAAACCAAGTTTACAGAGAGCCAGATCATCAAGGCTTTAAAGGAAAATGATCAAGGAAGAAGTACTGCGGAAATTGCCCGGGAACTGGGCATAGACAAGAGCACTTTTTATTACTGGCGAAAGAAGTATGGCGGGATGGAGACCAGCCATTTAAAACGTCTCAAAGAGCTGGAGGAAGAAAATTGCAAGCTCAAACAGATTTATGCCGATGCCGGTCTGGATATCAGAATGCTCAAAGATGTCCTCTCAAAAAAGTTCTAGGGCCTTCCGACAAACAACATCGCGCAAGTTATCTCATAAAACAGTAGGAGGTATCGGTAAAGCGGGCCTGTTGGGTGTTAAGCCTGACACGCTCAATGTGGTATTACCGCAGCAAAAAGGATGACAAGGAGGTAATTGACAAGCTCTCCGGGCTGGCAGCAGCCTTACCCACCCGTGGATTTGATGAGTATTACAAGCGTATCCGTCGCGAAGGCCTTCAGTGGAACCGTAAACGTGTCTTAAGGGTTTACCGGAGCATGAAGCTCAAATTTAGACGCAAGCATAAAAAGCGGATGATTTCCAGGGTCAAACAGGCACTGGAAGTTCCGTTGCATCTCAACGAATGCTGGAGTATGGATTTTATGGCAGACACATTATCCGATGGCAGGAAGGTGCGTATTTTGAACGTAATGGATGATGGTAACCGGGAAGCCCTGGCTGTGGATCCTGCGCTGAATTATCCAGCCAGAAAGGTTGTTGAAACCCTGGAACAACTGGAGGAAGAGATTTGCCTTCCAAAAACTATACGCTGTGACAATGGACCGGAGTTTCTCTCCAAGACCTTTAACCAGTGGTGTAAAAGAAAAAGAATCGAGATCAAGTTTATTCAGCCAGGAAAACCAATGCAAAATGGCTCTATTGAAAGACTTAATAGATTTCAGAGGGAAGATGTCCTAGATGCTTACTGGTTTAATGATCTATACCAGTTAAAATCCTTATCCAACAAATGGAAGATAGATTATAATAACAATCATCCGCATCAATCCCTAGGAGATAAATCACCAAAGGAATTTTTAGCGAGATCAATAGATGATTTCAATGAAAAACCAGAATCATTTAATCAAAAAATACTGAATTTAGAGTTGTCCTAAAAAGGGTAAGGCTACAGGTACATTGCAAAATTCAATTAGACCTTAATTTTAGGAGTTTACATTTTTAAAAACACTTTTATCTAGTGACTGATATGGTCTTGATTTCCATATTTAGATATAAAAAAGTTGGCAAGATGAACTTGTTGTTCCCCGTGGCGTTTGGGCATATTTCTGACATAAGAGTTAATCAGTAAAATATTCGATATTATAATGAGGAATATACTGTGGTCTTTCAAAATGTCACTGCTGCCTTTGCCTAAGGTATAGTTGAAAATACTAATAATATTAAACACCATTCAGAAGATAGAACTGTACTGATATAAGTCATAGATTTTTAAAATACCTATTACAAGAGAAGGCTCTTCTGTAAAGACCACTTTTAGTAGCTATTGATTGATTCGCGTAGTGAGTTACCGAAGATTAGAGAAACCATTTTGTGAAAAGCACTATAGATTCTATGAGAACAGTCGAGATTCCTATTTTCCAATTTTGGGAATTGTGGCAATGACACTGTAGAAAGCCAGAGGAAGGAAGTAGAATCATTAACCATTTATTCTGAGCAAACCGGAATTGGTGGAAGAATTACATAATTATACTTATTTTTATAATGCAGAATATTCATATAATTTAGCGGTGAATGTCCTGTTTTACAGACAGTTTAGAGTTCGGTTAATCAGTATCGAAACAAAGTGTCAAGTGTTGATTTTTAGTTAGTTGTTATTACTGCTTACTTCCAGTCATGACGACCTCCCTTAAATTGTCGTGAATAACTTTAGATAGCTTCAATTAATTTCTCGTTGTAGTCATCCAGGATAGTAGTCGGCAAGGATTTGAGATAGATTTGAGTTGTATTCAGCTTACTATGTCCAAGCATGGCAGAAATGGCCTCCAAAGGAATGTTGTGAAGCATAGCTTGTGTAGCAAAGCTATGTCTGCTAACGTAGGTTGTAAGCTTCTGCTCAATTCCACATAACTCCTGAATTGTTTTTAACCCACGATTATAACGCTGCCTTTCCCAATTAATCTCTCGTTCCTGTTTAGCAGGATTTTCTCGTTTTATTACAGGAAATATGTAATCCGCCGCTTTCTTTCCTTTCAAATAACTGTTCAAGATTTCTGAAAGTTGTCCGGTTATTTTTATGTCATATAGTTTTCCCGTTTTCTTTCTGCGAAATTTAATACGACCGTTCACTATATTGCTTACTTGGAGGTAGGCCATGTCCGTGAAGTTCATACCATAGAGAAAAAAGGAACAAATGAAATAGTTTCGATATCTAAACAATGCTTGATCCTCTGGAATTTCCAATTCTAGAATCTTTCTAATATCTTCAATTTCCAAAGCTCGTTTTTCGGTTGGAATTTGTCTTATGGTATAATTCATAAAAGGATAGGCTTCCTTTTCAATTAATCCCGCTTTTATACCCTTATTGAAGAGTGCTCGTAAGCCGCGTAAGTAAGTAGATAATCCATTCCAACTATTTCCCTTTGCTAAATGATATTTTTCAAAGCGTTTGATGAAGGAGTAATTCACTTCATTAAACTTAAGATCTTTGCCCTTATTGAAGGTCTTCAAGACCGATAAAATGCCTTTATAATGTCTGGCCGTCCCATATCTGTGTGCCGCCTTTAAATCCTCAACTACAGAATTCCCAAATTCAAAAAAGGATTCATAGGTGCTGTTTCTTGTGATTCGATTTTTCACTTCAACAATTGACAAATAGTTTAAATTACCTTGATCAGAAAGTTTGTTGAGAATGTCATTTGCACGAGCTTCTTCTTTTAATAAAAGCGTATTCAATCGGGCAATGGATTCCGTGCGAGGGAAGTTTCTTTTAATGGAACATTTTTGATGATCCCAAAATATTTCGGATATTGAAAAACCAGTTGCGATGGATGTTGTTTTTCGCAAATGGGTGAGGCGAAAAATTATAGGGTAGGTGCCATCTTTTTTTGCTCTTCTTGTATCCAGTAAAAGGGTCAAATATGTTCTCATTTACTTCAAGTTAGCAAAAAAATTTGCAAACAATTTGCAAACAAATGATTGATTCCAATTGATTCCAAATGAGGTCAAAATAAATGTAACACATTGACATGCAATAAATTATATCGATTTTGGTTTTTGGAAGATTTGGTATTAAAGCGGCTTCTAAGCAGACGGTCGAAGGTTCGAATCCTTCCGCGATCACAGAAGACCCCTCTTTATGAGGGGTTTTTTGTTTCAATCAAATTTCAACTGGTCGATTTTTAAATCTTCCAAAATCAATTCTCCATTCTCTGATATTACGGATAACTGGTCGTAAGGCGTCGTTGGAAAGAAAATTTCTGTTATAGGCGTAGAACCCCCATCAAAAAACAATTCAATGGACGTTTTATCCAAAAGAATTTCGGCATCATGAACTGATTTCTCCGATAACCTTGGCGCCACTGATATTTTTTCGGCGAATTCATCGTGAAAATCTACTATCCCCGATTTTCTTCGGTCGACAAAAAATTGTTTGTCATCGGAGTTATAACCAAAAAGCAACTCTTCCCCTTTCTCGTTAGATAATTTAAATGTGTATGATATTTCATCGATTGAGGGCAGAGTATAGGCAATACGGGCCTTGGAGTAATCAATATCTTCACCTCCTAAAATCTTCTCTTCACCTTCTTTTATCGAAACCGTTCCTTCTTCCAAACCCTTATCAATAAAGTTCCGAACCTCGTCAACAGGTTCAGACCTAAGCATGGGCACTCCGTTCTCGGAAATCAACCGAAGTGTGCGAGGTATGCTCTGACTACTTCGCCAAGTGGTGGTCGGTACTTGATTGGCATAATGACCATCGACCATCCAACCTATAAATATTTTACGCCCATCTTCCTCTGGAACATTTGACCAGGTTACCCCGGCATAATTATCTTTTCCAAAATCAATCCAAAAGTCATGCTTTTCGGCGAGTGCTGTTTTAAACGAGTCGTCTAAAGTGAATTTTTCGCCATCAAAATCACCGATAAAGTATTGAGTTCCGTTTCCTCCGTTTGGTGCTCCCCCACTGATGCTGCCCAACATCACCCATTTCACCTCATCGGTTCCTTCGATTGTCATCGGAAATAAATCAGGACACTCCCAGACGCCGTCATGACTGCCCACATCCTTACCAAATCGGTCCGTTAGCGTCCAATCGATTAAATTTTTTGAGGTATAAATCATCATCTCGCTGTCTGCAGCCAATATCATGGCCCATTGTTGGCGTTCTTCATCCCAAGTAACCTTTGGATCCCTATAATCTCTAATGCCAGGATTTTCAATTACCGGGTTTCCATCGTACTTCGTCCATGATTTCCCTTCATCTAAAGAGTAAGCAATCGCTTGGGTCTGCGCATCAATCTTGCCTTCATCACCCTTTTTGGGATCATGATACGTATACATGGCAACAATGGGTATCTCTCCATTTTTGGCAAGCCCAGAGGTATTTTCATAATCGACCACAGCGCTACCCGAAAAAATATACCCTAACTCATCGGGATATAAGGCTATTGGAAGGTGTTCCCATTTAATCAAATCGGTACTAATGGCGTGGCCCCAATGCATAGGCCCCCAAATATTATCGTCTGGGTAATGTTGATAAAACAAATGGTACTTTCCGTTAAGATAAAACATACCATTTGGGTCGTTCATCCAACCGATTTTTGGAGTGAAATGGAAATTAGGCCGGTAAAGTTGCTCTTCGACAGAAGCGATTTCCTTTGTTTCTTCCTGTACTGGTTTTTCCTTTTGATTTTTGCACGAAAACGTTTGAAATAAAATAGCTGAAGCGGTAATAAGTAGCGTTAGTCTGTTATTCGTGAGTTAGTTGGGTATTTAATTTGGAGGATTATTCAAAAGTGGTTCTCGTCTTTCCTATTACGAAGCAAAATCTGAAATAATTACATCATTTGTGATTGAATGTCAATTATTTAGTCGCTTTACAAATTCTTGAATATTCAGATAGCATCTAAGTGGGAGCAACTTGTTAATAGAATGTAATTCTACACAATTTTTTTAAATCTTCTTGGGTCCTATCCCAAAAAGAAGATTTTTACAACTTTAGAATTATACGACGTACTGCTACTTTCTATGTTCCAGTTAATCAGAAATATGACTCAAGCTAAATGAAAATACCTGGTGGGCAGCAATTAAAAAACCCTCTCTCGAAACGAGAGAGGGTTCTATAAAAGGAGCTGCTTTATATTCTTCGTTATTCTACGATGAAAAGGCTTGCTATTGCAACCGCATCATCACCTGAAAGTGGCTCATCGTATGCTTCGGTCGATGCTTCCATACTGAAAGCGGCATCACTACCAAGTGTAGTAACATCTACCCCACCTTGAGTAACGTTTTCCTCACCATTGTAAACCGCTTGGGTCGCTTCTGGCATTCCGTCGCCTCTTTCATTATTGGTAATCCATCCTTTAAGACCTCTCAACCTTCTAACTTCCGAAGCGTGCATGGCCTCAACGGCGTGTATTTGCAATGCGGCAGTTAGAAAATCAGAACCAAGCAGGTTACCGGCTTGCCCTTTATAGGCTCTTACACCTGTGTCTTCAAAAGCTTGCGCCAATGCCAATAATTGTGCGTAGGCGGTTTCTTGCCCTACGCCATATTCGTTGAACGGGTCAAAGGCGCCACCTGCCGTAAAATCGAAAGTCGGTTTTTCAACTGGGGTTACTCCTGCGCCTTCCAATCCGCTGATCAGAAAATCTACGTGGGCCTGCTCATGTTTAGAAATCTGCATGTACACCGTTTCTGGTCTACCGCTAGGCAAAACTCCTGATTGCAAAGCCAAATCGTAAAACTCGTCTTCTAAATATTCAAGAGTTAACGCCAATTGTAGGGCACTGACCGGGTCATTGCCTGACTCTTGAGCAAATGTTCTTTTGGGCATTGCAGCCATACCAAATGGGATTGCCGCAAGGGCTGCCTTCTTACCCATAGAGCCGAGAGAACCAAACATATCTCGTCTACTAGCCTTTTTATTGAGGAGGGATTCGTTCGTAAATCCATCTAAAAATTTTATAATATTCATAATTTTCTTCTTTTAGTGTTTAAGGTAAATTGTTAGCTGTGAACTTCGTGGTAATGAAACCTGTATCGCCCACGGCAGCCAATATGGCTGAAGGGTCAAGAGCAGCACTGAGTCCGTTACTTGCGGTTACATAATCGTCACCGGCGAAGTCTGCCGACCCCGGATTCAATAGCGTACGTATGGCCGAAGCATGTCTAGCCTCTACCGAAACAATCTTACCTGCAATTAACAGATAATTTGGGTCAGCAATCAAACGGCCTGCCCCATTATAAGCGGCAACACCGGTATCTTCAAGAACACTGGCCGTAGTTAATACCTGCTCTCTATTTCCAAAATCGAGGTTACCATAATCGAATTCCAAAGTAGGAAGCACCAAATCGGTATTACCATCAACAGCAGCTGTAATAGCCGCCTTGAAGAAATCTCTGTGGTTTACCTCATGGTAATATAAATCGGTAAGTACTTGTCTTTCCTCATCAGAAATATTGCCATAGAACGAATTCACAACCTTTGTGTAAAAATCGGCTTCGAGCTGCTCCAATGCGTAAGCATAATTAAGAACGCCTAAATCTCCTTCCCCTAAATCAAAAATTTTGTCTGGGTCCGGATCTGGATCCGGTTCCGGGTCTGGATCAGGCATCATACCCATACCATTATCATCATCACTACAGGCTACCAAAAGCCCCGCTCCAACAACGCCTAAACCTCCCAATTTCAGAAATCGTCGGCGATTTGTTGATTTACCAATAGGTTCTACCCTAACTATATTTTTTTTCATATGGCAATCTGTTTTTAAGGTTAATACACTAATACCTACGAGGGATTGGTAGGACGGTTTGGTCTTAAATGTTAAAATAATGTGAAAGCTATCATTTTAAGTGTAAACTAGGGGTATCGATGTGCTCCCCAACCTATATAGCATAGACGTCGGAAGCCCATATTGGGTTTTCAATAAAATTTTTAATTCTTTGTCAGAATCACTCCTTTTGGCAGTAACTAGCTATGGACTCACCCGTAAAATGACACGAAAAAGCCCATTTTTATTATGTTGAATCAAATTGTTGAGGAATAGAATCAATTTGTAAAGTACCTATTGATGCCAAAAGCTATTTTTATTTTTCTCAATTTAACTACCAATTTTTGCCAATTCAGGATTTTTTATATCCGCCTGTTATTGACAAGAAAACTCAAACTAATGAAAACTAACTATCAACTCAGACTACTAATGCTCTTGTTGCTGGCCCCATTTTTTATTTGGTGTCAAGACAGCAACACACTTTTCAAACTGCATCCGGCAAGCCGTACCGGAATTGAATTCAATAATTTATTGACAGAAAGCGATACCCTCAATATTCTCAACCAGGCCAATATTTATAATGGAGGGGGAATCGGCATGGGCGATTTTAATAATGACGGACTTATTGATGCCTATTTTGCCGGCAACATGGTCTCAAACAAACTCTACCTCAACCAAGGAAATTTTAATTTCAAAGATGTTACTAAAGAGGCAATCGTTGATGGGCAAGGACATTGGAGTACGGGAATTTCTGTAGTCGACATTAATGCCGATGGCTGGCTAGACATCTATGTCGCGGCTTCATTTAGAAATGACTCCGAACGCAGAACCAACCTCTTGTATATCAATAAAGGAACCAACAAAAAGGGAATTCCCATTTTTGAAGAGTCGGCCAAATCGTATGGGTTGGCCGATGATGGATATAGTACACAAGGCTATTTTTTTGACTACGATCAAGATGGTGATCTGGACATGTATCTCGTCACCAATGAAATTTATGATTCTCGCACCCCCATTCGCTATCGGGCGAAATTGACCGACGGTTCTGCAAAAAATACAGACCGCCTTTACCGAAACAACGGAGACCATACGTTCACCAATGTCTCAGAAAATGCAGGAATCACTATAGAGGGATGGGGACATGCCGCTAACATCAGTGATTTTAACGGCGACGGGTGGCCCGATATTTATGTCGCGAACGATTTTGTATCAAACGACCTGCTTTATATTAACAATCAAGATGGCACTTTTACCAATCAGTTAGACAACTATTTCAAGCACACGGCATGGAACGCCATGGGTACCGACGTAGTCGATTTTAACAATGACGGTTTTCCCGATGTTATTTCGTTGGAGATGCTTCCTGAGAACAATCTTCGAAAAAAACGAATGCTGAGTGGTAATGAGTATTACAATTACATCAACAACCAACAGTACAGCTACAACCACCAATATGTTCGTAATGTGCTTCAGTTGAGCAGCGGGCCTACCCCTAACGGCCACCCTGTATTTACCGATCAGGCATTTATGTCAGGTATTTACCAAACCGATTGGAGTTGGTGCCCGCTTGCTGCGGATTTTGATAATGACGGTTATAAAGACCTCATCATTACCAATGGTTTGCCTAAAGACGTTACTGATTTGGATTACATAGCTTATGAAAGTGGGCAAACAGCAGGAGCACAGAGTTACACTCTTGAAATGACCGACCGCTTACCGGTGGTTAAATTGGCTAATTACTCCTTTAAAAATATCGATGGTTCCAGATTTAAAAATACTTCTAAAAAATGGGGGATAGATCAAAAGTCATTTTCTAATGGCGGGGTCTATGCCGACCTTGACAATGATGGTGATCTTGACGTTTTAGTAAACAATATAAATGACACCGCATTTGTCTATGAAAATACCCTGAACGTTCCGGACAGGCATGTATCGGTATCCATTAAAGGCCCAGCCAAAAATCCTGATGGTTATGGGGCATCCATAAAGGTATACTCCAACGGTAAAATGCAATATTTTGAGCATTACCCCATCAGAGGTTATCTGTCCACCAATGATTCCAGAATTCATTTAGGTATCGGCAACGCGGCCCAGGTTGATTCTTTGCGGGTACAGTGGCCCGATGGAAAATCGCAACTTTTAAGCAACATCGTTGAAAACCAGATTTCAGTTAATTATTCGAATGCGACATCCGTTAAAGAAAGTAAGCCTTCTTTTGACAACTCCATTTTCTCCGACGCTTCTTCCGAACATCAATTGGTTTACACCCCAAAAGAAACAGACTTTTCAGACTTCAATATTCAGCCAACCATTCCGCATAAATTAAGTCAATATGGGCCGGGCATTGCCGTGGGCGATATTGATGGTAATGGTCATGATGACCTATATATTAGTGGCTCTTCCGATAACCCAGGAGTGTTCTTTATGCAAAATAGTGACGGTACATTTAAAAAAGATGCCAATCGTTTCTCCCAAAAAGAAGACATTCTTTATGAAGATATGGGCGTACTTTTTTTCGACGCCGACAACGACAACGACCTAGACCTTTACCTAGTTAGTGGCAGCTATGAAATACCTGCTAGGCACGAAATCAGCAATGACCGCTTTTTTCTAAATGATGGTAAAGGTTACTTTACACGGGCCAACAACCTTCCTAAAGATTTCACCAATGGGTCTTGTGTAAAAGCCGCTGATTTTGATGGGGATGGCGACCTTGATCTTTTTGTAGGTGGTAGAGTAGTTTCAGCAGCCTATCCGCAAGCTCCGGAAAGCTTCTTATTCCGTAACGACAACGGTCAATTTGTTGATGTTACCGAGACTTATAGCCCTAAATTGAAACGCATTGGAATGGTTACGGATGCTCTTTGGAGCGATTTTGATATGGATGGAAAACCAGACCTTATCTTGGCCGGTGAGTGGATGCCCATTACCTTTTTCAAAAACACCGGAGACTCGCTGGTCGAAATAAAAACGGGCGTCGAAAACCGCAAAGGTTGGTGGAACAGCTTAGTAGCCGGCGATTTTGATAATGACGGTGACATGGATTATGTAGCCGGAAACTTAGGGCTCAACACAAATTATGAAGCTACCCCAGAAGAACCGATGACCATCATTGCCAAAGACATGGATAAAAATGGATCTTTTGATGGAACCGTTTTTTGTTATATGATGGGCGACGATGGAATACGCAAACCTTATCCGATACCATCACGTGACGATTTGGTAGGCCAGGTAGTCAGCATGAGAAAAAAATTTCCTACCTATACCTCATACGGTATGGCCGACATGGATCAACTATGGACGGAAGCCCAAAAAGAAGGAGCCATCATTTTAGAGGCCAACGAAATGAGAACCTCCTTTATTGAAAACAAGGGCAATGGTCAATTCACCATGTCTCCCTTGCCCAATGAAGCACAAGCGGCCCCAATTTATGGTATGATGGCCGAAGATATCAATGAAGATGGTTATTTAGATATACTCATGGTTGGCAACGATTACGGAATGGATCCCTACAGCGGTCGCCACGATGCCTTTAATGGGCTATGTCTATTAGGTTCTAAAAATTCAGGATTTCAACCCATGCAGTTACAAAACTCCGGATTTTATGTAGAGGGTGATGCCAAGGGGTTGGCCAGGGTACACATAGCCGACCAGAAAGACCTTTATATTGCCACCCAAAACCAAGATGAACTTATTGTACTGCAAAAAGATTCAAATAAAACCAAGAAGTGGGTACATATTCAACCCGACGATTTTTCTGCCGATATTTGGTTTAAAGATGGCCGTCGCAGAAGGGTAGAATTTCAATATGGATCTAGCTACCTTTCTCAGTCTTCAAGAACGCTTCCTTTAGAAGAAGGTGCTACCAAAATTACCATCACCAATTTTAAAGGAGAGAAAAGAGAGGCCCTATAGTCGGAATTCTTACTAACCCAATTTTAAAGAACTAGTTTCACCGCTAAGGCGGTTTTAAAGACAAAACCCCACAAATGAAAAGATTAAGTTTATTGGCAATTTTAATGATGCTGACCGTTTCTTCGAAACATCCGGTCAATTATAAGAAACTTTCTGCCAGTGAAGAAGCCGATTATTTGCATCGGGCCGTTAAGCAGGTTACCGATGTAATGGTGTACGATATATATTCGCCCCCCGTGACCAGCAGAACGTATGCTTATGTTTCGGTAGCTGCCTATGAAACCCTTATTCAGGGTAATAAAAAATATATATCAATGGCCGGCCAACTTCATGGTCTTGAAGCCTTCCCTTCTTTGGATAAGGATAAAAAATACGACCTTACCTTAGCAGCCATTCACGCCGTTCTTACCACAGGTAAGGCCTTTGTCATCTCCGAAGAACGCATTGATACTTTTGAAAAGGAATTGTTAGCGGAAATCAAAGAGAATGGTATTCCCCAGAAAATATTCGATAATTCCATTGCTTACGGAGACATGGTAGCAAAGCACGTTCTCCAATGGTCCGCAAAAGACAAATATTCCCAAATCAGGTCAATGCCCGATTATAGTGTCAAAAGTGGCGAAGGCTACTGGAAACCTACGCCTCCTGCTTATATGAAGGCCATTGAACCCAACTGGAACAAACTTAGAACCTTTATGATCGACTCTGCAGAGCAATTTAAGCCTGTAGCTCCCCCAGATTTTTCACGTGACAGTACCAGTTTGTTTTACAAGGATGTCATTGATGTTTATGAGCAAGTGAAAAACAATACGCCCGAAGAGAATGAGATTGCTAATTTTTGGGACTGTAACCCTTTCAAAATGAACGTTCGCGGGCATGTTATGTTCGCCACCAAAAAGATATCACCTAACGGACATTGGATGAACATCACCTCTTTGGTCTGCAAAAAAGCCAAGGCCTCTGCCGTAGAATCAGCGGAAGCCTATGCTTCATTGGCGGTCACCCTAGCCGATTGCTTCATCAGCTGCTGGGATGAAAAATACCGCAGTTCGGTCATTAGGCCAGAAACTTATATCAATCAATATATCGACCCGAACTGGTTACCGGTACTCCAAACTCCTCCATTTCCTGAGTATACTAGCGGTCACAGTGTAGTGTCTTCTGGAGCGGCTATTATTTTGACCAAACTTTTCGGGGAGAATTTTGAGTTTGCAGATTCTACAGAAGAAGAGTTCGGCCTGCCTACACGTCATTTTAAATCGTTTAGGGATGCCGCTAACGAGGCAGCCATCAGTCGTTTTTATGGAGGTATCCATTACATGCCAGCTATCGCCAACGGTCAAGATGAAGGTTTTGCCATTGGTGAGTATTATTCGAATAAACTTAAGACTAGAAGATAAGTTCAATTACCATAAAAACCAATCGCTTGATCAAACCTAAAAACATACTTTGTTCGCTTGTTCTGATATTTTCTTTTCTATTACGGAATCAAACTATTGCGCAGTCGAACAGGCCCCACATCATAATTATTTATACCGATGACATGGGCATCGGCGATCTATCATGCTACAACAGTGGTTGGGTAACCACACCGCATATCGATTCTCTGGCCGCCGGGGGTGTCAAGTTCAATAACTATTACAGCGCATCGCCTGTATGCTCCCCCTCCAGGGCTGCTATCACAACAGGTATTTTTCCAACGGAGCTTGGCATCAACACATACTTACATAGCCGAGAAGGGAACAAAAAACACGAGCAATACGATTTTTTAGACCCACAATGGCCTTCAATGGCGAGAATGCTCCAAAATTCGGGTTACAAAACAGGACACATTGGTAAATGGCATTTGGGCGGAGGAAGAGATGTAGACGATGCCCCACAAATTACCGAGTACGGCTTTGATGAGTATGTAACTACCTATGAAGGTCCTGACCCGGATAAGTTGATAACTGCATCGAATTGGATATGGAGTGAACAAGACAGTATCAAACGTTGGGAAAGAACAGGGTACTTTGTAGACAAAACTTTGGACTTTCTTTCCAGAAACCAAAAATCGCCCTGCTTTGTGAATCTATGGCCAGATGATATGCATGACCCCTGGATACCTAGCGAGAACTATTATGATGACAAACAAGCATGGACGGGCAAAGAGGCCTTCGTTCAGGTATTAAAGGAATACGACAAACAAATCGGCCGATTGATCAAAGGCTTAAAAGATTTAGAAATATTCGATAATACCCTCATCATTTTCACTAGCGATAACGGTGCCTACCCTACTTTTGAACAAATTAGGACCAACAGCCAGAGAGGAGCCAAAAACAGTTTGTATGAAGGAGGTGTGCGAATGCCTTTTTTGGCTCATTGGCCTAATGAAATCGAAGCAGGTACAGTAGACAGTGAAACTGTGTTAAGCTCCGTAGATTTACTGCCCACCATCAGCTACATTACAGGGGCCGAAATACCTCAAAACTATAAGGGCAGTGGCGAGAATATGAGTAAAGCGCTTTTAGGAAATAAACCACAAAAGAGAACTACCGATTTGATGTGGGATTTTGGCCGCAACAAACACTTCAACCGACCTAAACAACCACATCATCAAAGCCAACACTTGGCCATTCGACGAGGCCCTTGGAAACTTTTGGTCAATTCAGATGGCTCCAAGAAAGAATTGTTTCATTTGGGTGACGATAGAAACGAAACAACCAATATTGCAAAAAAACATCCTGAAATAGCAGAGGAACTTTCAAGCAAAGTAATTGGTTGGTTTACCACCAAGAAAAAAGTCAGGGAATAACCAATATTAGCTCTGGAAAGCTCATCATTCCTCGAAAGGATTCACAGATTGCTTTCTAGTCGACTTTCTATGCCTTAAAAAATTGACTTCTTAATCAACCCGCTCCAATTCTTCTTTAACCTTCGTTTCGCGAGTTTTCCGTCCACTCATTTGGCCAAAAGTTCTGGAATAGCCTAACATAAAAATTCGTGAAAAAGCGGATTCATCCCGATAGACCGACTTGGTATCGATATCAAAAATTATGGGTTGAAGGGACCCATTGTGCGTGTTTATTTTGAAGGATTGAAAAATATCGGTCACCATAAATTTCAATGTGCCCCCATTGTTTTTGAAGGTTTTTGACAACCCGAAGTTGGCCATTCCGAAACCTTGCGTTTTGTGTGACCCGTTAAAGGAAGGGAAATTGTACCAGCCCGAAAGTTCTATATTCCATTCTTGGGGTAAATCAACGGTCTGGCTAAAATTTAGGCTTTGAAATAGATAAGAATTCTCAAGAGGACTCGGAACATGCACGAGTTTGTATTTTCGATAGGAAGTGGTGCTTGATAGTGTAAATCTTGCCCAATTGGCCCAAGAAAAATTTGTGCTTGCAAACAGATTGACACTTTTTTGATATTCAGCATTTTGAGGGGAAATAATCAAAATATCGTTGGCAGCCGTAGAACTGAACTGGTTTCTTAAAATCGGGTCTTTTTCATCTTGCAGCGAAAAACCAACACTAAAGTTTCGGGTGGTATAGTCTGTTCGAAGCATGTTTGAAAATGAGGGATTGAGCAACGGGTTACCCGTAAAGATGGCCGTTGGGTCATTGTAATACAAACTGGTCACCAAATCGTTGTATGCTGGTCGTGAAATTCGTCTGTGATACGCCAGAACCAAGGAGCTATTTTCCCCAATTTTGCGGTCATACGATAGCGAGGGAAATAACTGATTGATTTTAAAGTCACTCGTGGCATTATGGATGGTCCTGTGCCAACTTTCAAAGCGTAGTCCAGCATACAACGTAGCTTTCTCGTTTAAGGACACTGCTACTTGCGAATAAACTGCCCATAGTTTTTCATCACTTGAAATGACACTTTGCGAACGTGGGTCCACCTGCCATTCTCCATCGACATTGGTTTCAATACTGCTATCGTTTTCATTTTTGGCATAACTTGCCTTTGCTCCAATTTCCAATTGTAGATTCTCATTCAAATCCAGCGCGTAATCTGCTTTTATGGCACCAAGGCCAATGCTTGATTTGCTTTGCCCACGGTTACCTTCGGTAAAAATTTCGTTATCTGGATTTATGGGATTTCCATTGGCATCAAAATAGCGACTGATGGTCAAGGCTGGATTGTCATTTCCGTAAGACAAAAGACTGGCATCCACATTCAATTTTGATTTCTCGGAAAGCTGGCTTGCCATATAAACCGAAGTAATGAAATTGTTTTTGTCACTATTGCCGATGTTGGTCAATTTGGAGCTAAAAGGCTCCTCACCCTCAATTTGCCGTCGATTGTTGATATTGGAAACCGTATTGTTGTTGCCATGCATAAACGAGAAATCAGCTCCAATTTCAGTGGACGTATTGAGGTGGTAATTCAAGGCGGTATTCAGGTTGTGGGTATTGTTGGTGAAATTGAAGTAAGTCGCGAATTCAGCAAAATTTTGTCCACCCAAAAAGGCCATGTTCTGGGTTCCCTCGCCCTCAAAGCCATTCTTCCCTTGATTGTGCATAAAACTGTACGAGGCATTGAATGCAAAACTGCCCTTGCCCAAGGCATATTGTAATGAAGTATTGGCCTTTGGTTTGATTCCAACCCCGACCGAAGCGTTTAAGTTGAGTTGTTCCCCTTCGTATTCGTTCTTTTTAAAAATAATGTTCAATACCCCTGCCCCACCGTCAGCATCATATTTTGCGCTAGGTGAAGTTATGATTTCCACTTTTTCAATATTCTCGGTGGAAGTACTCGAAAGCAGCTCCATAACTTCTTCAACTGACAAAGGCATTCTTCGCCCATTGAACAAAATGGTTACGCCAGTTTGCCCATTTAGGTTGAATTGATTGTTGTTTCTATCTACAAAAATTCCTGGTAAACGCTCAAGCACCTGCAACGCATTGCTTCCTTGGGTCATAATACTGCTCTGTACGTTAATGACCTTGCCAAAACTGGTATTCTGAACCAAGTTTTTTCGTGCGGACAGTACTACCTCATCCAATTGGCTGGCATTTTCAAGAAGCGTTATTCTTCCAAAATCCTTTTGGCTGTTTATTTCCATTTCAAAAACATCGGAGGAGTAATCCTCAAATCCTAAACTGCTCAATCCCAATCTAAAACTTCCTCCTATATCAAAAACAAAAGAAAAAATTCCGTCTTCGTTAGTAACTGCTCCCGTGAGCAATTTGTTATCCGAAGCTTGATACAGCACCACATTCACATAAGGCACTGGATTTTCATTTTGGTCCACCACCGTACCTGTAATTTGGGACTGAACGGAATATCCTAAAAACAAAGAAAACAACAACGAAAAGTGAGAAGCCGAATATTTCATAAAGATGAATTTGTCGCCAAATGAAAACATCAAGCTTTTCTGAAAAGAATGTTGTTGACCAAAAACAGTCAAAAATTGAAGAATAGCATTTTCTCAAAAAATAAGGCAAAGTAACTCATTCGTCATGTATATGTAACCGTTGGTCAATTTGCTTTTGAAGCTCGCCTAAATTGAATAATTTGTAGGGTTGAAGTATGTCATCGTATGCAGCAATCGCCCTTAGTCCGATTTATTTTCAGGTACAAATTGCACCATATTCCGTTTTGGATTGTCTATCATTTGGTATGGCTCATCATCAATTTTGGAAGCCTCAAAGGGGTGTATGATTACCTATACTTTACCGATAGTTCGATTAAGTTTTACTTCTATCTCATTTTTCAAATGCTTGGGGTCTATTTTAACCTCTACTACCTCATTCCAAAATTTCTATACCGCAGGCGGTTCGCACTCTACTTACTTTTGGTAGTTGCCACTATTTTGGCTTGCAATGCCATAATCACCAGTGGTTATTATGTTGCGGACTGGCTTTCGCCCATAACTTTTGAAGAAATGTATGGGGTTGGCACCAATGAATTTTTTAAAATTTTCTTTGTGTGGGCATTACCCACCACCGTGGCCAGTATGACCTTGGGCATGAGCATAAAACTGGGCAAAAACTGGTTGCAGTCCGAGAATAAGCGATTACAAGTAGAGAAAGACAGTTTGGAGACGGAACTTAAATATTTAAAGTCGCAAATAAATCCGCATTTTTTGTTCAACACCATCAACTCCATCTTTGCCTTGATTCATAAAAATCCAGATTTGGCTTCGGAATCGTTAGCCAGTTTTTCTGATATGCTGCGCCATCAATTGTATGACTGTGATGATGATAAAATTCCCTTGGAAAAGGAGTTGGAGTTCATCCAAAATTTTATTGATTTGGAATCGCTTCGATTGGATGCGGAGCAGGTAAGCACTTCCTATAAAATTGACAATCAAACGACCAAAAAAAAGGAATTGAGTCCGTTTGTGTTGCTTCCATTTGTAGAAAATGCCTTTAAACATGTTTCCAAAGGAAAAAAAAGGAAGAACTTTATAAAGATGAACCTTTTGGCCACCAACGAGCAGCTGCATTTCACCATGGAAAACACCAAGGATATTAAAACATTGGACAACTCGGAAAAAGGAATAGGCCTTCAAAACATCAAACGCAGGTTGAATTTGGTGTACTCCAATTCCCACTCCCTTAAAATTGAGGAGCTGGAAGACGTTTTTAAAGTAGAATTTAAGCTGTTATGGAGCCCAAACTAAACTGCGTAATCGTTGATGACGAACCGTTGGCACGGGAAGTGCTGGCAGAATATATCGTCGTTCTCGAACATTTAGATCTATTGGCGACCTTGGATAATGCTCTGGAATTGGATCAGTTTCTTTTAAAAAACCAGGTCGATTTAATATTCCTGGACATTCAAATGCCCTATTTAACAGGAATGGAATTTTTAAAGTCGCGCTCCAATCTGCCCATGGTTATCATTACCACGGCCTATCCCAATTACGCATTGGACAGTTTTGCGTTTGATGTCATAGATTATCTTTTAAAACCTATCACCTTCAACCGCTTTTTTAAAGCCATTGGAAAGGCTAGTCATTATCAAGGCAAAACCAATCCTTCGCAACAAGAAATCTCCGCAGAATCCAATTATTTTTTTGTGAAATGCGATGGCAAATACCAGAAAATACTATTGGATGAATTGGTGTTCATAAAGTCATTGGAAAACTATGTCATCCTACAGACGGAAAGTAAAAGCCACATGACCTTGATGCCATTAAAAACAATTGAAGAGTATCTAGATTCCGATAAGTTTCTACGCGTACACAAATCGTACATCGTTCCTTCAAACAAAATAGTCACCGTAGAAAACCATCAACTATTGTTGAACAACCAGCAAGCCATACCTATAGGTAGGAACTACCGAAAATCGGTCATGGAGCAGGTTTTAAAAGATAACGTCATCCAAAAAAAGAAGTGAACTCTTCTTATGTTCAATTTCTTCTCCTTCATCGTAATCGCAATTGGAAAATTCTAGAAAATCACGAATTCATGACCTTATTCTGACGACAGAAACGAAACGCTACTATTATAAAAAAGCATCCTGAAATAGCAGCGGAACTTTCGAACAAAGTAATTGGTTGGTTTACCACCAAGAAAAAAGTCAGGGAATAATTCTTAACGGCTCAGGCAAACCTATCTAGTTCTTTAAATAAACCGTTTGGGTAAAAGCGCCGTTGGCAGCTACGTCCCAAACCTCAACACGAACCCATTTCCTATTTTTGAGTTCTGCCTCAAAGCTGAATTTATCAGTTCCGAAGGCATTAGTGTGGTTCACATCAATACGCTCCCTAAAAACCGAATTGCCATCACCTGAGATAACCTCAATGAAGTTTAGAGGGAAAGTCCAATCCAACTCCAAATCTATTTTAGCTTTCCCATTCTTTAATTGTAAAGACTCTCCCGATTCTTTTCCATCTACCTTGAAGGTAGGTATGCGAATCTCTCCCGTTGTAGAAAAGAAACTGCCCTGACTAAGTTGGTCCAGCACATTGCCCCATCCTTCCGAGAAACTAGGTAAATCTGGTATCTTAAGATAGTTGACATTCATATGGGCATACATTTCGTTCTCAAATGATATAGTGAACAAATCGGCTTCCGCCAACACCTTTTTTTGGTGTCCCCAATTGTTCATATCATCTAAAAGGTCAAGCACGCGTAAACCAAGTTTGGGTTTCGACAAATCTGCGGGCATGGCTTTCCAAGCACCTCCCAAAAAGCGATCCGATTTAAAAAAAGTTTCGTTTTTGTATGCATCGGGGTAACCCGTTGAGCCCTTTATTCTTGGATGAGCCGTCCAGACCAATCCGTTTTCCAATTCCAATAACTTCAACATTTCGTCACTATTGCCGATTCGGTAGACCTTTCCAAAATCTGGCATTTCACTTACGAAAGGCTGGTCTTCATTTCTAGCCATGATCCAATAGACCGGTTTGGGAAAAAAAGCCATGTAATGTCCTCCTAAAAACTCGTTCGGTTCTTCACCTGGCAGCAGCAAAAACTCATCATCCGACCATCTTTCTCCCATATCGAACAAAGCCTTTAGTTCCTGCAATCTCAAACTATCGGGCCCCTGTGGATGTGCCGTGTAATGAAATTCGCCCAAGTGAACGATATCAACCCCCATATGTTTAAAGACATCAACAAATTCGGGTTTCTCAGGAACTTCTTTGCCAGCCCTAACTACGTTCATAATAAACTCATTGTGAAAATGGCTTGAAAGGGTCTTATGATTTTCCAATGGTCGATAGGTATCGCCATTCGTGAATTTCTTGATTTCTTCCAAGACCGTTTCGGGAGATTCAGAACCTAGGTAGCCAAAGAAATTGAGTCGTTGTTCTGACTTCGGGGGCGCATTGAACCAAGGTACAAACCTATTGTCTCCATCAGGTTCGTGCCTGATACCGACACCAAACTTACCCACCATATCTCTATAATTTTTACCATACCAGACCGATTTGAGATTAAAGGCCTCATCTAAGGGATAGAAATACTGATGTGGTGGTGGAAAAATGGCTAGCGCTCCTTTTTCGCCATGTGCAAGAGCAGTTCTAAATTTGACCGCCTTATTGGTGGCAGAGTCGGCTTGAACCTCTGCTGTTTCAAATCTTGAATTTGCATTATCGAGATAAGAAACGTTGGTTGCACTGTCAAATGTTAAACCCGCATCGTACAAAATAGCCTTTGCATTCTCATCGGTAGAAATTACGGCAGCTATATTAAAAAGTGGAATACCATTGTAGATGGTCAACTCGAGCTTTCCGCTAAAAGACGGTGAGGTTATCTCAGAAATAGAAACAACAGTTCTATTAGCATTTTTTGATACCTCAACACTCTTCTTGTTTAATTTAAGCACATGAGATTCATAGGGGCGGGTATGTACCTTATCGAAAAAAATAGTCCAACCATTTTCTGGTTTAAGCGTTCGGCTCCCCTCATTGAGCAGAAATATAGGGTCTGCCAATTTGGCGATACTAGTCCTCTTTCCGCTGTCTAGAATGGAAAGTTCACTGAATAAAGGCTTGTCATTATCGAAATTCAGATTCAGTTCTGCAATCGAGCCATTTTTCAATGGCCATGATAACAACAAGCCTTCTTTTGTTCTGGTAACATCGGTCTTATTCGCCTCTTGATTTTTCGGCAATTGAATTTGTATTTGGGCATGCATTGAAAATACCATCCAACAAATACTCAAGCATATGAACTTTTTAACCAACATTACCATTATAACCTATTTTACTTATTCAACCAATTAAGGCTATTCTTCAATAAAGTTTGATACGCCTGTAAATCGTGGGCCCTTTCATCATGCCCTAACGTATTACCAACAATTTTTGCCTTTGGATGTTTCACTACCCAAACCACAGGAAATTCTTCACCTGACTCTAAACCTTTACCAATGGCCAAGACCTCGACATCTGTTCCGGCAGGGTCTTTTTCCCAACGGTAAAGTTCATCTACAATTCTAAAAGTAGCTGGAACGTCTTTCATAATAGGATGTTCCGGTCTGGTAACAATCACCTCAAACTCTTGCAGTTCTTCGTGCGAGCGTGATCCACCACCTACCAACTCTTTATTGTATTTGGGCCAATCTTCCCAATTGTACCATGTGCTCGGGTGGTAAATAAGCATATCAAGCTTACCACTTTCTACATTGGAAAAAATGGATTCCTTAACCTCGGCACTTAACGGTTTATTGTTGGTCAACATAAGCACGTCAACAACTGGAACCAAAGAAGCTATTTCTTCCATATCTTCTGAATAGACCACCGTATTGCTACCATTTTCACTCAAGATTTTTCCATCAGCTTTTCCGAAGAACTTTAAAAAATCATGGGATCCGCCTCCTCCGGTAATTGCAATTTTACTAGCCTTTTTATTATTGGCTATGTAATGCCCCTTTGCAGCATCAGTAGCATATTCTTTTGGCAGTTCTTGCGTCTTACAACCGACGGCCATCGTTAATGTAGCAAGACCTAATAGTATGTTTCTCATTTTCTGTTTTATTTCTGTTTATATATCACTCTCACATGGTTATGCCCCTGTGACCTGAACCTCTTTTTCGCCATTGGGTGTTACAATAATGACCCCTTGCATAAACCTCCAGTGCCCAGGAAATGTACACACAAAAGGATATCGGCCCGGCTTGTTCGGCAAGTTGATGATTATGGAATCACTTTCATTCGGGGCAAGCATAGTGGTCGCACCCAAGACATAACGTGAATTAGGAACGTAACCCATTTTTTCCGCTTCCGGCGTAGCCACAAACTCGTCTACTAGAGGTCCAAAAGCATCAAGGCTTTCAGGTCTTACAACCACCAAGTTATGCGGCATCTGATCCATGTTCTTCAATTTGATTTCTATGGTTTGACCGGCCTTGGCAAATAGTTCGGTTTGGTCAAAAGCCATCTCTTGAGGAACCGTTTTAAGATCAAAGACCACATCGGCCTTGGTCTCACCTACTTTACCGATACCCATATCGATGTATTGATCACCTCCCGTATTTATACAGTGCAGTGCTATTACATTCTTGCCTTTCTTGAACAATTGGCTTTTGGCCTCATCAAGTTTGATGAACTTATAGGCCTGACCACTGGCGCCCGATTCAGCCATCAACTTCTCACCATTGATGAAAACTTCGTAGTCATCGTCATGGGCAATCTTCAAGACCGGCTCTTCAATTGCTTCATTCAATTGAAACTCTTTTCTTAACCAGATGTCATTTGAATCCCAAAGTGATTTAGCTTTTTCAATGGCCTTACCCCCAAAGAAGGCATCTCCCTTTTTCCAGCTAGAGGTATCGAACTGCTCCGATGCCCAATCATCTCCAGGATCTGAAGTGGTATACAACCATTGCGAAGCACGGTCTTCTGCAGAAGGAACTATCATTTCTACCACGGCAGGATCAACAGTTTCATAATTCAGTTCTCTAAAGTATACCTTGGTAGCTGCATTCAACCACTTATCAGAACTATTGGAAGCATCACCTGCCAACTTTTCCATGGCAGTATAAAGTCCTGATGATTCAGGAAGTTCAGAGGCCCTAACTATCGCCGCCAACCTCACTTGGGCATTCGAATCGGTCAATAATTTGGACCCGGCAAGTAATTCACTACCTGCGGTATCGTTTGGCAACAAGGCCATAGCTGCTCTCTTCACGGCAAAGCTTCCGTTTTCAAGTGCCTTTTTTAAAAGATCTAGCGTTTTGGCATCTTCTCCATCAAAAGCTTCCAAACCATCCAAGGTCCACAAAGCATGCAGAACAGGAGCATTGATTTCATCATTCTGCCCTAAACCTTCTTCGGCCATTGCAATTAATTCACCAACGAGCTCTTTTTTACCTTCTTCAACAATCAAGCGTTGCGCCGTGATTCGCCAGAAAAGATTATCACTTTTTAAAGCGGCCAGAAGAGCTTCGTTATCACCTGCATCTAAAGATGTTATGGCATCATCTGTCTTATCATCGTATTTTACAATGTAGATACGACCATGACCATAGTCTCTTAATTTATTGATGTGAGCATTGCCCTCACCCTTGTCGGCATTCCATATTTGATTGTCCATTCCCCTTTTATCGGGGTTGTGCTGAATAACGGGGTTGTACCAATCTGCAACCCAAAGGTTACCATCGGGCCCGGTTTCAGCGAATACAGGGGCTGTCCAAGCATCGGTACTGGCAAAAATATTTCCGCCATCGACCTCTTTATAACCTGCCCCATCTTTTACAATTTTGGCAATGTGAACCAAATGTCCGGTAGGCTCTGCTACATACATTTGATTTCTATATTCTTTTGGATAGTTGCCTGCCGTATAAAAGTTAGCCCCGGAAGCCGCGGTAAAACCACCACGAACATCGACCTGTTGCAGGGGGATGTCGGTAACGGGAGAAATTTCGTAGTGGCCTTGAATAAAATCGGCATTTAAAGCCCAAGAAGGAAGTTTCTCCAAATATTCATAGTGCTTTAAAGGAATGCCCACATAGCAAGCATGGTTATTATTGGCGGTAGAACCGAAAATTTCGAAATTCTCGTTATAGCCCATTCCCCATGTATTATTATCGAATTGACCCACTGGTTCTAAAAAAGAACCATCTTGACCAAAGCGATAAACACCTCTTTCAAACTTGACATTCTTATCGCCGAAGGTGTTCTCAAATCCAGAATATCCAACAGCACCCCATAAGTTATTATCAAGACCATATCTTAAACTTGACGGGCCTGCATGCGTATCAAACGTACCGAAGCCATCAAAAAGAACGGTGCGCTTGTCCATTTTATCATCCCCATCTGTATCTTCTAAAAAGACCATTTCAGGAGCTTGGGAAACAATAGCTCCCCCCTTGACCAAAACAATTCCGGTGGTCAAACTTTGTTCGGTAGCAAAGTCGGTAAACTTATCCGCCTTGCCGTCACCATCGGTATCCTCACATATGGTAATGCGGTCACCGCCCACATCATTCGCCAAGTCGTGGGGATAATCTTTTGACTGCACTACCCATAGCCTTCCTTTCTCATCCCAAGTAAAGGCTATCGGGTTGATAATATTCGGTTCGGCCGCAAAAAGATGTGCGCTAAAGCCTTCCGGTAACTGAATGTGCTTTTGTGAATCTTCAGGACTCAGTGGATCTTGTACCTTAGGGTTTTCCCCCGTGTAGGTAAGAGGCGGTGGCGGTTCTTTTGTTTCGGTACAGGAATAGAGCCCCATACCCAAAATGGCCAAAAAAAGGCCAGATTTAAATTTTATCATTCTTCTATATTCTTGATTAGTAAGTAGGCCATTCAGGTAGGCCCTTGGTCTATTTTTTTCGGTAACTGGCGTAGGGTTCTTGTTGGCTCACATCAAGTGTACCAGCTTCCCAGCCCTCTGGTGGCGATAATACGGCCAAAAACTCAAGATCACCCTTACCTGCATTAAAAGTGCCATGCACCACATCTTTATCTATATAGATAGAATCACCCACCTCTAGATATTGCATTTCATCTTCGATCCATTGTTCGGCCCTACCCTTAAGTATGTACAGTATTTCGTGCATATTGGGGTGCCTGTGAAAATCGTGGCCCATGCCCTCGGGCACTACCACCTTGACCATATAAGACTGTGCGCCTGCCATGGTTTCAGGGTGGTAATGCCAATAATGGAGCCTGCCAACGGTTTCCTCGAACATTAAATCTTCTTCCTTAACAAATTTCCATTGATCGGACATGTTCTATTTTCTAAAGGGTTAACGATTTGAACTCTTTGGTCAAATTGGTCAATGAAGCTTCAACCCCCATTCTTTCCAAAGAGGAAGCGCCCACAAAACCGTGTAAACCGTCAACGTGGTCTAAGGCATACCTAACATCAGAAGGAGTGTTAATTGGGCCACCGTGCGCTAAAAAGAATGTATCGTGATTAGCTTTTTTAACAGCATCTACTATTTCTTGGGTACGTTCAAGAGCAGCATCCATAGAAACGGTTGCATCGGTTACACCAATCGAACCACCGACAGTAGTACCTACGTGGGCAATAATGGCATCTGCACCTGCTTCGGCCATTTGAACCGCTTCTTCGGGTTTGGCCACATAGACCACAGAGAACATATCCATTCTAGTAGCCAAGTCGACCATGGCTACCTCCTTTTTAAAACCCATTCCTGTTTCTTCCAGAACGTTTCTAAAATGGCCATCGATAATTGAGTGGGTAGGAAAGTTATTGACTCCGGAAAAGCCCATGTCTTTCACTTGACCAAGAAAATGCCACATTCTTCTTCTTGGATCACTACCGTGAACCCCACAGATAACCGGCACTTCTTCGACTACCGGCAATACCTCGAACTCACCGATTTCCATAGCTACGGCATTGGCGTCGCCGTAGGCCATCATACCTGCGGTAGAACCATGCCCGCTCATTCTAAATCGACCAGAATTGTAAATAATGATAAGGTCGGCGCCACCTTTTTCAATGAATTTGGCACTGATACCAGTTCCCGCTCCTGCACCGATAATAGCTTTGTTTTGATCTAAAACCTTTTTTAAACGGTCTCTTACTTCTTGTTTGGTATAAGGGTTACCTATTCCCGTCCATTTGTTAGGCATACTTCAATATTTAATTTTGGTTATACTTATATTTTGTTTGAATTACTTTCAATTTTATTTATCCAATAACAGCAACAACTCTTCGGTTATCACTTCGGCTAATTCCGGAGTGTTTACGTTTACATCTACCTCAACTACTTTTATCTTCGGGTCTAGATGCTCACATAGAGACTTAAAAAGTTGCTTATCGGCCTCTGCGTCATAAAACACCTCACCTTTAGCCCCTATTTTAGATAATCCGTTCAAGGGAAGAACAACGGTAACGGCGTTCTTTGAACTGTTCAACCTTTCAGCAATTTGCCTGCCCAGTATATCGTTCTCTTCTTTATTCGTTCTCATAAGGGTTACGTCGGGGGCCCATGAGAACAAATGCCTGTCTTGGTATTTTTCAGGAACCGTACTTTTCGCGGCAAAATTCACCATATCAATACACCCGGGAACCACCACTTGCGGAAGGCCCATTTTTGAGGCAGATTTTAATCTATGGGGACCAGCGCTACAGATACCCCCGCACAGCTCATCAGCCAATTCAGTGGTCGTAAGGTCAAGTACGGCGTCAAAAACACCTTCTTCCATTAAAGACTCCATCGTTTTGCCTCCGGTACCTACGGCATGAAAAGCCAGAACATCGTATCCTTTTGACTTTAAGATTTCAGAAGCCCTATTCGCACATACGGTGGTGTTACCAAATACACTAAGGGCTATACTGCCTTTGGTATCGCTATCTTTCAAAGGCACGATATTGGCCATTCCTAAAATGGCACCTGCGGCTTGATTGATCAACACCCTACTTATGCGATTAAGACCCGCTACATCAACAATTGAAGGCATCAGAACAATATCTTTATCCTCAATCTTTTCTGATAAATCTTTAGTGGCCAAGGTACTCAAACACAGTTTTGGCACACCGAATGGTAGGGTTTTCATAGCTTCTATAGCAACAAAGGTACCACCGCCACCGCCCATTCCGATAACTGCATTTATCTCATTCTTTTGGAAAAGGTTTGCCAGAATTTGTCCTGCTCCTTTACCCATGACAATAAGCGCTTCTCCTCTATCGTTCGCCTCCCTCAATGCTGCGATGTTTAGTTCTGCAGCCTCAGCAACCTTATCAGCCTCAAAATTTACAGCAAACCGGTCGGTACTGCCTAAAACACCCGTATTAATGGAAACTACCTCAGCACCTCCTTTTGTTAAACAACTATGTAGGTAGGCGAAATCTTCTGCTTTGGTATCAAAACAGCCCACCATCGCCACCTTAGTCTTTTCACTCATATGCTTATTAATCATTTTTTGCCCTCAAGTTGCAAAAACCTAAATGTGTTTTTATCAATGCTTATTTCTTCGTGCCCTTCGTCACCGTCGCTAAATACTAATTTGACAATTGCAGTGCGTCTCGGCTGTACCTTTGAATCATCAAAATGGGTATGAAAGACATAATACAAAGAACCGTCTTCATGCTCTAGAATATCTCCGTGGCCTGTTCCGTTGATTCCTAAAATCTCTTTGGTAATAAAAGGTCCGTTTTTAGATTTGGTCCAAGGACCTAAAGGATGATTGCTAGTGGCATAGCCAACGGCATAATCAGGATTACGAAAATCATTCGCGGAATAAATCATGTAATAAATTCCGTTTCTCTTCAAAATAGTAGGCCCTTCGGTTACGGGCCATTCGCTATCCCACGTATTTTCCCAAGGCAATTCGCCAGAAATACATTCTTTTAACGTCTCAGGTTTTATGGTCTCTAACGAGTCTTCAAGTTCAGCTACAAAAATTCGGTTACCCTCCGTCAACCTTACATGGTAAAGGTATTTTTTATCGTCATCATCAAAATAAATAAAGGGATCTATCTGCCTTACGGGAGCCTGCAAGTCTTTCTTTTCTTTATTCTTAAAAGGACCGGAAGGATGGCTCGAAGTAGCCAATGCGATGTGCTCATCGGCAGTATAGGCCATATAATATTTAGAGTCGTACTTAAATATTTGTGGAGCCCAAAAGCCCTTTGTACCAAATGCATCTCCCTTTCTCATGGCCAACCCTTTTGACGGGCCAGAGGGACCTTGCCAGTCAACTAAATCTTTGGAAGTATAGACCAAGAAACCTTTATCCTTTCCCATTTTTGGATCTCCGGTGGTTCCATATAAATAATATGTACCATCTTCTTGAAAAATAGTCGGATCGGCCAACAAAGGATTTGCCGAGGAATCTTGACCATAACTGCTAAAAAGAATGCCGATAAAAATGGATAGAAAAGAAATACTATATCTCATTGGTAGGTACTTTATTTTGTGGAAAAACGGTATTCAGTCATCGTATGATACTCTTCTCCCGGGTTTAATCTAATGGTCGGAAAATTCTTTTGGTTGGGCGAATCTGGGTAATGTTGGGTTTCAAGACAGAAAGCGGATCGATGTTCATCGCGTGCGCCCGACTTTAACTTATTCTCTGCATTCATGAAATTACCACTATAGAATTGCACGCCGGGTTCGGTCGTGAAGACTTCCATAACCACACCTGATTTGTCGCCTACTACCGTAGCGGCCTGCTTTAAAGAATTGTTCGTTTCATCGCTAAGAACGAAATTATGATCGTAGCCACCTCCATATTTAATTTGAGTATCTTCCGCTTCAATTCGCTCCCCTATTCTATGAGGTTCTGTAAAATCAAAAGGAGTGTTCTTTACCGCTTTTAACTCTCCCGTAGGAATCAAGGTTTCATCGACCGGGGTAAACTTATCGGCATACAATATCATTTCATGGTCTAAAATGTTACCACTGCCCTCTCCATTCAAATTGAAATAAGCGTGATTGGTAAGGTTAACAATGGTCGGCTTGTCGGTTACCGCATCGTATTCAATTCTTAGGGTGTTAGGCTTTATCAAATGGTAAGTTACCTTCGCATCTAGAGCCCCAGGAAAACCTTCTTCCATATCTTCCGACAAATAATTCAATACCAACGTAGTATCATTACTAGACTCTACTTTCCAAACTTTATCTTGAAAACCGTTCGGCCCCCCATGCAAGGCATTTTCACCATTATTGGTCTCTACCGAATAGTTCTTGCCATCTATGCTGAATTTACCTCCTGCGATTCGATTGCCCACCCTTCCTATCAAAGCTCCGAAATAAGATTCCGGACCATCGATATATTCTTTGACACTGCCACGCCCAATAACCACATCTACCCATTCGCCTTTGGTATCTGGCGTAAACAGGCCCACTATTCTTCCACCATAATTGGTGATAGCTACTTCAATATCATCATTTTTAAGCCAATAGAGTTTTACTTGATTACCATCGACAATCGTATCAAAAGCCCCGGCATTAAGATTTTTGGCTCTGGTCTCCATAACCTCAGTGGCCTCTTCTTGTTGCGGTTGACCCTGCTTCTTTTCTTGTTTGCATGAAAAAACTACCGTTAGCAAAATGCTTAAAGCAAATAATTTCAGTTTCATAATCATACTTTTTTTAATTTGGAGCAGGGTAAACTTGGTATTTGCCAGCCAGTTCTTCCCATTCTTTCGCTAATTCTTTTACTTCTTTATGATGGGTAGCGGCCAAATTGACCTGTTCCGTTTTATCGTTCGATAGGTTATATAGTTCCCACGGTTGTCCAGCATCTAACCTTACCAATTTTAAATCTCCTTTACGTAGTGCTTGAGAACCGAAATGTTCCCAAAAAAAAGTTTCTTGTGTGGGTCGACTGGAACTGCCATTTAATAAAGGAATCAAACTGCTACCAGGAGTTGGGGTTATTGACCTTCCATCAAATTCTGTTGGATAAGTACCGCCAGAGACTTCTACACAGGTTGCCATAATATCACTCACGTGGGCCGGCACTGTTCTAACCTCCCCATTATTCTTTAGTTCTTTTGGCCACGACGCTATAAACGGAGTATTGATACCACCTTCGAAGACTTTGGCCTTCCAAAACCGAAAGGGGGTATTTACGGTATGGGCCCACTGCGGACCGATACCTGAAAGAACCGTTTGAGGCCCGGGAAGCACTTCTTTATTAACAGGAAATTGAACCTGTTGGCCATTTCGTGTACTTCCTGCCCTGTCGAAACCAGGGCCATAGTTAGAGGGTCTTTCTGAACTCGCCCCGTTATCGGAGAGAAAGAGTACCAACGTATTTTCTAGTTCGCCGGTCTCTTCGAGTTTGTTCATCAACTCGCCAATGGTTCTATCCATAACATCGACCATAGCAGCATGTACGGCCATAGCGCGTACATCCCATTCTTTATCGGAATTATTTTCCCAATTTAATTCGGGAAACATAAATTCTGGCAATTTAGTATCTTCAGATATCAATCCCTTTTCTACCAAATTTTTATGTCGTTCTTCCCTAATAGCTTGCCAGCCCTTCTCGTATTTATCAACATACTTTTGAATTATACTATCAGGGGCTTGAAGGGGCCAATGGGGGGCACAATGGGCCACGTACAAGAAAAATGGATTTTCTTTTTTAGAAAACTCGTTTACATAGGCAACAGCCGAATCTCCTATAGCTTGCGTATGATAATAATCTTCGGGTACCTTTTCTACCTGCTGGTTGCCATTGACCAAACTAAATGGATCAAAATAATCGACCACACCCCAGATATTGCCATAGAATTTATCGAATCCTCTTGCGGTAGGGTATGTTTTTAAATCGGAAAACGGGCCGTAGTTTTCTTGATGAGCCAACCATTTGAGTTGTTTCTCACCTCCTAAATCATTCGTTTCAGAAACATGCCATTTACCTACCATACCCGTTTGATACCCTTCTTTTTTCAGTACCTCGGCAATAGTAACAGTATTTTCGTTCAATGTACCTTGATAACCCGGCAGACCTGCATCCATTGTCATTCTACCCAGACCCGCTTGGTGTGGATATAACCCAGTGAGCAAAGAAGCCCTCGTGGGGCAACAGCGGGAAGTATTATAAAATGAAGTAGACCTTATACCTGTCGCAGCCAGACGGTCTAGGTTCGGTGTATTTATTTCGCCCCCGTAACAACCTAAATCTGAAAAACCGAGATCATCGGCCATTATGATTACAATATTTGGCCTATCGTCTTTCTTAGGTTGAACTTTATATGTTTGCGACTTAGCATCACTACCAATCGAGAAAAAGGTAATGACCAAAAGGCTTGATAAAACTATCGATATGTAGGTTGCAATTTTTAACACTAGTTTTTTGCCTTTCGGATTGTATTTTTTAATTCTGCAATGGTCTTGGAATCGGTTCCGTGGTTGGGCCATCGACCACCAAAGTGCCGTCTTCTTCAATATTCATCTGGTCAATAAAAACAACTCTATTTTCTCCTGTTGCCTGTGTACGACCATGGTAAACAGTGTACATTTTTTTTCCACCATCTAGAAATAAGACCATGTTATGACCGGTTCCGGTAACATTGCCGCCCTTATCTATATTCTTCTGTAAAACAGGGTTGTTATCTGCCTTTTGATAAGGACCTAATGGCGAATTAGATGTGGCATAACCCACCGCATAATTTGGGCCTGCGTAGTGGTTTGCCGAATACATCATGTAATAAGTGCCGTTATTTTTAAAGGTAAAAGAACCTTCTGTCCATCTTCTATTTACTTCTTTCGAAGTAACCGAACGACTTTCCCATTCGGCATTACGGTCGTTCATTTCAAGCGGTGGCCTAAGTAGTAATTGGGGTTCGCCGATAACACTTTTAAAATCAGCTGCCAATTCTACCCCATAGACCCAACTTTCTTCAATTTCGTCATACAGACCTTCTTTTTTGGCCCATTCAGAAATCTCACTCTCTACAGGATGTTTGTAGCAAACCCTCGAATAATAAAGGTAAAATTTACCATCGTCATCTTTAAAGACATTCGCGTCTATAATAGGATACCCGGGATCAAATAAAGGTTGGTCGGTCAAATCTTTAAAAGGACCTTTAGGACTATCGGAAATAGCCACCCCAATCTTGAAATTTTCAAGTTCATTGTTGGGATTATCCTTATAATCGGCACTGAAAAACAAGAAATACTGATTTTCAAATTTGTACACTTCGGGCGCCCAAAAGTTCTTCTGAGTCCAAGATGCTTCGGTATTTCCTTCATAAATACGGCCTTCGAACTTCCAGTTCACCAAATCATTTGATGAATAGGTAGCAAAGCCATTTTCAACTTGGCCTGTTCCATACATATAAAAAGTGCGATCGCCATTATCCAACACAAATGGATCCCCAAATTCAACATCTATCGGGTTAGAAAACGTTTCAACAGCTACTTCTTTAACTTGTTTTTTTTCAACCTTCTCCTTACACGAACAGAATAAGACGGTTGACATACAAATGCCCAAAAAGAAAGTTCTATATGTAGAAGCTCTAAAATCTATCATTATATTTTTGCCTTTAAGTTAGGCATTCATTGTTTATAGCCTAGTCTTTTATTGAAATACCGGGCTCCGTACCACGGAAGCCCGGTAAAACCTCAAGATAAGTAACTACTAACAACTCAACATTAGCCAATCATTAAGATACTCTTCCCTTTATTCATCTGCACCATCTCTCGCTTCATTACAGGGAAAAGCAATGTATTACAAGTTTAACTTTTCAACAGGTGTATAAATCATATCTTCAATACCCTCTACCTTTACCCCGATACGGGCAAAAATGTAGTCTTGATCCGGTTTTTTGGCATCCTCGGGTATATCTACCGACATTGAAAGGTTGCTCAAATCACTTAAATCGGCATCGACCTGGGCAATGCTTCCTTCACCCCCACTGTTGGTATCGACAAACTGGGTTCTGTTGATTACCAAGGTAACACGTTCAACGGCCCTGCCATTTGCACCAGTAATTATTTGATCAACACCGCAAGTGCCGCTTACCGTTCCGGAAGATTGCGAAAACTGAGCCCCACGGATCATATAATAAGGAGTAACATTGAGGTCCATAGTTTTGTTTCCGCTTAGATTAAAATACAGAGTATCGGAGGAAGCTCTAAATGGACCTTCACCCGGTAGAAAAATCAATTTATAGTCTCCGGAAAAAAGTCTGCTGCTAAAGCTTCCGTCTTGAGCTATAGCTACGTCAATAGGCGCTGGGCTGCCATAGCCCGATTGCCATAATTCAAACCTTACCTGGTTTCTCGCAACTGGTATCGCTTGACCCTCATATACAATATTTCCAGTAAAGTCGGCATCAGGTTCATTGAAGTTATCCAATTCACATGAGGCAGAAACCGCTAGTACAAGTAAGGCCAGTATATAGAATTTTACTTTCATGTTCTTTAGTTTTCTAGTTTTATTGATTAGGATTTCTGACCAGCTTCGGATTATTGTTAATCAATCCCTGACCGATTTCAGAGTAATAGTTTCCTAAGCGGAACCTATCGGATCCAGTAATTCGGGAAAGTCTATTGATTCTGTACAACCATTTGCCATCATTAGCGTCACCTGGATTATAGTACTTGTAAGGCCAGATGTTGTACGGCTGTGTTTCTCTTTTGGTGGCAACACCGATGTTCTCGGTAACCTCTTCGGGGGAAATCGGGTTACCATCCAAAATGACATGAGCAAGTCTCCATCTTTTCAAATCAAAGAAATGAAGACCCTCAAAAGCTAATTCAACATATCTCTCATGTACTATTTTATCGAAGGTAACATCAGCAGCGGTCAATGGCACAGTAAGACCTGCCCTTTCGCGAACATCGTTCAAATAATCAGCAGCCAAATCTGGTTGGTTAAGCTCAAAAGCAGCTTCAGCAGCGTTCAATAACACCTCTGCATAACGATACCTGATGAACCAAACATCACTTTGAGTACCTCTTCTACCTGATCCAGTTGCCGGATCTTGGTATTTTCTAATGTAAAAACCTGTCTGTGCCGTGAACTCGAGTCCATCGATTGGCCCATCGAAACCTACCACCTGCACTTGTCCGGTCATTCCAGGAAGTTCTTTTTGTTGACCTCTTGAATCACCGCTAACAACAGAACCATCTGCCAAAACTACACCGGCCCAAATATCAACATCGGTAGACTTGAACTTGCTTCCTGGAAGAATAACCGTTCCTGCCAGGCGGGCATCCCTACCTTGAAAGATATCTCCGATATTATCAAAATATACCGGAGCACCGCCGATTTCATTTTCAAGTGGTGCGTAAGTACCATCCAACAATTCAAATGATTGAACAAACTGTAGACTTGGATTGATACGCCCACCTTCTTCTTCTTCGGCTCCGAATCTTGGTTGGTTCACAATGGTATAACCATGGGTTTTACCTCCACCTACTAGATAATCTTCAACAAAAATAGCTTCTGGGTTGTTCGCCTTATCGTAAAAGATGCTGGAGAAGTTTTCAGAAAGATCAGGCTTCTTGGTATAAAGACCGTAGCCACCTGCTTCGCCATTGATGATTGCTTCGGAAGCTTCCAAGGCTTTTGTGTAATATTCGTTGGCTCTTGAGGCCGGTATACCCACCTCACCGCCAGGCAATGAAACTTGTGGTGTTGTAGCACCGTACTTGGCAATCGAAGCGGCATATAGTGCAGCTCTGGCCTGCATGGCCAGAACGGCACCTTTGGTAGCCCTTGATTTGGTATTGGCGTCGTTTGGCAATATATCTTTCAATGCTTCAGCTTCACTGATCACAAAATCATAAATAGCGGCCTCTGTTTCACGTGGATGCTGCAAATAAGAAGCATCACCGCTGAAATCGTACGTTTCCGATTCAAGAATAAGCGGAACCCCACCCATTCTTTTTACCATTTCAAAATAATAGGAAGCTCTCAAGAATCTAGCCTCTGCCAAGAATCTGGTCTTGTCTTCCTCGGTCAGTTCGGTAGCCTCGGAGCAACGTTCAAGAAACAAATTGATTTCCCTTATATACGCATAGTCCCAAGTGCCCCAAGCTCCGTAGCCCCAACCATCGTTTTGAAATTCAGGGTATCTACCCGCTTCAGACCAATAGGCGACATTAAAGCCGGCTAGAGAAGCCCAGTCTTCAACCGTACCAAAATCATAATACCTATTATACAGGTCTGCCAATACCGAAAGTGTGGTTTTTGGATCAGAGAATATCTGTTCTTGTGTTAAAATCGAGGTAGACGGCCGATCTAAAAACTCTTCGTCATTCTTAGAGCAACTCCATATTGCTACACTCGCAATTAGTAGTAAATAAATATGCTTTTTCATTTTTCGATCAATTTTAGATAGAAAGGTTAACCCCTACGTTAACAAATTTGTTCTGCGGATACTGCAATCCGTTCTCTTCATTTACCTCTGGGTCAATTCCGAATTTCTTAAGATTGTCAAACGAGAAGAGATTGTAACCGTTTACATAAAATCTAGCCTTTTGAAAACCGACTTTATCCAACCAAGGTTTTGGTAACGAATAGCCCAGTTCTAAAGTACGTGCACGCAAATAAGTTACATTATGCATCCAATAGGTAGAAACCCTGTAATTGCTATGATAACCTGCATTGTATCTAAGTGCTGGATACTTTCCTGGAACCCAAGTACTGTTGGGGTTTGCAGGATCCTGTCTTGACCAACTATCCAAGAATATCTTATTAAGTGCCCCTTGGTTTTGGAAAGCCCAACGGGTTTCCCAGTTCTGAATCCAAGAATAGCCAGAACCTCCAGAAAAATCTGCTGTCATATCGACACCTTTATAAGAAAGTCTAATGTTCAAGCCGAAGTTGATATTCGGTTGTTTACCGAACGAATACCCAATAGGCTTCTCGTCATAACCATTAATACGCCCGTCACCATTGATATCTTCATAAATCAAATCACCTGGAAGAAGCGTGCGGTTACCTTGGCCATCAATATCTACGGTGTAGTTATTGATTTCCTCTTGTGTTTGAAACTCTCCAATTACATTATAACCCCAACGCATATCATTATACCTGCCTTCACTTGAAGCTCTGTATTCTTGCCATGAATTAGAAAATCTTGGTTTATAGGATTCGATAAATTTTCCTCTTGAATAGGATCCGTTGGCGGAAACCGAAACATTGAAATCACCAAAACTATCATTGTAGGTCAATGCGCCCTCGAAACCTGCCTGCGAATCACTATTTACGTTCTCGTCAGGTAAGGTGTAACCCAATTCACTTGGTATAAGTATATCATACTTAAAGCCTCTAAGACCGGTACGTAAACGGTAGAACCAATCATAAGAACCTGTTACCTTGCCATCAAATAGAGCGAAATCAATACCGATATCGGTTATCTTACTTTTGAACCAAGTAAGGTTATCTACAATCTGACCTTTATCTCTGGCACTTACTACAGGTTCTCCGTTTAAAATGGCAGTACCCACGTTGTAGTTATAACCTGGCAAATAATCATAAGCACCGATTCCGATATCATCATCACCTAAAATACCGTAAGAAGCTCTTAACTTAAATTCTGTCAACCAAGCATCTTCTCCAGCGATAGTCTCATACCAATCTTCTTCGGTCATCCTCCAACCGATGGAACCAGAAGGGAAGAAACCGGTTCTTTTTGATGGGGCAAACTTCCAAGACTTATCTTGACGACCGGAAATCTCCAAGAAATATTTCTGCTTGTAGTTATAATTGAACTTACCGATATAACCGATTCGGGCTAACTCACCATCGAAATCATTGAATTCGACCAAGTTGGCAAAGTACATTAACGGAAGAATATTGTTTTCAGGAACCGAACGCATCCATTGGTTTTGATCACGCTCTTCTTGTCTTTCTACCAAGAAAAGGCCTTCTACATTGTGCTCTTGCTCACTACCAAAAGCCTTTTTATACTGAGCCTGCCCTTGATAGACATTTTTAACAATTTTGCGATTTCTTCTTTCACGCCATGGGTTGGTACTGCCACCTGTCACGTTGTAAGCGTCATTTTCAGCATCATAGGTATATGCTTCATAGGTATATTCGTGACCGTTCAATACTTGATCTTGAATATAGTACGAGTACATACCTCTCACCGATAGACCTTCTAACACCCCGCCAAATTGGTATTCACCGTTAAAGTTCGATTGCATAGTTCTTAAGATGTTGGTTGAATAACCTCCAATTTCTTTATTGTGCAGCGCCCAGTTGGTTTCGTTATGCCCTATATCATTCAGATAATCAGGGTTATCGTTAGCATAAGGACGCTCAAATGGGCGGTTACGCAAAATGGCGAACCTTGGCAACCAATAATCATCGGCCCCTGGAATACCGGGGTTATCGGTAGTTTCTATACGACCGCTGATTTGCATGCCAACCTTTAAACGATCGGTAATATTTGCGTCGAGGTTGTTTTGAATATTTGTTCTTTCAAAATTAAATTCAGGACCCAAGACCGCCTCCTGTTTAAGATGGGTTCCAGATATGTAGTAGTTGATTTTTTCAGAACCCCCTGTTGTACTTACGTTTACACTGTACAATGGTGCATTTTTCTTAATGATAAAATCCTTCCAATTGAACGACTGATAGCCTGGTTCTGTACCAACTCTATAGCGCTCCAATTCTTCGGGAGTAATTTGTGTCTCACCAAACTCGTTCAAATCCGCTTCGGCCTTTTTGCTCATATAGGTATAAGAGTCGTTCACAACATCAGGGAAACGCGACCAATTCTGACCACCGTAATAGGCATTGACATTCACAACGTTTTTAGAGTTCTTCTTACCTCTTTTGGTTGTTACAACCACAACCCCGTTGGCGGCCCTTACCCCGTAAATAGCAGCAGCAGCATCTTTCAGTACCGAAATGCTTTCGATATCGCCTGGAGAAATATTATTAAATTGCCCTACGTCAGATTGAATACCATCTATAATGTAAAGAGGGTTACCCATATTACGTATTTGAACGGTTGCAGTAGCACCAGGTCTACCATCGGGCATTTTAAACGTTACACCAGAAATTTTACCGGCCAGACCAGAGCTTACCGATGCACCTGCGTGCACATTCTCTAAATCTTCACTGGTAACAGTAGATATTGCAGCCGTAATAGACTTTTTGTCTTGGGTAGAGTAACCCGTTACTACCACTTCGTCAAGGGCGGCAACATCTTCGTTCATTTGAACATCGACCGTTGCTTGACCATTAACAGGCACTTCCAATCTTTGAAAACCGATATAGCTGAAAATCAAAGTTGCATCAGCCGGGGCATTGACAGTATAATTACCATCAAAATCAGTGGTCACCCCTGTAGTTGTATTTTTAATAATAATCGAAACCCCTGGTAACGGAGCGCCATCACTGGCAGCTGTAACCGTACCCGTCACCGAAGGTGCATCTTGTCCGTATCCTTGGTACATAACTGCACACACCAGAAAAACAGACACAAGAATCTTCTCGATAATGTTAGTCTTTGGTTTTTTCATTGTTTCTCATTTTTGAATGATTGCTTAGAGATTAGTTTGCTAGTTGAGTAAATTGATAGATTCTTAAATTGAGAAAGGTGTTTGTGTCATAATTTCATTTTAAGTTGTTTTAGTTGAGTATTTATTTGAGATAGAGCTTTAAAATTGACAAATTGCCAATGATCAAATAAAATGAATTCAGAATCCTATTACTCTGTGGATTGTATCATTCTATCATACAAATCGTTCAAATTTTAAGAGAAGGTTAAGAGAAGAGTCTTTATTGATACAAATTGTTGCGGTTTGAGACAGATTGTATACCAATCAATTAACAAAGATTTAAATAATTGATTTTCAAATGGTTTAATAACCATATGGAACAAGTCAAATCGTATCAATAAAAGTGAAATCAGAACAATCTGTGCTGAAGTTGCCATTTCAGGTTGGTTTAAAACGTCTCGCGAGATGACTAAAGAAGTCTCCTATCCTGAAAGGATGACAAGAATCAAATCCATCCAAGTAATTACCTGACTTGAAGTATTGTTTAAATTGAGAAAGTTCAAAGAAGGAGATGTTAGAACTGGTACATAAAAAATGCCACCCCAATCCAAGGGTGGCATCGTGCTTAAACTCTAAACAATCCAAATTTGACTCTTACTATTTTCTTATTTATAATCCTGAAGGTTTGACCAATTTCTCAGAGGTTTCAATAGGCTCGCCAAGAATAGGCATATTATCTGAAGACCAAGAAATTTTCTGGGCCCTAGGAGACCTTTTGTTCCCGCAACCATCGACAGGAGTGTCATTTGCATGGTACAATATCCAGTCTTCGGTACCATCCGGGCTTTTGAAAAAGGAGTTATGTCCAGTTCCGAACACAGATTTCTCTTTCGCCTGTTGAAAAATAGGGTCTTCCGATTTAGACCATGATGATTTTTCCATAGGATCATCATTCTTATTCATCGTCAAAAGGCCAAGTGCATAATAGGGAGTCCAGCATCCGCTTGCGGAATAAACAATATGCACCTTATCACCATGAGCTAACATTTGAGGCCCTTCATTAACGTAAACAGGGGCATCCGGTTTCCAAACCCCAGGGTAATGCCAGTTTCTTTCCCAATCATGTTCTGGAGTACTTATCAATACACGATCAGAACTTATCGTATATGGGTTAGACATTTTAGCTATATAAATATTCTGCATCTCCTCACCTCCATCGACCTTGGGATTTTCCCAACCAGACCAAATAAAGTAGAGTTGGCTTTGGTGCTCAAAAATACTTCCATCAATGGCCCAATTATCATTTTTGTCAGTCTTTAGTTTAGACTTTACTTTAAACTCACCTTTGAACGGGTCAGGAGAGCTATTATCTATAACGAACATGCGGTGATTTCGATTATCACCATCATCTGCCGCCACATAAATGTACCAGTGCCCATTAATATTATGAATTTCAGGGGCCCAGATATTTCTAGAATGATCGCCGGTTTCAGGTGCGCGCCAAATTACCTTCGACTCTGCATTTCTTAAATCAGTAATATCTGCAGTTCGCATCAAAGTGATAGCGTTACCGCCAGATTTTATGTAATAAAAATTTCCTTCGTAATAGATGGTCCAAGGATCCGCACCACTATCTAATAGCGGGTTTGTGAAATAGCTGAGTGATTTTTCATCTTCTTGAACAAGATCAGTTTTTGAATTTTCAGCAGCTTCCTTTTCGGTTTCCTTACAAGAGAAAAACAATAACAGCAACACTAAGGGCAAAACCTCTCTCATAAGATTCTAGTTGTAAAAAATGATTGTTACGTTTAACAAAGGATTAATTTAAAGTATCGATGATTTCTTGATTAATTTTCTTGACTTCTTTGATGTTCATTTTGTCTACCTTTCTATCATAGGTCATAAAACCATTAACTTCACCTTCTACATCGGTCGTCTGTGTATATACCGCTCCTGAGAAACCTGCTTTGACCAAGTTCTTGAGCTCTTTCGCATACTTGATGTATTCATCGGTAGTTTCTTTTGAGTTTTTGAACTTTATGTAGCCCCAGTTATTATCCGGTTTCCATAAATGGCCTTTTAAGGGCAAGCCGATTCCTCCATACTCACCTAAGACATTTACCCTTTGCGCATCATATAAGTACATGGCCGGCCCAGGATAATTATGTAAGTCGACAATATCACCTGTACGATAAAAATTACCCCCACTGGCGGAGTTTACAAGTCTACTTTGATCATAAGCCTTTGTCCATTCCGTTATCTCTTCTGTTTTGAACTGACCCCACGCCTCATTGAAAGGAACCCAAACCACGATACTAGGTTGGGAATAGAGATAATCCATAATACCCTTCCATTCCTTACGATAGATTTCTTCAGATTCTGCAGATCTTTTTAATTCCGTACCGGTGAAATAGTTGTGATTCTGCCACTGAGGACTTTTATCTCCGCTAGGCATATCTTGCCAAACCAATATACCGAGTCTATCGCAATGGGCATACCACCTAGCGGGCTCAACCTTAACATGCTTTCTAATCATATTAAAGCCCAGTTCTTTGGTCTTGACAATGTCGTATTTCAGGGCTTCATCGGTAGGTGCCGTATACAAACCATCGGGCCACCAACCTTGATCCAAGGGGCCAAATTGAAAGTAATCTTTATTGTTCAGCTGCATGCGCACAATACCGTAGTCATCTTTTTTCATGGATATTTTTCGCATTCCGAAATAGCTTTTGACCTCGTCAACCTGATTATTTTGGCTATGCAATCTCACCTGTATATCATAGAGAAAGGGAGATTCCGGCGACCACAGTTTAGCATTTGGAATACTTAAAACAGTTTCTTGATCCACATTTGCCTTTGCGGTCGTAATTTCAGTTTCACCGTCAAAAGCTAAAATCTCAACTATATCGCCGTAAGAGGTACCTTCTGTTTCAACTTTTATGCTTACCGTATTATTATCAATGTCAGGAACTGTCTTTAAACTAACAATGCTTTTGGTATTCACAGGTTCTATCCACACGGTTTGCCAAATACCTGTTACGGGAGTATACCAGATACCTTCAGGCTTTTTCACCTGTTTGCCGCGAGGTTGAGGACCTTCGTCAGTCGGATCCCAAACTTTCACGGTCAAAACCTGCTCTGAACTTTGTATGAATGGAGTTATATCAAACGAAAAAGGAGTATAACCGCCCGTATGCGAACCTACTTTTACGTCATTGATCCAGATATCAGCTTTCCAATCGACCGCCCCAAAGTGTAACAGGATATTCTGTCCGCTCCACCCTTCCGGAATATTGAATTTTGTGCGGTACCAAAGCTCATTTGATGACCCTACTTCTTTCATCACGCCTGACAAGCTAGATTCGGCCGCAAAAGGAACCAAAATTTTTCCATCAAAACTTTCAGGAAGTGGAGCACCCTTTTTCAAGATGCTATAATCCCACAAACCGTTTAAGTTTTTCCATTCTGAACGCTCCATTATCGGTCTGGGATATTCAGGAAGAACATTTTCTGCATCTAAACTTTCGGCCCATTTGGTTTTAATTTTATCGCCGGCCGGCTTCCATTGCGCATTGGTCGTTAGAAAAGCCAAAGTAAAAATGGCAAGAATAAGTTTTTTCACATTTTGAAAGGCAAGAATAGAGTGTCTCATGGCGGTTATCAAATGAATTATTTTACAACTATTCTCTAAAGAAACCAATTTGAAAGAAAAGATGCAATACACGCCCGTTTCTTTATTTCGTACAAATTGTTCAAAATCACCGATGTTGATACCTATAATTAAATTTGAACTGTTTCGTATGGTGTATGAAACATTTTGTTGTGAATTTTTCATTAACTTTTAACGATATTCGGCCGATTTTGATGAGAATGAAGACCTTATTACCCCTACTTTTACTTCACGCCTCAATACTTTGCGGGCAAGAATTTTATTTCGAGCACTATAAAGTTGAAGATGGCCTTTCTCACAATACGGTTCTCAGCTCTATTCAAGATGAAAAAGGATTTTTGTGGTTCGGTACTAAAAGTGGCCTAAATCGTTTTGACGGATATAATTTTAGGCTATTTCAAAAAAATGAAGACGACCCAAAAAGCTTACGAAGCAACTATGTAGAAAGTCTTTTTGAATTAAACGGTACTATTTGGGTAGGTACCGATAACGGGCTTCTTTCCTATAACGAAAAACTGGAAAATTTTGATTTTGTAGAAGGTACCGAGAACAACCAGATCATTGATATGAGTGGCGACTCAGATGGTAATCTCTGGTACATCGCAGAAAGTAGTCTTATTAAATATGACCCCAACAAAAAGGAGAGTACTAAGTTCGAGGCAAGCGAAAATTTCTACGCCTCCGATGTTATCAACACCAAAGATGGGTTATGGGCCTGTTCAACAAATACCTTATATAAATACGATAAGATTACCAACAAATTTACCAGACATGCCCTAGATGTCGAAGCAAGCCCCAGTAGCCCTTTTGGCATTAACGAACTTTTCTCGCTTGATGACCGAACCATTTTGTTGGGCACTCAAAATCATGGCGTGCTTGCATTTGATATTATTTCGGAAAGACTACAGGAAATCGGCTTTCTTACTTCTGGCAAGCAATATGTTCGCGACTTTGCCCTGCGTAGCAATGACGAACTTTGGGTAGCTACTGAATCCGGATTGCATATTTTCAACCTGATAACCAAGAAATACAGTAATCTTAAGAAGAATTACGACGACCCTTATGCCCTTTCCGATAATGCCGTCTATAGTTTGACCGTAGATAAAGAGGGAGGTGTTTGGGCCGGAACCTATTTTGGGGGCATCAACTACCAATCAAAACAATATTCGCCATTCAAAAAATACTTTCCAAAGTCAGCCCAGAACTCACTTAACGGAAACGCCATTCGTGAAATCACTGCCGATAAATATGGAAACCTTTGGATTGGCACAGAAGATGGCGGGCTCAATAAATACAACCCAAAAAAAGATAGTTTCACAAATTTTACATCTATTGAAAAACAGAAAGATGGTATTCTAGCGCATTACAACGTTCACGGTCTGCTTCCTATTGACAATAAACTTTGGATCGGTATGTTCGACAATGGTATTGATATTATGGACATCAATACGAATAAGATTATCAAGCACTACGGCACCGATATGGCTCATGGCCTGCGGAGTAATTTTGTATTCGCAATCAACCAGACACGGTCAGGCGAAATCTTCTTTCTATCGACCTTTGGAGTACAGACCTTTAACCCGACCACAGAAAAATTTGAATTGTTTGAAGGGTTTCCTGACAATTTACACTACACCAGTTTTTTAGAAGACAAATCAGGCATTTTATGGGCAGGCACCACGTTCGATGGGCTTTATTCATATAATCCGGCAACTGGAGAAAAAGAAGCTTATAGATATAATAGTTCTACACAGAACAGTATCTCGAACAACCACATCAACTCAATATTTCAAGATAGTAGAAATAACATTTGGGTGAATACCGAAAATGGACTGAATCTCTTTCTTGAAGAAACCAAAGCGTTTAAACGCTACGGACTCAAAGATGGTTTCCCTACCAATGTGTTTTATGCCACATTAGAAGATGACAGTGGCAATCTTTGGATGAGTACCTCTAACGGGTTGGTCGAATTCAATGCCATAACCGGCAATAAAAAGATATATTCAAAGGCGGATGGGCTACAGAGTGATCAATTTAATTATATGGCCGCCCATAAAGCCGATGATGGCACCATGTATTTCGGAAGTGTCAACGGCATGGTCAGTTTTAACCCCAAAAATTTCAAAAAGAACAATTACAGTGCACCAACTTATATCACCGCCTTACAGATAGACAACCAAGACGTTTTTGTAAACCAAGAAGATTCACCAATTGAAGAATCAATTACATCGCTAAAAAAACTAACGCTAAAACCGTCGCAATCATCATTCAGTCTCGAATTCGCCGCTTTAAGTTTCAATGCGCCAGAGAATACAGAATATTGGTACAAGATGGATGGGCTTAACAATGACTGGGTGCATCTACAGAAAGACCATAAGGTCTATTTTACCGAGTTGGCACCGGGCAATTATAATTTCTTCGTAAAATCAATGAACAGTAGTGGTGTATGGGGCATGGAAACATCCGGTCTTCAAATAAAGGTGCTACCTCCCTTTTACAAAAGCAATCTAGCCTACTTACTTTATACCTTGCTGACACTATTGCTTATTTTTCTAAGCTTTAGAACCTATCACCAGCGCATCAAGTTCAAGAACGACCGAAAAATACGGCAATTGAACAGTAGAAAAGAGAAAGAAATTTATGAGGCCAAAATTGAGTTCTTCACTAATATCTCACATGAGATCAGAACACCATTGACACTCATCAAAAGTCCCCTGGAAAAAGCTCTTAGAAGGTCCCATGAGATACCTGGGGTAAAAGAGAATCTCGCCATAGTCAAAAGAAATACCAATCGCCTTCTTGATTTGGTCAATCAGCTGTTGGATTTTAGAAAAACGGAGATCGAAAGGGTCGATTTAACTTTCGTGAGAACGAATATCACCAAACTCATACAGTCAACCTATGAGAGGTTCAGCGAGGCCATTCGCGATAAGGAAGTCGATTTCCGATTGAATTCGGAAGATGAGGATATTTACGCCTCGGTCGATAGCGAAGCTCTCAAGAAGATTTTAAGCAACCTTTATGGCAATGCCATTAAATATGCCGATTCAAAAGTATTGGTTGATTTAAAGAGGAATGAATCGACGATTGAACTGACCATTAAAAATGATGGAGATTTAATTCCCGGTCATCTAAAGGAAAAGATTTTTGAGCCATTTTATCGCGTTTCGGGTTCAGAAAACCAAACCGGAACCGGTATCGGTCTGGCCTTGGCACAATCGCTTACCGAAATGCACGGCGGTAGCTTGAGCCTAGACACCTCCGATGGTTCTTTGAACAGCTTTGTGCTAAAACTGCCCATCAACCAAGAGAAAGAGTTCATGCTCAGGCCTAAAGCTGTTGAACAAGAAGATATAGAAGAACCTATCGCTGACCAACCGGCAACACAAAGCAATGAAAATACGGTATTATTGGTCGAAGACAGTATTGAACTTCTCGATTTTGTGGCCAAAGAACTTCGGGAAGACTATTATGTTTTAAAGGCTACGGATGGTGAAAAAGCATTAAAACTTCTTCATGAAGAAAACATTCAACTAATTATTAGCGATGTGATGATGCCGGGCATGAATGGATTTACCTTATGTAAAAAGATAAAGACCAATCTTGAAACAAGCCATATTCCGGTCATTCTTCTTACCTCTAAAAGTGCCATGTCCGCAAAAATGGAAGGACTTGAATCCGGTGCGGACGCCTATATAGAAAAGCCATTTTCAGTCAAGCACTTAAAAGTACATATAGCCAATCTTATAGAGAACAGAAGGCACGTAATGGAGCATTACGCAAGTTCGCCTTTAGCTCATATTAGAAGCATTGCCAGCACTAAGACCGATGATACCTTTATCAAGAAACTAGATGAAGTGATCATTCAGAATATGGCCGATCCTGACTTAAATGTTGAAACTTTGGCGGAAATCATGCATATGAGCCGCTCTACACTCTATCGAAAAATAAAAGATATATCAAACCTAAGCCCCAACGAACTCATAAATATTGCTCGCTTAAAAAAGTCGGCAGAACTATTAAAAACAGGCAATTATAGGGTATTTGAGGTAGCTGAGATAGTAGGTTATAATTCTGCAACGAGCTTCGGGCGTAATTTCCAGAAACAGTTTGAGATGAGCCCTACCGAATACATGAATAAAAAAGATTGATACGATTTTAGATTTCGAAGTATACATTATTCTTCAGCTTTGATACGTTGCCTACCATCTAATGCTTCTTGCGTTTCGTCGAAAAAATGACAATAAGAGTTCATGTTCTACCGTTCTTGTAGGTACCAAAATAATTACTGTTTAATTATTGTGCGTTAGGCTCCCCGCCGCAACAATCTAAAATTTAAGAGCATGGCTTCTACAAGATCAGATTTTGGCAACAAGGCCAACCCGTTTCATTATCAAGACAGTACGTTAAAAAACATGGCGTCTAAACTTTATAAGCTCAAGGCGAAATTTGAAAGAAAATACTATAAGCTTTCTGGCTGTCGAAAATATGATATGGCCCGTGATTTCAACATTGAACTAAGCGCTACTTTATATCAAGTGAATCAGATGCTGAATTTCAATGAAGCTAACAACGTGTCTTTTAATTACCAGAAAATTGACACTAAAATCAATAGTTTAGAACAGGAGCTCTCAAGCCTCATTTCATAAATTCGGTCTAAAGGAAACCTTTTTCCTTATCTTTATACGACCTATACCAAACCAAATGAAACGCAAGCACTTTAAGATTATTGGGCTATTTGTTGCTGCCCTCTTGTTACTTATCTTTTTGTGCAATACCATCATTACAAATGCTGCTAGCGGCAAGACATTTTCCGAGCCGAACGAAATCTACAAGAACCGCGTAGGCTTGGTTCTGGGCACCTCGAAGAAATTAATTGGGGGGCTACCGAACCCTTATTACACCCATAGAATTACGGCCACCGTAGAATTGTACAAAGCGGATAAAATCGATTTTGTACTTGTAAGCGGTGATAATGGCACTCGCTATTATAACGAACCCAATACCATTAAAAAGGATCTGATCAAAGGAGGTATACCTGCCGATAAAATTTTTCTTGATTTTGCCGGTTTCCGCACTTTAGATTCTATGGTCAGGGCAAAAGAAATTTTCGGCCTCGACAGCGTTACCGTTATCTCTCAAGAATTTCATAACCAGAGGGCGATATACTTGGCCGAGAAAAAAGGTCTCAAAGCTATTGGTTTCAATGCGGAAACCGTAGCCGGTAAAGAAGGCCTTAAGGTTCAACTTCGGGAATATTTGGCACGTGTAAAGGTATTTGTTGATCTTGTTTTTAATACGCAGCCCAAATTCTATGGTGACCGTATTGAAATAAAATAACCTTCATCATAGTTGAAAATGCCTTATTTTAGGATATTGAAACAACCTTTCATGTCCACATTCAAAACGCTAGTAAGAAATCTTGGTCCCGGTCTTTTATTTGCCAGTATGGCAATCGGAACCTCTCATTTAGTACTATCTACTAAGGCCGGTGCGCAGTATGGATGGGTGATGATTATACCTATCATTTTAGCCAACCTTTTTAAATACCCTTTTTTTGAATTCGGGGTTCGGTATACCAACGTCACCGAAAAAACACTAATCGAAGGGTACCTCAACCGTGGAAAAGGGTATTTATGGTTTTATGCCATCATAACCCTAATTTCTACTTTCACCATCTTAGCAGCGCTCTATACGGTTACAGCAGGCCTTTTCATCAATCTTTTTAAAGTTTCCGATGTCTCAATATCGACGGTAGCTCTGGGCCTATTTGTATTTATCAGTTTGGTTTTGATAATTGGTCGATATAAGTTCATGGAAACCTCGCTGAAATTCGTTGTTTCTATTCTTTTCATTGCCCTATTGGTTACAACCTTCATGGTTTTGATAAAAGGCAACGTTTCAGATACAAGCAATTTTGCTCCTCCTCCCCTATTTAATGATGCGGGAATTTTATTCTTGATAAGTCTTATGGGTTGGATGCCCACAACCGTTGAAGCATCAAGTTGGGTCAGTTTATGGAGTATTGAAAAATGGAAGGGCGAAGGGGAAAAACCCACTTTGAGCGAGTCATTACGGGAGTTTAACATGGGGTATTTAATGACTGCCATTCTTGCTGTTTTCTTCTTGATCATTGGTTGGGCAACGCTTTACGGCACCCAAACCGAATTAAGTGGTAATGCCGTAACCTTTGCTGATCAAGTTGTTCAACTCTTCACCGTGCATATCGGTTCGTGGGCTTACATTTTTATAGCCATATCTGCCTTTGCCACTATGTTCAGTACCTGTATGACGGCCCATGATGCTATCGCCCGTGTAAGCATTGATGTATTGAAACTGCTTTTTCCCAAAAGCCTTTTCCCATCAAAAAAATACTTCTTTGCCATGGGCATTCTAACCTTGGCCCTCATAAACTATATGGTCGTTTCTTTTTTCAGTGCCAATATGGGCCAATTGGTAGCTTTGGCAACATTTGTGTCTTTCGTCGTAGCACCTATTATTGGTTACATGAACCTTAAAAATGTGATGAGCGAAGAAATACCGGCGAGGGCACAACCTAGAATTTGGCTGCAAACATTAACCTACGCCGGAATTATATTTTTATCGCTGTTTTCACTTTACTACTTCTGGATAATGGTGTTCTGACGTAAAGTAATCCTAGGTTAAACAATCTTAACATTCTCAGGTTGCGATTGGCTGTACTTTTTGTAAGCTTTGTAGAATTACTTGTAAAACAACTTAATGAAGTTCATCCACATAAAAAGAAATACAGTCGCAGAAAAGAGATTTACCGAGAAGATGGGCATGCTCTACACGAATGTCACCTACGTAAAAAAGGCCTTTTTAGGTATTCCACTAAAGACCTTGCATATCTATCGAAAAACTTATTACGGTAAAGTAAAATCTTGCGAAGACTGTCGAATAGCCCATTAACCTACTTTACTAGGTCGGCATAGTTTTCCACTACAAAAAGCGTTCGCAAGTTCTGCTTGTGTAAGAAATCGAGGCAATAAACACCATCTTTACAGTTGTTTAATATATACTCTTCCCCAAAGCCTTTGGCACTTTTTATGTTAGAGTTTGACAAACCGTTCTGCAGCAGATAGTCTTTAATAGCATTCGACCTAGCCTGAGATATTTTTTGGTTGGATGATTTACCACCTCTACTATCAGTATGTGTCTCTATTGAAATAATCATTTCAGGAAACATGGCCACTTTTTTGACAACATCATCTAGAACAAAAGTAATATCGGGAGTTAAAGTGCTCTTTCCGCTGGCAAAATAGAAATCGTTTACATCGAGTACTTTTTTACCCTCACGGTCCTTTAAAACATCGTTCATTGACTCTAGCCGAACCTGTAGAGGAGCCTTTTGCATCTCTTCTAAAGTCTTCGGGTCATAAGTCTCCTCAAAGGAAGCAAAACTATTCTTGGCAATATGAATACTCGCTACATCAGTATACGGTATCTCAATATGATAATTGCCAAAATTATCGGTCGTTACCTGTTTTAGCACTTCATTGTTGGCACCCTTGATGGTTACATTTACATCAGCAATCGCTTCATCGTAGGGCGGCTGCATCACTTTGCCCCTAAAAATCAATGTTTTTAGCCCAGGTTTGGCATTTACCTTAAAGCCATATATGTCATCGTCACCTTTACCTCCTGAACGGTTTGAAGAAAAATACCCGATAAAACCATCAGTTTGGTCTTCTTTAATGATAAAACCAAATTCGTCATATTTGGTATTGATTCCGGTTCCTAAATTGACAGGAATGCTAAAGCTTTGGTCAGAAAGAATGTTGCTTCTGTAAATGTCCATTCCACCGACTCCATAGAAAACATCCGAAGAAAAATACAAGCTGTTATCAAAGACAAATGGTGCTATTTCGTTACCAGGGGTATTGATTCTCGGGCCCAGATTAATGGGTTGAGACATAACCTGTCCGTTATTAGTTACCACATAATAAATATCGGTACCACCATAACTATCATCAAAATTGGCAGAAAAATAAAGACGCTCAGCCTTTTCATCATAATACGGATAGTAAAAAGATGTACTCAAATCTTTTAGGAGAAACCTAAAAAAGCCGTTATCATAGGCCATACCAATGGATAAGGCATTCTTGCCCTTTTCATCAAAGGCCAAGTTCTTACCTTCGGTATTCGAAAGAACGTAATAGATACTGCCATTTCTTGCCGAATAGTAGGGGGTCGACTTATGGTACGGTGAATCGGGTATACCACCAAAAACCTGTACATTTTTAAGGTTACCGCTATTATCTCTATCGGCCACATAAATATCTAGGTAAGACTCACCCGACGGACCATAAACTTTCTTTGATTTTGATTTTCGACTACTGCTAAATAACAGTTTGTCGTTATAAAAACTTGGTGAAAAATCGGCCTGTGCCGTATTGGCGCCAATATTAAAAATAAAAAAACCTGATGCGGGATCACTACTGCTTTCCAACATACGATAATTGAAATCTGCATTTTCAGAGAGTTCGCCCGCCAACTTTTCATTTGACTTTAAAAAAGCCTTCACGCGTTCCTTTTCAGATGTTTTGGCCAAACTTTGAAGCATCTTGTTAAATTGATGGTCAGACATGATAGAATCATTCTTGTTCACATCTAAATAGAGCTTCGTAGCTTTATCATATTGTCTTGTTCTGAAATAGGAATCAGCCAGATTTAATAATTGGTGATTGGTCATGATTTTACCATCTGCCATTTGCTTATGATATTCCCTAATGGCATCTTCATAGGCATAGCTATAAAAGTAGCGATCCCCCTTCGAGGTAAATTCTTGGGCCAAAACAGTAGTAACCCCAAGTACAAAAATGGATATGAAAAGTTTAAGTTTCATCATAATCGATTAGAAAAATCTTGGCGTATCTATTTGCTTCGGTTTTCCTTTCAGGTTTTTATCGTTGGTATTGGTACCATCACTCTTTCCTAGATAGAACTTCAGTATCACTTCGTGAGAACCACTACTAAATTCTCCTAGAGGCTGGGTATTGTAATCATAGGCATAACCAATATAAGTGCCGCTGGTAATTTGAAACCCTGCCAATGCACTCACCGAATTACCGAAACGATAAGATGCCCCAAGCGTAAATCTATCATTGAACAAAAAGTTGGTAGACAGATTCGTATTCAACGGCGCCCCATTGATATAGTTCAACAAGAAAGCCGGTTTAAACTTGAGGGTTTCCGATAAATCGAAAACGTAACCCCCAATAAAATTGAACTGAATTTTATCTTCTATGATGGTCGCTACATCATCGTTATAAATACCATCGGTAAGAAAATTAGGAATAGAAACCCCTAAATACCAAATCTCATCTTCATATAGAAAAAGACCTGCCCCTACCGTTGGGTAGAATTTTTTAATAGTTTCCCTGTCCAAAATAGGTTCCCCCGGGTTTTCAAAAGTACCTTTCGAAAAATCAACATTCAAAAACGATCCCCCAACATCCATACCAAAAGAAAGCTTTGCCTTTTCTGAAACATTGAATTGGTATGAATATGCCAACTCAACATACGTTTGTGTAGAAGGCCCCATTTCATCATTAATGATATTGAGCCCAACCCCCATTTTTTCATTGGCCAAGGGTATATTGGTGCCCAAACGAATAGTTCTTGGAGACCCCGGAACATCAACCCATTGGGCTCTGTACAAACCAGCAATTTCAGGATCTTGAACGGTACCGACATAGGCTGGGTTAAAGCTGCCTATATTGTACATATACTGGGTGTAATGGGGTTCTTTTTGTGCCTGTAGGCCTAAGGTGCAAAACAATAAACCAAAGAATACAATTACAGGTGTATAAGCCAACTTGAATTTTCTATATACCATTATCAGCATTATCTTATTAGCTGGATCCAGCCTTTTTTAGTGGTGTTAGTTTCAACCCCTTCAACCTCTTCCTGCAAGGCAACATTCAAGACATAAAAATAGGTGCCGTCAGGAACCTCTTTTCCTTCGCGACTGCCATCCCAAATAATATCACCGCTCATATCGGCCCCTTCGAAGACCACACTACCGTATCTATTAAAAATTTTAATGTCGTAAAGAATATCGATCTCTCTCTGCGTACCATTTTCATTCACCAAGGTGCGATTAATTTTTAAATCATCATTGACACCGTCGTTATTTGGGGAAAATTGATTAAAAATAATTCCAAAATCGGCTTGGGTGCGTTCCGAAACATTCACGGTCACCTCATCAACGTTGTTATCATATTTACCTTCACTATCTAAAGGTGAAGACCTCACTATCTCAGCTCTATTAGTAAATGTTCCAACCGTAGGAACGGCCACCCTAATTTGCAATTCGGCTACCTCATTTCTTAAAAGTTCAGGAATTACCCAAAGGCCAGTCTGTAAATTAAATGTTCCTAAAAGCGCTTCGTGGGAGATATATTGAAACCCTTCGGAAATAGTATCAAGAACCTGAATATTAGAAACCGCGTTTTCCCTCGACTTATTGGTGACGCGAAGGGTGAAAATCACCTCTTGCCCCACTAAAGGGTTTACTTCTGAAAGATTACGATTATTAGAAATGTTCAAAGTGTCATTAGAATCTACTATTCTTGCCAACTTCTCCATTACCAAATCAATGCCTTCTGGCAAATCTACGTTCAAGGAAACCTCGGCTACGTTGTTGGCTTCATTATCGTCATCAGGAAATGACTGCAACAGTTCTGCAACATTGGTATATGGTCCGCCCTCGATTACATCTACCGTAACCGTCAAGGTAGCAGTACCACTAGCAGGTATTTCAAAAATCGTCCACATACCATCAAGCTGGTTATAAGTGCCTATGGAGGTATTATGGTTTTTGTACGCAAAACCGGTCTCGAGCAAATCGCCTACTATAACGTTCCGTGCTGTTCGTGCTGACAAGTTGTTAACCGAGACGGTGAACATAACCTCATCACCGACCACCGCATCGGGCTTATCCAACGTTTTGACAATCTCTAAATCAATGGGCGTAGGATCACAATTCTCATGATTGATATTAGGGCTACAGGCATCGAAAGGATCACTGCCAGCAACTTCTTCATCACCATCAGAAATACCATCTTCATCGGTATCACAAAGACCTACTGAATTATCGGGCACACAAGGGTTGTTGTTTCCGGGGTCTAAATGGTCTAAAGTTCCGTCATTATCAGTGTCAAGGATATTTGAATCGAGGGCATCAATAATACCATCTCCATCGGTATCAATCGGGTTATTGGGGTCGTCACCTACTTCTTCCCCATCTAAAATTCCGTCACCATCCGTATCGGGATTATTAGGGTCTGTTCCCAAAGAAGCTTCAATCCCCCCCAAAAGACCGTCATTATCATCATCGGTATCACAACTACTCACTGAGATAATAACTTGAGCGGTCTGATTTTCGCAAGGAGCCTCGGCGCCTGTAGTCGTATATGAAAATATATAGTTACCATTAGGGAAACCTTGAAAATCAAGAATATTACTTGCATTAGGTGTAGCCGCTGACGGGCCATCAACAAAAGCCCATTCCCCATCACTTGGTATCTGAGTAAACAAATCATCTAAATCTAAAATTGTATTGCCATATTGAGTGACATTACAAGAAGAAGCGTTTTGAGGACTTCCGGTGAACACTGGCGCAGAAACTACGGCTTCTACTGCTACTCTTTCTGTGGCGCAATTATTAGAAGAGGCTTCTACATAATAAGTAATAGACTGGTTTAAGTTAGGAGTCGTGAAATTTGCTCCACTACCAACAGAAGTACCTCCAGTTGGTTGTGTGTACCAGAGAATTGTCGCATTTGCACTGGCAGTAGCCGTCAAGGTCAACGTACCTGGGCCACATCTCTCAGCACCGGCGCTACTTTGTAATTGAGGAGAGGCGGTAACTGCCAAATTGATAGTTAGCAACGGGCTTGTACAATCGTTAGTAGCATCATAATAAAACCCGTAGTATGTTCCTGGCAATGGATTGGTTATTCTGTTTTGAGGCACAAAACTTCCGGTTGGGTCGGCCGCATCGCTCGCCCATCTCAGAAAGGTTCCGTTCGGACCGTTGTTTGGAGCATAATCATTTAATGTAATGTCATCATCGATTTCATCACAAAAAGTAGTAGGAACCGTATTGTTAAGCGTAGGTGCATCATCGCCGGCAACACAAGGATCACAATCATCAACCGAAATCGTTACTACGGAAGTATTCGGGCCACAAGGCCCTACTGTATTGGTAGTATATGTAAACTCATAATTTCCTGAGGGCTGTCCCCTAAAATCTAAATTATTATTATTCGGAATAGTAATGTCTGGGCCTCCTGTCTGCGACCAGCTTCCTGCATCTTCGTCTTCGATAAGGTCATCCAAATCGATTCGCACAGGACCAAATTCATTGGTAGGATTGTTACATGCTGTAGCATTGGTTACAGTACCAGCTGAAGGCTGCTCGGTAAAAGTTACTTCAACCGCTGAGGATGGACTAGCACAGGAATTGTCATTGGCCCAAAAAACAGCATAATACGTACCACTTTCGGTAGCAGCGGGGTTAGCAGGCAATAATTGTCCTGCGGTCGAGGGGTTGGCCTGCAGACTCCAACGAACAGAGGAACCGGCAGGTGCATTACCCTGAATAAATGTATTAAGATTGACCGAATTGTTTGGGGGGCTGCAAAATTCCTTCGGATTGTTGTTGATTGTCGGGGCTACATCGCCTGCAATACAATCGTTATCAGTAATCGTAACAGTTCTATCAGCCGCGGGCACTTGTGTAAACGAAAAAAGTGCCGTATTACTTGGTTGGCCTAAATTTAAGATAACAGTTTCCTCTGTTTCCGGTGTGGTATCATCAAGAACATCTATAAAGATATTGACCTGATTCACCCCTGCAGGAAAAGATATTTGGTTCTGGGCAATATTTGGATCATTTCTCACTTCAAAATCGGTACCTCTCGTCGCAGTACCGTTGTTGAAATTATATGGTATAGTAATAGGTGCGCCTGTACCATTAGCTTTATCGAGGCGCAAAACATACTGCCCAGGGTTGGCAACCTCTGCCGCTTCGGTTTCAGAGGCGTCACCATCTAACATTTCTAAAGTGAAGTTACCAGTGTCATTGTCAGCAATGTTGATGGTAATCGTATTTGCATTGGTATCAATAGTTCCGAAAACAGCAGAAGTAAGCGTTACTATTAAGGTTTCCGGCCCCTCTACCAAGTTATCGTCTACAATATCGACTGTCACTAAAGCTTGACCGCCATTGCCATTGTTTAGAGTAACAGAACCTGTCGGGCCTGTGTAATCGCTTCCATCATCTGAAGTACCTGTTAGGCTATAGTTTACAGTAGTAGGAAATATATTGGCCTCACTTCTTGATATAAGAAAACTTGCAGGATTAGCAATACCATCACTTTCAGCGGCATCTAAATCTGAAGAGGTAATAGAAACTGTTTGCCCAAAAGCCGTTTGTCCGTAACAAAACAGAAGCAATAATAAAAATGCCTTACCAAGACCAGTAATGGCAGCGGCAAAGCGAGTTCTTTTCTTTTTCATTTTCATAAACTGTCCTTTGAATTCAATTGAAATTCAATACACAGCACTTTAAGTAGGTTCTCGTAAAATGGGCCTCAATAATACTAAAAAAATAAAATAGGGCCGTAAATCTGGGGTTAAATAAGGGTTTGTATAGATTAAATACAATTTATACGTAAAAAACCCTACTCTGCGATTTCGGCGGAACGGCTTTCTACGTCTTTGGCTATCTTTCTTACTAGACCTTGCAACACCTTCCCAGGGCCTACTTCAATAAATTGAGTGGCTCCATCTTTCACCATGTTTTCAACGCTTTGCGTCCATTTGACAGGTGCAGTCAATTGTGAAATTAGGTTTTTCTTGATTTCGGCCGCATCATTTACTGCGACGGTGGTTACATTTTGATAAACTGGGCATTTAGGTTCACTAAATTTAGTATTCTCGATTGCCGATGCCAATTCTTCTCTTGCAGGTTCCATTAAAGGTGAATGAAAAGCACCCCCAACAGGCAATACCAAGGCTCTTCTAGCGCCGGCCTCCTTCATTTTTTCACAAGCCGATTCAATAGCCTCTACCTCACCCGAAATCACTAATTGACCTGGACAATTATAATTTGCCGCCACTACGATACCAGAAGTTTCTTCACACAACCTTTCTACCACCTCATCATCTAACCCCAGAACCGCGGCCATTGTGCTCGGTTTCAATTCGCAGGCCTTCTGCATCGCTAAGGCTCTTTGGGAAACTAATTTTAGTCCGTCTTCAAAATTTAATGTACCATTGGCCACCAAAGCGGAAAATTCACCCAAAGAATGCCCGGCCACCATATCAGGCTTAAAATTATCGCCCAAAACTTTACTCAAAATGACCGAGTGAAGAAAAATGGCGGGTTGGGTAACTTTGGTCTCTTTTAAATCTTCGGCAGAACCTTCAAACATTATATCGGTGATAGAGAAGCCCAATATTTCATTAGCCTTTTCAAAAAGTTCTTGTGCGATAGGGTATTTTTCGTAGAGCTCTAAACCCATACCTACAAATTGGGCCCCTTGCCCAGGAAAGATATATGCATTCATTGTGTTCGTCTTTAAGTGGGCACAAAAATAGGAAAATAGTTAGCAGTAGCATGGCGCTATCACAAAGTAATACCTTTTGAAAAAGTTTTAAGAGCCGATAGACAATCTATTCTTTGAACCAACCTGAATAGGTTACATAGTTATTGGCTATCCGGTCTATCTCGCCAGAACTAAGCTCTGGGCTAATATCTTTGATCTTTTTGGCAGGCATACCAGCAAAAATACTTCCCGATGGCACATGGGTGCCTTTGGTAACTACGGCGCCAGCCGCTATAATGCTGTTACTTTCTACAACACAATCATCCATAACAATACTACCCATACCAATAAGTACATTGTCTTGTATGGTGCAGCCATGTACTATAGCATTATGACCTATTGAAACATTGTTACCAATTACCGTAGGTGATTTTTGATAGGTACAGTGTATTACGGCCCCGTCCTGTACATTTACTTTATCGCCCATTTTAATAAAATGCACATCGCCACGTATGACGGAATTGAACCATACGCTACATTGATTGCCCATTTCTACCTCGCCTACTATTACGGCATTTTCGGCAACAAAACAATCTTCGCCTATCTTAGGTTCTTTACCTCTTACCGATTTTATCATTCTTAATTTTTTTTAGTTTAAAAATAGGCCAACAAATCTTTCTTCTTGGAGGCCGAGACCAGTAGCTCTTTTCCGTTTGAAATGACTACACTGCCACCTTTTCCCTTTCTGTACTTGACTATTTCATTGACATTTACCAAATAAGACTTGTGTATTCTAGCAAAGGAGTATGTCTGTAAAATATCTTCAAAATACTTTAAAGTTTTGCTCACCAATATTTTGGAACTGGACAAGTATATTTCGGTATAATTATCATCAGCCTGACAATATAAAATGTCGCACACGTTCAAAACCTGAAAACCGTCTTGTTGCGGAATGGTAATCTTGCCATTTAGAGACGATACCTTTGGCTGTAGAACGCCATCTTCTAACACCTTTTCTTTTTGCCTAACTTCTTGAACATATTCTACCGCTTTTATGAGCTCATCGATATTGATGGGTTTCATTAAATAATAGGCGGCATGATGGTTAATGGCATCAATAGCATAATGATCATAGGCTGTAACAAATACAGTTTCAAAGTTTCTGTCGGGAAGTTGATCTAACAGGTCAAAAGCATTGCCATACGGCATTTCTACATCTAAAAACAACAAATCTGGATTGTGGTCAGTCAATAGTTTTAAGCCCTTTTGAATGGAATCAGCTTCGCCCAGCACTGTCACCTCTGGGCAATACTTGGCAAGGTAATTTCGTAAGATTTCCCTACTGTTCAATTCATCTTCAATGATAACGGCTTTCAGATTCATCGGCTAACTTTTTCTTAGGGTAAAGACAACACAAGTTCCCGAGCCATCTGCATTCAGGTCAGAAATCTTTACGTCCAACTTATTTTTATACATATCGTTTAATATGGCGATGCGTTTCTTGATATTACCCATTCCTTTTGATTTTTGCTTTCTCTGATTTAGGGTCTTCAACTCCGCCGATTTTTGGCGGCCAATTCCATTATCACTAATGGTCACCAAGATCTTATCTGAGCCGACCTTTTCCAACGCTATATTCAATTGGCCTTTTTCCTTTTTATAACGAAGTCCGTGCCAAATAGCATTTTCAATATAAGGCTGTAATAACATAGGTGGTATTTGAAACGATTCGATATCGGCCGATCCATCTATTTTGATTTCATAATCGAATTTTTCAGGAAATCGTGAGTGCTCTAATTTCACATATAGCTGAAGCAGCTCTAACTCTTTGGATAGGGGTATAAAATCTTCCTCAGAATTTTCAAGAACAGACCGCATCAAAGTTGAAAATTCACTCAGATACCTATTGGCACTACGCTCATCACTCTTGGCTATATAATTGTTCACCGAATTAAGGGCGTTGAAAATAAAATGTGGGTTCATTTGTGACCTAAGAGATTTGAGGGCCAATAGATGGTTCGCCAGTTTCTGCTGTTGATTGCTTCTATAGAAAAAGAAGGTAGCCAGCCCTAAAAGCAATATCCCCAATAAAAGCGAATAAATAACCCATTTCTGGCGCTTATTGGTCTCCTCTACCAATTGCTTTTCAGTCTTCGCCAAATCAAACTTACTTTGAGAAAGCTCACGCTCTTGCTCAAGCCCTGTAATTCTGCTTTGCTTTGCCGCTATCTCACGATTAAAGCGGGCGGCCCTGGAAATTTCTTGCTCTTTGCGAGAGTAAAGGGTATCGACCAATGCTACATAGTTTCTATACGTTTCAAAGGCCTTGGTATACTCTCCCTTGTATTCGAACACTTCCGAAAGCTTTCTGGTCGCATCCTTTCTCACCACTATGTCATCGTCAACAGCTGCCTGTTCGATACTCTCCTGTAAATATGGAATGGCTTCGTCGTATTTGTCTTGTGCAATGTAGGCGTTGGCGATTTTATAATTGATACGCTGTGAGGTTATAGAATCGGCATTGGTCAGGCCGACTAACCTAGCAGCCTTCTTTCGCGGCAAACTGTTCAACTCTCCCAAGCTTTCTTTTCTAAGTTGAATTTCTGCCCCGTACTCATTTTTTTGATTGTAAAAATCTGCCACCTTATCCTTTTCCTGAACTGCCCGTTCTGGGGGCAACTGTTTTGATAATTCTAAAGAGCTATCATAAAAGGCATCGGCCTCGATCAACTTATCATCTTCTGCGTAAGCATCGGCAATCTTGGAATTTAAATCTGCCAGTTTCGGAGTTATTTGATTCTGATTGGCAATCTTGATACCCTCTTGATAAAAAGCCACTGACTTTTCGATATCACCCAGCCCTCTGTATGCATCGCCCAGGTGCTCGTAGAGTGTAGTCTTTTGATAGGGAATGAGGCCATTTATTTTTAGTAAAGGCCGTAAAATTGTCTCCGCCTCATTATACTCACCATTTAGAACCAATGCTTCCCCTAAAAGCAGTGTTGTTTTTGAAGTTTTGTTAGTTTCTAAAGATTCCCGGTAATTGGTGATTGCCAAATCATATTGCTGGTAGTATTGATATATTTCCCCTAAAAAAGATAAGGAAAGGGCCAATTCTCTTTTGTTACCGCTATCGCCAAGTTCTGAAATGGAATGAGCTATAAAATCAATACTCTTCTCAATATCGGTAGCCTTATAAAAACTAGCTGAATCTAAGTACGATTGGTGCCGAGATAACCGTTCGCCACGAGTTTGCCCGTAAGCCAAGGCCCCTGTAAATAGCAGCATTATCCATATGTAAGAAACCCTTATCATTTGAGGAATATTCAAGTAAACTTAATGCTAATAAACGACTCAAAAAAATGATGGCAGACCTCTGAGAAGCTTTACAACAACACTTTTGATGGGTTAACGAATTAACCAGCAAGCATTACTCACTCAAAGGGCACTTTCACTCATTCCTGGTTTTTTTCGAAGAATTACCAATCTACTTTTAATCAAAAATCAATAGCCTACAAAATCATTCTTACCGGTTACGATTTCGACTGTTATTTAAAGGAATAAAACGAAAAATTATGAAAACAAAACATTTAATCATTACGGTCACATTAAGCACCTTTGCTTTAACAGCCTATGGGTGCGATACTTCAAATAAAAAGACAAAAAGCAACGACTTGGCACTACTGCAAAAAGTAGAAGAACCAAGTAAGTCGACCGAACCTAAAAACAATACCGTAAAAATAGCTTTGCTGTTGGACACCAGTAATAGCATGGATGGGCTTATTAACCAGGCCAAGGCACAATTATGGGATGTTGTGAATAAATTCACCCATGCCAAGTGCGGCAACGACACCCGACCTGAGCTTCAAATTGCCCTATATCAATATGGAAACGATGAGCTCTCTTACCGCGAGGGGTATGTACAGCAGGTATTGAACTTTACCAGCGACCTAGACGAAATCTCGGAAAAATTGTTTTCCCTTACGACGAATGGCGGGGAAGAATACTGTGGTGCCGTTATTCAGCAATCGCTCAAGCAGTTGGATTGGGGCAAGAATCCGGATAACCTAAAAATGATTTTTATTGCGGGTAACGAACCTTTTGACCAAGGCAAGCTCAATTATAAAGACGCCACCACCAACGCCAAGGAAAAAGAAGTCATTGTAAACACCATTTTTTGTGGAGATTACCAACAAGGCATTCAAACCAAATGGAAAGAAGGTGCCATTCTTTCAGGGGGCGATTATATGGCCATAGACCATAACGAAAAAATGGTACATATATCAACGCCCTACGACGACCTCATTATTCAGTTGAATACTAAGCTAAACACCACCTATATTGGCTATGGTAACTTAGGCAGGTCAAAAAAGGAAAAACAACATACACAAGACATGAATGCCGAGTTGTTAGAAGAAGTAGTAGTTGTCAAAAGAGCCGTGAGTAAAAGTTCACGTCTTTACAACAATAAATCTTGGGATCTAGTAGATGCGTCCAACGAAGCAGATTTTGATATCGAAAGCGTTGAAAAAGAGCATTTACCTAATGAGCTTAAAGCAAAATCCAATAAAGAAATCGAGACTTATCTTGACCAAAAAAGAATGGAGCGAGTCGAAATACAAAAAGAAATTAATGCACTTAACCAAAAAAGGGAAGCCTACATTGCCGAAAAAACTCATGAAGAAACAGGTGAACTAGAAAATGCTCTATTTAGTGCCATAGTAAAACAGGCGGCAAAGAAAAATTATAAATGGGAGTAAACGGATAAAAACACAAGCGTCTCGAAAACAGTTTTCGGGACGTTTTTATTGTGCGGCAGGGCAGTAACAGTCGTACTTTCTTTCAGATTGGCCAAAATCATAGCCTAAGGTAATCTGATGAAAACCTCCGCTATCAAACCTGATATCGCCTGATTGATATGAATAGTTATAAGAGACCATAAAGTTTTTAATGTTGGCCCCTACGATAGGTGTAAAAAGTTGAAGTCTTTGTTCACCAAAGCCATCACTGGTGGCAAAGGGTGTACCGTCCATACTTCTTCGGTACGAGAGTCCGCCCCAAATTCGACCAAAGTCGACATCTTTGTAAACCTTGGCGTTTAAATCTATGGTTTTCTCTTCAGTAAAATCGGTCATTTGAAATAGCACGGAAGGCTCAAACTGCCATTCCTGCTTTCCAAAGATATACCCCGCAGAAACCAAGTATCTCCTTAAATTATCAATAACAGGAACATTGTCGTTCGCTTTACCATAACGATAGAGGTTACGTTGACTGCTTAAAAGGTTATTAATGGCAAAGTGGGCATAAAATTCCATAATACTATAAGAAACACCCAAGTCAACATTAAAATAACTTTCGCTCAACCGAGAACCCGTTATGGCGTCATCAGGCAATACCGACTGAAACTCCGATTCATCAAGGCTACTTTGTAAATAAGTCGGGCTCAAACCAAATGACAATTGGTTGAGATATCTCGCATCACCACCTAATTTCAAATGATGGGCATAGGTCAACTTTAACCCCGTTTGAGCATGATAGCCATTGGCATCATTGAAGAATATGGCTCCCACTCCGCTGTTGCCTTCTCCCAATCTAAAATTGGCATTCAAGGTCTGTAAGTTGGGGGCGTCTTCTACGCTAAACCATTGCATTCTTGCAGTTGCCCTAATCTTACCGCCTTCACTTATACCGGCCATTGACGGGTAGACTAAATAATAATTGTCTGAGAGGTAGTCGAAGTACACAGGTATTCCTTCTTGTGAATAGCTCTGATAGCTTATGATTATGGAGGCCAGAAGCCAAAATAAACGATGTTTCATTTAAATGGTTAAAGCGGACTGCGTTGAGAATCGACTAAATATATGGTATAACGGATGAAATGCTACAATATTATTCTACAGGAAGATAGCTTCCGGTAAAATCGCTATTTCCAACTACATTGTAAAACTCCATTTAAAGAATGCCCGTACATCTTTACCAAGATTATGGTCATTATAAGCTCATATTTATATCGTATTTTTGCGGCAAAGATCTTGTAATGAAAGAATACAATATAACGGTTGAAAAAACCAATAACCCGAAGATACTCAAGTTTGAAACGAATCATTTGCTTACCCAAGGCAAAAATTACGAGTTCAAGAACATCGACGAGGCCAAAATATCGCCATTAGCGCAACAACTGTTTTACCTTCCTTTTATAAAGACGGTATATATATCAGGTAATTTTATTGGGCTTGAAAGGTTTGATATTGTTGAATGGGATGATGTGAAAGACGAAGTTGCACAACAATTGGTTGAGTACCTGAATGCCGGGGAACCCATCGTTCATGAAGAACATACCAAGCAGAAGGTTGCGGTTACCGTCTATGCCGAAGTAACGCCCAACCCTTCTGTAATGAAATTCGTTGCAAATAAGCGAATAGTTCCCGGAATTTTTGAATACAAAAATATTGATGAGGCCAAAGATTCAGGTTTGGCCCAAAAGCTATTTCAGTTTCCGTTTGTAAAAGAGGTTTTCTTTGATCTCAACTATGTTTCGGTCACCAAATACGATGTTGCCGAGTGGGACGAAGTGACCATGACCGTGCGAGAATTGGTTCGTGATTATTTAGCTGACGGAAATGAGGTCGTTTCTGAAAATGCCGTTTCAAAAACTACGGAAACTACAGGCAGTAAGGCTAACGTAGCCTCTCCTGAACTGGACGATACCTCTCAACAGATTGTCGATATTCTTGAGGAGTATGTCAAACCGGCCGTCGCCAGTGACGGAGGTAACATATTGTTTCAATCGTACGAAAAAGACAGTAAGACTGTAAACGTCATTCTACAGGGGGCCTGTAGCGGTTGTCCTTCATCTACTTTCACCCTTAAGAACGGTATTGAGACCATGCTCAAAAACATGATGGGCGATAAGGTTAATGAGGTAGTTGCCCTAAATGGCTAATGCATTCATCTTTAACGGGTTTCCATCAATTTTCGCTGCCATATTTCTTATATTAAAGAAAATTTAAAAACAAAATATTATGGCAGTTTTAAAAGTGATAGAAATATTGGCAAACTCAGACAAGAGTTGGGAAGATGCCGCTAACAATGCGGTTTCTGAAGCCTCAAAATCCGTTAAAAACATACGTTCAGTTTACATTAACGAACAAAGTGCTACCGTGAAAGATGGAAAAATGGATAATTTTAGAGTCAACGCTAAAATTACCTTTGAGGTTAAATAGACACAAAAATCTTAAAATAATGAAACGCCCCTATTTCGGGGCGTTCTTATTATACCCTTGTTATGAGCAACACCTACACCAATGCACTCGTTCATGAAAGCAGCCCCTATCTGCAACAGCATGCCCACAACCCCGTAAATTGGGTGGGATGGAGCGAAGACATCTTAAAATTGGCCCGAGAGTCGAACAAGCCCCTTTTGATCAGTATAGGATATGCCGCTTGTCATTGGTGCCACGTTATGGAGCATGAATGTTTTGAAGACCCGAGCGTTGCCGAAATCATGAATTCCCATTTTATTAATATTAAGGTTGACCGTGAAGAAAGACCCGATATTGATCATATTTATATGGATGCGCTACAAATGATGACGGGTAGCGGCGGGTGGCCCTTAAACATAGTGGCATTACCCGATGGCCGTCCTTTTTGGGGAGCAACCTATGTCAAGAAAAATGATTGGATGGAGGTATTGACCCAATTGGCAAGCTTGTACAATAGCGATAAGAAAAGGGTAGTCGAGTACGCTCAAAACATGGAAGATGGCATCAAGGCCATTAACTTGGTTGAACTTAATAATCAAAAAGACCTGATCGATATCGATGAGCTTTCTACTTCTGTTAAAAACTGGTCAAAGTATTTTGACCTCGAAATGGGAGGCTATAATCGTGCACCTAAGTTCATGATGCCGGTCAACCTGAATTTTCTGCTGCATTATGCTACTTTACAACATGACGAAGCCATATTGGATTATGTTGATGTTTCATTGACCAAGATGGCTTGGGGCGGTGTTTACGACCAAGTCGGTGGCGGTTTTTCAAGATATTCTGTCGATGCAAAATGGCATGTTCCGCACTTTGAAAAAATGCTTTATGACAACGGGCAGCTGGCGAGTCTTTACGCCCAAGCTTATGCTGCTACCGGAAAAGAGCTTTTTAAAGAAGTGGTCGAGGGAATTATAGAATTTGTATCTAAAGAACTTACAAACCAAGACTTTGGCTTTTATTCTTCGTTGGATGCCGATAGCCTTGATAAGTCAGGAAAATTGCAAGAAGGAGCTTTTTATGTTTGGGAAAAAGAGGAACTCGTACAACTTTTAGAAGATAAGTTCGAGATTTTTGCCTCATACTTCAATATCAACGAGTATGGTTATTGGGAAGATAAAAACTATGTTCTTATACGAAACCGATCCTTTAAGCAGGTAGCCCTCGACCACGAACTTTCCGAATCTCAACTTCAAGAAATCATCACAGAGTCTTTATCGATATTGAAAATAACTCGTCAAAAACGTCCTGCGCCAAGATTAGATGATAAGGTTCTGACTTCGTGGAACGGCCTTATGCTCAAAGGTATTATCGACGCCTATAAATATTTGGGTAAAGGGGAGTATTTGAGTTTAGCCCTTAAGAATGCCCAGTTTATTCTTCAACATCTCACCACAACCGATGGCGGACTTTATCATAACCACAAAGACGGTAAAAGCTCGATTAATGGCTACCTAGAAGATTACGCTTCGGTAATAGATGCGTTTACGGCGCTCTATGAAGTCACCCTTGAGGAAACATGGATCGAAACCGCAATGAAACTGACCAACCATGTCATTTCAAATTTTTACGATGCCGATAACGGTATGTTCTATTTCACCTCAAAAAAAGATACCTATGTCATTCGCAGAACTGTTGAAACCTATGATAATGTGATTCCATCATCAAATTCGATAATGGCAAAGAATCTTTTTAGGCTTTCGCGATTCTTTAATGAAGAAAATTTCGAAAAAATAACACATCAACAGTTGAAAAATGTTCAGAATGAAATTAGAAGAAATGCGCAAAGCTATGCCAATTGGATGCAGCTTGCCTTATACTTCAACCAACCTTTTTATGAAATTGCCATTACGGGATCTGAAGTTCATGAGAAATTAAACGAATTACAAAGATCTTATATACCAAACGCCCTTATCTCAGGAGCCGAAAAGAAATCGAATCTCCCAATTTTAAAGCATCGTTTTGAAAGCCCCGACACCCTAATTTACTTGTGTGAAAAAGGCCAGTGCCAGTTGCCCCGTTCCCGTTCAAAAGAAGTTTTAACTCAATTGCGCCAAAGCGCCCTGCATTAACAATAGTTTAATGGCATAAGTTTGAAAAAGGCCACTATTTTTTATAGGTTGGCGCTCCTAAAAAACTAATCTATATATGAAAGAATTCACAAACATCGAAGAGCACATACAAAAAGCCATCGATTTTGCTTGGGAGATTTTGCCCAATATTATTTTGGCACTTATCATATTGGTCGTTGGCCTGTACATTATCAGGTTCTTGAACAAAATGGTCAAGAAGTTTTTTGAACGCAAGGAATATGATTTGGCTTTAGAAAGCTTTTTGCAGAGTTTCATAAGCATAGCCCTCAAAGTTATTCTTTTTGTTCTGGTAGTGACCCAATTGGGCGTGCAATCGTCTTCTCTCGTCGCCATGATCGGTGCCGCTGGTCTGGCTATTGGTCTAGCCTTACAGGGTTCATTGTCAAACTTTGCCGGAGGCGTGTTGATTTTGCTTTTTAAACCTTTTCGTGTAGGTGATTGGATATCGGCCCAAGGCGTAGATGGTTCGGTAAAAGAGATTACTATTTTCTACACGAAGCTAAATACATTTGGTAACCAAGTGGCCATAATACCTAATGGCCAACTTTCCAATAACAATGTTATTAATTACAATGCCATGCCCACCCGTAGAGATAACATCAAAATCGGTATTGGTTACGGCAGTAATATCAAACAGGCAAAAGACATTATGCTTCAAATATGTGCCGAAGACGAGAACATTTTAAAAGAGCCAGCACCTGAGGTCTATGTAGATGCCCTGGCTGATAGTTCGGTCAACCTAAGTTTACGTTTTTGGGCAGAGAACGGCGTTTTCTGGAAAGCCCACTTTCACGTAATGGAAGAAACTAAAAGACGTTTTGATGAATCTGGCATTGAGATACCTTTCCCACAAAGAGTGGTGCACAGCTTGGCTCAAAAGACTACCGAAAAAGAGCCAACAAGCTAATACATTAGCCCTATAAAAATTGTTTAGAGGTTAGCTATAATTGATAGCTAACCTCTTGTTTTTCATAGTATTATTTTTTAAATTAAGTATCTCATCTTAATTTTTTCGACTATGAAAAATCTTATTTACTTGCTAGTATTCCATATAATAGGAACGGCCTGGGCACAAACCATCGGCAATGGTGATGGAATATCTACCGATATACAAGCCGGAATTGTTATGCGAGAAGTGGATATTCAAGGATCGCCCTACCTAAATGAGGTATACAAGAAAGGGGAAACAATTATTAACGGTAAGTCAAGAACATCAGCGCTGATGAGATACGACGCCTACCACGATGCAGTGGAAATTCTTGATGAAAACCGTAAAGCACGAAAGTTGCTACGACGTCCTAGTATTAAAGCTGTTTTTGATGGAAAAACATACGAGGTACTCGAATATAAAGAGGGCAAGCAGGTTAAAATGGGTTATTTCAATTCGTTGAACCAAGGCCACACCCAGCTCTTATTCAAGCCTAAGAAAAAATTTGTTCAGGCCGAAAAGCCTGAAAATGGTTATGACGATTACGACCCTCCCGTCTACAAAGATATCTCGGCTTATTTTATAAGGAAAGGGGATCAATCTGCAACAATGATCAAACTAAATAAGAAAGGCCTGTTGAAGGCTCTCAATGACCAAGAGGCCTTACTTAAAAAGTTTATCAAAAAACATTCGCTAGACCTCAAAAAAGAAACCCATGCCATCAGGCTAATTCAATACTATAATTCAATTAATAAGACTACAGAAAGATTGATTGATTTTAATTCTACTGCTGTAGGATAAAAAATGTAGTAAAATTCTTATTATGGAATGATTTTTGGTCATTATTTTCAGAATCCCCCGCAACATAATACAAACTTAAAATTTACTTTTATGAAAAATGCTTTGTTGCTTTTGATTCTTCCTTTTGTGGGATTCTCCCAAAGTGGCTCCCTAATGTCATCTTCTATGCAAAAGTCAGGATTTAATTATCCTTTCTTTATGAACGAAACAAAAGAAATAACCTACGTGAATGAAGGCTCTCCCTATGAATCGGAAGAATTTAATAATGGAAATCTAAACTTTAACGGTAAAGAAATTCTAGTTGCACCAATGAGGTTTAATTCTATAAAACAAGTTATAGAGTTCAAGGATGAAAATAGCACCGTTCGAGAAGTTCTTAGAAGACCTGAGTTTAGTGCCACCTTTAATGGTAAAACCTATAAAATTTTCGAATTTGAATTACCCAATAACCAAACCCAATTAGGGTATTTCAACCCTCTATTCATAGGAAACCATATTTCTTTTTTACTCAAACCTGGAAAATATCAGACCATTAGTGCTCCTTCGAGCCATACCGCATACGGAAGTTCTACAAAAGTAGCAATCGCAAATTATATTGAGAATTCTTCCTATTATATTAAGCATGACAAAGCCCTTGCACAGCTAATAGAATTAAATAAAAGCAACATATTAAGGGCACTAAGCGACAAATTCATCGAGGTTTCAAACTTTATGAACACCAACAACCTCAACTTAAAAAAAGAGGCTGATGTTATTCGCTTGTTAAGCTATTATGATTCTTTAAAATCGATAAAACCGGTTGCGAAACAGGGCAAAGGTTAAAACTAAAAGCCTCTCATTTTCCAAAAAATTGACAAAGGCTATTTTTTCTTTTGCTGAAGTATAAAGTCCTTTAGATAGTAAGGTTCAAAATAAGCTACATCTTCGAACTCAGAAGATTTATATTTTTCGTACGCCAAGTGGGCCATTTGGCTAGAAGAAGGAACCACCCCTTCATCAAAAGAGATATGGTCGTGACATAATACTTCCTTACATTTTTCAGCTCCTGAGCCCAATAAGAGCACCTTCCCTTTTTGCCAAAACACTTCGAAAGAGGATTCAGAGACAATCTCAGCACGAGTATCCCTAACCTGTTTCAAGTCTTTATCAAAAACTGCAGAATACACCTCCATTCTACGGGCATCTAAAAGGGGAACTATAAAATCAACCGCCTGTGGGTCAGCTTGACTCGCCATACTTTCAAGTGTGGCTATCGATATCAACGGAATTTCCAAAGCATAACATAGGCCTTTGGCTGCCGAAACCCCTATTCGCAAGCCGGTGTATGACCCGGGGCCTTTACTTATAGCGATAGCATCCAGATCGGACAATCGCAAACTGGCTTGCTTGACGACCTCGTCGATAAATACATGTAGCTGTTCTGAATGGGAATAATTAGGGGAATTATGTTCTTTTAATGCTATTAACTGCCCATCTCTGGCCAAACTCACCGAACAATTAGTGGTAGCCGTCTCTAAATTAAGTATCAACGCCATAAGGCTGCAAATATAATCTTAATACATAAAAAAATCCGCTAAAGCTAAAGCAATAGCGGACCATTTAACTACCCCAAAATAGGGTTATTCTAAATCGATTGGTAATCCGAAGTAAAACTCAAGAACTTTAATTCTAAAAATATAATCATACTTGGTTCTTACTACCTCAGCAGCGGCATTATCGACCCTTGATTGTGCTTGACTAAAATCGAAGGCATTCATAAGTCCTACATCATACCTTTCTTTTGAGTAATTATATGCCAGTTGTCGAGCCTCTAATGTCTTTTGCGCTGCTTCATATGCTTTGGCAAAACTGGTTACGTCAACATAAGCTTGGTTGATATTGGTCTCTAAATCAAGCTTATCTTGCTCTAGTTGCAACTCGGCTTTTTTAACGGTAATTTCTGCCCTCTTAATATTATTTCTGGTACTAAAACCATTGAAAACAGGTATATTCAATTGAGCGCCATAAGATATACCATCATTGATCCATAATTGATTTCCGAAACTTTCAGCGGGCACAAAAGTACCTGTACTACTATCGAAGCCACCTTGATCGGAATATCTTGTATTATAGTTAAAAAAGGCGGATAGTGTCGGATACAACGCTCCCTTTGTAATTTTTAAATCCTCTTTTGCCAAATCAATATTTGACTCAGAGAACTTGATATCATTTCTAAAAGTAAGCGATTCAGCAAAAATTTCCTTCGGATTTTTGTTCAGGATATCAGAAGGAGGTACCTCGTAATCAACATCTACAACATCAAAATTTTCATAATCGGTAATTTGAAGTAACTGGGCCAAATTGATTCTCGAAATCAAAACCAAGTTTTCGGTATTTACAATTTGTTGCTCCAAGCCGGCGGCTGTCGCCTCAATCTCTAACAAATCTCCTTCAGGTAAAGCACCTGCCTGTATCAATTCTTTGGTACGCTTTAAGTCTTGTTCGGTAACTGCGTATTGCGCCCTTAAAACTTTTAAAGTCTCTTTATTTGAAAGTATTTGTAAATAGGCATTGGCGACGTTCAAACGAATATCATCCTTTAAATCATCTAAACGATATTGGTTGGCGATTGCATTCATTTTTGCCCTGTTCAGGCGATTGAAATTTCTCAACCCATCGAACAAGGTCAACGAAGAGGTCACCCCACCATTGGCCGTAAGAATAGTTGTTGTTACCGGTTGATTGGTTGTCGGGTCAAAGGAAAGACCTGTATTACCTGAAGTCGATATCGAGCTGTTAACATTGGGCATAAGCGCTCCTAACGCATCGGACCTATCGATTTTGGCATTTTCTAAATCCAGTTCGAATTGCTCAATACTTAAGTTATGTTCTACTGCGTATGCCACACACTCTTCTAATGTCCATTTTTTGCTTTGCGCAGTACTACTGCCAATAGCAATGAAGAACACTAAAACGATTAGTTTTAAGTTCATTTTTTGATTTTTTGATTATGATTGATGAATGTTACTCTTCTGCTTCCTCAGTGCCTTCTTCCTCTCCTCTCTTAATAGGTTCGGTCTTGTTCCAAATTTTGACATTGTCCGATTCTGAAAGGCCAGAAACTATTTCGACGTTGACCCCATCTGAAATTCCGATTTCAATATCGCGACGCTCAAATTGTTGTTCACCGGTCGAAACCTCCACATAGGGCTTGTCAGTTTTACTATCGAACTGTAATAATGCTTCCGGTATCACTAGAATATCATCTTTTTTCTCAAGCACCAAAGATGCATTGGCACTATAACCAGCTCGAATGAATATATCATCTTGAACATCTACATCACCCTCAATCTTGAACTGCACGGCGCCAGTTTCCTCGATACCTTTAGGTGCTATAAATCGAAGCTTGGCATCAAGCTCTTTACCTTCAACAGCACCCAAGCTTATTTTTAGGGGAGTACCGACTTCTAACTTCGCTACCTCGCCCTCATCAACTTTTCCCTCAAAAACCATTTTACCCAGATCGGCAATGGTAGCTATCGTTGTACCGTCGTTGAAGTTATTACTCTGTATCACTTGGTCCCCTTCCTCTACCGGTATTTCAAGAATGGTACCGTCAACCGTTGCCCTGATATTTGTATTGGCACTGGTAGAACCTCCTGCTGAACCTACTCTAATAATTTGATAGTCTGCTTTGGAGTTCTCAAGTTCTTGAACCGCCTGATCGTATTGAAGTTGAAGGTTATTGAAATCTTGACTTGATATCACCCCTTTATCAAAGAGTGATTTATTACGGTCATATTCGATTTTTGTATTATTGAGCGCCAACTCTGCATTTCTGACCCTACCCCTGGCCTGGTTCAAAGACTGTTCGTTGGGTACTACCTTAATGGTTGCAATCAAATCTCCTGATTTGACCTTTTGGCCTTCTTCCAAGAATATCTTTTGAATGATTCCAGAAATCTGAGGTTTTATTTCGATTTCGTCTTCAGGTATAACCGTACCGGTAGCGACCGTCTTTTTCTCGATGTTCGATATAAAAGGATGCTGAGTTTCGTAGGTAATCGCCTCTTTACTGTTCGATTTAATAAAGAAGGCAGCGGCCCATAGGGCACCCAGCACCAACACCCCGATTAATACATACTTTAAAATCTTGTTCATTGTAGTTGTGTTTGTTGTCTATTGGTATAGTTGTTCTCGTTTTTGTTACGTTGTATTCGTGTTATTCTTCCCTTAGCGCATCGATAGGTTTAATACTTACCGCTCGTTGAGCAGGAATCAACCCGATTAATGTTCCTAATACCACCATGATGACCAGAGCCCCGATTACATAGGGAATTGGAACTGTTGGATTCGTATAAGGGAAATCGATATTCTGAGTTAAGTTGTTGATTAATGCGAGGGTCGCCGCACCCAGTATGATGCCCATAATGCCAGCAATAACCGTTAGAAAAACAGATTCAAGAATAATCTGGTTACGCACCTCGGCGGGTGTAGCCCCCAAGGCACGCCTAACGCCCAGTTCTTTGGTTCTTTCCTTCACTGATATCAAAAGAATATTTCCGATACCTATAACCCCTGCCAGTATGGTCGCGATACCAACAATTAAGGATAAAAAAGTGATTCCGTTGGCAAAGCCGACAATCTTGTTAAACTGCTCGCCCAAGTTGAAAGAGCCAAAAGCACGATCATCATCGGGATGTACTTGATGTATGTTTTTCAACAAATTGATAATGTTCTCTTCTACTTTCACCACATCGGCGTCATCATAAGCAGCTATTGAAAACCAACCTACCTCATCGCCCGTGTTATAGAGCTTTCTAAAGGTTGAGAATGGAATAAAAATATCACCATCACCACCAAAACCTCCACTTTGGTCAAATTTGTGTACGCCAACGACCTGAAAATAAACGTTATCGATTTTAATGTACCCCCCAATAGGTTCTTCGCCCTTATCAAAAAGCTCTCGCTGCGCACGCTCACCGATTACCGCCACCTTTCTAGCTTGGGCAATGTCTTCATCGTTGAGAAAACGCCCTCCGTCATAAATTTTTTTAGGTGCTATTTTTGTAAATGCCGGAAAATCGCCAAAAAGGGGATAGCTACCCGATTTGTTGCCCCGGCCGATACTCGGAGGGGTCGAACCGAAGAAGCCGCGAACATTTCTTGGGGCAATAAATTCTACCTCAGGTATTCTGTTTTCGATCATGGTAGCGTCTCCGAGCCTCAACTGCATCTGCCTACCTGTTTTAAATCCTTCGTGGGGCATACTTGTGTTTTGTGCCCAAACGAACATACTGTTCTTGGCTATGATCTCGAACATACTTTCAAAACCATTGTCCATACCTTTTGCAGCTCCAGAAAGGGCTATATAGATAAAGATGCCCCATAGAACACCTATGACGGTAATGACGGTTCTAATCTTGTTCTTGCTGATAGAACCAAAGATTTCTTGCCACGTATTTCTATCTAGTATAAATCGCATCCTATTCGTCTCTTAATGCTACAATTGGTTTAATACGCGCCGCCCTACGTGCGGGTACGTAACCTGCTATTCCTCCAAATATGATAAGAACAACGGTCGCAATAATGGCCATGGGCATATCGATATAAGGGTTGGTAATGAAGAAATCTTCTAACCGTTCACCCATCGAACTCAAGATACCTACGCCCAAAAGCATACCTATAAAACCAGAGACCGTTGTAATGAAAACCGACTCTAAAAGAATGGTGCCTATTACCGATTTAGGTGTAGCACCTAACGCCTTTCGAATACCCAGTTCTTTGGTGCGTTCTTTCACCACAAAAACCATAATGTTACTAATACCGATGATGCCCGCGATGATGGTACCAAAGGCTACAAAACCGACAATAATCTGCAGTACCCGGGCAAATTGCTGGTTTTGCCTAAGTTGGTCCGCTACATTGCGTATAAAAATTCCGTTTCGGTCTTGCGGATGTATGTATTTCTTTTCCCGAATAAATTTGTCGAGACTTTTCTCAAAAGCCATTGCCCCGGCATAGCCAATTTCAGGCTTAAAGCCGATTACCATAGCGTCTATTTTATCGGTATTCTTTTCGATGAGCTGCATGGTCGTATAGGGCACGAATATATTTCGCTCTTCATTATCACCCCCATCATCTTGAAATACGCCGATTACCTTAAAAGAGCTTCCGCCCACATCGATATACTTACCAACTGCATTTTTAGATCCGAAAAGGTCTTGTTCTACCAACCTACCTATGACGGCGTTCTTGGTCTTGTTCTTAATGTCCATCACATTGATGTAACGACCTTTCATTATAATGTTCATTTCGGCATACTGATGCGCGGGCCCTACGCCCCAATTCGAATAGCTATTACTCTCGTTCTTGTAGCTTACAGTATCTTGTCGGGTAATTCTAGGACTTAAGTATTCAAGGAATAAGGGAAAATTCTTTTCAACATCTTCTAAATCGCTATTGTCGAACTCTACCGTTCTATTAGCTTTATAACCTTTATAGGGCATTGTCGTCCTGCCCCTGAATACCATGAAAACATTGGTCGCATCATTTGAAAAGAACTCATTGAAAGTATTAATAAGGCCATTGCCGAAACCGAAGAGCACAACGAATATCAAAATACCCAAAGCCACGGTAAAACCCGACAGAAAGGTACGCAGCTTATTCTTTTGAATAGTCTCGAAAATTTCCTTCCAAATATCCCTACTAAACATATTGTGATGCCCTAACTTGATCTACCTTTTTATCCTCGACTATAACACCATCTTTTAGATGAACTATGCGCTTGCACATATGGGCAATATCTTCTTCGTGAGTTACCACCAATATGGTATTGCCATCGTCGTTGATTTTCTGAATAAGGTCCATAACTTCATAAGAAGTCTTACTATCCAATGCCCCGGTCGGCTCATCAGCCAAGAGAACCTTTGGCTCGGCTGCCATTGCCCTTGCAATAGCAACCCGCTGTTTTTGTCCACCGGAAAGTTCATTGGGTAAATGGTGCGCCCATTCTTTTAAACCTACCTGAGAAAGGTATTTAATAGCTTTCTCTTCTCTTTGTTTTCGAGGAACCTTTTGATAATATAGGGGAAGAGCCACATTTTCCATTGCGCTTTTATAGTTAATGAGATTAAACGACTGGAAAATGAAGCCAAGAAATTTGTTACGGTATTTGGCAGCCTTTGTTTCGTTCAAGTTTTTAATGGGTACACCATCTAGGGTATACTCTCCGGAATCTGCCTCATCTAACATTCCTAAAATATTGAGCAATGTCGATTTTCCGGAACCTGAAGAACCCATAATTGCTACCAACTCTCCTTCTTTAATGCTAAAGTTCAATCCTTTTAGAACGTGAAGGGAATTGGCCCCCATCTTATAGGATTTATGCAGATTATTTATTTCTATCATTTGTGGTTACGTTAGTTGTTATGCTTTTTGAGGGCCAGCAGCAATATGACACTCAAGTTGTTAAATTGTTACGTGATATTGTCAAAATTTTCTGTTAAATATTTTTCTTACATGTTTTCCTCTTTCACAATGGCGTTCCAAACCTTGATTTTATCTTGCTCGGTAACTCCTGATTTAACCTCGACATATATACCATCACTAACACCCAGCTCTATATCTTTTCTCTCGAATATTTGTTCACCGTTCGCAATTTCAACAAATGGTTTCTTAGAGTCATTATCGTATTGTACCAGCGCCTCTTTAATGGCCAGCACACTATCAGCCTTCGCCAGAATGACAGAGGCATTAGCACTTAGGCCCGCCCGAATGAATACTGAGTCTTGCTTCTTTAAGGTACCCTTTATCTCAAACTGCACGGCGCCGTTCTCCTCATTGCCTTTGGGGGCGATATAATCCAATACCGCATCAAAAATGCGCCCTTCCAGTGCGCCCACGGTGATTTCAAGGGGAAGGTTTTCTTTAATTTTTCCTACCTCGCTTTCATCGACCTTTCCTTCAAATATCATTTTATCGACATCGGCGATAGCGGCAATGGTTGTTCCTTCGTTGAAGTTATTGCTCTCGATTACCTGGTTACCCACTTCTACAGGCACTTCTAGTACCATACCGCTTACAGTAGCTCGAATCTGGGTATTAGCGGCATTACCGAAACCTTTGGCGGTACCCGTCTTAACAATTTCAAATCTCTTATTAGCGGCTGCGTAGGTCTGTTTTGCCTGATCGTACGCCACTTGTGCACGTTCTAGGTCAACTTGAGAAATAACTCCCTTGCCAAACAGGCTCTTTTGCCTATCTAAGTTTCGCAGTTGGTCATCGAGATTAATTTTTGCCTCATCGATACCATTTCGCGCATCGTTCAAGGCTGCCAAATTAGGTACCACCTTAATTCTACATATCAGGTCACCCGATTTAACGTAGTCGCCACCTTCTACAAATATTTCTTCGATAACCCCTGAAATATTGGGTTTGATCAATACCTCTTCCAGGGGTAAAATACTGCCGGTCGCAACCGTTTTTTTAACGATTGTTTTCTTGGAAGCCTGCTCGGTTTCGTAGGTTACAGGATCCTCGGCATTCTTTTGGTACAAGTAGTACATGGCTCCCCCGAAGGTTAACACAATGAGGAGCAGGATTATTCGGGTTACTGTCTTTTTCATTTTTGATTGATGTTAGATACTATTATATATTTTATATTATTTGATTTATTCGGTACGCAATGCTTCTATAGGCCGAACCTTTATGGCGCTCTGGGCGGGAATAAACCCCGCAAGAAGACCAGAAACGATAAGAATAATCAATGCTCCAATGACCACACCTAAACTAACGCTAGGGTTGGCGAACATATCTACCGGCCCGTTCATATCGAGAATGGTATTAATCAGATAAATGAAAAGTGCTCCAAAGGAAATTCCTGCCATTCCGGAAATAATGGTCAAGAAAATAGACTCCATCAGTATTTGCAATTTAATCGACCACGGGTCTTCACCCAAAGCCCTTCTAATACCAATTTCTTTGGTACGCTCTTTCACTACGATCAACATGATATTACTAACTCCGATCACCCCGGAGAGCAGCACCAAAATCCCCACGAAATAGGCTACAAAACGCAAAGCCCCGAACAAGCTTTGCACCCTTTGAAATTGCTCATACAAGTCGAAATGACCTACCGCCCTTTGGTCATCAGGGTGTACTTTATGATTCTCTTTAACGACGGCCATAATATTGTTCTTTATCTCGGTAATCGATGTACCATCATTGGCAGTAATGGCCATCCACCCGACATCATTACCTCTATTAAAAGCCTGTGAAAAAGAGGTAAAAGGAACAAAAATTTCTTTTTGCCCTTCTTCACCGTCCCCACCATTGCTTTTCTTTTTATAGGTACCGACCACCATGAAATTCACCCCTTGCACCTTGATGTAGGTCCCCAGTACTTCTTCGCCCTTATCATACAATCCACCGACCACTCCCTCACCGATTACGGCCACCTTTCTTTTCTCTTCAATATCGCTGTAGTTCAAAAATCGCCCTGCAGTAATACTCATAGGATCTTGTCGAATTATCTCCGGATAATCACCGTACACATTATAGGCGCCGGTTCTAAGTCCTCGAACCACGTTGTTGGCTCCACCAAAACCGCCCAATTGATTGCGAGGAGATATAAAGCGTAAATCTGGAACGTTTTCGCGAATGGAGGAAACATCATCTGTCTTGAAAATAAAACTTCTTCCCTTGGGAAGCCCTTTGTACGATTTTGTAGTAGCTCTCGACCACATGAACATTGTGTTTGTAGCTATATCACCAAAGTCTTTCATAATCCCGTTTTCAAGGCCTTTGCCGGCCGAAAGCAGAATTATAAGTATGAATATACCCCAAAAGACCCCGAAAGCCGTCAAAACGGTTCTAAACCAATTACTGGTGAGAACCTCTAGAATTTCTTTCCACCGATCTTTATTGAACATAGCTTCTTAAATTTCCTTTTACCCAACTATTCATCTCGCAACGCATCTATGGTGTGAATGTTAGCGGCCCTCCACGCTGGAAAAAAACCGGCAACGGCCCCCGCAAAAATCAATACGAACACGGTTGAAACGGCCACTTGAAAATTGACCGAAGGATTCAACACATAATCTACCTCGATATGCGGACCTAATATTTCTAACAGCCCCATGCTTAAAATCAACCCGGCAAAACCTGAAATGGCGGTGATAAAAACCGACTCGTGAAGTATCATGCCAACTATCGACCAAGGCTTGGCGCCCAGAGCTTTTCGAATACCAATCTCTTTTGTTCTCTCGCGCACTACAATCAACATGATATTGCTCACACCGACTACACCTGCGATAATGGTACAAACGCCTACGAACCAAAAAAATAATTTAATGTTATCGGTCAGGCTATAAAACCTCTTGGCCTCTTCAAGGGCACTCCATACAAAAACGGCGTTGGTATCATCGGGAGCTATCGTATGTGCTAGTTGAAGGTTTCTTAATAGCGTACTTTTAAATTTCACCGAGTTGGCCACGGCCTCATCAAAATCATTGGCCATGGGTAAAGTATACGCTAGATTATTTACCTTATCGCCACCATTGAATACGCGCTGTGCGGTAGTGATAGGTATAAATATCCGTTCTTCTTCACGATCCTCGGTTTCGCCAAAGAGCCCCACAATTTTAAAGGGAATGCCCGAAATATCTATAAACTCACCAATTGGCGTATCAACTTCGTGAAACACATCCTTAGCGATTTTATTGCCAATAACGGCCACCTTGGCCGTATTCTGCTCGTCTTGATAGTTAAGAAAACGACCATCGGACATTGTCGCATTCTCGATGCGCTGAAATTGATATGAAACGCCCTGCACCCCGTAAACCAAGGCTTCATTACCATAATTAACAGAAACGTTTCTCACGAAAATACGAGGGGAGCTTAATTCGATTTGGTCGTTCAAAAGTTGCGAAGAGTATTCATAATCAGAATTTCTCAATTCGATTACTCGACCGGGGTTCAGCCCCTTAAATTCTTTGGTGGTAGTACCCGGCCATACCCAAACACTGGTCGCAGCATCCTGAGCGAATTCATTTTCAATTCCATTTTTGAAACCTTCGCCAAAACCCAATAATATGACAAGTATAAATATACCAGACGCTACGGAAAGACCGGTAAGAAAAGTGCGTAGCTTATTTTTACGTATGGTATCAAAGATTTCTTGCCACCTTTCGATATCTAACATGTGATTGATGTATTGATTGATGAACACACTTTAAAAAGCATGCACTTATAAGACTACCTGAAAGTCTCATTGTTACATCAAATCGCCAAAAGAAATGTTAAATTAACTTACAGGGCTCGATTTCATCTTTTTATAAACGAAATAGAAGAGCACTGCTACCAATACATAAGGTATGGCCATTAGATACACAATACCGTTGTTGACCCCTTCTGCCACATCGGTATTTCCATTACTTTCCAAAACTGCACGGCACATGGCACATTGAGCTTCCATTTGAGAAGGAAGACAGAGAGCTAGAGCAATAAAAATGATGGCAGCTTTAAACTTCATATCAGATTAATTGAATAATTAAATGGGGTAATATGGTGATATCATCAAATACACAATAACCCCTGTGACCGCAACATATAGCCAAAGTGGAAATGTAAAAGAAGCCCATTTTCTATGTTTATCAAACTTATTGAGATAAGCAAAAGAATAGGTTTTAAGAACGAGGGGGATTATAGCAATGGATAATATAATATGCGATATCAAGATAAAATAGTAAACGTACCTCATAACTCCTTTGCCTCCGTAAGTCGTAGAATCAGAAGTCATATGGTACCCGATATACATGACTAAAAATAGAAGGGACAGCGCAATACAAATATTGATCAGCGTTTGGTGAATTCTTCTATTACCCCTCATAATAGCCATCACTGCTGCACATAGCAATAAGGCCGTAACCCCGTTAATAGTCGCATAAATAGGAGGCAAAAAGCCTAGACGTTCTACATTGGGCAGTTTCACACCAAAAAGCAATGCCACAACAACGGGTACTACAATTGAAACTATGGTTATCAATTTATTGAAACGCTTTTCCCTAACAACTACGTCGCTCATTCTTCCAGTAATTTTTTTATATCCTCTCTAAGAATAGAGATTTGCTCTTGCTCGCCATGATCGTTCGCGCCTTGCCCTTCGGTGATAGTACCACGATAGTAGACTATGGGGTTACCAAACTCATCTACCCTAGAACGTAAAAACCCGTTTTTATCGACCAATGCAAACAACCCTGAATGCTCAAAACCTCCTGGTGCATCTGGCATTTCTGCCGCAAATATGTTAAAACCCTCGTTGGCCAACTTATAAATTTTCTTTTGATCGCCTGTCATAAGGTGCCAGTCTAAATCGGTAATACCGTATTTCTCGGCATACGTTTTTAATACAGTTGGGGTGTCATGTTCAGGCGTTATTGAAAATGAAGCTATACCAAAATCTGCCCGGCCCTCGTATTCATTTTGTAAGCTTACCAAATTCTTGGTCATAATCGGGCAAATCGATGGGCAACTCGTGAAGAAAAAATCAACAACGAATACTTTGCCCCTATAGTCATTATCACTGACAACCAAACTATCTTGATTGATAAACTCAAAAGAAGGCACCCTTCTCTTTTTACCATTCGCCAATACATACGCCAACTCTCCAGAATTATCTTTCACATTCATTCGGTCGGCCTCTACGACTGTTCCAGATTTGAGGCGGTTGACGATTTTTGGAATAAAGATGATACCAAAGACCAAAACAATCAATGAAACCCAAACGTATGTGTATTTATTCTTTTTAGCCGCCATAAAACATCCTATCTATCTGCATTGTTTTTCTTGAGCGCCAACCGATACTCTGCTAGAATAATCTTTACATCATCCACCATTTTATTGTTCAGCTCAGCTACAGAAGAAGTATCAAAACCGAAAACAACACCATCCTCTTCGTCTTTATTTCTCCCTCTCAGTTTTGCTTCCTTATCAACAATAAAAACAAATGGGGTTGATTGGTTTTCGTTTAAAGTAATATCAGTTTTCAACGAATTGAACAATTCAGTTATCATATTCTCTGTCATGAAGGCGAAATTCCATTTCTCGGTACCACCTAAATGCCCAATCTCCTTCTTTAGGTCATCTACTTGGTCTTGCAAGCCTTCAGAAACGACCATGACAAACTGAAAATCTTGAAACTCATGAAATCGCTTATAAATTTTTTGGTTTAAGTTGAACATATTCCCCCTTCGTGAAGCGATATCGGAACCTAAAAACCCCAAAATGGTGATCTTGTTCTCTAAGGCGATATCATTTGCACTGAGCGACTTCACATCAATCGTATCGGTCAATACTGGTAATCTGCCGAAATTGTTTACCCCAGACGCAAAAAAAAGATACGCCACGATAGGCAGTATGAACAGAGTGATAAGAACGGCCGTTTTTTTCATGATTTTACGGGATGCACCGGTAATTACAAACGGATACAAAATTAAAAAAGACGGTCGTTAAACCGTCTTAGTATGCTGTTAATTTATGATAATATAAGGATTAAAAGTTCCATTTAATGAAACCTTCCTTATAAACATTGTAAACATAATCTGCCTCGAACAACAAAATGAAAACCAAGTAAGACACAAGAAAAATCGGTGTCCAAACTATAGCCCTTCTCAAAGCCGTCTTTTCATCTCTTAAGTGCATAAAGTCCCAAGCAATGTAATAAGCCTTTACCAATGTTAGAACTATGAAAATCCAGTTCAACAACTTCATACCCAGAAAATATGAATGGGTCAAAACACGTGGCTTGTAAATACCTAGCAAAACCTCAACGGCAGTTACTATGGATAAGAAAATCAAAACTCCCCAAATTTTTTGGGTGTTGTTCTTAAATTTTAAAAGACCTCTAAAAATTTCAAGTTTGTGTGCGTGTGCCATTTTATTATGCTATTTCTTATGACTAAAAGGCCAAATTATACTAAGTAGAAGAATGTAAAGACGAATACCCATACCAAGTCAACAAAGTGCCAGTAAAGACCTACTTTCTCGACCATCTCATAATGTCCTCTTCTTTCGTAAGTACCTAAAATTACATTGAAGAATATGATGATATTGATTACAACACCGGAGAATACATGGAAACCGTGAAAACCGGTGATAAAGAAAAAGAAGTCAGCAAACAAACGGCTACCGTATTCATTGCGAACCAAGTTAGCTCCTTCAACCACTAATTTTCCGTCTTTAATTTTCTCTAAAGACTCTTCTCTAGTAAGGAGTGTTTTCTCGCCTTCCTTCTCTCCTTCTTGATGAATGGCCTCGGTACGGATTAGAATATTTGGGTTGGCCAAAAAGCCTTCCGTTACCTCATTCATCGAAAAAGTCGGTCTGTAGCCTTCATCATAAAACCAAACACCATTCTTTCTCTCGTGATTTGCTCGCTCACTAGGAATAATCTTGGCAAAATCACTAAGAGCAGCACGCTCGCCGGTCTCAGCATCTATAAACTGTAGAATTCGCCCCCCTTTGGTTTCGACCGCGCCAAAATCACCTTTGATAAAGGTTGCCCATTCCCAAGCTTGTGAACCAACGAAGATGGCACCCCCAATAATGGTCAAAAACATATACCAGATAACGGCATTCTGTTTCATTTTGTGCCCCGCATCTACTGCAAGCACCATGGTTACTGACGACATGATCAGAATAAAGGTCATGAACGCCACGTAAATCATAGGGTAATTACCATGAAAAAACGGTACGTGGGTAAATACCTCATCGGCTATCGGCCAAGTCTCAATAAATTTAAACCTAGAAAAGCCGTAAGCGGCCAAAAAACCAGAAAAGGTCAATGCATCGGAAACGATGAAAAACCACATCATCATCTTGCCATAACTCGCACCAAGGGGCTTATTTCCGCCTCCCCAGACGTTTTCCGTAGCAGTACCAGTTGTTACCGTAGATTCCATTTAATTCAAAGTATGGTTAAAATTTGCACAAATTTATAGTTTTCTTACCTGAAACGAAAGCCGAACGTTAAGGAAAACCAACAATATTTTATTTTATTATCCAACGAAATACATAAAGCCCATCAAATAAACCCATAAGAGGTCTAAAAAATGCCAAAAAGTGGCCCCAAGGGAAATACCTAAATACTCCGATGGAGAGTACTTACCCTTTGTTTGGTTAAACAAAACCACCAACAGAGATATGATACCCGCCACCACATGCGCAATATGAACCGCCGCAATCAGAAAAATATAAGACATTTTTATATTACTGGTCGGCCCGGTAAAATAATAACCCTCGGCCACCATTTGCGAAAAGCCATTGAACTGCATTATGATAAACACAAAGCCCAAGCCCAAGGTGGCCCACAACCATTTTGTGGCCATTTTTCCATTACCTTCTTGAACCGATTTTTTTGCCAGAATATAGGTGAGGCTACTAACTATAATTATGGCCGTACTGATGAAAAAAGAACTTGGAAGGTTCAGCTCGGTCACCCAGTCTTCCCTTGAGCTACTAACTATGTAAGCACTCGTCCATCCGGCAAAGCCCATAATCAGGCTTACGATACCGAACCAAAGCATCATTTTCTTGGCTCGGTCATTCTTTTCTTTACTTGTTCCTTGAGTTAAATCCATCAACTTAAATAAACTTATCTACTACGTAAACGATTTGCATTAGTGTAATGTAACTGACACTTGCAAGCATTAGTTTACGTGCCGTTACATTATCGCGTTTTTCATATAATTTGAAAGCAAAGACCAACATGACCATTCCCATCATAAAAATTACAATGGCCGCGGGTATCGATAATATCAACCTACCCGTAATACCAAAAACAGGCACTATCGAAATAACCAACATCCAAATCGTATACATGATGATCTGAAGGGCCGTGCCCTTATCTTTTTTTCCAGTAGGCAACATTTTAAAACCACCTTGTTTGTAGTCATCATCCAACATCCACCCTAATGCCCAAAAATGAGGAAATTGCCAAAAAAACTGAATCATAAACAACGTACCCGGCTCTATGCCGAATTCGTTGGTAGCGGCAACCCAACCTAGCATAAAGGGAATAGCACCAGGAAAAGCACCTACAAAAACTGCCAAAGGTGTTATCGTCTTTAGCGGCGTATAAACACTGGTATAAAGAAAAATGGAAATTGCGCCGAACATGGCCGTCTTAGGATTCAACACATACAATGAAGCAACACCTAGAACCGTCAATATAACAGCAATAATCAAAGCGTGGCGTACCGTCATTCGACCTGAAGGAATCGGTCTATTTTTAGTACGCTTCATTAAAGCATCCAAGTCTTTCTCGATGATCTGATTATATGCATTTGAAGCTCCGACCATGCAATACCCGCCAAAGGCAAGGAGCAAAAGAGAAATAACATTTATTTGGTGCGCACCAAGAAGGTAACCCGCCAATGATGAAAATACCACACTTATTGCCAGCCTAGCCTTGGTAATCTCCTTAAAATCGGCAACAGACAATGTCATTGAGCGGTTAATGGCCGTATTTACAGCAGTTTTCATTCCTCTTTTTTCGAACTGCAAAGATAATTCGATAGTCCGTTTCTTGCAACGAATTGAAGATCTTTAATATTTCATGCAAATACCTGGACTACCGAACAAAAAAATCCCATTCCAATTAGGAATGGGATTGTATCTTGAAACCAATCACAGAATAGCGATATGGTTGCTAATTACTGTAACTTAAAGGTAATTGGAATACTAAATGGAACCCTTACCGGTCTACCCCTTTGCTTACCTGGTGTCATTTTAGGAAGCTTACCGATAATACGAGCAGCTTCTTTTTCTAAGTTTTTGTCTGGACCACGCATTCTAACATTACCAATGGAACCATCTTTTTGAATGGTGAACATTACACTTACCCTACCTTGAATACCCATTTCTTGGGCAATTTCTGGGTAACGGAAGTTTTTGCTAATATGCTTCTGCATCATTTGCTGAAAACAAGCCCTTTTGTTCGATTCGTTCTCACAACCTGGGAATACAGGTACATCTTCAATAACCGCGAAAGGAACGTCAACATCTTCTACCTCTTCTTCAACCTCAACATCTTCTACCTCGATAATTTCTTCTTCTTGGCTGGTTTCGGTAGACTCGATTACGGTTTCTTCAACTTCCTCTTCATCTTCAACAACTTCGATGATTTCAGGAGCAGCTGGAGGCGGTGGAGGCGGTGGAGTCTTTATTTGCTCAGTCATCGGAACTTCCTCGTCCAAGTCGTCATCAACATTCATGGAAATATCGTAATCATTTACCTCATCATACGTTTTCCATTCTAATGCACCATATACCAATGCCATGGTAAGGGCCAGTCCTATAACAAAATACAAGCCGATGTTACGACCAATATCTGCTTTCGGATTCTTTTTCGGTTCCATAATTCTCGATTTTAATGTTCGCTAATTTAATTAAATATTCTGTTAAATAGCAACTAAATTTCCCATTTTAACCGTGTTCGGCCTGAAAACAGGAGTTTAATCGCAAACGCTCCGAGCAAGGCCCCAATCGTATTGGCCATTGCATCTAACACATCACCTTGTCTATCAACTGTTAAGGTATATTGTAATACCTCAATAATTATACCAAACCCAACCGCAAACACTACTGAAAAAAGCAGCGCCTTTCTCAACCCAACTTTGCCTAAAGTTCGCTCTCTAAGTAAAAAAGCAGCCAAAAACGCAGCTACAAAGTAAAATGTAAAATGAACGGCCTTATCTAAATGGGGCAAGTTAAAAGTGGGCGCATTATCTTGATCAAAAGAAGATAAGCTAGCATAAGTAACAAATGTCATCCAAGCAAGGAAGACCAAAGTGTACCTATAATTCTTAAGCACCAATAAGCGCTTTATAATCTTCAGCAGACATCAAGCCGTTTACCTCAGAGGCATCGCTCATTTTTATTTTAATCATCCAACCTTCGCCATAAGGATCTGAGTTTACGCTTTCAGGAGCGTCTTCCAAGGCTTCATTAAATTCAATTATTTCACCACTCAACGGTAGGAATAAATCAGAGACGGTCTTGACCGCTTCAACAGTTCCGAAAACCTCTTCTTTATCCAATGTCTCATCTAAAGTCTCAACTTCAACGTAAACGATGTCACCTAATTCGCCCTGAGCGAAATCGGTTATACCTACCGTAGCTGTATCGCCTTCGATCTTTACCCACTCGTGGTCTTTGGTATATTTTAGTTCAGCTGGAATATTCATATGCCTTTTTGTTTGTCGCAAATGTAAAATATTCCCTAAAGGTTTTCAAAAAAATAAGCCGAACACCCTATCAACCCATCAAATATTTAGTTAATCTTCTAGTTTCCAAAGTTATAGCGAAGCGTGAAACCAGAATTTATAGTGGTTTGAGGAAAAGCTGTGGAAACGGCGAACTTAGAAAACGAATGATCATAGAAGAACAATGCGTTCAGATTCTTCGTTAAAGCATAATCAGCGGTAAACTTGACCGAAAGAAGGTTTTGGCCCGAGGTTACTTGATTATTATCGATATCCAGGTTTCGAATAATAGTTACGTTATCACGCAAAGTCATATCGGCTTTCAAGTTCAAGTCTCCTTTCAACCTTGTTTTGTTACCGCCAATGTTAGTGACAAACTTGACATCTTTAAACCTATAACCAAGCCCTACCGTATACTCACTTCCATTGGTCTCCGTCATTAGGTTATTATCGAAGCTTAAGGCCATTATTCTGCTCGTACGCATTTCGGCCAATACGCTTACCGAATTCTTCATTTCAAAATCGACTCTCATTAAAGGATTGAACTCATCGTTCAACACAACGTTGTTGAGAATTAAATCAGGCATAACGTCACCTGTATCAGGATCGGTTTGAGACAACCCATCATTGCCCAATTGCACCTTTTCTAAATTGGTCTGAAAAGAATTGATGCTATAAGCGGCCCTATACCCGTGACTTAAAGAGAAACGTTGAAATTTCTTTTTAAACCATTTGTTCCTCATCAGACCTGTATACTTAATGTTCCAATTGGGAATAGGTATCTGTCTGAACGCATCTAGATTTACACGTTCGGCATCTTGTCCCGTATAGGCCGCAAAGAAAGCGGGCAACAATACATCTTGCTGTGTTTTTCCGTACCGTTCCGGGAATCCATCTTCATCTAGTTCTCCTACCGCTTCACCCCTATTGGCGACCAGCCTGTTAGCAATGGTTAATCTATTTTCTTTGAATTGCTGAAAGGTTTCAGAATCGAATTCATCACTTCTTCCAAAGACAGTTCCGATCATAAGGGTCGAAATACTGAAATTTCCGTATTCGTTACCCAAAGGGTTTTGATTCTGCGACCAAAGGTCTACATCATAATTTTCTTGATAGCTATTGGAGAATTGACGATCCGCTGAAAGGTCAATAGTCAAATCTCTCGCCGGCTGAGCCGTAGCAGTTATATTCAATTGCTTGTTTACATTTTCGATATACTGCTCATTGAATTCATTGAAGTCTATGAGCCAACCCTTTCTTGCAGCTTCGAACCGAACATCTGACTGGCTACCAAAAACAAACCCTAAAGACGGCCTTAACGACCCGATAAAACCTACCGACTGAGTATAACCTGGAAGTACCTTACCGCTGCTTTCGTTATAGTTAACATTCAATCGTTTCACCATAGTCAAAACATCTACCGCAGTATTGAAAAGTCCGCTAGTTTTTTTAGAAGTTTTTTCACTATCTGAAGCCGGATTACCTGCCTTATCCCTACGAACCGGGGCTGCGCTCGCATTTGCTTTTCCCTCCCTCTTTTTTAGACCTAACATATCATAAAACTTCTGCATGTTCAGGTTGGCCGTCAAATTATGAGTACTGGCATTTTGAACGGTATTTACCGAAACGATACCTTGGGAGTTCCGTTGATCCGCAATGGCCAAATTAAGGGCGTCTCCTCCTCGTTGCCAGTCAAAGTTACTGGTATAGCTATATTGGGCATTGATAAAGTCCAAAACAGGTATTTTACTAAAAGGCAATTCATAATTTACCTCAAGTTGTTGAGCATGGCGATTGGGTTGCCCCAAATCCCAGAAACCATCCCAAAGACCTAAGGTTTGATCAATTTCAGAGTTAGGGTCAGTCGGATCGTCCAAATAATTTCTAACAATGTGGTTATTGCTAGCCGACATATTTAATCGCAACGACTTAGTCAAACTATAATTGACCGCATATTGCCAATTGAACAAGTAATTGCGCTGACGCAAGGTCGGAAGCTCTAATTTATCGACACCTTCCTCAACAACATCTCTAAAACGTTGCTGATTGAATTGTCTATCAAAATTTGAGTTGACAGACACGCTGGTCGGTAATAAGTTAAGGTTTAGTTCTTTTAACCATTGTAGGTATCTGCCAGTAAACAACGAATCATTTTTGGCAAAAGGCGCCACCTCGATGGGTTCGAAATTGTGGTTGTACAACATACCCGCGGCAACACTCTTATCTTCTAGCGCGGCTATTTCAAAATCTCTGTGATTGGTTTCGTTGTAGGAATAATTGAAAGTAAAGTTTTCAACATCGTAGAAATTGGCCTCGGCCTCTTCACCCCTATCTTTTCGAACACCGATAAGATTCACACTCGTTCGCTTAGTGTAGTCTTCGGCCTGTGTTCTGATGGCTTCAGCCGATTCTTCATCTTCGGCTGCCGCTATACGGTCATCTAACTTAAGGTCATCGTATACAGGATCGAACTCAGGTGTAATTACCGATTCGGAAATACCATAATTAAATGGTATTTGTATATTCCAATCTTTCGGAAGCAATTGACCTACATTAACATTGGTGACCAAATCGTAGGAAATGGCATCTTCCCTGGCTCTTTCATTCGGCATTTGATCAATTGACCCAAAACCGGAAGTACTGGTACTACCCGTAGCACTAACATTGGCAAAATCGGCAATGTTCGCATCAACCGCCGCGATAGCTGCCCAACCCCCATTATTATCAAGGCCTGCCAAACGAAGCTCATTGAACCAAACCTCACCGCGTGCCGGGAAACCGCTTACGTTCTTGACACCGACCATCATGCTTCTAATGCTTCCTAATGACGGGTTACCTTTTATACCAATTCTAAGCGTTCCCGGAGTTCTCGGAGCAAACTCATCAACAGGAACCACCTCGCCACCAATGACCTCAAAAAACCGTATCTCACTTAAGTCGCTACCGGCAATCCATACCGACTTCACCTTGTTCAAATCGGAAAGGATAATTTCCATCTCGTTATTCTCAGGCCAGACACCTTCTTCGGAAGCCACATTAAAAGGGGTAAACTCTAAAGGAAGTTCTAACTGGTAGAAGTTCTCGGAAAAGTCGGTACCAATTCTCAAGAAGCCTACCAACGGGCTCTCGATTTCGTAGCTATCACTTTCTAAAATCTTTTCGGCATGCATGAACATTTTCAGTTTTTCATACTGCCTAACATCTATATTAAGGTTCTTGAACACCCCTCTAGAATCTTGAGACTCTAGATTTTCGACCACTAGCGAGAGCGACTGCTCATTCTGCTGAATGATGGTATTGTTATTATTTAATTGTTCTCTTCTAACACCTGGTGGCAAAACATAAGGTATAGGTGATCGATTTTCATTTTCTTGAATGTTCACCGCATTAACATCCATAGTAGTTGCATCATCACCGACATTTGGATCATCGGGATCTAAGCTCTTTACATAAGTTCGCCAATCACCCCTAACCAAGTCTAAAGTAGCAAAGCGCAGAACCACATCACTATTAAATCCGGTCATGTACATTCTCATTGAACTGATAGAGCGAAAATCGGTAATACCACCAACGGCATCGGTAAAATCGCTTAACGGAATTTTGTATTGAATCCACCTTGTTCTCACCGTACTTCCATCAGGAATTCGGTTACCAGACAACACCAATGAATCTCTAATATCGGTGACGTAAAGATCATTAATGGTCGTATTTGGCCTGATAGGAACTCGATACTCGTAGTAACTATTGACTGTATTCATGGTCAAATCGCGATCAATATCCTCTACATCGGGTAGAGTTGTTGAACCTCGATTGGTATTGGTCACCTGTACTGGGGAGTTACCTTGCGGGTTGTTGAAATTAAGGTATCGGTTTAACACCCCTCCATCTCGCTGTAAGAAGTACTGGTAATTATCGAGAGCGGGGTCGGCCCCGTTGCTATCACCATAGATTTGCGATTCATCGGTATCATTTAAGCCATCAAAACCTAAATCTTGTTGTTCACGAGCCCCCTCGTTCACATCAAATGCATAAACTAAGGCCTGAGTTGCAGGTACCGGACCCCAAATAGGATTAGCAGGTTTTGTACTACCTTCTCCGTTCACAGGAAGGCCATTCTCATATTGCTTTAAGCCGTCGGCCAGAATGTCTTCGGATATATTACCAAAGTTAATAACTAGTTCACCCGTACTCGTGGCCGTACCATCAACGTACGGATCCATTACCCAAAATTGCACAAACTCTACATTCGCCTGTTCAAAATTGGTACTGCTCAATGAACGCATGATACCCGCCCATTTTTGATCTGGGGTGGTACTTTCAAAATTCTCATTGGCATTATAAGGACCTTTTAAACTTGGGTAATAGGCCAAATCGAGAGTCGTTTGCTGCCTGGTTTGCCCTTGCGCGATTTCTACCTTCGGGAACACCTCATCAACAAATATTCTTCGAGTGCTGTTAGAAGAGATATCACTATCGCTCATTCCTGCTGGCCGTTGGTTGGTATAGAATACAGGATCTATAGTATACCAGGCCAACTTTGCCCTATTGAAACCAGTCTCCAAACCTTTTTGGGTAGGACTATCTAAAAACTCTAAAGGTGTACTGGCCATCGCCCAGCCCAAAGCAGATCTCACATCAATAAGCGATTGAGAGCCTTCAAAATCATCTAAATATGTAGTTGTCTCACCTTGAAAGTCTGCATTCTTTGGTGAATTGGGCTTTAACCATGCCACTTCTCCCCTTACAGACAAGTTTGAAGGAACATCAGTATCTATATTAGGTAGTTTGTTCACCCACCTTGTTAGAAAGGGCAATTCAGTAGAAAAGTTACCATTAACACCGAATATAGTATTGTTGACCGGCTCGACCCCGAAATTCGATTTTTGCGTCAAAGGCCTTTCGTTCAAATTAAGCATGGTAGCACCCAGAACAAAGTTCTTGTTGAATTGATGCTCTACATTTACCCCGGTAAATCGTCTTGTTTGTTGACCGAAAACGGCATTGTTCTCTACAGAAATATTAATAGGAACGTTAGAAGCTTCTAGACTTGGGTCCAATATTTGCACAGTACCGGCCTGATAATTCACCGTATAATCAATTCCTTCTTGCAATGTACGCCCGCCAGCGGTTACCCGAACCGAACCTCTTGGCACGTTAAAAGCACCTATCGGAATACCGTTACTGCCTTCTGACTTGTACCGGCCTTTCATCAAGAATTTGTTTTTTTCAGGATCCTGTAATGCCGCCGATTTGGTCAGCTCATACATATCTCTAAAAACGTATCTTTCTTGATTGGGGTTATAGCCATTTGCATTATTATAATCTCCACCCCCAAGCTGTTCAAAGAGGTATTCACCAAAAGGCTCTACCTTGGTAAATATGATTTGTCCATTTTGGGTATCTACGGTCAATCCTGGTATGAAATCAAAGAAACCGTCACCTCCGGGCTGTACATCATTGTACACATTCAAGCGGTCAAAATTGAATACATTTAAAAGTATTCTATCTTGTAGACCATCAGGCCAAGTAGCATCATCAATTGGGGTAATATAGTTTCTCGGTGTAGGATTGCTATACAAAATGTTCATCTTGAAGTCATCCTGACTCAAACGGAACGCTCCCGTAGCATAGATGTTTTTCATCATCAAATCCCATATAGGATCAGACACATTGGTAATATTACTTTTCAAAAGTTTTAGAACCAGAGTATTGTTATTTATCACCTGATTCTCGATGGCCCCAGAAACTGTTGTAGCATCAAGACCACCATTAGCAAACTCACCCACCTGATAAACATTACCGTTGTAGGTATATTGAAAAGCTACCGCCAGAACTTCATCATTACTCAACCTTTGGTTCAAAGAGATGTAACCCAATTGAGAGTTGAATTGAAAATCCCTACCCTGCTCCAACTTTCTTGCATTTTCTAAAAAGGCGTAATCAAAACCCTGATTAGGCTGGTAACCACCCGCATTGAAACCTTGTTCGACCGTGGCCACATCCCTAATATTTCCATTAAGAACACCTCCTCTATCGATAAGGGCAGGGTCATATAAGTTAGCGTTGTTTCTTGGTAAAGAGTTTGGTTGCCCACCAGTATTCATTCTAAAGAAGTTAGCCGGAGCATTAGAATAGATCCGAGTCTTTTTATCATCTGGATCACTCGTCAATGGATCAAATTCTCCTAAATCTTGAATACCGACAATATTTCGAACATTCAATGTTTGTTGACTTCTATTGGTCACCCAAACTTCTAAACGCGTAATCTGAACTTGACTACGTATATATGGATAGTTGGTAAGTGCCTGATCGTAATTATCCCTAAAATATTGTGCCAAGAAAAAATGACGATCCTCGTCATAATCCAATGCCGTAACTGAGAACTCACTTACGGTACCACCACCTTGCGCTACCACCGTATTATTTTGAGATTGTTGCTGAGAGAAAACCGCCGTCACCGTCGTTTTACCGAATTGCAATTGGGTCTTGACACCAAACAAACTTTGTGAACCTTGAATTAGGGAACTATTCAACGGCATAGATATATTACCGACTTCTATTGACCTGATTATGTCATCTTCAGTAGGTGTATAATCAAGCTTTACTATATTCTGAAAATCAAACGTGGCCTCTGTATCATAGTTGGCACTTACCTGAAGTCTTTCTCCAATTTTACCGAGCATACTAAGACTGATCCGCTGATCAAAATCGAAAGAGGTATTTGTACGGTTTCTTGGGGATAAGGAAGGGTTATCATTCTTTTGCCATATGACACCAAGATCCATAGCGACCGACCCCTGAGGTATGACCTCTATCGTGTTCCCACCAAAGACAGATTGAAAGAAATTGTTATTGACATAGAAATTAGGCAACAGGTTTTTACGTGCTTCTTCGCTACCTTCTTTTTTTCCGGAAAAGGCATCGGATTTTTCTTTGAAGTAATCTTTTATTCCTTCTTTTTCAACAAGCTCGTAGTACTGTTCGGGCGTTAAAATAATAGGATATCCTATATCGAAGTCACCTACTTTTTCAGAGTAGATGTACATTTTAAGTTGTGGGTCGTAAATATATTTGGAAACAATACTTTCTGGGTTCTCCATTCGGAGTCTACCCAAAGAATAACCGGTCTTGACGGAATCTACCTGTTGCTCCTCAGTATTCTCACCTTCAGTTTCTTGAGCATAAAAAACACCCGTTGAAACCATGAAAATTGAGAATAGGAGAGTAAGCTTAAATGGTAATTTAAGAATTAGTTCGGCCCCTGTTTTCAAACTTGTTACAAATTTTTAAGCGCAAGTTTAATAATGTTCTCCACGCTAAGAGAAGGATCCTGTCCGAGCACTTTATCGACCACCTTTTCAGCAGGTCGTCTTGCAAAGCCAAGAACCTCTAATGCAGATAACGCTTCTTCTTTATTTGTATTGTTTGTTGGTGCCGAAACTTCACCAATATCGTAAACTTTAAGAATTTTGTCTTTAAGGTCTAGAATAACCCGTTGTGCTGTCTTTGCCCCTATCCCTTTTATAGACTGTATTGAGGTAACATCCCCATTGGCAATGGCATCTCTAATTTGTGTGGGGTTCATCGATGAGAGCATGGTTCTTGCTATACTTGAACCTATGCCCGAAACGGATAGAAGTAATCTAAAAATTTCGCGCTCAGAACGCTCGGCAAAACCGAACAATGTGTGCGCATCTTCCTTTATTTGTAGATGGGTAAATAAATTGATGCTTTCTGAATCGCTAATCTTCGAAAAGGTGTGTAGAGAAATGTTCACAAAATAGCCAACACCACCGCATTCTATAACGACATAGGTTGGGGTTTTCTCTACCAATTTACCTTTAAGATGATGAATCATGCTTTATCTAATGGGCCGATTTCGCTTTTCTTCTTTTTTCACGTTCTTGGGCATCAATAACAGCCACAGCAGTCATGTTGACCATTTCGTCAACACTGGCCCCTAATTGAAGTATATGTACTGAACGACGCAACCCTACCATGATCGGACCAATGGAGTCTGCCTTGTTCAATTCTTTCAATAGCTTATAGGTAATATTCGCCGATTCTAAATTCGGAAAAATAAGGGTATTTACTTTTTTACCGGCTAATTTTGAAAAAGGAAACTGGCTTTGTAGAAGCTCTTTGTTCAGGGCAAAATCTGTTTGAATTTCACCATCGACCACCAGCTTAGGGTTTGATTCATGAAGAATGCGAACAGCCTCACGCACTTTTTTGGCATGCGGGTGAGTAGAAGAACCGTAATTCGCATAACTCAACAAGGCCAAAACAGGATCAAAACCGAACGTAGTAGCCACATTTGCCGTATTCTGCGCAATTTCAGCTAGTTCTTCTGCAGTTGGATCAATATTTATAGAAGTATCCGCCAAAAAGAGAGGCCCCATGTCGGTAATCATTATATTGACTGTTGCTACTTTTTTGACGTTGGATGCTCTACCAATCACTTCAAAAATAGGCTTCACCACTGTAGGATAAGCTCTAGAATAGCCAGACACCATTCCGTCGGCATCACCTTCAAGAACCATCATGGCACCAAAATAGTTACGCTCGCGCATTTTTATCTTTGCGCTATATAAAGTGGTACCGCTACGCTTTCTACTTTCCCAAAATTTGGTAGCGTAACGAATATGCTTCTCGTCAAATTCTTCTGAGGTTGGATCTAAAATAGGAATGTCGGCATCAAATTCTAACTCTTTCTTAAGCTCAAGAACGATTTCTTTCTTACCTAATAATATAGGATCGGCTATACCTTCTTCATACACAATCTGCGCCGCCTTTAAAACGTCTAGATGATCCGCTTCGGCAAAAACTATACGTTTTCTATTCAATTTGGCCCTATTGTGAAGCAGACGAACCACCTTGTTATCATTACCCGACCGCTGCATCAATTCCTCCTTATACTTTTCCCAATCATCAATGGGCTGTTGTGCAATACCACTATCCATTGCGGCTTTTGCTACCGCTGGGGGTATTTCAGAAATCAATCTCGGATCAAAAGGTTTAGGAATGATGTATTCACGATTAAAGGTCAGTCGTGTTTCACCGTAGGCTATATTCACCTGCTCAGGCACCGGTTGCTTGGCCAATTCAGCCAATGCTTTTACAGCGGCCATTTTCATTTCTTCGTTGATACCTGTTGCCCTAACATCGAGAGCGCCTCTAAAAATAAAAGGAAAACCTAGCACGTTGTTCACCTGATTAGGGTGATCCGATCGCCCCGTTGCCATAATGATATCTTTTCGAGTCTCACAGGCCAGATTATAATCTATTTCAGGGTTCGGATTCGCCATCGCAAAAACAATCGGGTTTTCTGCCATGGAAAGAAGCATTTCAGGGGACACAATATTGGCAATCGATAGACCGATAAAAACATCACTAGCTACCATTGCTTCCTCAAGCGTATTGATATCTTTATCGGTGGCAAATTCCATTTTAGCAGGAGATAGATTCTCGGCATCTTTTCTAATAACGCCCTTACTATCAAGCATCACAATATTCTCTGCCTTGGCGCCGAATGCCTTATATAATTTAGTACAGGACACAGCTGCCGCACCAGCCCCGCTGATCACAATTTGAACATCTTCCATCTTCTTGCCGGCCAATTCCAAAGCATTTAAAAGAGCCGCCGCAGAAATAATGGCCGTACCATGCTGATCATCATGCATCACGGGTATATCGAGTTCCTCTTTTAATCTCCGTTCTATCTCGAAAGCTTCAGGAGCCTTGATATCTTCAAGGTTGATTCCACCAAAGGTCGGGGCGATGTTTTTAACCGTTTGAACAAAATCGTCTACATTTTCGGTATCTACTTCAATATCGATACCGTCAATATCTGCAAAAATCTTAAAGAGAAGTCCTTTACCCTCCATAACGGGTTTAGACGCCTCAGGACCAATATTTCCCAAGCCCAAAACGGCGGTACCGTTTGAAATAACCGCTACCAAGTTTCCTTTTGACGTGTATTTGTAGACATTTGCTTTGTCTTTCGCAATTTCCAAGCAAGGCTCGGCCACACCAGGAGAATAAGCTAACGCCAAATCTCGTTGAGTGGCGTACGGTTTGGTGGGCACTATTTTAATCTTACCGGGTTGAGGTTTGGCGTGGTAAATCAAGGCTTCTCGCCTTTGTTTCTGTTTGCTCATCGTGTTCTCCTTTGGGCTTCAAATTTAATAGTATTCTTCGTATAACATAGAAAAAGATTGAGAGCTAACACATTCTAGACACTGAGGGTTAGTTTTATCACTCTTTAAAAAGACATTCAACCACTTAAACATCCCAAAAAAATAAGAGCGGGCACATTTCTGTATCCCGCTCTAAACAAACAACTTAACTCTAAACAACTATTTTCTCGTCTTCTTTGGAAATATGAAGACGCAGGGCCAGCAACGCTGCAATGATGAAGAAGACGCCACCGAAAAGAATGGCGTTCACAGCATTATTGCCCAGTATATTTTTTATTATAAAACCAAAAGAAACGGTTTGAATCAACATAGGAATTACAATCATCATATTCACGATGCCCATATAAACTCCTCTTCTGTCTTCGGGAATGACCTTCGAAACCATAGCATAAGGTATACCCATCATTGCCGCCCACCCAATACCGAAAAGTACCATTGGCAGTAAAAGCGCATATTGATCATTGATGAAAGGCATGCTCAGCATGGCTATTCCCGTTAAGACCAAGCTGAGAACATATACCATTTTTGAACTATATTTTCTAGCAATGGGCACCAATAAAAGTGCCACCACCATCGTAACAAGATTATAGGCACCGTTCATAAGACCAGTTTGGGCCAACGCCTGTTCCGATAAGGATTGGATATTTTGTGCGAAGGCCACATCGCCCGTGCCAATTACACCACCTGAATTGCATGCGGCCATAATAGATTCAAACTTTTCGTTATCACCATCGGATATACCGAACATACTCGTGCGCAGCATGGGCGTAATAAACTGCCAATAAACAAAAAGAGCGTACCATTGAAATAGATAGACCCCGGCCAATCTCCACATTAATTTAGGCATGTGGCCGATAGCGTTGAATATTTCAACAAAAGGCGCCACTAATCTTGAAACCAAAGGTTTTCGGGAATGCTCTTCAATATGCTTTATCTCTTCTGGGGATGGTGGTATCTCAGGTGTCTTATAAACCGACCAAAGAATGGTCGCCAATGAGGCAATTGCCCCTAAAAAGAAAGAATAATATACCCACTTGGGAATTATGGAAACAACTTCTGTGGTAGTCGAACATAGGGTACCCGCTTCCGTCGGAACACTGAACCAATCTTGAAACAAGAACAAAGAAAAATTGGCCAAGGTAATGCCAGCTCCCACAAACAGACTTTGCATCTGAAAACCATAGGTTAGTTGGTCATCCGGTAATTTATCGCCTACAAAAGCCCGATAAGGCTCCATTGCGGTATTATTTGCGGCATCTAAAATCCAAAGTAATCCTACCGCGAACCAAAGTTCAGAACTAAAAGGAAAGGCAAAAAGACAAAGACTTGCCGTTATGGCCCCAATTAAAAAGAAAGGTTTTCTTCTACCCCATCTGGGCGACCATGTTTTATCGGAAATGGCCCCGATTATAGGCTGAATCAAAAGACCAGTTACCGGCCCGGCCAGGTTTAATAAAGGAAGTTCTTCATGATGTGCTCCAAGAAATGAAAAAATTGGATTGACAGCAGTTTGCTGCAGGCCAAAACTGAACTGAATGCCGAAGAAACCGACATTCATATTCCATATCTGCCAAAAACTTAAAGCTGGCCTTTTAATTTTCATGATCTTTCAATTTGCTCAGGTTATACACTAAACAAGATAGCGTTTTAACAGGGCATTTACTAAATGCAATATGATTAATCAAAAAGTCAATTCTCAAGCCCACTTCGTAAAAAGAAGCGGCTTGCTAATCAATCCATAAAAGTCAATTGTTTTGACCCGGTATCATGGCTATAAGCTATGCTTACATCCATAACTTCTAAATCTACTATCAATTCTGACCAAGCCCTACCGTTGTTCCATTTTAGATGCAACACCTCATCATCACCATCAACTATTTCAAAAATACCTTGAAAAGAAGCATGCGTGTTTCTAAGAAAAATCAGCTCACTGAATTGCTCAAAGAACTCGGTATGTACTTTACGCCTAATTTCCTCTTTAGTGAAATAATGCCTGTTGATATCTCTACCTACATTGGTCTCTTTCAACAATTGCATATCGTTTTCACCCGCCAAAAGGCCCACGTAATAAATCTGAGGTATTCCCGGAACAAAAAATTGTATACTTCGAGCTATCAAGTAAAGCTTTTCGTCTTTGCCCAAAGCTTCGAAATACGTACAATTGACTTGGTACAAATCAAGGTTGGAAGCAGCGGCGCCCGTAGCCTTTCGACTAGTGCCATCACTATTAATGTGCATTTGCTCAACTATTTCGCTAAGCACCTCGTCTTCTACCAAACCCGGTTCGCCCTCATCTGAAGCTACGTCAACAATCCCTATTCCATCATGGGTATCTAGAACAGTGATCACGTTTCTAGGTGCTATTTCAAGCCACTTCTTCAGATTCTTTGATGTTTTATTGAATAGGGTATCCAATACCAAAACGGGCAGGGCAAAATCGTAGACATAATCAACCCTACTGGCAATCTCAATTTGAGTTTTATAGAAGGAGTGTATTTCAACCAATACCGACATACCCCTTAACCTTGCCTTTTCAGTAATCGATGAGATAAAGTCAAAAGTTTCATCAATCATAAAACAAGAGGTGCCGGCCTTTTTAATGGCATAACCGGCAGCATCAAGTCGAATCATTGAAACACCGGCCTTTTGAAAGGTATTCAATATCGATTCTAGATATTGGACTCCCTTTTTAGACGTAACATCAATATCTATCTGATTAGCCGTGAAGGTCGTCCAAACGTTTTTCTGTTCTCCATTTTCCAGTTGAAAATTGGTGAAGGGCAATCCCGGCCTTGGCCTATAAATCTTCTTAATCTCTTCTTCAGTAATACCGTTTGGAAAGACTTTATCTTCGGTCAGTATCAATTCTGCATATTCAGAGTCATCCCCCTTCTTTAAATAATCTGCGAATTGTTTCGATTTGGCCGAGATATGATTGACAATCAAATCTGCCATTATCTCTATCTGACCACTTAACTTATTTAAATCTGACCAATCACCTAATCTCGGATCTATTTGCGTATGATCGATGGGGTCAAAACCGGCATCTTCACCATCGATGGGGTTAAAAAAAGGAAGTATGTGCACCCCACCGAAAAGACCTTTGAAGCGAGTTTCAAAAAGGTGAGACAATTCGGTAATATTTTTGCATCCCAAACGATCAACATAAGTGATCAATTGCACTTTGTTCTGCATAAGTTGATTGAGTAAATTCTAAGTTTAAGTTAAGATAAATAGCTCTTGAAAAAATGCAAACTCCCTTAATTTTCAATTACTTTCAAGCAAGATAGAAAACTCAGACCCATTTAGGCAACAATCAAAAATAAGATATCAACCGAAAACGTTAGAGGATGAAAAAAGTTTTTAAAAGGCTATCTAAAAGGTCAAAAAATCATCAATAGAGCCAGTTTTTCCACCTGATGTAAGCCTACAATCAGGGCTTTTATTTTTTTAAAAAATCAATATTTCTTTTTAATCCTGAAAATTTTGTTCTCTTAACCGCTGACTTTTTGAATACCTTTTTGAAAACATCTTCGGTCATTTCCTCCCAATCTTTTTTTGACATGTTCAACAGGTCAGGATGCGGGTCGAAGAGCAGCTCTCTATGAGGTTTTGAGAATCGGTTCCAAGGGCAAACATCTTGGCACAAATCACAACCAAAAGCCCAATCATCAAACTTGCCCTGAAATTCATCTGGAATTTCATTTTTTAGCTCTATGGTAAAGTAAGAAATACATTTACTACCGTCTACCACATAAGGTTCTACTATGGCATTGGTCGGACAGGCATCGATACAGGCCGTACAGGTACCACAATGGTCGGTGACGGGTGTATCATAATCAAGTTCTAAGTCGACAATCAATTCGGCAATAAAGTAGAAAGAGCCTACTTGTTGGGTCAATAGATTACTGTTTTTCCCAATCCACCCCAAACCACTTTTTGCCGCCCAAGCCTTATCAAGAACAGGCGCCGAGTCGACAAAGGCACGACCGTTTACTTCTCCTATTTCCTCCACGATAAAATTATGCAGTTCTCGCAGCTTGCTCTTGATTACATGATGGTAATCTTGGCCATAGGCGTACTTCGAAATTTTATATGTGCTGGATTTCTGCTCCTCTTCAGGATAATAATTTAGGAGTAAAGATATGACCGACTTCGCCCCATCTACCAGTAAACGTGGGTCTAGCCGCTTATCAAAATGATTTGCCATATACCCCATCTCGCCATGCATTTGGTTGTTGAGCCACTTCTCTAATCGAGGGGCTTCCGCTTCAAGAAACTCGGCCTTGGAAATACCACAGGACAAAAAGCCTAATCGCGCAGCTTCTTGTTTTATGAGTTCACTATAGCGAGATTTGTTGTACACAATAATGGATGGTTTACCGAGAGGTTAATCGTATTTGAACCAAGTTAGGAGCTTACCTCTTTTCAAGTTTAAGAAAAACGTTTTGAGGTTTAAGGGAAATAAGTGGATTTATTTCTACTTTCTCGGAAGCAGCGCTCACTCTATAATCTTTAAGAATCGTACTAATTACCATAATCATTTCGAACATGGCAAAATTATTACCGACACACATTCTCGGCCCTGCCCCAAAAGGATAATAGAAATCACTATAATCCTTACTATTCAACTCATTAAATCGGGTAGGATCAAAAGCTTCGGGTTCACGCCAAAACTTCTTACTTCTGTGCAACTCGTACATACTCATCAACCAAACGGTTCCCTTTTCAAAACTTCTGTTTTTAATGGTATCATCTCCTAAACTTACCCGGTCTATGACATACACAGGAGGATACAAGCGCATTGCTTCTTCAATACAGTTTTTGACCAATTGAGCCTGCCCTATGGCCGACATGATATCCTCTGAAAAATTCAACTCTTTTATTTCATCAAAAATATCTTCTTGCCATTGAGGGTGTTTTGCCAATAAAAACAGGGTGAAACTCAGTGCATTTGCCGTTGTTTCATGGCCTGCAGTAAACAGGATCAAAACTTCATCTATCAATTGTCTTCTAGACATGGGCGAACCATCTTCATACCTTGCTTTCAACAGCATATCAAGAAGGTCATCTTTTTCTTCGGCCAAATCGACCCGCTCTTCGATAATCTCGTTCAAGAGATTTCTAGCTTCTTCAGCCTTGGCCAAATGCCGATTTGTTTTTCCGGAAAGTTGAAACCACCATTTAAGGTAGGGTTGCCTCATTTCTTTGATCAACATTTCTTGGTTGGTTTCCGTGATATGCTGCAACTTGCGCATTCGCTTTCGCAGATTGTCGGCGCTGAATAAAGACTGCGCAACCACTTGAAAAGCTATATCACCCATAATGGGAAATATGTCAATAGTATCAGCTTGGTTTAATCTTTCAAGTTCTTGCTCTATACTTGAAAGCATAATTGACAATAGACCCTGCAACTTTCTTTTATGAAAAGCCGGCTGGACCATTCTACGATGGGCACGCCAGAAATCACCATTCGAAGTCAGTAGACCGTTACCGATGTATTTGGCCAAATCTTTGGTCTGTAAAGAAGACTTGTAATAATTCTTGTGGTTTTTTTGGAGAATGTATTTGATAGTTTCCGCATCACGCGTAAACACGACTCTACCGCCTATGCCAATATTTACTTTGAAGGTATCACCGAATTTTTCGAAGTTTTCTTGATGAAAGGGTAAAGGGTTTTTAAGTATCCGTTTTCGGTTTTTGAAAACTTCAACCTGGGAAATAGTCACCAAGTCATCACTCTTCTTCATAAAAAAACCATCATTCTAAAACAATCCTTGCTGGGTACCTGGCTTAGTTTTTCCCAAGTGCTTATATGCCAATTCGGTCACTTCTCTACCTCGTGGTGTACGCATGATGAAACCTTGCTGAATCAAAAATGGTTCATAAACCTCTTCAATCGTTTCGGCGCTCTCTGAAACCGCAGTGGCCAGTGTTGTAATACCGACAGGGCCCCCTTTAAACTTGTCAATAATGGTAGAAAGTATCTTATTATCCATTTCATCGAGGCCGTGAGCATCAACGTTCAAAGCTTTTAATCCAAACTTTGAAATCTCTATATCAATAGTTCCGTTACCCTTTATCTGAGCAAAATCGCGAACCCTTCTTAAAAGGGCATTACAAATTCTGGGAGTACCACGGCTGCGACCCGCTATTTCAATGGATGCCTCGGTACTGATAGGAACTCGAAGAATATCGGCACTACGCTGTACTATGGTCGAAAGAAGCTCTGTATCATAATACTGTAATCGGCTAGAGATGCCAAACCTGGCACGCATGGGTGCCGTGAGCAAACCCGAACGTGTAGTGGCCCCAATCAATGTAAACGGATTGAGGTTAATCTGCACGGTACGTGCATTTGGGCCTGTTTCGATCATAATATCAATCTTATAATCTTCCATCGCCGAGTATAAATATTCTTCAACAATGGGGCTCAACCTATGAATCTCATCTATAAAAAGAACATCTCTTTCGTCAAGATTGGTAAGTAGACCTGCCAAATCACCTGGTTTATCGAGAACGGGGCCCGAAGTAACCTTTATACCTACACCCAATTCATTGGCCAGAATATGGGCCAAGGTAGTTTTACCCAAACCCGGAGGGCCATGAAATAGCGTATGGTCTAAGGCTTCATCCCTTTGGTTGGCCGCCTGTACAAAAATCTTAAGATTTTCCAATACCTGCTGCTGACCTGTAAAGTCGTCAAACGTTACCGGCCTAAGTGCCTTTTCAATATCAATTTCCTCAGAAGAAAAATGCTCGCCGGTGGGGTCTAGATATTCATTCATACGATAACAAATATAAGGTAAAGCAGCCACAAGTAAATAGTCTCAATATTCGATATCAGTCAAATCTACAACCTTCAAATAGCTATCAATCGAAAAAATCATATCCTCATAAAGTCAGAAAAAATTGTAAATTCATTTCATGCAAACAATGACTTTTACGCAACAGCTACTTCAGTACATTCCGTTTTTTTATGTAATCTGGTCAGATGACTTGGTTACCATTTCTGAAATAAATGTAGTTCAGAACACCATCGAAAAAGACCAAACACTTTCAAGAGAAGAGAAAGACACTCTATTGTCCTGGCTCAATCCAGATAAACCACCACGAGATAGCGAGATGAAACAATGGAAACACACTATCAGTAATTCAAACGAACGACTGATTGAAAGTGAAACCTACCCGTTGACTTCGTTTAGCAATAGGGTTGCTTCTCATTACCACGGCCCGGTGGATTTTAATGAAAGTCTGAAACACATCGAAATCAATTTAGGAATTCAACCCAATCATTACAATCACTTGTTCGATGTAGAGGTCAAACATGCGTCTACCTCTACTTACTATAATCCAAAAGAACTAGACCAAATACTAAAAGGCAAACATGCCAATCTAATCGATGCCTTTAGGGAAACTCTGAACCATTCCATTTTCAAGTGGGACATTCACCGAGACAAAGAAGACTTTAGAAACATTGTACTAGATCAAGTAAAATTCTTGGCCGGTAAAGGATATGGGGCAATGGCCTATCCCGAAGCTTACGGCGGAAACAATGATATGGAGGGTTATGCCCACATGTTTGAGAACATGATGTACGTTGACGGTAGTCTTACCATAAAATTCGGGGTGCAATTCGGCCTGTTTGGTGGCAGTATTCAAAAATTGGGCACTAAAGAGCATCATGACAAATATTTGACAGACACAGGTAAAACATCACTGTTAGGGTGTTTTGCCATGACCGAGACGGGTCATGGGTCTAATGTCAGGGGAATAAAGACCACGGCCACTTACGATAAGGCCACCGACCAGATTATCATTCACACCCCCGGTAAGAATGACAACAAAGAGTACATCGGCAATGCACTTCATTCTAAAATGGCATCGGTGTTTGCCCAACTGATCGTTAACGGAAAAAATGAGGGTGTTCATGCCATATTGGTTCCGTTACGGGATGAGAACCATGAACTGTTGCCCGGAGTTACCGTTAAGGATAATGGCTATAAGCTGGGCTTAAACGGTGTCGACAACGGAAAAATATGGTTTGATCAAGTTGCCGTACCAAGAAAAAATCTGCTAAATAAATATGGGGAAATTACAGATGACGGAAAGTACCGCTCTGAAATAAAAAATGCCAACAAACGCTTTTTTACCATGTTGGGTACTTTGGTCGGTGGACGTATTTGTGTGGCTAGAGCCGGGCTGGCCGGTGCCAAGTTTGCTTTGACCGTAGCCGTCAAACATGCTCTAAAACGTCGCCAATTCAATGATAGCATTAAGGTTCAGGAAGATTTGTTGATTGACTATCCTTCCCATCAATTAAGATTGACACCGTTGGTCGCGAGTGCCTATGTTTATCACTTTGCATTAGACCAAATGATGGAGTCTTATTGTGATGAAAAACAACCCGACAAGCGGGTTATTGAAACCCAAGTGGCTGGGCTCAAATCTATCATCACTTGGTATGCCAATAATAGTATTCAAGAGTGTCGCGAAGCGTGCGGGGGCAAAGGTTATTTGCTAGAGAACCGAATTGCCGATTTAAAGGGAGATGTAGACATTTTTACCACATTTGAGGGAGATAACACCGTTTTACTTCTTTTGGCGGCCAAGGGCGTTCTAAGTGATTTTAAAGCGGAGTTCAATAGTGCAGGCTTTACTTCAGTATTGAAAATATTGGGTATGCAACTCAATAACACACTTACAACCATCAATCCGGTATATTCCAACAAAGTCGATAAAGAGCACCTTTACAATATCAAATTTCATAAGCACGCCTTCAACTATAGAACAAGACGCCTCACCTACACCTTGGCTATGCGCATACGAAACTATATCAAACAAGGTATGCCATCATATCAAGCATTCTTAAAAGTACAGACCCATTTGCTTACTTTAGGCAAGGCGTACAGTACCGAATTGGCGTACAATACCTTTATTGGAAAGATAGAGCAGCTTTCAGAAGACAAGAACAAAGCTTTGCTTTTCAAGCAAGGTACCCTTTTTGCCCTGCATGAAATAAGAAAGGATGCGGAATGGTACTTGGAACAGGGCTATATCGGAAGCACTAAATCAAAGGCCATACGCCAAAGGGTTGAACGCCTCTGCACAGAGCTACGACCCCATATCGGTTCGTTGGTCGACGGCTTCGGAATTCCAGAGCATTGTTTAACGGCTCCGATAGCACATTAACTATTTCTCCTTATGTAATTCAGATGTATCGGCAAACTCTAGAATAGTTATTGCTGGTGAGCCGTACAAATGGGTTTTTGACGAACCATTTGAAGTCAATTCCAAAGAATTAATGGCGTTGACTTCGGCAGAGGAGGAATGTTGTAGATTGAGAAAAACTTTCTCAGCTTCCAACCTCTCTCCTTTTAGACTAGAATTTTCCATCAAATCTGCAAAAAGCTCGTTGGCAGTACCCTCCATTTTGGCACCGGCATTCTTATACATCTTCACATTGTTCAAATCACTTACCGTATATATACGGGCGTCGGACTTATCTTTTAGTACAAAACTCATTTCACCACCGGTAAGACTAAATTCACCGGAGCTGCTACCCTCCATATTCACATTTATTAATTGCGAATCGGCCGTAAGTTCAATTTTCGAAGACCCAAAAGTATTCACATATAGCTCATTTGAATTGAGTACGCCATCCAGAATAATTTTTCCGTCATTCACTGTAATGGCGTTTACGTAATTGTATTGAATGGTGATATCCAGTTTCTTTTTCCCGGTGATATTGTAAAACGAACTAATGACCAATGTGCTATCTTCCACCCTGAATTTCAAAACGTCGATTAAGTTATCATCCGCGGTAATCTCATATCCTTCTTCAGAACTATACTGTAGATGAATTTCCAAGTCGTCATTCAATTCAATTGCACTAAAAGCAGGTAAGGTTTCCTGTACATCAACAACGTTTTTATTGCCCTTTATTTTTGGTTTTCTCTGTGCCGAAATCTGGCCTACAACCAATAAAGTCAATAGCAAGATAAAATATCTCATATGTAAAATTTTATACCCAATAGGAGTTACTATCTAATATATCAAAAAAAATACCCAACTATAATAGCCGGGCATTTTTATTTGAGTTAGCCTATTTCTAGTGCTGTAGTTCCTCTTCATCTTTCTGAAGGGGTACCGTTTGCGGAACAAAATCTTGTCCTGGTATAATATATTCTCCGTTCTCGTCTACTTTGCTGTAGTCGTAAGCCCATCTGTGTACTTCTGGTATAGCGCCTTCCCAGTTACCGTGTATGTGCTTGGTTCCTGTTGTCCATTCCAAAGTATTCGATTTCCATGGGTTTTGCGGTCCGACTTTTCCGTAGAAAACACTGCTGATAAAGTTGTATACAAATACTAACTGAGCTAGACCCGCAATAAGCGCGAAAACCGTCATAAGAACTTGTACGTCCGTCAATTCATCAAACATTGGGAACGCCGTATTCTGGTAGTATCTTCTAGGAACACCGGCCATACCAACGAAGTGCATTGGGAAGAATACCCCATAGGCACAAATCGCGGTAACCCAAAAATGCACATAACCTAGATTCTTGTTCATCATTTTGCCTTCGAACATTTTAGGGAACCAGTGATACACCCCTGCGAACATTCCGTAAAGTGCAGATATACCCATTACCAGGTGAAAGTGGGCCACTACGAAATAAGTATCATGAACATTGATATCCAATGTACTATCACCTAATATAATTCCCGTTAGACCACCTGTAATGAAGGTTGACACCAAACCAATTGAAAATAACATGGCTGGGTTCAACTGCAAGTTACCTTTCCAAAGCGTAGTAATGTAGTTAAATGCTTTAACTGCGGAAGGAATCGCAATCAATAATGTGGTAAATGTAAATACCGAACCTAGGAATGGATTCATTCCTGAGATGAACATATGGTGCCCCCATACTATGGTTGAAAGAAATGCGATAGCTAAAATGGATGCAATCATTGCACGGTAACCAAAGATTGGCTTGCGCGCATTGGTCGACATGATTTCTGAAGTAATACCCAATGCAGGAAGCAAAACGATATATACTTCAGGGTGACCCAAGAACCAAAACAAGTGTTCGAATAATACTGGTGAACCACCTTGATAGTGCAATACCTCACCTTGGATAAAAATATCACTTAAGAAAAATGAGGTACCGAAACTTCTATCCATAATCAGCAATAAAGCAGCTGATAAAAGAACAGGGAACGAAATGATACCGATAATTGCGGTTACAAAGAATGCCCAAATAGTCAAAGGAAGCCTTGTCATAGACATACCTTTGGTACGTAGATTAATTACTGTAACTACATAGTTAAGAGACCCTAATAAGGATGATGCGATAAAAATAGCCATTGAAACCAACCATAACGTCATACCCAAACCAGAACCTGGCTGCGCCATCGGTAGGGCACTTAACGGCGGATAAATGGTCCATCCTGCCGCCGCGGGTCCTGCTTCAATAAATAGGGAAGCAACCATGACCACACAAGAGACAAAGAACATCCAGAAAGAAAGCATGTTCATGAATCCGGATGCCATATCACGCGCGCCAATTTGCAAAGGAATCAAAAGGTTACTGAACGTACCACTTAACCCTTGCGTCAATACAAAGAAAACCATCAATGTACCATGAATGGTTACCAATGCCAAATAGATATCAGCATCCATGACCCCTTCAGGAGCCCATTTACCTAGAACAGCTTCAAAAATAGCAAACGACTCACCTGGCCACGCCAATTGCATACGGAAAAGCAATGACATCGCTATACCTAAGAAGCCCATAATCAATACCCCTGTTATAAAGTATTGCTTGGCAATCATCTTATGGTCTTGACTGAATATGTACTTGGTTACAAAAGTCTCTTTGTGATGGTGCCCATGGTCATCATGTGCATGGTCATCTACGTGTGCATGTGCTGTAACGGACATAAAATCTTAATTTTATAATTTTCTTTTATAGCTTCAACTATACCAACTTCACCTCAATTCTACTGCATGTTCATTGCAGTCTCAGAACTATCTTGTTTTAAAACTGTTTCTGCAAATGTACCTTGCTCAGCCAACCAAGAATCATATTCTTCTTGAGTTTCAACTATAATCTTCATTTGCATGTTGTAATGAGATTTACCACATATTTTGTTGCAGAGCAAAATATAATCGAACTGCCAAGGATCCGAGTTCTCTTCACCGTTAGCCGCCCTCTCCGCTCTGATCTCATTTGTTCTCTTAACCTTATCTCTAACATCAGCATTCTGACGCATTTCTGATGTAGTATAAATGGGTGTAAAAGAGAATTCGGTAATCATACCAGGAACACAGTTCATCTGCGCCCTAAAGTGAGGCATATAGGCTGAGTGCAAAACATCTTGTGATCTCATTTTGAAATTCACTTTTCTGCCAACAGGAAGATGAAGCTCTTTCACAACGATATCATCGGCCGCATAAGAATCTGATTCATCAAGACCTAATATATTGGCTTTATTTATATCGATCATTCTCACGTTGGCATCACCCAAAACATTATCCTCGCCTGCATAACGCGCTGTCCAATTAAACTGTTGAGCATAAAGCTCTACAACGATTGGGTCATCTTCATCATTCACATCCATAATTGTCGTCCACGTGTAAAGACCCCATAAAATCAAACCTGCCAAAACAATTACCGGAATAATGGTCCAGATGAACTCTAAACGGTCATTATCGGCATAGAATAAAGCTTTTTTACCTTCTTCACCACGATACTTGTAACCAAAATAGTGCAATAAGGCTTGAGTTAAGGTTTGAACTATAAAAATGATTACAAACGAAATCAACATCAAGTAATCATAATCTTCACCGTGTCCGGAAGCTGCTTCTGGCAACAAAAACTTAGAATATTTCCAAAAACTGAATATGGTAATACCGTAAATGAAGATCAAGAAAGCGAACAATAGATAACCATTGGTCTTGTTATCTGAATCGTTAGCAATTTGCGAGGTTTCAGCCTTCAACTGTGACAATTCAAATATCTTGGTCATTTGCCAGATAGCAATTGCCACTAATACCAAAACCGCTAAAATCAATACTGTAGTCATCGTATGCTCTACTATTATTCGTTAAAATTACTCTCTAATAATGAAAATGTCTGCTCTCTTCGATAAAAGGGTTTCTCTTAGGCTGTAAAGGAACTGTTGCCAATGCCTTGAACACCCAAAAGATGAACAAACCTGCGAAGAAAAGTACAGCCCCAATCTCAGGAATACCAATCGACCATTGATCACCCACCGTTGCCGGCATAATCATATTGAAAATATCTAAATAGTGACCTGAAAGAATTACGATTCCAGCTAAGACTACAAACCAATTGATTCGTTTATAATCACTGTTCATCAATAATAAAACAGGAAACAAGAAGTTCATTGCTACCATGCCAAAGAAAGGCAATCTAAAGTCTTCGATACGAGTTACGTAGTAGGTCACCTCTTCAGGTATGTTTGAATACCATATCAACATAAATTGAGAGAACCAAAGGTACGTCCAGAAAATACTGATACCGAACATGAATTTTGCCAAATCGTGAATGTGGCTGTTGTTAACATCAGGTAAAAGGCCTTTTGATTTCAAGTAAATGGTTACCATTGCAATAACGGTAATTCCCGAAACCAACATACTAGCAAATACATACCAGCCAAAAAGTGTACTGAACCAGTGAGGATCAACACTCATAATCCAATCCCAAGACATCATAGACTCAGATACCAAATAGAATACCAAGAAACCGGCAGACCATCTAAAGTTCAACTTAAAGTTTGAATTGTCATCTGATTCATCTTGTCTCAAGGATAGTTTTCTTGAATATTCTCTATAAAAAATCCAGCCTCCTAGAAATATAGCCGCTCTTATCAAGAAGAATGTTGGGTTCAAATAACCTACCTTACCTTGAATCAACTCGTCGTGGGCTACCACATCGGCATCCATCCAAACAAATAGGTGGTTCATATGCATGACCGACAAAACCAATATTACAAAAACAATGATTCCACCAGGAACAAGATAAGAGGTAATACCTTCCATTACCCTGAAAAGAAGGGGCGACCAACCAGCTTGTGCAGCACGTTGAATGGCATAAAAAGCCAAGACCCCCAATGAAATCATAAAGAAAAAGAAAGCTCCCACATAAAGGGCAGCCCAAGGCTTGTTTTGCAATTGGTGCAATAAGTGTTCGTCATGTGAAGCGTCGTGTGCCTCACCGTGCGCATCTGCAGCATCACCGTGACCTGCGGCTGGGGCGTGTGCGTCAGCAGCACCATGCCCTCCACCATGACCATCGTCATGACTGGCTACAATGGCCTTTGCTTCCTCAACAGTTCCAGGCGCACCAATAAAACCAATTGCGATACCTAAAAGACCTACCGCCATTAAAATAAAGGAACCTATTTTTAATTTGTTTGAAACCGTGTACATATCGTCTCTCTAGGTATTATTTCGTTAAATCTTGTTTCAATGTCATCACGTACTCCGACACCTGCCACATTTCTTCGGTATTCATTTGCGAGGCATATGAGCCCATTGAATTCAGACCGTATTGAATGGTATGCATGGCAGTACCCACTGTAACATTTCTTGCGGCATCTGCATAGCTTGGCACACCTAAAATCTTTTCTCTTTTTACCAAAGTACCTTGACCGTCACCCTTATCCCCGTGACATATCGCACAATAAATGGTATATAACTGAGCACCCTCTGCCAAGTTCTTTTCGCTGTTCAAAGAATCTAACGGACTTTTCATCACACGAGCCATCTCTTTGCCCTCGATAGTATTTTCGTAAGGATAAGGCAACCAACCTCTCGGAACAGTATGATCAGGTGGCACCATGGCTTCTTGCCCATTAGGAAGAAAATCTACTTCACTATAAGCTTCATAACCTGCCGCCTCATACATGTTGGGCATGTATTGATAATTCGGTTCTTGTTTGTCTCCCCAACAGGAAACCAACAAAAACATGCTAGCAAAGACAATCGATATTTTACTAAAACTGTTCATATTTAATGACTGTTTTTTTCCATTACATTAATCTCAACCGCACCTGTATCCATCAACAATTCGGTAAGTTCTTTTTCATCACCGTGAACATCGATTTCCATTAGAAAATGGTCATCGGTAGTTCTAACATCGGGGTTTTCCGCTTTCTTAAATGGCCATAATCTACTTCTCATATAAAAAGTGATTACCATCAAGTGCGCTGCAAAAAATACGGTAAGCTCGAACATAATCGGGACAAAAGCCGGCATGTTCTCAAGAAAACTAAAACTTGGTTTCCCTCCGATATCCTGCGGCCAATCTTCTATCATGATAAAGTTCATCATCGTAATAGCAACCGTTAGACCTACGCAGCCATACATAAAAGAAGTAATAGCAATACGTGTCGGAGCCAAGCCCATGGCCTTATCTAAACCGTGTACGGGAAAAGGACAATAAACCTCTTCGATGTGATGTTTCGCGGCTTTTACTTTCTTCACCGCATGCATCAAGACATCATCATCATTGTAATATGCATGTATTGTTTTAGATGCCATAGCTATTTCTTATTGTTTAATAAAATTGCCTGACCGGCCCAATCGTCACGTTGTGCCCGTCCTGGAAAGGAACCGGTAATAGAATCTAAAAGGTCATATTCCCTTTCAGTCATTCTACCCACTTGGGCAAAAGTATAAATACCTATTTCGTTCAAGGTAGCTTCCATTTGAGGACCAATACCCTTAATCTGCTTCAAATCATCAGGTGTTTGAGTTGCCGGATCAAAAGTTCCGATAGAACTTAACAAATCATTCACTCCTGTTTTATCACCTACAGTCGGTGCAGGCTCACCCATCAATACATCATCGGTCACTTTTTCTTGCTTTGTAGCAACAGGCTGCATTCTTTCAATCTTATACAAAGGCTTTCCAGCATCACGCAACTTCTTGTATCGGTCACCGGAAGACTTTAAAATCGACTTAACCTCTGCCTGAGCAATTACTGGGAATGTACGTGAGTACAGAAGGAAGAGCACAAAGAAGAAACCGATAGTTCCTATAAAGATTCCTATATCGACAAAGGTCGGCGAGAACATCGTCCAAGAAGAAGGAAGATAATCTCTATGCAACGAAGTAACAATAATTACAAATCGTTCGAACCACATACCTATGTTCACTACAATCGAAATAAAGAAAGAGAACATGATGCTAGTTCTTAATTTCTTGAACCACATAAACTGCGGAGAGAAAACGTTACAAGTCATCATTGACCAGTATGCCCACCAGTAAGGTCCGGTAGCTCTGTTCAAGAAAGCATATTGTTCGTACTCAACACCAGAATACCATGCTACGAAAAGCTCTGTGATGTATGCACACCCAACGATAGAACCCGTAATCATAATCACGATATTCATCAATTCAATATGCTGCACTGTAATATAGGCCTCTAGACTACACACTTTTCTCATGATAATCAAAAGAGTGTTCACCATGGCAAAACCAGAGAAAATAGCCCCAGCAACAAAGTAAGGAGGGAATATCGTGGTATGCCAACCTGGTATTACCGAAGTAGCAAAGTCAAAAGATACAATGGTGTGAACCGAAAGTACCAAAGGTGTTGCCAAACCGGCCAAAACCAAAGAAACTTCCTCAAAGCGCTGCCAGTCTTTCGCACGACCGCTCCATCCAAAACTTAAAAGACTATATATCTTCTTTTGAAAAGGAAGCACCGCCCTATCACGGATCATTGCAAAGTCAGGCAACAAACCTGTCCACCAGAAAACCAATGAAACCGATAAATAAGTTGAAATCGCAAAAACATCCCAAAGAAGAGGTGAGTTAAAGTTCACCCATAAAGACCCGAACTGGTTCGGAATCGGCAGTACCCAATACGCCAACCATGGTCTACCCATGTGAATAATCGGAAAAAGTCCGGCCTGAACCACCGAGAAGATAGTCATCGCCTCAGCCGAACGGTTAATGGCCATTCTCCATTTTTGACGGAACAATAACAATACCGCCGAAATCAATGTACCTGCGTGACCAATACCTACCCACCAAACGAAGTTGGTGATGTCCCAGGCCCAGTTAACGGTCTTGTTCAGACCCCAAGTACCGATACCCGTAGAAATCGTATAGATAATGCAACCGATACCCCAAAGAAAAGCCACCAAGGATATGGAAAAAACAATCCACCAGTGTTTATTGGCCCTTCCTTCTACAGGAGCGGCAATATCCACACTTACATCGTGGTAACCTTTATCCCCTATTACTAGGGGCTTTCGTATAGGTGCTTCGTAATGAGACGCCATATAATTCTGTTATAGTTGTTTACTTAAATACAGGTTATGCTTCGTTGGTGTTTCTAACTTTTACGTGATAGAATACATTTGGCTTAGTTCCTACATGCTCCAATAAGTGGTACATACGATCGCTCTCAGCCAACTTAGAAACTTCACTTTCTTTATCGTTGACATCACCAAATATAATCGCTCCGCTACTACAAGCTGCTGAACACGCTGTTTGGAACTCACCATCTTTAACTGGCCTACCTTCTCTCTTGGCATCAAGAATCGTCTTTTGAGTCATCTGAATACAAAGTGAACATTTCTCAATAACACCACGAGAACGAACATTTACATCTGGGTTCAATACCATTTTACCCAAATCGTTATTCATATGGAAATCAAACTCGTCGTTATTATTGTAAAGGAACCAGTTGAAGCGACGTACTTTATACGGACAGTTGTTCGCACAATAACGCGTACCCACACAACGGTTATAAGCCATATGGTTTTGACCTTGACGGCTGTGAGATGTTGCAGCAACAGGACATACAGTTTCGCATGGCGCATGGTTACAATGCTGGCACATTACAGGTTGAAAAGCCACCTGAGGGTTAGCCGCAGGGTCTTCCAACTCTCCAAAACCACCTAACGAACCGTTATCACCACTAAGACCATCAAATTCATCTTTCTTGACGTTGTCAGCCTCAAAAGTATCTTCTGATGAATAATATCTATCGATACGCAACCAGTGCATATCTCGACTCTTTCTTACTTCTTCCTTACCAACAACAGGAACGTTGTTTTCTGCATGACATGCTATCACACAAGCACCACAACCGGTACAAGCGTTAAGGTCGATAGACATATTAAAATGGTGACCTACGGTACGATCAAAACTATCCCATAAATCAACAGAAGTCGCAGGAACTTCTTGGTGGTTCAACGAAACTTGAGGCACGTGGTTCCACTCGGCATGGTCTTTCGTGTTAAAAATCTCAAGTGTTGTTTCTTTTATAATATCACCCCTTCCCATTAAGGTTTTATGCAACTGAACACAAGCAAATTCATGTGTACCAGATGCCTTTTCAATGGTAGCGGATTGTGTAGAACTAAAATCTTGGTATAAAGGATACGCATTAACACCTGTCTGCATTTCAGACTTCATACCGACTTTCTTACCGTATCCGAATGAAAGACCGATAGAACCGATAGCCTGACCTGGCTGAATGATTACAGGAACATTGTTCACAGTAACGCCATTAACAGTAATGTTAGCGTAGCTACCATCAAGACCGCCATTGGCCACATGGTAATTCTCCAAACCTAGTCTTTCGGCATCAGCCTTGGACACAGTTACATAATTATCCCATGAAACCCTAGTGATTGGATCAGGAAATTCTTGCAACCAAGGGTTACTGGCCTGTTGGCCTGCACCCATACCTGTTTTAGGATACAAGGTCAGCTCCATACCTCCACCGCTGGTTGCACCTGCCAAACTACTGATGGCAGACGAAATAGAAACTGCGCTAGAAGATACGCTTGGCGTATCGGCAGCAACTGGAGCTTCTTTATCTTCAGCAGAATCGGTAGCATCTACAGGGTCCGCATTTATCATATTGACAGCACCTCCAACAAAGACACCATCGTGCAGCGCCTTGTTCCAGTCAGAACCACTAAGTATACCTGCAGTCCAGGTTTCCTTTACATAATCATAGTAATTCTTGTCGGAGCCCAACCATTTTAACATGGCAGACTGAAATTGTCTTGTATCAAAAAGTTCTCTGATAGTAGGCTGCATCAAGCTATAATGACCCTTCTTTATCTGAAGATCACCCCAAGATTCCAAGAAGTGGTTAGATGCGCCGGCATATTGTGTTATCTCAGTAGTCTCGTTCCAGTTATTAGAGAAAGCAACGGAAAGACCCACTTTTTCAACGCCTGCCTTAAATTCAGCAGCATTTGGTAGCGTGTACATCGGGTTAACACCGTCCATCAACAAAACACCCACCTTACCGGCATTCATATCAGCCACCAATTGAGACACAGCTTTTGAACTACCCTGTCTCACATATCGTGGTGCAGACGAATCGAATGCCTTACTACCTAACATTTCGTTAATCGCAAGAACAACTGATTGTGCATTTACATCATCTAAACCAGTTACCACAACGGCATCACCACCATTACTACGTATTTGCGAAGCAACGCTATCTATCGCTTTTTCCACATTTTCAGAAAGCTCGCCACCCGCACTTGTTCCATTAAGTTTGGCATATAATTTCGCAAGGGCAATCTTTTGCTGCATTGGCGTTAAAGGAATACGCTTATCCGCATTGGCTCCAGAAAGAGTCATGTTCGCCTCAAACTGCACGTGACGAGACATCTTTCCTTCTTTAGGGATTCTTCCTTTCGCATAACCGGAATCAAATCCACCACCTTGCCAATCTCCTAGAAAATCAGCACCAAAAGAAACTATCAACGATGCTTTTTCAAAATCGTAATCAGCAAGCGCTCGCTCGCCATATTTTGCACTAAAAGCCTCCAAAGCGGCATCATCGGCAATAGCATCGTAAACCACATGATTCACATTACCATATCTGGCCTTGAATTCCGCTATCAATCTTTCGGTCGAAGGACTCGCATAGGTCTGGGTCAAAAGAGCGATTTGCTGCCCTGAACCGCTTAGAGAACCTAATTTAGCCTTAACCGCAGCATCCAAAGCACTCCAATCTACAGGCTCACCGTTAGCCAACGGACCTTGAAGTCTTGTACTATCATATAGAGAAAGAACAGAGGCCTGAACTCTAGCATTCGCGCCTCCGCCTACTTTGGCATCTTTATTATTTTCAACCTTGATAGGCCTACCCTCTCGGGTTTTTATCAAAATACTGGCAAAATCGAAACCATTCGCTATAGACGTAGCATAATAATTGGCCACACCGGGAACGATATTCTCCGGCTGAACCACATAAGGTATCGACTTATGAACCGGCCCTTGACAGGCAGCCAAAGAAGCGGCAGCTGTACTAAAGCCAACATACTTAAGAAAGTCTCTTCTATTAGTATTGGTTGAAGAAAGATTTTCCTTATCTCCTAAGAAATCATCAACAGGAATACTTTCAACAAATTCGTTTTGTTTTAGCGTCTCAACAATGGAATCGTTAGGATTTAACTCCGCCTCGTTTTTCCAATATATTTTGTTTGATGCCATACGTTTCTATGTAATTAGCTACTCTTTCTTATTCGATTAATAGTGACACTTTCCACACTCAAGACCGCCCATTTGCGCAGCGGTCAATTGCTCAACCCCATATTTCTTGGAAAGCTCTTCATGAATCTTTTCATAGTATTCGTTACCCTCAACTTTCACATTTGTTTCGCGGTGGCAGTTAATACACCAACCCATGGTCAAAGGCGAATATTGAGACATAATTTCCATTTCTTCAACAGGCCCGTGACACTCTTGACACTGAATACCGGCAACGCTAACGTGCTGCGAGTGGTTGAAGTAAGCGAAGTCTGGCAGATTGTGAATTCTCACCCACTCAACTGGCTTCGTATCACCTGTATATTTTTGATTCTGATCATCCCAACCAACAGCAGCATAAAGCTTTTTAATCTCCTGGTTGTAATCTACACCATACTCTTGTTTACCTTCGGCCAATGTTTCATCGGATACCTGGTATATAGATTTATGACAGTTCATACAAACATTCAACGAGGGAATTCCTGAAGTTTTGGAAACCCTAGCGGAAGAGTGACAGTATTTACATTCTATTTTGTTATCACCAGCGTGAATTCGGTGTGAATAGTGAATAGGCTGAATCGGCTCATAACCTTGATCAACACCAACCTGCATCATCCAACCGTAAGCGAAGTAAGCACTGCCCAACAATAAAAATATCACCGAAACAAGCACTAAGAACTGATTGTCAACAAACGCCTTCCATAACGGCTTACGTTTCTCACCAACTTCTTTTTCCAACACAACCCCATTGGCTTCAGCGATGCGACGCAAAGTTCTATTGACCAATATCAACATTACCACCAACAGGCCAAAAACCAAAACCAAAGCGCCCAAAATAAGTTCGTTGGAAACTCCAGAACCACTTCCACCACCAGCTGACTGACCACCACCAGTAGCCGAAGCTTCGTCAGGCTTTGGCGTCGAAGGAGGCGCAGCGGTATAAGCCAATATATTATCAATATCAGCATTGGAAAGCGTTGGGAAAGCGGTCATGGCCGCCTGATTGAATTCATTATAAACCTTGTTGGCATAAGCATCACCTGATGATATCATGCCAGGGCTATTCTTGATCCATCTGTAAAGCCATTCTCTATCCAACCCTTCATCCTCGGCCAATCTAGACTCTACATTCGCAAGAGCAGGACCTGTCATTTTGCGGTTCAAGGCATGACAAGCGGCACAATTCTGATTGAACAGAGCCTTACCGGCCGCCGGATCACCATCCGTTTCGGCCGCAGCTTCGGTTTGCCCAGAACCAGAATCAGCCTCGGCAGAAGCATCTTCTTGAGCAAAGATAGAAGTAGAAAGTAGTAGGAAAAATAATACAGTTACACCTAGAATCTTAGAAATTGGATGGCGGTACGGAACCTTTTTCATATGGATTTTATTTCTATCAAATCTTGGCACGATAATTTCGGATGTACTTAAATGTGCTTTGTTTTATCGGTGCTAAAATTGATGGCAAAAATACGACATAGACTTTATTTTGAAAATGTTAAAGGATTGATAATTGATAATTTATAATTATTCTAAATAATCGCGGACAGCCTTTGTTTGTTCTATAAAAATCTACTTTTGTATAAAACCGTAAGACCCAATAATTTCCCTTCGATGAAAACAACTTTTATATCTTTTCTCACCATTTTTTCGGTTGCTATCGGCTACTCCCAACAAGGAAATATCAGCATTGCCCAAGACGAAAAAATAACAGAACTGTTAGATATTTATAAAACCTCTAACGAAAGTACCGACTATTATAGAATTCAGGTCGGTTTTGGATCTTACGCGAAGGCGCAAGACATTCAAACCAAGGTCGACGAAGATTTTCCTGACCTTGCGTCAAAAATTGAATTTGATTCACCTACCTATAGAGTTAGAATAGGTCGGTTTAAAGACAAGCTGACAGCGGAAAGAAAGTTTGCCGAAGTGCGGCAAAAATATCCCGATGCGATGTTGCTACAACCAAAAAAATCGACCCGTTAAGGTCGATTTTTTTTATTCTTATAACTGACTTTAGCAAAGAAAACCTTATTTGATTTTCAACTTTTTCTTGACAGCTACTTCTTGGAAGGCCTCTACTATATCACCTTCTTTGATATCATTATAATTCTTCACCTGAAGACCACAATCGTACCCTTTTGAAACTTCTTTAACGTCGTCTTTAAATCGCTTCAACGAAGCCAATTCACCGGTAAAGACCACCACGCCATCACGTATCAAACGTATACCGGCATTTCTCAAAATCTTACCATTGGTTACCATACAACCTGCAATGGTACCGACTTTAGAAATCTTGAAGGTTTCCCTGATTTCGGCAGTACCTGTAATCTCTTCCTTGATTTCTGGGGAAAGCATACCTTCCATCGCATCTTTCAAGTCATTGATCGCATCATAGATAATGGAGTACATTCTGATATCGATTTCCTCTTTATCGGCAACATCACGGGCATTACCCATAGGTCGTACATTAAATCCGATAATAATCGCATCGGAAGCAGACGCCAAAAGAACATCTGATTCAGTAATGGCACCAACACCTTTATGTATGATATTTACCTGTATCTCTTCGGTAGAAAGTTTCTGGAACGAATCGGTCAATGCCTCTACAGAACCATCCACATCACCTTTCAAAATAATATTAAGCTCTTTGAAATCACCCAGTGCAATTCGTCTTCCAATCTCATCAAGAGTAATGTGACGTTGTGTTCTAACGGACTGCTCACGTTGAAGCTGAGACCTTTTGGCCGCTATTTGCTTGGCCTCGCGCTCATCTTCTAAAACATGAAACTTATCACCCGCCTGAGGAGCACCGTCTAAACCTAAAATTGATACTGGAGTTGCAGGACCGGCCTTCTTAACAGATTTGCCACGTTCATCGTGCATAGCCTTGACCTTACCACTGTGCGTACCGGCCAAAACATAATCTCCAATCTGCAGGGTACCACCTTCAACCAAAATTGTCGAAACGTAACCGCGACCTTTATCCAAGAATGCTTCTACAACAGTACCATTGGCGCCCTTATCAGGGTTCGCTTTCAACTCTAGAAGCTCAGCTTCTAAAAGTACTTTTTCCAAAAGTTCTTTTACCCCTTGCCCTGTTTTAGCGGAAATGTCGTGAGATTGAATTTTACCTCCCCAATCTTCTACCAATAAGTTCATCTGGGCCAATCCTTCTTTAATCTTATCAGGATTTGCAGTGGGTTTATCTACCTTGTTTATCGCAAATACGATAGGAACGCCAGCAGCTTGTGCGTGGCTAATAGCCTCTTTCGTCTGCGGCATGATATCATCATCAGCAGCAATAACGATTACGGCAATATCGGTTACCTGTGCACCTCTCGCACGCATAGCGGTAAACGCCTCGTGACCAGGAGTATCCAAGAAGGTAATTTTCTGTCCGTCATCCAGTGTTACACCATAGGCACCAATATGCTGGGTAATACCACCACTTTCGCCGGCGATTACATTGGCTTCCCTTACATAATCAAGAAGCGATGTTTTACCGTGGTCAACATGCCCCATTACCGTTACGATAGGCGCTCTAGATTTCAAATCTTCCGGAGCATCTGCTTGAACCTCAATAGATTCTTCAAGTTCAGCAGTAACAAACTCTACCTCATAACCAAATTCATCGGCCACAATAGATAACGTTTCAGCATCGAGACGTTGGTTCATGGTAACCATGATACCTAGCGACATACAGGCCGAGATAATATCTGTTGTAGTAACATCCATCATAGTAGCGACTTCGCCCACCGTGACAAACTCGGTTACCTTCAACACCTTGCTTTCCAGCTCTTGTTGCTCAAGATTACGCTCAGTTTGCTGACGGTGCTGATCTCTTTTATCTCTTCTATACTTCGCCCCTTTTCCTTTCTTCGATTTACCCTGAAGTTTTTCAAGGGTCTCTCGAATTTGCTTTTGTACATCTTCCTCGCTAGGCTCAACTTTGGGTGCGTTGAATCTATTTCCGCCACCTTTTCTTGGGCCGCCGCCTCTGTTGTTGTTCCTATCTCTAGGTCCTCCGCCGGTATTACCCGACCCAGGCTTGCTTACAATACGCTTTCTGCGCTTCTTTCTATCATTACCATCGGAAGACTTGTTGTCTTCCTTCTTTTTCTTGGGCTTATCGAATTTCGATAAATCTATTTTATCGGTAATTTTAGGACCTGTAAGTTTTTTATATTTTGTCGCCAGTACGTCATCACCTTCTTTTGGCTCTGGCTTAACCTCGGGCTCAGGCTCTTTTTTCGGTTCTTTCTTAACTTCCGGCTCTTTCGGTTTAGCCTCTTGCACCGGCTCTTTTTCTTTCACCGGCTCTACAGGCTTCTCCTCTTTTTTAGGCTCTTCTTTCTTCTCCTCCTTTTTCTTAGGATTCAAATCAATTTTACCAACAGTCTTAGGACCAGTGAGCTCTACCTTGCCCACAAGGGGTTTTTCGGCTGCAGCACGTTTTTCTCGCGCCAACCGTTTTTCTTCTTGTTCTTGCTCCAATTGCAGACGTAAAGCTTCTTTCTCCTCACGCTTTTCCTCGCCGACCTTTTTAGAAGCAACTTTTTTGCTCTTGTCGGTTTGAAATTCTCCTTGAAGCACCTCATAGACCTCATCGGAAATCTTTGTCGTAGGCCGCGCTTCGATCTCATGACCCTTAGAGGCCAAAAAATCTACCGCCCTATCCAAAGAAATATTAAACTCCTTGAGGACTTTATTGAGTCTTATTTTTGCAACGTCTGCCATAAATATCTTCTCCTAATTCTTTTAAACTGCTGCTAATATATAGCTAATCTTCCAATTCTTCTTTGAGTATACGTACAACTTCCAAAATTGTTTCCTCCTCTAAATCTGTACGTTTTACAAGATCATCAACATCTTGCTCTAATATACTTCTGGCCGTATCAAGACCAATTTTACTGAATTCTTCAATAATCCAACCATCAATTTCATCTGCGAATTCGGTCAATTCAACATCTTCTTCGACACCTTCACGGAACACATCTATCTCATAACCAGTCAACTGACCAGCTAAACGTATGTTGTGCCCACCACGACCAATAGCTTTCGACACCTCTTCCGGTCTTAAATAAACCTGAGCGGTCATTTTCTCGTCATCTAATTTTACAGATGAAACCCTTGCCGGACTCAAAGCCCTGGTCACCATAAGCTGAGGGTTGGCGGTCCAGTTGATTACATCGATATTCTCATTACCCAACTCACGAACGATGCCATGAATTCGAGAACCTTTCATACCTACACAAGCACCTACTGGATCAATACGATCATCGTAAGAATCAACAGCGACCTTCGCCTTTTCACCGGGTATACGCACCGCTTTTTTGATGGTAATCAAACCATCGTAAACTTCTGGTATCTCTTGAAAAAATAATTGCTCCAAAAACTTAGGGGAGCTTCTCGACATAATGATGGTCGGCTTGCTTCCTTTCAGCTCTACGCTTTCTATAATACCTCTAACATTATCTCCCTTTCTGAAGAAATCGGACGGTATTTGACGGTCTTTAGGAAGTATGATCTCATTACCCTCATCATCTAACAAAATAATGGCCTTGTGTCTGATATGATGAACCTCGGCGGTATAAATTTCACCCTCCAAGTCTTTAAACTGCTTGTAGATAGTGGTGTTATCGTGCTCGTGAATTTTAGAAATCAGGTTTTGGCGCAACGCCAAAATGGCCCTTCTCCCCAAATCAATCAACTTAACCTCTTCAGACACATCTTCACCTACCTCAAAATCAGGTTCGATTTTGCGAGCGTCGGTCAGAGAAATCTCTTCGTTCGGTTCTTCAACTTCACCATCTTCAACGACCACTCGGTTCCTCCAAATCTCCAAATCTCCTTTATCAGGGTTGATAATGATATCGAAATTATCGTCAGACCCAAATTTTTTCTTGAGAGCGCTTCTAAAAACGTCTTCAAGAATAGCCATAAGCGTTACCCTGTCTATGAACTTATCATCTTTAAACTCTGAAAAAGACTCAATTAACGCAATATTTTCCATTACTCTGTTGACATTAAAATGTTATTATGACTTTTGCTTCTTTTATATCAGAAAAATCAATTTCTTCTTTTTTCTGAACCGTTATCTTCCCTTTTCCAACGGGTTTGGGTTCCCTCGCTTTCCACTCAAGAACAATTCCGTTCTCAGTAGTTGCGGTCAAATTACCTTCGAAAGTATTCGTTTCGGTCACTACCTTAAGCTTTCTGCCAACATTTTTGGCATACTGCCTGGGCAAAACCATCGGTGAAGCAGCCCCTGCAGAGGTAACCTCCAGCGAAAAATCTTCTTCTTCACGATCCAGGTTATGCTCGATAGCCCTACTTATCTTCATGCAATCTTTCAAACTCACCCCCTGGTCTCCATCTATAACCACTTTTATAGAGTTATCGAGAGCTACAGAAAAATCGATTAAAAATAATGATTTATCCGCTTCCAAAGCTTCCTCTAAAAGTGACGCGACCCTATCCTTCAACATAACATTTAGAAATAAAAAAGAGGACTCTATTGTCCCCTCATGAATACTTTTATATCCTTTCAGTGGCGCAAATATACAATTTTTTTGGTTCTCGCAATAGCATGCAGACTTATCTCGTTTTAAATGACAGAGTTAACCAAAAAGGCGTGCCTTTGCCTATAATTTTTGCATACCTAACTGCAAATCATGGAAATATTCACTTCTTATAATCTCATCATTGGAGCCTCGGCAATCGTAATCATTTCTTTTTGGTTCAATGGTATTTCAAAAAAAACGAACATACCATCAGTGCTCATGTTAATCGTATTGGGAATTCTTCTGCAATTCGGGCTCAAATATGTACTTGGGCAAGAAGTCGATTTTGAGAAGAGCCTTCGTGGAACCTTAGAAATCATAGGAACTATCGGTTTAATAATGATTGTTCTTGAAGCCGCCTTGGAACTGGAACTGAAACCTGAAAAACTCCCCCCTATTCTTAAATCAATGGCTATCGCCCTAATCGGCCTTGTTAGTTCGGCCTGGGTAGCGGCTTTTATCATGACCCAGTTTATTGAGGGCATGAGCATGCAAAATGCTTGGCTTTATGCAACACCCTTATCAATATTATCAAGTGCAATTATCATTCCTAGTGTAAAAGGTCTAAAAGAAATAAAAAAAGAATTTCATATTTACGAAAGCACCTTTTCAGACATCATGGGCATCATGATGTTCTATTTTCTAACGGGCGCCCTCGATCCTGAAAACCAATCAGGCGCCACCGGTTTCGCCCTGAATATCGTTTTAACTATTGTCATCGCTATAATAGCCAGTTATGCTCTCGTTCTTATCTTTCAAAAAATCAAGAGCCAGGCCAAACAATTTCTATTGATAGCCGTTCTACTCTTGCTCTATGCCATTGGCAAGAAACTGCACCTATCTTCTTTAATCATTATACTCATATTCGGCTTGGTGATAGCCAATGTTAAACTGTTTTTCCCTGGAAGAACATCAGTTTTTCTTGAGGAAGAAAAAATGCACCGCATTTTTCATGAATTACACATCATAACACTTGAAACCGCCTTTGTCGTACGTACTTTTTTCTTTGTAATATTCGGCATTACGATAGTGCTTTCATCGCTATTGAGCTTGAACGTTGCCATGGTGAGCATTCTGATTATCATTTCAATCTACGTTATCAGGTTTTTGATATTGAAAATTTTTGTTGGGAAGGATATTCTACCTCAAGTTTTTATCGCCCCCAGAGGATTAATTACCATTTTGCTTTTCTACGCCATTCCGGCAGAGGCAGAGGTTCCCGGTTTTGAATCCGGAATATTACTTTTCGTTATAATTGCCACTAGCCTTATAATGACTTGGGCTATGATTCGAGACAAAAAGCCGATGGCTACTCTTCTAGATGAAATTGACCAAGAATATGACGAAAGAAATCAAATAGATAGCGAAGTTGAAGCCGAAGACAATACCCCTCTAGACGACACTAACCATTTGGAAGAAAAATCAGAACCGAACGAAAGAGACCTATAAAATCTGAGGGAATAAAAAAGGTTCTAAAGCTATTAACCTTAGAACCTTTTGTTGGCCTACTAGGACTCGAACCTAGAATGACTGGACCAAAACCAGTAGTGTTGCCAATTACACCATAGGCCAGTACCTTTTCTAAAAACGAAAACCAGTTCCGTATTAGAGCGTGCAAATTTAAAACAAAGTTTGATCTGCACAAACATTTTAGATCAGAATAATTGAAATCCTGATTTTTCAAAAGCTTTGAAACTTGAAATTTGCGCTTTCATTTTTTCTTTTGAAAACATACAACGAACCGTCAAGACTATTTAGAATCATGAATTTCAATGCTTGACCCTCTGTAAAACGCTGTTAAACCTTTATGAAAATGGAGGTTGCATATCTATATAAATTAGTAAATTCGCCGCATTGGTTAAACCACTTAGTAAATGTTTGCAAAAAACTTCAACAAATGGGACACCCTTTTGGGGTGGGCCGTCTTTTTTATTGCCCTTATTACATACGCAATTACGGTAGAGCCCACCAATAGTTTTTGGGATGCAGGTGAGTACATCGCCACATCCGCCAAGTTACAAGTCGGTCACCCACCGGGAGCACCACTTCAACAAATGATCGGTGCTTTCTTTGCCATGTTCGCCTTTGAGCCGGATCAAGTGGCAAGAATGGTCAACTATGTGTCAGGTGTGTCGAGCGCGTTTACCATTCTGTTCATGTTTTGGACCATTACCAATCTCGCCCAGAAATTGGTGTTCAAAAAAGACGAGATTATGACCAACAGCAAAGCTATAGCAGTTTTGGGCAGTGGTCTAATCGGTTCTCTCGCATTCACATTTTCAGATAGTTTCTGGTTCAACGCCGTTGAAACAGAGGTTTACGCCATGGCCAGCCTTATCATGGCACTTCAGCTATGGCTAGGGCTAAAATGGACGGATAGCCTTGACGACCCAAGAGGTAACAGATGGTTGATACTGATCAGTTTTGTAATCGGCCTTACCTTTGGGGTTCAATTTATGGGCTTTTTGGCTATACCTTCTATAGGTCTACTCTATTATTTCAAGACGTATAAAACCACAACGGTCAAAAATTTTCTTTTGGCCAATATTGCGGTAATTGCCGTACTCATGTTGGTTTATAAATTTTCACTCACCTATGTTTTAATGTTGTTTGGTTGGAGTGAGGTTTTCTTTATCAATAGCATAGGCCTACCTTTTAATTCAGGTTCTATCATTATGGGCTTGGTTTTCGTCGCCGCCTTTTATTTCGGCCTTTCATTTACAAGAAAAAACGATTATCGCACAGCCAATACCATTGTACTTTGCATGATGTTCGTTTTTCTAGGGTTCTCAACCTGGCTCATGCTACCCATCCGGGCGAATGCAAGAGTGGTCATCAATGAGAACAATCCTGAAGACGCCCGTGCCCTTCTAGCCTATTACAATCGGGAACAATACCCAGGAGTTGACAGCCCTATTTACGGGGCCTTTTATTCAAGTACTTTCGGAAATGCCGGAGAGGATAAAGATGAAGCGCCCAAGTATGAGAAAGATGAAAAACTGGGCAAATACGTAATCGTTAACTACTACAAAGGTGCCGTACCCGGAGACGACCCTAAACATGTAGGTCTACTACCCAGAATGTGGAGCGGACAGCATGCAGAAAACTACATGCGCTACTTCGGGCCGTTGGATTTTAAGATGAAGCAATCGAACGAAGAGCTTCGTAGGGCTGTAAAACAAGTAAAAGACGGTTTTGCCAATGGAGAAATCGATGCAGAACAATATATAAGTTTTCTAAGACGCTTTGGCGATTATCTAGAGGTCGAGCCTCCTTCGCTTTGGCAGAACATCAAGTACATGGCCCAATTTCAATTCGGTTATATGTATTGGCGTTATTTTATGTGGAATTTTTCCGGAAAAAATAATGATGTTCAAGGCCGGTACAACGGCAACGGCGAGTGGATCAGTGGCATTGGCTTCATTGACAGTATGCGTTTAGGAAGCCAGAATAACCTACCTGACGAGATTGAAAACGACAAAGCCAGAAATACTTATTTTCTATTACCGTTAATTTTAGGAATCGTAGGTATCCTGTTTCAAATCGCCAAAAACCCGAAACAATTTTGGGTGTTGCTTATATTCTTCCTTTTTACAGGCTTGGCGATTCAGTTCTACACCAATCCGTACATTTTTCAGCCAAGGGAGCGGGATTACTCGCTCGTAGGTTCATTTTATATTTTCGCTATTTGGATCGGACTTGGCGTATATGGCTTGTTCGAAGAGTTTAAAAAGTATCTGACGCCAAAGATTTTGGCCCCAGCCCTGACAGTGGTATGCTTTTTGGCTGTGCCAACGGTTATGGCATTCCAGAATTGGGACGACCATGACCGCTCGAACCGTTTTACAGCGAACGCTTCGGCCAAGGCCTACCTAGATTCTTGTCAAGAAGATGCTGGCGCCATATTGTTTACAATTGGTGACAATGATACTTTTCCCCTATGGTATGCCCAAGAAATTGAAGGGTACAGAACCGACGTTCGCATCGTCTGCACCAGCCTTTTTGAAACAGATTGGTACATCGACCAGATGAAACGAAAAGCCTATGAGAGCGAAGCTATACCTTCACAAATAGCCCACGATAAATATCGCTGGGGCTCGCGTGACGTACTTTATTTTCAAACTGTTGACCCTCTCTTTAATAAGCAAATATCAGAGAGCAGATGGTCGATTCAAGATTTTATTAAGTGGGTAGACAGCGATGAGCCGAAGACCAAACTAAAGTATATTTTAGAGAGACAAGAGAATATTGATATGGACGCTTATTCAGAAAGTGCTCAAAATATTGTCTATTACCCCACCAACAAACTACGTATTCCTGTCAATAAAAAGAACGTATTGGAAAGTGGCCTTGTTAAAGAAAAAGACAGCGCCCTAATCGTTGATTATATAGATATCGACCTTCCTAGAAGCGCCATCACCAAGAAAAGCATGATGATGCTTGACATTTTGGCCAATAATGATTGGAAGCGCCCTATTTACTTTTCGGGAGGTAGTTTTGACGATGCCGAATTTATATGGATGAAAGATTATCTGCAGTTAGATGGCATGGCCTACAAACTCGTTCCCATCAAGACCGAAAGAAGAAGTTCTTACGAAATGGGAAGGATAGACAGTGATTTAATGTATGACATCGCCACTAATTGGTATTGGGGCAATTCTGGAAGCCCTGACATCTATCACGACCCCCAAACTAGAATTCAAGGACTTTCCTATCGTAGTAATCTGGCCCGTTTGGTCGAACAATTGTTAGAGGAAAACAAGATTGAAAAGGCAAAGGACATAATAGACCTAGCGATGAAGAATATTCCAGTAGAGTACTTTGAGTATTACACTTTCGTCGAGCCTTTTGTAGATGGCTATTATAAGGTAGGCGAAACCAATAAGGCCCATGAACTTTTTGAAAAATTGAAATACATTTATCAAGACCGTCTCGAGTATTACGCTGAAGTACCCTTAGAAGAGCAGTACGATAAAATAGATGAAATTATTGCCGACATGGAGGGTTATCGAAGAAACATCGACATATTGATCAGCAACAATGACCGTGAACGCGCAGAAAAAGAAACACTTATCTTCAACGAGTACATAGATAAGTTCCAGCATTTTTACAGGGATAATATTTTGGAGGAAGAACCTCCGATACCAGGCGAAAATCCTGATCTGGAAGATTCAATGCCAATTTCCGATACCACCGTTATCGACGCCACTACAACTGAAGAAGAAGTATTGGATACGATTCCGGTTCAATAGAAGACCACATTTCAACATAAAGCGAGGGCCACTTGATCAAGTGGCCCTCGCTTTTTATTTAAAAATACCCAGCACCAAATCTAACATAAAAGTAGTGCTGCTGAAAAGTGCGAAAATTTAGATGCTAAATATACTCGTTAAGTATGCCGATAAGAGTGTTGGCATCTTGCTCACCGCTTTGCCTCCAAACCATCTCTCCTTTTTTGTAAATCATCAAGGTAGGCAAACCCTTCACACGCAAGGCTTGAGAAAGCTCTTTATTTTTGTCAACGTCGATTTTTATCACCTTGCCACGATCACCTAAAGCGGCGGCTACATCGCGCAAGACTGCATGCATGGAAGTAGATTGCTCATTCCATTCAGCATAAAAATCCAACAATACGGGGACCTTCAAATCTATAAGTTCTCCAAACTTTGACATACGTAAATCATTGGGTTAAAGGCCAAATGTAGTAAAAAATGTTAAACCTGATTGACCCCCTAATATTTTATGGTTGAGCGATGGCGTTAAAATCATGTTAAGGGCTTTCGCTTCAAAGTTATCACACTGATTTCTGGCCAAATACCTACCCGCCCCGGGTAGCCTAAAAACCCAAAACCTCGATTAACATTAATAAACTGGCCCAATTCTTTATAAATACCGGCCCAATACTTGTAACGCCACTTAACGGGGCTCCATTTAACCCATCCGGGAATCTCGATTCCGAATTGCATACCGTGCGTGTGTCCGCTTAAAGTCAAGTGATAGTGATAGTCGTCTTTAAGAACCACGTCTTCCCAATGAGATGGATCATGGCTCATTAATATTTTAAAATCGGCACTATTGATTTCAGAAGATGCCCTCTTAAGGTCACCCGCTTTCTTAAATCCGCCTCGGCCCCAGTTCTCAACACCTACCAAAGCGATTTGATCAACCCCTTTCTTAAGATATCTATGTTCATTCAACAACAGATCAAACCCCATTTCACGTTGCATATTTTTGAGGTTCTCAAGGTTTTGGCTTTTCAATTCGGCCGTTTCCCATTGAATGTAATCGCCATAATCGTGATTGCCCAACACCGAAAACTTACCATCTTTAGCTTTTAAGGTAGAAAACAGCTCGGCCCACGGCACCATTTCTTCACTCTTATTGTTCACCATATCACCAGTAAACAAGATAACATCGCTCTCTTGCTGATTGACCAGATTTATGGCATATTCAATTTTCTTTCTATCATCAAAACTACCACTATGAACATCTGAAATCTGAGTAATCTGGTAGCCATCAAAAGCTTCCGGCAGATCATCAAATTCCAAATTATATTTGAGTACTTGAAAATTGTATTTACCCTTATACATTCCGTAAAGCAAGGCCCCAAATGGTATAGATGCCAATCCTAAACCTAAAAGACTTAAAAACCTACGTCTTTCTGGCAAGCTAAAGGTTTTTGAACCACCGAAAAATCTTTGATAACCACCAGCAATCAACCTAAAAATATCTTCACTGAACAAGAACAGAATAGTTATGGCCTGAAAAGCCAGAACAGTAAGCAAAAGACCAAAAGCATAACTTTTAGGTCTGCTCAAAACACGCCCTTGCGTTTCGCCCCAAGTAAATTGATAGATAAAATTACCAAGAACCAGCAGCGAGATGGCCATGAAAAGGTAATAGACCCAGGGGTAACGGGTTGCAGTTTTAAGCGCCTGAAGAGTATAGGCCCCTAAGGCCAAGTAAAAAATGACGAATAGAATCCAACGTAGCATAAGAACAAAGATATTTGTTCTTACCAACGCAGTTGCCCCATTTAGATCTTATTTAACCGCTTTCACCACTTTTTGAATGGTATCTACATTGGAAACGGCCAATTGATCATCCTTCAAAAAGGAAAGGGAATTCATTGAAACTTTTGGAGATGTATTCAAAGTCTGGATGAATTGGGTACCTGATAGATGAACCGCTTTGAAACCGCCTGTCTTGAACTCCGTTACATTAGTTGGCTTCACTCCTCCACCAGGCATTATGGTACAATTCTCAGTTTTTTCAAGGAGTGATTTTAACAATGACAAACCCTCCGTTGCTGAGGAAGCCTGACCCGAGGTTAAAATGGTGTCGACACCAATAGATTCAAGCTCCCCTAATGACTTTTCAGGCACAGACAGCCAATCAAAGGCCCTATGAAAGGTAAAGTTCAGACCTTCCGTAAGATTTCTTAGTTCTTCGGTACGCTTCAAATCAATGGTAAAATCATCTAACAAGACACCTGAAACTATCCCGTTAAAACCTAGATCCTTACATAACTTAACGTTGCTTTTCATGATTTGAAACTCATCATCAGAATAGGTAAAATCACCACTTCTCGGGCGAATCAAAACATTTATAGGAATATTTACTTTTTCCCTAACAAGTTTTAGCAATCCATAAGAGGGAGTAATACCTCCGACCGCCAATTCTGAACACAATTCAATTCTATCAGCGCCTGCCAGCTCAGCATTTATAGCAGATTGCAATGAATTGGCACAGACTTCTACAAGCATATCATTATCTTTAGCCGACTAAATTAAACAACCCAAGATGAAAAGGAGAAAATTCTTGAAAAATTCAAGTCTCACGGCAGCAGGAGCCTTATCGGCCCCCGTGATGGCCTCTTACCAAGAGCGTAATAACCAGCCCAAAAAAATAGAAGACTCAAAACCGGACATTCGACCAATTACGGTTTGCACTTGGAATTTTGAGAATGCCACGGCCAAATCATGGGAGGTTCTCAAAAACGGAGGATCTTCCCTAGATGCTGTTGAACAAGGTGTTCGCGTTGAAGAGGCAGATGTTACCAACGAAACCGTAGGTAAGGGAGGCAGGCCCGATCGCGACGGCAACGTAACCCTTGACGCCTGTATAATGGATAAAGATGGTAATTGTGGTTCGGTAGTATATCTTCAAAACATAGCCCACCCTGTTTCGGTGGCAAGAAAAGTAATGGAAGAAACCCCACATATCATTTTAGCAGGCAGGGGCGCCGAGCAGTTCGCGTATGAAAAAGGTTTTGAAAAAGAAGACCTATTTACCGAAAGCACGCGAAAGCAATATGAAGAGTGGAAAAAAAGCTCTAAATACGAAACTATCATAAACATCGAAAACCACGATACCATTGGTATGCTTGCCATCGATAAAAATGGAGATATTGCCGGGGCATGTACGACTAGCGGCATGGCCTACAAAGTTGCAGGTCGCGTAGGCGACAGCCCAATCATCGGCGCAGGCCTTTTCGTGGATAACGAAGTCGGCGGGGCCACTGCTACCGGAGTTGGCGAAGAGGTCATTCGAACCGTAGGTAGTTTTTTGATTGTTGAACTAATGCGACAGGGCAAAAGTCCGCAAGAGGCTTGTGAGGAAGGAGTAAAAAGAATTATGGCCAAAAATAAAGACCGGAAAGATTTTCAGATAGGATTTTTGGCTATCAATAAAAAAGGAGAAACCGGAGGTTATTGCGTGCATCCCGGTTTTACCTATCGCCAATATACCGAAGATGGTCACGAAAATGTTCCTGTTTCCAGTTTTTATCAGAAGAAATAAAATCAAACAATAAGGGAGCGGACATTTGGCCGCTCCCACCCCTATCAAGTAACGGTTAAATTAAATCATTTTCCTATCTTGATTTTCTAACTTCGCAATACAAATAAAAAAACCCATGTCAGAACAAAAGAGACTTTTCCTTTTAGATGCTTATGCCCTTATTTTTCGTGGTTATTATGCGCTTATAAAAAACCCAAGAATCAACTCTAAGGGAATGGACACTAGCGCCATCATGGGTTTTATGAACTCGTTGTTCGATGTTATCAAAAGGGAAAAGCCTGACCACTTAGCGGTTTGTTTTGACAAGGGCGGAAGTGCCGAACGTACAGAACTTTTTCCAGAATATAAGGCCAATAGGGATGAAACACCTGATGCGATTCAAGTTGCGGTGCCTTACATACAAGACATTCTTAAAGCAATGCACATACCAAGTGTGGTTTTAGAGGGCTGGGAAGCTGACGATATTATCGGTACCCTATCAAAACAAGCGGAGAAAGAGGGCTACAAAGTATATATGGTAACCCCTGATAAAGATTTTGGCCAACTCGTAACCGAAAATATTTTTATGTATCGCCCGGCGAGAATGGGCAACGGAATTGAGATTTGGGGTATTCCCGAGGTACAAAAAAGATTTGGGGTTGAAAGGCCCGAACAAGTGATCGATTATTTGGGCATGATGGGTGATGCTAGTGATAACATTCCCGGACTACCCGGTGTTGGAGACAAGACCGCCAAAAAGTTTATCGCCCAGTTTGGCTCTATGGAAGGCCTCTTCGAAAACATCGACCAATTGAAGGGCAAGATGAAAGAGAAAGTCGAAGAGAACAAAGAATTGGGGCTTCTTTCAAAAAAATTGGCCACCATTTGTATTGATTGCGATGTAAAGTTCAATGCCGAAGACTACGAACTCTCAATGCCCGATAGTGATAAGGTTCAAGAAATCTTCGAAGAACTTGAGTTTAGAAGGTTAAAAGACCAATTTATTAAAATATTCTCGGGCGAAGTCAATGAAACCCAGACCCAGGTAACCAGTACCGAAACTGCTAAAAAGCAGGCGCAAGCGACAGCCGGAAGTGGACAATTCTCACTTTTTGGAGGCGATGCTTCTGCACCGGCGACAATCAAAGATAGCTCAAGCCGCCTAACGATTAAAGAGGTGGCGCATGTATATCAGAGCGTCGCACCGGGCATGGCTATGAAACTATTTGTTCAAAACCTTATGAAACAACCCTCGGTTTGTTTTGATACCGAGACAACCTCCATTAATCCATTGGAAGCTGAACTAGTCGGCATTGCCTTTTCTTGGGAAGCAACTAAAGGGTACTACATTCCCTTTCCCGAAAAAAAGGAAGAAGCACAAGAACTTATCGAACAGCTTCGCCCGTTTTTCGAATCGGAAAGCATTGAGAAAATCGGTCAAAACCTAAAGTACGATATTAAGGTACTTGACAAATATAAGGTTCAGGTAAACGGAAAGCTTTTTGACACCATGCTGGCCCATTACCTTATCAATCCTGATATGCGCCATAATATGGATGTTTTATCGGAAACCTATTTGAACTACACCCCTATTTCGATTACCGAACTCATCGGAAAAAAAGGAAAGAATCAACTAACCATGCGAGAAGTTCCTTTAGAAAAACAAACGGAATATGCAGTGGAGGATGCCGATATTACTTTTCAGCTGGCACAGCATTTTAGACCGGAACTCGCCGAGGCGAAAACCGAAGACCTTTTTAATACGATCGAAGTTCCGCTTCTACGGGTTCTTGCCGATATGGAATTAGAAGGAGTTAATCTAGATGAGGAATTTCTAAAATCACTTTCTAAAGACCTCACGAACGATATTAAGAATCTAGAGGAGAAAATTTACGATACCGCCGGAGAAGAGTTTAACATTGGGTCGCCCAAACAACTGGGAGAGATTCTTTTTGACAAAATGAAACTGGTCGACAAACCCAAAAAGACCAAAACGGGGCAATATTCCACTTCTGAAGACGTACTTTCCTATTTGGCAAAAGACCATGATATCATACAACATGTATTGGATTACCGCGGGCTTACCAAGTTAAAGAGCACTTATGTAGATGCACTTCCTGAACAGGTCGAAAGCAGCACGGGCCGTGTTCATACCGATTATATGCAAACGGTCGCTGCCACGGGTCGCTTGAGTAGCAACAACCCTAATTTACAGAACATACCTGTTCGAACCGAACGTGGTCGGGAAGTTAGAAAGGCATTCATTCCCAAAGATGATGACTACACCTTATTAGCTGCCGATTATTCCCAAATCGAATTGCGCATCATAGCCGCCTTGAGCGAAGAGACCACTATGATAGAAGCTTTTAAAAACGGTGAGGATATTCACGCCTCAACCGCCTCAAAAGTTTTCAACGTACCTATCGATGAAGTTACACGGGAACAACGAAGCAATGCAAAAACGGTGAACTTCGGTATTATTTATGGTGTTTCCGCATTTGGTCTAAGCAATCAGACCGATCTTTCACGATCGGAAGCGAAAGACCTGATCGACACCTATTACAAAACCTATCCTAAACTGAGAAACTACATTAGTGAGCAAATTGATTTCGCAAGAGACCATGGCTATGTGCAAACCGTTTTAGGAAGAAGGCGCTATTTAAAGGACATCAATGGAAACAATGCCGTCGTTCGAGGTGCTGCCGAGCGTAATGCTGTCAATGCGCCTATTCAAGGTAGTGCCGCCGACATTATCAAAATAGCCATGATCAACATCCACAAGAAATTAAAGAAAGACAACTTCAAAAGTAAAATGCTATTACAGGTACATGATGAATTGGTATTCGATGTTTATCGCCCAGAGTTGGAAAAAATAAAGCCGCTTATTAAATCGGAAATGGAGAATGCCTATAAAATAGCTGTACCCCTAGATGTCGAAATAGGCTTGGGAGATAATTGGTTGGCAGCACATTAACCTCAAATAAAGCAGGTTTCACAACATTAATTAGATAACCGCGAACACCCATCATAAATTTGTTTTTGTTGCGTTCTTATAATAGAGCCGGCTTGAACAAATGAAAACATACGTTTTAGTTTTTTTCTTCCTAATTATAGGCACATGTAATTATGCCCAGGACGCCTCTATGCCTGAAAATCAGGAAAAGACCGAACAAAAACTAAAAGTATTTCCTAATCCTGCCACTAGCGTTGTCAATATACTAGGATTAAAGAATACCTCTAAAGCCGAAATCGCTATCTACGACATTTATGGCAACAACGTTTTTATTCGCAAGTGGGAGATTCGAAGAAACGCCATCAATATTCCTATATCTTCGCTAGAACCGGGTGCCTATATCATCACCATTCACTCAGATGAACAACAGGTACGCACCAAGTTTTACAAAAAGTAATACTTTTGTCTACCTATTTATCTGCTTTCTAAGGTTGAGCAAATAGTAAACTATATGGCCCATAAGCCATTGAACGTTATATCTATTTTAAGGACCTCAAAAAATAGAAAAATATTCTCAAATAACCATTTGTTATTCAGAAGAATTAGTGTACATTTGCAGCCCGTTTATCGGGATTGAAGTGTTTAATTAAAAAGTAACCGTAGTGGATACATTAAGTTATAAGACCGTTTCTGCCAATAAATCTACCGTAGACAAGCAGTGGGTATTGGTTGATGCTGAAGGGGAAGCTCTAGGGCGTCTAGCCTCCAAAGTAGCCAAAATGCTTAGAGGTAAACATAAGCCAAGCTACACTCCTCATGTTGATTGTGGTGATAATGTAGTTATCATCAATGCCGAGAAGATTGAAATGAGCGGCAATAAGTGGAATGACAAAGTCTATTTAAGATATACTGGTTACCCAGGTGGACAACGTTCTACTTCCGCTAAAGAACTATTGGCCAAAAATCCGGCTCAAATAGTTGAAAAAGCGGTGAAGGGTATGCTTCCAAAAAACAGATTGGGTGCAGACTTGTTCAGAAACCTTAAGGTTTATGTGGGTTCTGAGCACAACCAAGAGGCACAAAAACCAACGGTTATCAACTTAAAAGAATTCAAGTAATGGAGACCATTCATAAAATCGGAAGAAGAAAAACAGCTGTAGCGCGTGTTTACCTTTCTCAAGGAAACGGAAGCATTACAGTTAACCAAAGGGAGTTGAATGACTATTTCCCTACTGCAACACTTCAGTACAAAGTTAAACAGCCTTTTTCATTGACCAACAGTGAAGAAAGCTACGATGTAAAAGTGAATGTTTATGGCGGTGGAATCACCGGTCAGGCAGAAGCGGTTCGTTTGGCTTTATCAAGAGCTATGTGCGAATTAGACGTTGAGCATCGTTCAGTTCTTAAGCCAGAAGGTTTGCTAACACGTGATCCAAGAATGGTGGAGCGTAAGAAATACGGTCAAAAGAAAGCCCGTAAGAAGTTCCAGTTCTCAAAACGTTAATACGAGAAATTATCAGGCACCTTCCAATTTTGGCGGGTGCCCTTTTTTATATTTTTAACCCAAGTTCATTGAAAGTTCGCCGCTTGGCGGATAAATTAAAATACTATTACTGCATAATGTAATGGTTACCGGGAGACCCAACAAGACTCTTAATCTTTTGGGCACCGTTAGTTTAGCATCTAAATGAGGGAGGCTCTTCACTTGAAGTACCACTCTGTCATTGCCTATCAAAAGAACGTAAACTAAATTAAAATGGCGAAAGTCGAAGTAAAAGAATTATTGGAAGCTGGTGTGCATTTTGGCCACCTAACACGAAAGTGGAACCCGAACATGGCTCCTTACATCTACATGGAGCGAAACGGTATTCACGTTATCAACCTTTACAAAACAGTTGCAAAACTAGAAGAATCTAAAGAAGCACTTAAAAAGATAGCTGCTTCAGGTCGTAAGATTCTTTTCGTTGCCACTAAAAAACAAGCAAAGGACATTGTTGCCGAAAAAGTAGCCAATGTAAACATGCCTTACATCACCGAGAGATGGCCAGGTGGTATGTTGACTAACTTTGTAACCATACGAAAAGCGGTTAAGAAAATGGCTTCTATCGATCGTATGAAGAAAGACGGTACTTTCAACACCCTTTCTAAAAAAGAAAGACTTCAAGTAGATCGTTTACGTGCAAAATTGGAGAAAAACCTTGGTTCTATTGCCGACATGACCCGTTTGCCCGGTGCTCTGTTTGTAGTAGATACTATGCGTGAGCATATTGCCGTTAAGGAAGCGCAAAAATTGAACATTCCAATCTTTGCCATGGTCGATACCAACTCTGACCCAAGAGATGTCGACTATTTAATTCCTGCCAACGATGATGCTTCTAAATCGATCAACATCATCATGTCTGAGGTTACCGATGCAATTGCAGAAGGTTTGGCTGATAGAAAATCAGAAAAACAAGCTGACAAAGAAGGTAACGACGAACCAAAAAAGGCAAAGAAAGAATCTAAAAAAGTAGAGTCGGCCCCTAAGTCAGAGACAGATGACAATAATGATTCTTCAGATGACCTAACAAAAGTTGAAGGCATTGGCCCAAAAGCGGCAGAAGCTTTAGTAAAAGCAGGTATTGCTAGTTACAGCGACCTTGCAAAAGCCGACCCTGAAAACGTAAAGGAAATTTTGACCGAAGCCAGCTCAAGAATGGCGCATCTTGACCCAACTTCATGGCCAAAGCAAGCTCAAATGGCTGCTGACGGAAAATGGGACGAGCTTAAAGAATGGCAAGATAGCGTTAAAGGTGGCGTAGAAGAATAATCTTCACTTCAGAAAATTAAAAATAACATAACATTGGCCCGAAGTTAACTTGTCTCAAACATTTCTACCTTCAGGCCAATTGTAAAAAAGAACATAAAATGGCAAAAATTACAGCCGCAGAAGTAAATAAATTAAGAAAGACTACAGGTGCAGGTATGATGGACTGCAAAAAAGCCTTGGTCGAAGCAGAAGGTGATTTTGATAAAGCAATAGAGATCCTTCGTAAGAAAGGTCAAAAAGTTGCTGCCAAAAGAGCTGACAGAGAATCATCTGAAGGTGCTGCAATTGCAAAAGTAAATTCAGAAAACACCGAAGGTGTAATTATCTCGCTTAACTGCGAAACAGATTTCGTTGCCAAAAACGACAGTTTTGTTACTCTAGCGAACGAATTGGCCGAACTTGCCTTAGGGTATGATAGCAAAGATTCATTCCTTGCTGCTGATTACAAAGGTATGAGCGTTCAAGATAAGCTTACCGAGCAAACAGGTGTTATCGGTGAAAAAATCGAAATCGGTGGTTTTGAAAAATTGAGCGCACCATTTGTCGGAAGCTATATTCACGCCGGCAACAAGATTGCCGTTCTTACAGGTCTTTCTGCCGCTGTGGAAGGAGCCGATACTGTAGCAAAAGACGTTTCTATGCAAGCAGCCGCTATGAACCCAGTAGCTTTGAACGAAGAAGGTGTTGACCAATCTGTTATCGATAAAGAAATAGAAATTGCAAAAGACCAGCTTCGTCAAGAAGGTAAGCCAGAGGCTATGCTTGATAATATTGCAAAAGGTAAACTGAACCGTTTCTTCAAAGACAACACTTTAGTAAATCAAGCTTTCATTAAAGATAGCAAGCAAAGCGTTTCAGACTACGTTAAATCGGTAGATTCGAATTTAGAGGTAACAAACTTTAAAAGAGTTGCCCTAGGTTAATCTGAAAGAGATATTTCATAAAAAAACCCGCCTTGAAAGGCGGGTTTTTTTATTGATAAACAATTAGTTTATTATCCCTTTAACCAACTTTCACGCAGCTTCGATTCAGTTGAGCTAACACCTTGTACGGGCACAATGGTTTCAACTTGTAAAATCGGTATTCCAGCTTTACCATCTAAGGTTATTTCCTCCTCCCCTCTTCGCACAACCATTTCAATTTCTTTGTCTGCAGACCAAGTAAAACTTCTGGCTATAACATCCCGCATAGCATTAAGATCGATTTTCGTTCCGTCTATACTTTTTATAACATCGCCCCCTTCAGCACCTAAATCGTTAAAAAAGCTATTTTGTTCTATTCCCTTACGGATAAAAATCTCATCATCATTTTCTTTACTCACATCGATAAAGGGATTGTCACCATCTAAAAAGAAACCTGTCTGTTTTTCTACCGTCTCCGTTTGTAAACCTACTTTGGCCAAATAGTCGTTGTAATTAATCGGTGTATCACCTATCACGTGTGTATCAAAGAAAGTTCTTATTTCAGGATAGGTCATAGCCACAATCTCATCAATTAGGTCGGCATCTTGAAATGGAGTATGGTTTCCATATTTCTTAGATAATTCTTTCATCAGCCAAAGCACGCCCTTTTCACCGTTACTCAGACTACGAAGCTCAATATCCAAAGCCATATTGATCAACGCGCCCTTTTCGTAGACATTGGCATAGTTCTTTTCATAAGGTTCTTCTAAGATATTCTTGCTCATCTCTGTAAACGACATAGAATCATCATATGCTTTGGCATTATTAATCTTGTCCATAATTCGCTTATAAAATTCCGTCTCATCGATTAGACCTTGCTGAATCTGAAAAAGATTGGCGAAATATTCGGTAGTGCCTTCATACATCCAAAGATGCTGCGACATTTTAGGATCGTTAAAGTCGAAATACTGTATTTCTTCAGAGTGCACGTTTAAAGGCGTGACTATATGAAAGAATTCATGAGAGACCACGTCAACCATCGCCTGCTCCAATCTCTCCTTGGGCATCGCCTCTGGCAACACCACTACAGTAGACGTATGGTGCTCCAACGCACCAAAACCTGAGGCATCGGCTCCATCCATCGTTGATAAATACAGAAGGATGTTATATTCCTTTGTTCCATCAATATCGCCCAGAAAAGCCTTTTGGGCACCCATCATTTCTTCCATTCTAGCCTTTAAACTTGATGCCTTATAAACACCTGTAGGCGAATAGATACTTAAGGTCACCGTGATATCGTTAATTTGAAAAGTCTCGGTGTTCGGTTTGGCATATTGAATAGGGTTATCGATCACTTCAAAATACCTTGAGGCCAAAAAGGTATCGACACCTTCCGCAGCTCCCTCGACCACCTTATTTTTAAGGCTGGTCGTTGCCTTTAAATCATTAGGATGGCTAATTTGTATTTCATAAGGCACTTCTTTTAGCCCCTTAAAATATCCAACAAAACCATGAAGGTTCAGCATAAAGTTCTCACCTGCCAAAATATTTGTACCTGATGGTGAAAAAACCTTATCGCTCATCTCGGCCTCAATATCATAGGTGTCATTTACCAGATAGGTAACCTTATCAAGAGATTTACCATTATTTATCTTCCAGGTATTGTCATCGATTTTCTCAAAAGTCAGCTCTTTGCCATCATAATCCATAGCCTTAAAGCCATCCACATACTTCCCGTAGTTGTCTTCACTATAGGTACCGGGAACCGTTTTCGGTATATAGAAAAACACTTCTTCTTGGGTAAATGCACCCGGGTCAACGCTAACAGAAACTTGATCATCTACAACATTATTTAAGTCTAACGATGCCATAATGGTGGCCTTATCAGCCATAATCAGTGATTTACTTGAACCACATGAGTATAGCACAGCAATTGCCCAAACCGATATAAAAATTTTCTTCATAAATCTCGTATTCAATTCTTTGTCAATATACTTCAGTAAAATGCTACAAGGTTATAAAATTTAACAGATACCAAGAGCATTATTAGGAAATAATTAAGGTTACCTATTACTACATTTCGAAGAGTAAACCCTAATATTTTTTGATTATTTTTGCTGCAACTTAATCGTAACGCATGCAATACAAAAGAATTCTTTTAAAGCTGAGTGGTGAGGCTTTAATGGGAAAAAAGCAATACGGAATCGATTCCGAAAGACTCGCCGAATATGCGCAGGAGATAAAAAATGTTAGTGAGAAAGGTGTAGAGATTGCAATTGTTATCGGTGGCGGAAATATCTTTAGAGGACTTACCGGAGCGGCCATGGGTATGGACCGTGTTCAAGGTGACCACATGGGTATGCTGGCGACCGTTATAAATGGCCTGGCGTTGCAGAGCGCTCTGGAAACCGAAGGGGTACAGACCCGACTGCAATCAGCAATTCACATTAATGAGGTAGCCGAGCCTTTCATCAGAAGGCGCGCCATGAGGCATCTTGAGAAAGGGCGTGTGGTTATCTTCGGTGGTGGAACTGGTAACCCTTATTTCACAACGGATTCTGCTGCAGTTCTTAGAGCTATTGAAATTGAAGCCGATGTAATCTTAAAAGGAACGAGGGTAGATGGCATTTATACCTCAGACCCGGAGAAAGATAAAAACGCGACAAAATTCGATTCTATTTCTTTTGCAGACGTGCTTTTAAAAGGACTCAAAGTGATGGACACCACAGCCTTCACCCTGAGCCAAGAGAACGAATTGCCCATTGTAGTTTTCGATATGAACAAAAAAGGCAACCTCACCAAATTGGTAGAAGGCGAAAATATAGGTACCGTTGTCAACCTTTAAACAGACACATTCAATACGCTTAATTATTTTTGAACTATGAACGAAGAGGTACAGTTTATACTTGATTCTGCTCAAGAAGGCATGGAGGCAGCCCTTAGGCATTTGGAAAAAGAATTTGTAAAAATTCGTGCCGGAAAGGCCAGTCCGGCAATGTTGTCTTCGGTATTGGTAGAATATTATGGGTCTCAGACCCCACTTTCACAGGTATCTAACATCAACACACCTGATGGACGCACCATATCGGTTCAACCTTGGGAAAAGAATTTACTTGGTGAAATTGAAAAGGCCATCATCAATTCAAATTTAGGGTTCAACCCAATGAACAATGGCGAATTAATCATCATAAACGTTCCTCCACTTACCGAAGAAAGACGTATTCAACTGACCAAGCAAGCCAAAGCCGAGGCCGAGGATTGTAAGGTAAGTATTCGTAGTGCCCGTCAAGACGCCAACAAAGAGATACGTGACCTAGATGTATCAGAAGACTTACAAAAAAATGCAGAGGTCGATATTCAAGAGCTGACCGATAAATACATCAAAAAAACAGACGCCTTCTTAGCCGTTAAAGAGAAGGAAATTATGACTGTTTAATCATAAAACATCACAAGACAAAAAGCGACCTAATGGGTCGCTTTTATTTTTAGCTCAAATGAGATAGAAGATTATTATAAACGTTGATTCTTAGGAACACAGACAATCATTCTATACCTTTGCGCTCGGTAAAATTTTACCATGGCTACTAAATTCATGAAAGGTTTTTGGGAAACGACCGCTCGAATCATTCTTCGTAATCGAATTTTGATTCTTTGCCTAATTGCAGCATTTACCGTTTTTTTAGGTATGCAGTGGGAAAATATGCGCTTTAGCAATTCCCAGGCCAATCTTTTGCCCGATGACCACCCTGTAAATTTAGAATATCGTTCTTTTCTTAAACAATTTGGTGAAGAGGGTAATGCTATCGTTTTTGCGGTTCGCGACTCTGCTCTTTTCACCCCTGAGAACATCAATAGATGGAACAAGTTCAGCAAACAACTAGTAGCCTTTCCCGAGGTCGACTTTGTGCTATCCCTTGATAATCTGCAAGAGCTTATTAAGGACAATGAAAAACAAGAGTTTCAACTAAAGCCACTTATTGAAGGTCAGTTGAAGACAAAGCAAGAAGTTGATAGTATAAAGAACCATCTCTTTAACGATTTACCTTTTTACGACAAGCTTCTATACAATAAAGAAAGTTCGACCATTCGTACTGTAGTGAATATGGACAAAGATATTGTCAACACTACTGTTAGAAAAGACTTTGTGCTTAAAGACCTGACCAATTTGGTCGAAAATTTCGAGGAAGAAACCGGTTTAAACGTTCATGTTTCGGGTATGCCCTACATACGAACCATGAACTCTCAAAACATAATCGATGAAATCGGCAAGTTCATATTGGCAGCCTTGGGTGTAACATCGCTTATATTTTTCTTTTTCTTCAGAAGTTTTCGTGCCACCCTCATCTCAATGTGTATTGTAATCATAGGCGTGATGTGGGCCTTTGGTATACTCGGGCTTCTTCAATATGAAATTACGGTATTAACGGCATTGATACCACCGTTGATTATTGTCATCGGCATTCCGAACTGCATATTTTTAATCAACAAATATCAGCAAGAGGTTAAAAAGCATGGCAATCAAGCCCTTTCGTTGCAGCGTGTCATCTCTAAAATAGGTAATGCCACCTTAATGACGAATATGACCACCGCTTCCGGCTTTGCAACTTTCATCATCACCGATAGCAAGTTGTTAAAAGAGTTCGGTATCGTAGCTTCTATTAATATCATCGGGATATTTATTCTTTCTTTATTGATCATACCGATTATCTATAGTTTTCTATCCCTACCTAAAACACGCCACCTCAAGCATTTGAACAAACATTGGGTGGATGCCTTTGTCAATTGGATGGAGAGAATTGTGAGGGAAAGAAGAATTACCGTCTATATTGTTTCCTTAGTGCTTTTGATAACGAGTATTATTGGAATTTATCAAATAGAAATATCCGGAAGCCCTATAGAAGACATGCCCAAAAGCGCCCAGTTCTTCAAGGATATCCGTTTTTTTGAACAAGAATTCGACGGAATTATGCCCGTTGAGATTGTGGTCGATACTAAAAGGCCCAAAGGCGTATTGCGCTCGACCAATCTTAAACGTATTGACCAACTTAGCGAGGTGATTACCGATATACCTGAGCTATCACGCCCCATCTCAGTCGTTAACCTGGTAAAATATTCAAAACAGGCTTTCTATAACGGGCTACCGAAATATTATCAATTGCCTACCTCACAAGAGAGCAATTTCATCATGTCGATTGCTCAAAAATCTTCGGGTAACGAAAACTTGCTTAAGAGCTTTGTTGACAGTACCGGACAGACAGCTCGAATAACGACCTTCATGCAAGATGTGAAGACTGATCGGATGGAGCAGATTGAAGAAAGACTAAACGAAAATATCGCTAAGTTTTTTCCGCCAGACCGATACAACGTATACATGACCGGTAGCGCTCTTATTTTCTTGAAAGGGACGAAGTATTTGGTCAAAAACCTTATTTTATCATTGGCCTTCGCCATATTTCTAATCGCTCTATTTATGGCCTATCTTTTCAGGTCATTTAGAATGATCATTATTTCATTGATTCCCAATTTGCTGCCACTAGTAATAACCGCTGGGGTTATGGGCTATGTTGGCGTACCCATAAAGCCTTCGACCATTCTAGTATTCAGTATCGCTTTTGGTATTTCCGTAGACGATACGATTCACTTTTTGGCAAAATATCGTCAAGAATTAATTGCCAATCGTTGGCAGATTAAAAAGTCGGTCTATGCTGCGTTAAGGGAAACGGGGGTAAGCATGTTCTACACTTCTATCGTTCTATTTTTTGGGTTTTCGGTATTCATCATTTCAAATTTTGGTGGCACGGTAGCTTTAGGCGCATTGGTCTCTGCTACACTAATGTTCGCCATGCTTGCCAACCTAATACTTCTCCCCTCGTTATTGCTTTCTTTGGAAAGGAATATCGCAAGCAAAAAAATACTTAAAAAGCCCCAAATCGACATCCTACCAAAGAAAGACGAAGACAATTGAGCTAAAATCTAAACTGATTTAACCGCTAGCAACCTCTATACTTTCTAAGCAAAAAGTTATCTTTGCGCTTCAATTTTCAAGTGACCAAAACATGAAAGCATACAGCGTAAAAGAATTGCTAGAAGGAAATCTATTATTACAGGAAGTAACCGTAAACGGGTGGGTTAAAACTTTCAGAAGCAATCGTTTTATCGCATTGAACGACGGATCTACATTAGCCAATATACAGTGTGTAGTAGATTTTGAGAACTTTGACCAAGAAACTCTTAGACAGATCAACACAGGCGCTGCCCTAAAGGTTTCCGGCACCCTAACAGAAAGCCAAGGACGCGGACAAAGCTTTGAGATTCAGGTAGAGGAAATTTTCGTACATGGTGGTGCCGACCCAGAGGCCTACCCTATTCAACCTAAAAAGCATTCGTTGGAGTTTTTAAGGGAAAAAGCTCATTTACGGGTACGCACCAATACTTTTGCCGCAATTATGCGCGTACGTTCGGCTCTCTCTTTCGCCATTCACCAGTATTTCAGGCAAAACGGATTTTACTATTTTCATGCGCCAATAATTACCGGATCAGATGCCGAAGGTGCAGGTGAAATGTTCCGCGTTACTACTTTGAGCGATAAAAATCCAAAGCTGAATGACCAGGGTAATGTTGATTATAAAGAAGATTTTTTTGGCAAGGAAACGAATCTAACCGTTTCTGGCCAATTAGAAGCTGAAGCTTATGCTATGGCTTTGGGCAAGGTATATACGTTTGGCCCAACCTTTAGGGCTGAAAATTCAAATACTTCAAGGCACTTGGCCGAGTTCTGGATGATAGAGCCAGAAATGGCCTTTTACGACCTTGATGCGAATATGGACCTAGCCGAAGACTTTATTAAAAATGTTATTGGTTATGTACTTGAAAACTGTGCCGATGATCTTCAGTTTTTAGAGAAACGTCTTCTTGATGAAGAAAAAACAAAACCACAGGCCGAAAGAAGTGAAATGGCTTTGATCGAAAAATTAAAGTTCGTTACAGAAAACGGTTTTAAAAGGGTTAGTTATACCGAGGCCATCGACATACTTAGAAACAGCAAGCCCAACAAGAAGAAAAAGTTCCAATATGCCATAGATGAGTGGGGTGCCGACCTTCAAAGTGAGCACGAACGCTACTTGGTGGAAAAGCATTTCAAATGCCCCGTGATTTTATTCGATTATCCTGCCAAAATAAAAGCGTTCTACATGAGATTGAATGAAGATGGCAAAACCGTTAGGGCCATGGATATTCTTTTCCCCGGAATTGGTGAAATTGTTGGCGGTTCGCAAAGGGAAGAGCGACTTGATGTACTTAAAGATAAAATGGCCGATCTAAACATACCGGAAGAAGAACTTTGGTGGTATCTAGATTTAAGAAAATTCGGTTCTGCAGTACATAGTGGGTTCGGCCTCGGGTTTGAAAGATTGGTTCTTTTTACGACCGGAATGGGCAATATCAGAGATGTGATTCCGTTTCCTAGAACACCACAAAATGCAGAGTTTTAATCGGAAATAGTTAACTTTATAGAACTAGGCAATCCCTGAATTCAATGCTTAAACAACACTTACAGTTTAAATTATCGCAAAAATTATCTCCTCAGCAGATACAGCTGATGAAGTTGATTCAATTGCCTACCCAGGCATTTGAGCAGCGACTTAAACAAGAACTGGAAGAAAATCCCGCATTGGAAGGTGGCAAAGAAGAGGTCGACACCTATGAAGACGAATTTGCCGACAATTATGACAATGCCGATACCGATGCCGAGACCATCAATACCGACGATATCAATATTGATGATTATTTGAGTGATGACGAGATACCTGATTACAGAACAAAAGCGAACAATTACAGTTCTGACGATGAGGAAAAAAACGTTCCCTATGCCGCAGGGGTATCTTTCAATCAATTTTTGTTGAACCAACTAAATACCGTTTATCTCAGTGACGAAGAGTGGGGTATTGCCGAGTTTTTGGTGGGAAGTGTTGATGAAAGCGGATACATTCGTCGGCCACTAACGGACATATTAGACGACCTAGCTTTTACCCAAAATATTTATACGGATGAAGAGACTATTGAGAAAGTTCTTAAAATAGTTCAGAAACTTGATCCGCCGGGCGTAGCGGCACGTTCTCTAGAAGAATGCCTAATTATTCAACTCAAAAGAAAAGAAGCCTCTCCGCCGGTAGAACTGGCCATAACAGTACTTGAAAAGTCTTTTGAGCAGTTTACCAAGAAGCATTATAAAAAACTTCTACAGAAACATAACATTACGGAAGAGCAATTAAAGGATGCCATTTCGGAAATTGAAAAGTTGAATCCGAAACCGGGTGGGTCATATTCAGGCAATAACCGTATGGTAGAGCACGTGGTTCCCGATTTTTCCATACGAATCGTAGAGGGCGAACTCGAACTTTCATTGAACGGCCGTAATGCCCCAGAATTACATGTATCAAAAGAATACAGTAATATGTTGAAGGGATATAAGGATGCCAAAAACAAGTCGAAATCGCAAAAAGATACTATTCTTTTTATCAAGCAAAAGCTCGATGCCGCCAAATGGTTTATAGATGCCATTCGCCAAAGGCAACAGACGCTATTCGTTACCATGAATTCTATTATGAACTACCAAGAAGAATATTTTCTTACTGGAGACGAGCGAAACTTGCGCCCGATGATCTTAAAGGATATTGCCGATGAAATTGAAATGGATGTTTCGACCGTTTCAAGGGTAGCCAACAGCAAATATGTTGATACCCCTTATGGCACTAAACTCATCAAAGAATTCTTCTCTGAATCAATGAAAAACGACCAAGGGGAAGATGTGTCGACCAAGGAAATAAAGAAAATATTGGAAACCGTTATCGGTGAAGAATCGAAGAAAAAACCCTTAACGGATGATAAATTGGCCGCTATTTTAAAAGAAAAGGGCTACCCTATTGCCCGTAGAACGGTCGCCAAATATCGAGAGCAGCTGGATATACCCGTTGCCCGATTGCGCAAACAGATTTAATGAGGGTCTTTCTAAAAGCAATATCTTACCTATTCCACCCAATTTTCATTCCTATTGCGGGTTGTATATCCTATTTTTTAATCACTCCAAAATACAGCCCTCCAGAAATCCGGAATCCCATTTTGCTTCCCGTTTTTATCCTAACGGTAATCATACCTATTATCACATTCTTTATCCTCAAAAATATCGGTCTGGCAAGTAACATTTTTGTACCGCAATTAAGAGAGCGCAAATACCCATTATACATTAATCTTATTCTACTTTTCTTAGTAGTCTATAAAGTGATTTTCAACAATTTTATTGCTGAGCTACATTTCTACTTTTTAGGGCTGATTGCCGCTTCAATGACCACCTTGTTATTGTTGTTCTTTAAGCTAAAAGTAAGTATGCACCTCATGGGTATGGGCAGTCTTTTTATGTTCTTGGTATGCTTAAGCATTCACTTTGAAAAGAACATTACTATTGCAGTAAGCTTGGTAACGTTAGCCTCCGGTCTGGTTGCTACCTCTAGACTATATTTAAAAGCCCACTCAAAACCTGAACTTTTAATAGGTTTTTTTATAGGGATGATTTCCCAATTAATCACGATTAGGTACTGGCTCTAAAGGAAGCTATAGTATATAAAAAATCAACCCCAAACGTAAGGGGCGAATGGTAAACGGAGAGCCATTCAACAAAACGCCATCATTAAACAAGTTATTCAACCCATAATAAGCGTGCAGGTTGAAGGTATTGTAGCCAAAATTAAAGGTGAGTCCGTATTGAAATTTACGAATATCACCATTGTAAAAAGTCTCTTTAGGCCCTTCTCTGGGTACATACTTAGACCGGCCACCTACTAAATACCCTAACTTAACACCTGCATAGATACGCCAAAACTTATGTGATTCAGCGGTAGAATTCCGCCAACGAAATTGCAGGGGCATTTCAAGCATATGGGTTTCAATCTTATTTCGCTTAAAAACATCCTCATCCTCTAATATGGAATATTCAAAACCCTCGTCTAATTCAGTACTTAAAAGATTGGAGTAGTAAGAGTAGTAACCATACCCCAAACCGATACCGAGGGCAACATTTCTTCTAAGGTTCAAGAGCAAATCCTTTATTAATCCACCTTGAAGGCCGTAAGACAGATTACTTTGATTGACAGGATCTGGCTTATCTAAGAGAAAGTTGTAAGTGAGACCTAAATAAAATTGATCTTCTAAATATTTATCATCAACCTCTACTGAATCTTGAATAATCTGTGCCTGTACAGTACACACCAAGAACAAAAAGGAAAGTGCTGATAGAAATCTCATGCTACTAATTTAGACAAATAAAAAACGCCTTGAATTAAATTCAAGGCGCTTAAAAATATTATTATCTACTGAACTAAGAATAGATTCTACTGAAGGTTATTAAAAGCATCACCTTCGTAAGTGGTGTAATTTACTTTTAATGCATTAACCTTACGTAGTTCTTGCTTAATGTCAGAGATGAGACCCATATTAGCATTTTTGTCGACTTTAAGTGCAGTGGTCAATACATTCTGCAATTCTTGAGCTTTTTTGGCTCGCTCTTGCAAAATATAATCTCCTACTGAAGATGGGTCGGCAAATTTATCGTTCAATTGAATCTTAGGTTCTTTACCGAACTGTGAAGCATACTGCGAAGTTGGTGCACCCACGTAGATATAAATAACCCTATCTTTCTTTTCCAGTTTCTTTGTTTCACTGGCATTAGGCAGGGTATTTTCTACCTTCAAGGTACTATCTTTCATTACCGTTACGGTCATGAAGAAAAATAACAGCATGAAAACAATGTCAGGTAAGGCAGCCGTGTTTACCGCTGGCAAACCTTCATCTTTTTTCTTTGCAAATTTTGACATAGTATTCTTTGTTTAACTGTTATTGTTAGTTTGCACTGGTTTCAGCTTCCGACAGTTTTTGAGGGAACAAGTCTTGTACTCTTTTAACTTTTTCCTTCAAATCGTCTTTTGTGCTAGATTCGGTCTCCGGATTCAGATATTCCGCCTCCATATCAACGAAATCTCTTTTAAACAGACGCTGAGCCTCACGATTTCTTAGATCGTTGTAAGCCCCTACCAATTCGTTCTGAACAGTAATATAGGTACTGTATTTAGTTTCCCTATCGTTCTTTAAAGAAATAATAGCTTTTGTCGGGTTATCAGATGATTCTGTGTTCTTGGCTCCTTTACAGTAAGTACAGGTTCCATCGCCGCCATTATCCAAAAAGGCAATAGCTCTTTCCCTCAAATTCTTTATATCAGTCAACTCATCCTCTACCAATAGCTGACCGTTTTTGTTGATATTCACTTCGAAGATATTCTTCTGCTTAATAACAACATCATTCTCGGGCGGTTCTATAGGCGGTAACATACGGTCAAGGCCAGCATCTGTTTCAATCGTTGTTGTTACTAGAAAGAAAATAAGTAACAAGAACGCGATGTCTGCCATAGATCCCGCATTTACCTCTGCTGGTGCTCCTCTTTTTGGCATAATTTAAACTTTTTAATTATTTAGTCATCTTTCTAACACCGCCCCAAATCATGGAAGCGATGGCGATAATGGTCAATATAAAAAACACATTGATACCTGCACCAATTTGTTTTACTTCACTTTCAGTGGTCGCAACTCCCCTATCGGCCATTTCTTGAAGGCTTACATCGGTACCATCGGCCATTACATAACCGATACCAACTACCAATAAGAAACCTACAACAACAAAAAGGCTCTTTTTAAGACTTGCCGGATTAGCGAACAAATTCTTGATAGAGAAAATCAAACTGAAAAATATAGCCACACCCAACAATACATAGGTAATGACAAACATGGTATTTAGCGCACCACTACTTGCTGCTTCGGCAGCAGGCATCTCAGACTCTGGTAACAAGAACCAAAGCACAGCACCTATCAAACCGATTGCAATGAGCGCAATTTTTATAATCTTATGCATAATTTTAAGGTTTTAAAGGTGTGCGATTTACTTTTTGTGATCTACCAACAAATCGATCAAAACGATAGAAGAATCTTCCATATCGTTAACAATGCTATCAATTTTAGCGATGATGTAGTTGTAGAAAATCTGAAGGATAATAGCGGTGATAAGACCGAATACCGTAGTCAAAAGTGCAACCTGGATATCACCTGCAATAAGAGAGGCACTCAAGTTACCAACAGCACTAATTTTCTGGAAGGCCTGAATCATACCGATTACCGTACCCATGAACCCAAGCATCGGAGCAATAGCGATGAAAAGAGACAACCAAGAAACGTTTTTCTCTAATTGACCCATTTGAACACCACCGTAGGCAACAACAGCCTTTTCAGCAGATTCAACACTTTCTCCTGCTCTATCCAAACCTTGATAGTAAATAGAAGCAACAGGACCTTTTGTATTTCTACAAACTTCTTTAGCAGCTTCAACACCTCCAGAAGCCAAGGCATCTTCTACTTGCTGCTTCAATTTAGTTGTGTTGGTAGTAGCCATGTTCAAGTATATGATTCTTTCGATAGCAACTGCCAAACCTAAAATCAAACATAAAAGTACAATACCCATGAAACCGGCACCACCCTGAATAAACATTTCTTTTAAAACTTGGGTAAAACCTTTTTCTGCTTCAGCGGGGGCGTCTTGTAACATAGTTGCAGCAGTAGCCATTGCATTTACAGTATTTGTGCTCAATACAAACAACCCGCCAACGGCTAGGATAGAGGATAATTTTTTCATTTTTTCAAACTTAGATTAGTTATTTAATAGGGTTAAAGATAAAAAAAAATCGTAACAAAAAAAGTAAAACTTCAAAGCATACAAGAAGCGTCAAACACCGTTTTAACTAGGCCTCGACACACATTCAAGTGTCTCTAACCCAATCACAAACCGCTACTCACGGCCTCCCTTTTGCTAATAAAACTAAACTTACAAATATTTCCCGGTTTCCAGTATTGGCTCGAAAAATCTTTTTGCACTTGCAGAGAGGAAGGGATTCGAACCCTCGATACACTTTTGGTGTATACACACTTTCCAGGCGTGCGCCTTCGACCACTCGGCCACCTCTCTAAAACGCCCCTGCCCTTTCATGTTATCCAAGACGAGATAGGCTCACCTAATTCGGGTTGGCCAAATAACAAAAAAAATATTAGTTGATGAAATTAAACAAGAACTTTTATCGCATTTCACCACGAAGGGAAGTTTCAAATACGGTTTTGAACAATTTTGGGGAAATCTCGCTCCCCAGAAGGTACATCAGCTTGGTAATGGCGGCCTCGGTCGTTATATCTTTACCATTGATAACTTGGGCACTTTGAAGGTGTTTGCTTGTCTCATATCTTCCCATCACCACAGAACCTCCAGAGCATTGCGTAACGTTCACAACCTGCACACCTCTTTCTGCGGCCAAATTCAGGGCGTTACTCAACCAAGGCTCTGTAGGGGCATTTCCTGAACCGTAGGTTTCCATTACTAGGGCCTTTAAACCCGGAATATCCAAAACACTCCTCATTACCTTCTCAGACATATTGGGAAACAGTTTCAAAATAGCCACATCATCGCTCATTATTTTATGCACCTTGAACTTTTTACTACCCGAGTTACCCAATAAATTATCACGGTATACTTTCAAATGCACCCCCGACTCAATCAAGGGCGGGTGGTTTAACGATGCGAAGGCCTGAAAATGCTCTGCATTAATCTTGGTAGTTCTGTTGGCCCGGTAAAGCTTATATTCAAAATAAAGCCCTACTTCTTGAACAACCGGCTGACCGTTCTCGGTCAGGGCGGCAATTTGCACTGAAGTTATAAGATTCTCTTTGGCATCGGTTCTTAGGTCACCTATTGGAAGTTGTGAGCCAGTAAATATTACCGGCTTTGCCAAATTTTCTAGCATAAAGCTTAACGCGGAAGAAGTATAACTCATGGTATCACTACCATGCAGAACTACAAAACCATCATATTCATCATAATGTGCCTCGATCAAACTGGCGAGATGAATCCAGTGCCGAGCGTTCATATTAGAAGAATCAATAGGCTTATCAAAAGATACCGTATCGATTTTACAATCAAGCTGATTCAACTCGGGTATTCGCTTCAACAACTCACTAAAGTCAAATGCCTTTAATGCACCTGTTTTGTAATCTTTGACCATACCAATGGTACCGCCCGTATAAATCAACAAAATTTTAGTTGCTCCGCTCAAAACATCATCCTTAAATTCCAAAAACAGTTTTGGAGTTTTCTGTAGTTACGTTCGCTACTTCCTCAATCGACACCTTATATATATGCGAAAGTTTTTCGGCCACGTTAACCAAATAAGCACTTTCGTTTCTTTTGCCCCTAAAAGGTGTTGGGGCGAGGTAAGGAGCATCTGTCTCCAAAACAATCTCAGAAATAGGTATTTCATTCAAAAACCTATCTATTTTACCATTTTTAAAAGTGACCACCCCACCTATTCCCAACTTCATATTATAAGACAATGCTTTCATGGCTTGATCAACGCTACCCGTAAAACAATGAAAGATACCGTGAAGTTCGTCATCATGACACTCTTCCAGAATTTCAAATATCTCATCAAAAGCTTCCCTACAGTGTATAACAATCGGCAGATGATAACTTTTGGCCAACTCGATCTGCCTTTTAAAAGCATCTTGCTGTTGTTGCAAATAGCTTTTATCCCAATAAAGATCGATACCTATTTCACCTACAGCATAAAACTTGCGCTTAGCGAGCATCTCCTCTACATGAGACAATTCATTTTCATAATTATCCTTAACATGGGTGGGATGCAAACCCATCATCAAGAACATATTCTCTGGGTACTCGGCCTCCAATTTCAACATAGCATCGGTATATGTCGAATCTATAGCAGGTATGAAAAAACGTTCGATACCACGTTCAAAGGCCCTTTGTATCATCTTATCCCGGTCTTCATCAAATTGCTCACTATACAAATGAGTATGTGTATCTGTCAAATTCATGGCGCAAAAATAGCCTTATCTTTAGTATCTAGAAACTATATCTCATTTTATGGCCCATATGACACGGCCGTCAAGCCTTTAACCTATCTTTGCTTCTTTTTAAATAAGTTGCATCAATATACTTAGCTAGGCTATGGCATCATTAAAAAGTTTTTTAACTAAGAAGGATTATTCCCGAATAAAACTCGAAGTAACCGAGACGAACCATTTTGAAATTACCGCGAAAATTAATGGCATATTGGGCAGGTTCATTCTTGATACGGGCGCCTCTAATACCTGTATCGGATTTGATAAGGTCGAGCATTTTAAACTAAGCTCTGAAGAATCGGAAATCAAAGCAGCGGGAGCAGGAGGCACCAACCTAAAAACACTTATTTCCCTAAAAAACAAGATAGAAATCGGCGAGTGGAAGAAAAGGAAAACCAAAATTGTACTTTTCGACCTAGTTCATGTCAACGAGGCCCTTACCGCTCACAATGTTTTACCAGTAGATGGTATTATCGGGGCAGATGTGCTTAAAAAAGCAAAGGCCATTATTGACTATGATAAATCTTGTGTGTATCTAAGGAAGAAATAATTCTTCTCACTAAAAATAAAAAGGCCGGGCCGCACATGTGCGGCCCGGCCTTTTTTAATGAATCTATATCTTAAAGCTCTAAGGCTCTTTCTAAATTACCGCTCATCAATAGCTCCTCCGGATTTTCAAGTGCTTCTTTAACAGCAACCAAGAATCCAACGGATTCCTTACCATCAATAATTCTATGGTCATAGGACAAAGCCACGTACATAATAGGAGCAATCGCAATAGCGCCATCTCGAACGATTGGGCGCTCTACAATATTATGCATACCTAAAATAGCACTCTGAGGCGGGTTGATAATCGGCGTTGAAAGCATTGATCCAAAAACCCCACCATTGGTAATAGTAAAAGTACCTCCGGTCATCTCATCAACAGTTATCTCGCCTTCTCGAGCACGAATGGCCAAACGCTTAACTTCGGCCTCGACACCCCTAAAACTTAAGTTCTCGGCATTTCTTATAACAGGCACCATCAAACCTTTAGGCCCGGAAACAGCAATACTAATATCACAGAAATCATACGAAATCATTTCTTTGCCATCTATCATAGAATTTACAGCAGGAAATTCTTTCAGGGCACGAACTACGGCCAAAGTGAAAAACGACATAAAACCAAGGCTCACCCCGTGCTTTGATTTAAAATCTTCTTTATACTTAGAACGTAAATCAAAAATAGGTGACATATCGACCTCGTTAAAGGTGGTCAACATCGCTGTATCATTCTTAACGGAAACCAAACGCTCGGCAACCTTTCTTCTCAACATCGAAAGTTTCGAACGGGTCTCACCTCTACTCGCACCCGATGGGCTGCCCATAGACGGTACCGCCTTCACGGCATCGTCCTTAGTTATTCGACCATCTTTACCACTTCCTTTAACAGAAGAAGCTTCAATGCCTTTTTCGCTTAAAATTTTCTTTGCCGCCGGTGAAGCTACACCAGAAGCATATGTTTCCTTAGCCTGCGCAGGCTGAGGAGCTTTTTCCCCCTCGCTTTTCGAAGAGGCTTCTTGCTCTTTTGCCAAGTCTTTCTCAGCCTTAGCACCCGAACCTTCATCGCCTCCGCCCATGGTACTGTCCGCTCCATCACTTGCTCCTTCTGGTTTGGCGGCATCGGTATCAATTAGGCAAACCACTTCGCCAACAGCTACTGCATCGCCTACTTCGGCCTTCAAAGTAATGATTCCACTCTCTTCTGCCGGAAGTTCAAGAGTTGCTTTATCAGAGTCCACTTCGGCAATGGCCTGGTCCTTTTCGACATAATCACCGTCTTCGACCAACCATTCGGCTATCTCAACCTCGGTAATCGATTCGCCCGGAGATGGAACTTTCATTTCTAATATCATGCTATTCTTATTTGCTGTGTTATTTTAGTTACTATTCTTTTAGAGGAAAAGCTATAATTAGGCTTTCGCCTCCTCTTTTGGTTTTGGGGTGGGTTTCGACATATTGTCTTTTGATTTATCGAAAACATAGTCAATTACTTGCTGATGCCTCATTTTTGACCTTACGGCACTACCGGCAGCAGGGGAAGCGTAGAATCTTCTGGAAGCTACCCTAAATTGTTGCGACTCCGGAAAATGCATCATCAAATGGCTCCAAGCGCCCATATTGCGAGGTTCTTCTTGCGCCCACACAATATCATCGGCATTTTCGTATTTCGAAATAATCTCTTTCATCTGTTCCGTCGGTAACGGAAACAACTGCTCAACACGAACCAAGGCCACATCATTTCTTGAATGCTCTTCTTTTGCTGCCAACAAATCATAGTAGAATTTACCGGTACAGAAAACAAGTGTTTTAACCTCTTTTGCCTTCACATTCGTATCATCTATTACCTCTTGGAAACTTCCGTTCGCCAATTCATCTACCGATGAAACAGCCTTCGGATGACGTAAAAGACTTTTTGGCGTAAAAATGATCAGTGGTTTTCTAAAGTTCACCTTCATCTGCCTTCTCAAAATATGGAACATTTGGGCAGGAGTACTCACATCGGCAATGTACATGTTATCGCGAGCACATAGCTGCAGATATCTCTCCATACGGGCCGAAGAGTGCTCGGCCCCCTGACCCTCGTAACCATGTGGCAATAACATTACGAGACCGTTCTGTAGCTTCCATTTATCTTCTGCAGCAGAAATATACTGATCAATCATGATTTGGGCACCATTGCTGAAATCGCCAAATTGGGCTTCCCAAATTGTCAAAGTATTCGGGCTCGCCATGGCATAGCCATAATCAAAACCAACTACACCATATTCGGAGAGTAACGAATTATAAATTTGAAACTTACCTTGGTCTTCAGAAATGTGGTTTAAGAGCATCACCTCTTCTTCACTCTCTTCAACCTTCATTACCGCATGACGGTGCGAAAAGGTACCGCGCTCAACATCTTGACCTGACATTCGAACCCCGTAACCTTCAGAAAGCAATGTGCCGTAGGCCAACAATTCACCCATGGCCCAATCTAAAGTTTGGGTTTCGAAATACATTTTTTTACGATCTCTTACCAATTTTTCAACCTTACGCAGAAATTTTTTACCCTCTGGCAACTCAGTAATCACCTTGGCTATTTCAGTAAGTTTTGATTCTTCAAAACTGGTGTCGACCTTGTCCATCATCTCCCATTCGCGCACATTGGAAAAACCTTTCCATTCGTCGGCCATAAATGGGGTAATCTTCGTTTTGTCCTCTTTTCTGGAATCTTCCAGCTCTTCTTCTAAAGACGCCTTATATTCTTCTTCCAGTTTCTTCACATATCCCTCTTCGATTACGCCCTCTTGAATCAATTTCTCGGCGTAAATATCTCTGGGATTAGAGTGCTTGGCAATAGCCTTATATAGTTTTGGCTGCGTAAATCGCGGTTCATCACCTTCGTTATGCCCATATTTTCGATAGCCCAATAAATCTAAAAAGACATCTCTATTGTAACGCATTCTATATTCAAGCGCAAACAATGAGGCGTGTACAACCGCCTCGGCATCATCAGCATTCACATGTAGTACCGGGCTTAGAGTGACCTTACCAACATCGGTGCAATAGGTAGAAGTTCGCGCGTCTAGATAGTTGGTAGTAAAACCGATTTGGTTATTTACAACGATGTGAATCGTTCCGTTTGTTTTGTAACCATCCAAGGTCGCCATTTGAACAACCTCATAGACCAGACCTTGACCTGCAATGGCAGCATCGCCGTGAACAACAATAGGCAATACTTTAGAAAAATCTTCAGGAAAATGAGTGTCTTGTTTAGCCCTTGTAATACCCTCAACCACAGCACCTACAGTTTCTAGGTGTGATGGGTTCGGAGCGATATTCATTTTAATTCGTCTACCGTTATCGGTTTTTCTTTCGGATGTCCATCCCAAATGGTATTTAACATCACCATCAAATATCTCTTGCTCGTAATCTTTACCGTCGAACTCGCTAAAAATATCTTTGGCGGCTTTACCAAAAATATTCGTCAGAACATTAAGACGTCCCCTGTGGGCCATACCCATAACAAATTGCTCGACACCCAACTCAGCCGCTCTTTCTACAACAGCATCCAAAGCAGGTATTAACGATTCGTTACCTTCTAACGAAAAGCGCTTCTGACCAACATATTTTGTGTGCAAAAACCCTTCAAAAGAAACTGCTTGATTCAGTTTTTTGAGGATTCTCTTTTTGTGCTCTACATCAAACTTTGGGTGATTATCATTAACATTCAACCATTGCTGAATCCACTCAATGCGTTCCGGGTTTCTAATGTACATGTATTCAACCCCAATGGCATCGCAATAGATACGCTGCAAATGATCGATTATATCGGCCAAAGTACTGGCGCCAATACCAATTATCTCACCAGCATTGAAAACAGTGGACATATCGCTTTGGGAAAGTCCGAAATTCTCAATTTCGAGGGTTGGCTCATACTTTCTTCTCTCTCGAACCGGATTGGTTTTGGTAAATAGATGTCCGCGGCTTCTATAACCATCAATCAATCTAATTACCTGAAACTCTTTTTGTAAAGAATTAGGAACTTCAACCGCTTGCCCATTTTGAGATACCGAACCATTAACCAGTTCAGATACATCAAAATCTTCCAAAGCGAGTTCAGACCCAAAGTCGAAACCCTGAAAAAAGGCCCTCCAACTGGGCTCTACACTATCGGGGGCTTTAAGGTACTTGTCATATAAATCCGCAAAAAATGCAGTGTGTGCGGCATTTAGAAAGGAATATTTATCCATAAAAGATATCTGTCGTGCAAATAAAATTAGAACCTGCCCTTGACCGAATACTTAACAAGATCTGACTTTTCAACAGCCCACGGTTCGAAAATGCTATCGCAAAAGCGAACCAAAAGCATTGATATTGTGAAACATGTCAAAAAATCTTGGTGTTGTATAAAACCAAAGATAAGCTCATACAAAAATACAATATTTCCCATATTTGGGAGATATTATGAACACTCATTAATAAAAAACAAAGATAACGATCAAAAAACTACCCGATTGTTGAAAACGTAAAAAAATTGTGTTAATCGAAAGCTAAAGTGAAGCTTGACAAGAACAATGAAACCTAATTTTCAATCCGTTCAGCTATAATGACTTTTTAGCCACACTTTTTGATGCTCTCTTTCAAGAATTAAATGGGTTACTTGTTCTGCCACATCGACCACATCGGTAACATTGATTTTCTTGAAATCGCGCTCAGGCACATCGATAACATACAAAAGATTCAGATACTCCGAGAAGCGTTCCATAATCAAATAGTAAACTTTTTCATGAAGTACCTTGCAAAGGTCGGAAGGATCAATACCGACCATCAAATCAACATTGATATTGGCCAAAACAAAATCTTTCTGAAGTTGGGCCACCAACTCGTCGTATAAAGCCTCGTGAACTGTTTTTTGCAAGAGCTCAAGAGATTTTGAATAATCTATCGCCATAACCAATCTACGAAAATGCAAGGCATACGGTTTTTAACAAAAGCCGTAAGATTTTGACCAAAGATAATAAGGTGGACTTAAGACCTAATTTTTTGTTCCCAGTCCCAAGCCGACTTCATGGCCTGATCTAAAGAATATTGAGCTTTCCATCCCAGAACCTCGTTCGCTTTTTTGGTATCGGCGTAGGCTTCGGTAATATCTCCCGGTCTACGACCCACAATCTTATAATTGAGCTTTTCGCCCGAAACCCTTTCAAAACTATGAATCACCTCAAGAACAGAACTACCTTTGCCCGTACCTAGATTGAACACCTCGTAATTCTTTTCGTTCTTCTTGTTCAACAATCTTTTCAAGGCTTGAACGTGCGCTTTGGCCAAATCGACTACATATATATAATCACGAACGCAGGTGCCGTCTTCCGTTGGATAATCATCTCCAAAAACCGAAAGCTCTTTTCTGATTCCAACCCCGGTTTGCGTAATAAAAGGAACTAAATTTTGGGGGACCCCCATGGGAAGTTCTCCGATTTTAGCACTAGGGTGCGCACCCATAGGATTAAAATAGCGAAGGGCTATTGCATTTAATTCAGGTGTTACTTTACATGTTTCACTAATAATCTCTTCACCTATCTGTTTGGTATTGCCATACGGCGATTCGGCCGCTTTAACGGGTGCATCTTCCGTAATTGGCATTTGATCAGCCTGACCATAAACGGTACAGGAAGAACTAAAAATAAAATTCGAATTGTTCTTTTTAGAAAGCTCTTTCAGCAGATAAACCAACGTACCTATATTGTTTTCATAATACAAAAGAGGTTTCTCAACACTTTCCCCAACGGCCTTCGATGCGGCAAAATGAATGACCCCTCCAATATCTTCATGCCGTTTAAAAAAGTCTTCTACCTTCTCTTTTTCCTTTAAATCAATTTTTTCGAACAAAGGCTTCTTACCGGTAATATCGGTTATTCCTTTAAGAACATCTTCGGAAGAATTGGAACAGTCATCAATAATCACGACATCAAAACCATCGTTTTGTAATTCTACGACGGTATGGGATCCAATAAAACCTAATCCCCCGGTAACAAGTATTTTCATATGAGTATTATTTGGCGAAGCTATTTTTTGAGGAAATGTATATTATTTACTTAGAAACTTTATGATTGTTTGGACAATGTATTCAATTTGTTCGTCATCTAGTTCGGTATGCATCGGTAAAGAAATGACTTCATCGACCAATTGGTTGGTGACCTTAAAATCACCTTTATTGTATCTCTCGTCTATATAAGCCTTTTGCTTATGCAAAGGTATAGGATAGTAAATACCAAAAGGAATTCCCTTTTCGGAAAGGTGAGCCGCCAATGCATCGCGTTTGCCATTTGTAATTCTCAAAGTGTATTGATGAAAAACATGGCAACTGCACGAACCTAGTTCGCAGTCACATTTAGAAACCACTTGAGGAACAATCACATCATTGACACCATTAAAGGCTTGGGAATATTTTTCGGCGGCATTTCTCCGCCTTGAACAATATGCATCTAAATGGGGTAGTTTCGCTCTCAAAACCGCCGCCTGAATAGAATCTAAACGCGAGTTGACACCGACCACATCATGATGATATCTCTCGTACATACCATGATTGACAATACCTCTTAAAGTATGCGCCAAATCATCATCGTTTGTAAAAATAGCGCCCCCATCGCCATAAGCTCCCAGATTCTTTGATGGGAAAAAGGAGGTAGCCCCAACATGACCAATCGTACCTGCCTTTTGCTTATCTCCATTGTCAAAAATATAATCGGCACCAATGGCTTGGGCATTATCTTCGATGACCAAAAGATTATGTTTTTTGGCCAACCCCATGATGGCATCCATATTAGCGCATTGACCGAAAAGATGAACGGGAACAATAGCCTTTGTTTTTGGAGTAATGGCCCTTTCTATGGCCTCTACATCAATATTGAAAGTATCCGGGTAAACATCGACTAGCACGGGAGTCAACTGCAGCAAGGCTATTACCTCAACGGTCGCCGCAAAAGTAAAATCGGCAGTAATCACCTCATCACCAGGTTTGAGCCCAAGACCCATCATAGCAATCTGTAAAGCATCGGTACCATTGGCACAAGGTATAACATGTTTCACGCCCAAATAATCTTCCAACTCCCTCGAAAAGGCATGCACATCAGGCCCGTTGATAAAAGCCGAAGTTTCTAGAATCGTCTCTATAGATTGATTAATCTGATCTTTTATGCCTTGATACTGACCTCCGAGGTCGACCATTTGTATTTTCTTCATGTAAACCTATTATGAATGCAGCCACAAAAATACGAAACCAAGAACTAACAAATTCTTACAAGAAATGTAATTTAGCCTAAAATATAGACCTGTGCATTTTATCTATAATGTATTCGCCCAACTGTCTTGGCACTTTCTGAAGATTGTTGCCCTTTTCAACCCTAAAATCAAATTATTTGTTGAGGGAAGAAAGAACACCTCGACCATTCTGGAAAATAAGCTTGGCCCAAATGACAAGAATATCTGGATTCATGTCGCGTCACTCGGAGAGTTCGAGCAAGGCCTACCCATAATTGAAAAAATAAAAAGTGACCACCCCGATCACAAAGTTGTGGTTACGTTCTTCTCCCCCTCAGGTTACGAGGTCAAAAAAAATTCATCAGTTGCAGATGTCATTTGTTATTTACCAATAGACACAAATGAAAAAGCATCCTCTTTCATAAAAAAAGTGAACCCCCGACTGGCAATTTTTGTCAAATATGAAATATGGCCGAATTACCTGAAAATTCTGCGAGACCATCAGGTTCCTTCCATTTTAATTTCTGCCATCTTCAATGAAAATCAGATTTATTTTAAATCCCATGGCTCATTCATGAGAAAAGCCCTCAAAAGCTTCTCACACTATTTTGTTCAAGACCCTGCCTCAAAAGAATTACTAAAAAGCATCGGCATCAGCAACTGCACAGTGAGCGGGGATACGCGCCTTGATAGGGTTTCCGAAATTTTAGAACGCGACAACTCGCTCGATTTTATGAAATCATTTAAAAAGGACAAGTTATGTTTCATAGCAGGCAGCACATGGCCCGAAGACGAAAACATCATTATTGATTATATCAACCACACCCCTAGAAATATTAAGTATGTATTAGCACCACATACCATCAAAAGCGATAAAATTTTAGGCTTGGCGGGAGCTCTTTCAAAGAAAACCATCCTCTACTCTAAAATGGAAAACAACAATCTTGGCGACTACGAGGTTCTTATTGTCGACCATATTGGCTTACTTACCAAAATTTACAGCTATGCCGATATTGCCTATGTGGGGGGAGGATTTGCCACAGGCCTTCATAATACTCTCGAACCAGCTGTGTTTGGCATTCCGGTAATTATTGGCCCTCATTTTAAGGGTTTCAACGAGGCGGAAGACCTAGTCGCCCAAAAAGGAATTCTTACCATAAACGACAAATGGACATTCGGGGAAACCATGAAAAAACTTTTGGAAAACAACGAGTATCGACTTAGAACTGGGGCCATTAATTCAAATTACATCTCTAAAAATAAAGGAGCTAGTCATCAAATAATGAATTATATCTCCTCCCAACTATCTTCTGATAATCGATAAAGCGGATTTTCTTTATAGGAAGGCTACACTATCAAATTCTTAATTTCACTGTTATTTTTTTGTTAGCTTTATTGCCACCAACAAAACTTAACTATGAATTCTAAAATTTTAAGGATTTCCCTTATAGCTGCCTTGGCCGGCTTTTTATTCGGCTTTGACACCGTTGTCATCTCAGGTGCTGAAAAAAAACTTCAACTTTTATGGAACTCTTCCGATGCTTTTCATGGCTCGGTGGTCATTGGTATGGCCTTGTGGGGTACGGTTATCGGAGCTATTTTCGGCGGCATACCGACCAACAAAATAGGTCGCAAGAACACCTTGATTTGGATTGGTATTCTTTATTCCGTCTCGGCCATCGGTTCGGCCTTTGCCAATGACCCTTACACCTTTGCCGTAGCTCGTTTCATTGGCGGTTTGGGCGTTGGGGCTTCAACGGTCGCAGCACCTGCATATATCTCTGAAATTGCCCCCGCAAAAGACCGAGGCAGACTTGTAGGCTTTTATCAATTCATGCTGGTATTGGGTATACTACTTGCCTTTGTCTCCAATGCTGCTTTGAGCAATGTAGGTGAGAACGATTGGCGATGGATGGTCGGCGTAGAAGCCTTTCCGGCAATAATCTATACTTTGTTTGTTATTACGGTACCAAAAAGCCCTAGATGGCTGCTAACCAAAAACAGAGATGCCGAGGCAAGAGAGATTTTAAATTCAGTAAGTCCGGAACTGACACTGGAAACCATCAAGGAAGAAATGGCCGACGACATAGGCAAAGAGAAGGCCTCTGAAAGTATTTTTATGTCGAAATATCGCTTTCCACTGATATTGGCATTCTTAATAGCCTTTTTCAATCAGTTTTCGGGTATTAATGCCTTTCTCTATTATGCACCGCGAATTTTTGAGGCAGCAGGCCTTGGCGAAAGCACTGCACTTCTTAGCAGCATCGGTATAGGCATCACCAATTTAATCTTTACGTTGGTCGGTATCTTCTTGATCGACAAGTTGGGAAGAAGGCAATTGATGTACATTGGGTCTGCAGGCTATATTATATCATTATCTTTAGTTGCAGCAGCTTTCATTCTAGAATGGCAAGGAATGGCCGTGCCTATCTTCCTGTTTATATTCATCGCCTCGCACGCTATTGGTCAAGGCTCTGTTATTTGGGTATTTATTTCAGAAGTTTTCCCTAATCATTTAAGAGGTGCTGGTCAGTCTTTTGGCAGTTCTACCCATTGGGTACTAGCGGCAATCATACCCTCGATGGTTCCTTTTCTCTTTACAAAGGTCGGACCAGGACCGGTATTCGCCTTTTTTGCATTCATGATGGTGTTGCAATTGTTATTTGTCAAATTCATGATGCCCGAAACCAAGGGTGTTTCTTTAGAGGAGCTAAGCAAAACACTAAGTGGGAAAAAGCCCTAAAAAAGAAACCTTCCTTAATTTTAAAATCGACTAAAAAACGTTTTTACGATTCACAAGGACCCAGGGCGTAAACAAATAACTTCCTCAAAAACAGTTTTGTAACATAATATTTGTTAACTTTAAGTAAACATCAACTATTATGGAACAAGAACTACCCATCGGAGTTAAAATGCTTAATCTCTTTCTGAGAATTATGGTCGGCTGCTTGGTTTTTATTCTTGCCGCTATTCCTGTCGCTCTTATTTTAGACATTATTGGCATTTTTGATTAACAAAAGCTGAAATCACAGCCAACATTATTTCTTAATCTTATTTCAAATAATTTATAATTGGGCCCCATAAATCAGGGGCTTTTTTATTGGGTAAGATTTCAGTAAACGTCTAAATCAACTTTTAAACTAAATTTTTAACTAAAACATTTTACTAAACGTTTTCGTTTTTAAGAAATTCTTTACGTTTGAACTGTATTTTTGACACAACATTAGAAGAACAAGTAAAATCTGGAATGATACAGGTTATTAGGGAGAAAAAAGAATGGAAAAGATGTATCAACACCTTTCCACATCACGATTTTTACCATACTTATTCTTACCACGAGCTTTCTAGAAAGCAGGATGAGGAACCAATTCTTATTTCTTACGAAGAACCGCAAGGCTTGGTAGCCTTACCCTTATTGGTAAGACCGATCATTGGTACGCCTTATAAAGATGCTACCTCCGTTTATGGCTACGCTGGCCCGCTGGTGATGAAACTGAAACCTTCTTTTAACAATAAAAAATTCAAAGAAGAGTTGATTGCTTTTTTAATGCAAAACCATATCATTACTATTTTTTCCAGATTGCATCCTTTTATAGAACATCAAGACGAAGTTCTAGAGGGACTTGGCGAAATAACCAATCCAGGTTTTGTGGTCAATATTGACCTCACCCAACCCATCGATATTCAAAGGCAAAATTATGGTAGTCGGTTAAAAACGTATTTGAACAAGGCTCGAAAGACCTGTTCTGTATATAAGGGCACTACCGAGGATGATATTCAAGAATTCATTACGATTTATCATGAAAACATGGATCGAGTGAACGCCAATGAGAGTTACTTTTTCGATGAGCGGTATTTTTACAAACTTTTGCTAAGTTCTGAGTACGAAACCGAGTTGTTGCTTTGTAAAATTGACGAGACCGATGAAATAATTGCCGGTGCCATTTTTATATTAACCGACGACATCGTACAATACCATCTTTCCGGGGCCAAAACCGAGCATTTAAGTTTGGGCGGAATTAAATTGATTATAGACGAGATGCGCCTTCGAGCTAATGACATGAACTATAAATTCTTTAATCTCGGAGGAGGTAGAGCAAATAGAGAAGATTCGCTTATGGCCTTTAAATCGAGTTTTTCGAAAGATTTGATGCCTTTTAAACTATGGAAGTTCATTGTCGACCAAAAAATTTATGACAAGCTGATAGAGCAAGAATTAAAGCGTTTACGCAATTCTATGACAGACAAAGACCTAGAGTACTTTCCTGCGTATAGAATACTTCCCCAAATATCCAATTAACCATGATTAAAGGCAATCCCTTTTTATCTGACACCTTCAGCGGTGTTTGGAAAAAACATTTTTATACAAATGGAAAGGTAAAGAAACCCGAATTTCTTGCACCCCTTACCTTTGCAAAGCACCCTTCGTTACCCGTGTGGCACAATATGGGAAGTACGTTGACAAAAGGTATCGATTACCAAGTGAACTTAGGTAACCGACCCAACGAAATCAATGACACCTACCTGATTTTTGACGTTCCTAGCTATTTTAATGTTGAAAAATCAGAATCGAACCAAATCGGTTTTTTAAGTAGTAAGCAATATCCTGGATATCTTATAGATCTCGATACGTTTACAGACTTTCAGCAGTTTATGCAAAAAACTTTTAGCAAAAGCAGTCGTTATAAACTCAACAAATACAAGAGAAGGCTGGAAGAGTGTTTTGACATTAGTTATAAGATGGTATGGGGCGATGTTGAAAAGAAAGAGTACGATGAACTATTCGAGTCATTCAGAAATCTTCTGGAAAAACGTTTTGACGATAAAGAAGTATACAATAATAACCTTGATGCTACTGAATGGAACTTTTACAAAGAAGTCGCCTACCCCCTACTTTTAGATAAAAAAGCGGCGCTTTATGTTATTTATGACCAAAACATACCTATTGGGGTAACCCTCAACTATTTTTCAAAGGAGATTATTTTCGATGCCATTACGGTTTTTGACATCGATTATGCCAAGTTTCATTTAGGTTCCGTAACCATTATGAAACTTATAGAATGGGGGTTGGAAAACAACTTTAAAATATTCGATTTTTCTAAGGGTCATTTCGAATATAAAACAAGATGGGCTACCAGAACCTATGATTTCGAATATCACATTTATTTCAACAGGAAGTCTATAAAATCAAAGCTAACCGCCAACAGCGTCAAGAAATTTTTCGACCTTAAACAAAATTTGCGCGAAAAGAACCTGAACGAAAGACTTCACAAATTAACCTATGGTCTAAAGAACCAAAAGAAGGATAAACCAAGCACTCCGGGCTATACCTTTATCGAACTTGAAAATACGGTCTCTACTGACAATCTTGATTTAATCACCCTTGAAAAGCAAGAGAACAACTACCTTAAGACAATCGCTTTCGAATTTTTGTATCTGAATAATGAATGCATGAAAAACCTTAAAATATTTAAGGTGGAACATAATGAAATGGACTATTTGTTCGTTGGCAATCTTAAACAGACAGGAGTGCAAATGTCAAAACAACAAGCCTAACCTAAAACCTTACCCTATTGCTATTTAATTCAATAGAATTTCTATTCTTTCTACCCCTGGTATTCATCTTGTATTGGACGGTTTTCAAAAAAAACCTAAAGGCCCAAAACATTTTGATTATAGTAGCCAGTTATATCTTTTATGGCTGGTGGGATTGGCGTTTTCTTTTACTGATAATGCTCAGTACACTGGTAGACTTTTATGTGGGGCAAGAAATATTTAAAAACCTAGATCAAAAAAAGGCAAGATACTGGCTATGGGTAAGCATGGCTTTTAACTTGGGTCTCTTAGGTTTTTTCAAATACTTCAACTTTTTTGTCGACTCATTCATCGATATGTGGTCGATTTTTGGGTACGATATGAAAAGTACATGGACGCTAAGGGTCATTCTACCCGTGGGTATTTCATTTTACACCTTTCAAACAATGTCTTACTCATTTGACATTTATTACAAAAAGCTGAAACCTACCAATGATTTGGTGGCATTTACGGCATTCGTAGCCTTCTTTCCCCAATTGGTCGCTGGGCCCATTGAAAGGGCTTCCAATTTGTTACATCAGATTTCGAATAAAAGAATTTTCAATTTTGACCAAGCCTCTAGCGGAATTAAACTTATGCTTTGGGGTTTCTTCAAAAAACTGGTGATTGCCGATGCTTTGGCCCCAATTGTTGATGACATATTCCAGAATTATGCCGACTACCCAGCTTCCACGCTCATTTTGGGTGTTTGTCTTTTTAGTTTTCAGGTGTATGGCGATTTTAGCGGATATACAGATATCGCCTTAGGAACCGCCAAGCTTTTAGGGGTCGAACTTATGTCGAACTTTAAGTTTCCTAACTTCTCGCGTAACGTGGCCGAATATTGGCAACGTTGGCACATCTCGTTATCGACATGGTTCAGACACTATCTTTATATTCCCTTGGGTGGTAATCGGGTCGGCAAACTTTTATCCATAAGAAATATTACCATAATTTTCGTGGTTAGTGGCTTTTGGCACGGTGCGAATTGGACCTTTATTTTCTGGGGAGCGTTGCATGCGCTTTTTTATATTCCCGTATTCTTGATGGGCAGAAACCGAATCTATGCCGACAATGTAATAGCAGAAAATAGTTGGTTACCATCACTAAAGGAAATTGGCCAGGTATTATTGACCTTTGCTTTGGTCACTTTCTCCAGAATCTTTTTCAGGTCTCCCACCTTAACCGATTCTTTTGCCTACATCAATAAGATTATCGAAGATTTCAGTTACGCTCCCTACGTTCATCCGATGGGTTACCGAATGATCGATTTTTATGTTTTGATAGCCCTATTTACCTTTTATGAATATCTAATTAGAAAAGACGAGAGAAACCCGTTCAAGTTTGAATCTAGATATGTGAGGTTTTTTGTATACTCTGTTCTCATATTACTTATGTTGCTATTCTATGATGATGGTGTCAATAGATCGTTTATTTATTTCCAATTCTAAGGGATGAAGAAGTTTATATTAAAATGCTTGGTATACGTATTTCTGATTTTACTGACCTTAGAAGGGTTGGTAAGGCTTTTACACCTGTACACCGAAGACCCACCGAGATACATTGATGAGTATGGTGTAGAAAAGCGTGTGCCCGGTAGTTCAGGATACGCCGTGACCGGAAACAGAAATCAGAATTTTTCAGAGTTCAGGATCAATGAAGAAGGTTTTAACTCCAAAAATGAATTCAACCCCACCGAGGAAGATTATGAAGTAGCTTTAATAGGAGATTCATTTATAGAAGGCTTTCATCAAGATTACTACATTTCTACCGGCGAGAAAGTCGAAGAACAAACAAAAGATATTAGCGTATATGAATATGGTTATGCCGGCTATGACTTGGCGAATCAAATGCATTTGATACACGCTTATAAAGATCAATTTGAATTAATTGATAAGATAATCATCTACCTCAATTATGAAAGCGACCTTTCAAGAGGAGAGTACAGCCCTAATTATGCGAGGATCAAAATGCTGAATTCCACGCTTTTTAAGATTCGTGATAACATCAAACTTTTGGCCTACGGTTCAAAAATTGGTATTCTCGAACCCTTTAAAAGACTTGCTCAGGGCAAAGCTTTTAGAGAGCCCCAGAACGGCTATCAAGAAAACGAGGTAACGCTGTCGCAAGAAGAAATAGACGCACAAGAATTAAAACGACTCAACAATTTCAAAAGCCTAGTTTCTCTTTACGGTTTCGACAAAGAAAAAACGGTTATTCTGCTAGACTCAAGAAAAACGGCCGATAGCTTTTTAAGATACTGTAAAGCCGAAAATATTGAGGTATTAGATTTTGCACCCAATTTTAAGGCATCAAAAAAATCGACGACCTTAATTTACGACCATCACTGGAACGAACATGGTCGAGATATAATTGCCAAAACCATAGCTGATTACCTTACTACCGAACGATAAATAAATTTTATCTTTAGGAATGTCGAATTTTTACGACCAATTCCCCCAGAGATACATATTTATCGTTTCGAGTTGGCTATTGACATCAAATACCGGTTTTTCTTTGACCTTTTCATGAAAGGTAAGATACCTCCATTCTATAATACCCCCATAAATAACAGTCTTACCAACTCGAATCTTCTTGCAAATTCAAACCATTTTGACGGATTTGATGATTTAGGGTTCACCTCCGTTTGGGATATTCCCGAGTATTTAGATGTGCCTGAAGCCCCCTTAAGCAAGAATATTTCTCGAAGAAAAATACGCCAATATAAAGGTTTCTTAATAGATCTTACAGCTTCAAAAAGTGTAGACGATTACATTTTGAAACAGCTAAGTGCACGCAATAGAAAAAAGCTTAGGTCAAAAAAGAAAAAACTGGAAGCTGAAAACAAAATAGAGTACTGTTTCTTTTATGGCAAAATGGAAAGGGCCGCCTACGATAAGCTCTTTTCTCAGTTCGCAGCTCTTCTTCAAAAGAGGTTCGACGAAAAAAGAGTACACAACAACAACTTACATAATTGGCATTATTATCAAGAACTAGTATACCCCCTTTTGCTTAAAAAGAGAGCCTCTCTTTTTGTGATTTATAATAAGGAACAGCCCATAAACATTGCCCTTCACTTTCATTTGGAGGATACCGTTTTCAGTTATATTCAAACCTATGATATTGCATATTCCGACTACAATATGGGCGATATAGGCATGTTAAAAAGACTGGAACTATTCTTCAATATAGGTGTTAAGACCATCGATTTATCAATGGGAACTACGGATTATAAAATCAAATGGTGCAACTACCCTTATCATCTATACTTTCATCTGTTTTACAGAAAAAATAATCTGATTTCATGGAGTAAAATGATAACAACTGCCTATAAACTTAGAGTAAAACAACACCTAAGAGACAAAGATATCTTAGGTAAGCGCTTTCGACTTGACAAACTGAAGTACCTTTTGAAAGGTGCTTCTTCAGCATAAAAAAAGCCCCTGAAAAATCAGAGGCTAAGATTACAAAGAATTGCTTATAGTTTTGGCTCCCAACCTGAGGCGTATTCTCTTTTCCACCAGTCTTTCATCACTTTATCATTATTCAAGACTTTACCAGTGGTTGTATCAATCTTTATGGTTTCCCCGGCATCTTGAGCCATATTGCCCAAGTGGCAAAGCATGGTGGTAATGCTGGCATCTTTAATGTCGGAGTTCAATGATTTATCCTCACGAATTCCTGCAAAGAAATTGCTTACGTGGTTGACATCTAAAACACCTTCTCCCCTAGTATTGGTTCCGGTGCTTTGGTCTCCATCTTCCTTTACATCTTTAATTTGGTTCCCTCCCAAATCATATAGTTGGTAACCTCCCCTACTAAGAGTGATGATACCTTTGCTACCATAAATGGTAATACCTCTACCTGGTTGATTAGGCATTATAAGACCCCTACTATGACCTGTCCAAGTTATAAATTTATCATCCCCGAACTTATAAGTAACCTGCTGGTTATCTACAAATTCCCAATCATCATCATAGGCGTACTTTCCTCCGTAAGAGGTTACACTATCGGGCAAATCAACCCCTAATGCCCATCTACAAATATCAATTTCATGGGTACCATTGTTATGCACCTCACCAGTACCCCAATTTTTAAACCAGTGCCAGTTATAAGGGTGAATATTATCTCTGTAATCTTCACGTATTGCTGGCCCTTGCCACATTTCCCAATCCAGCGTTGAAGGTACCGGAATTTTTTTACCCGTTCCAATAGAATCTCTGTTGTTGGAATAATAGGCTTCTCCCTTGAAGACATCTCCTATAATACCCTCATTGATTTCCTTTACTGCCAGCGCCGAAGATTTGGCCGATCGTTGCTGGTTACCCATTTGCACCTTCTTACCATATTTCTTTTGTGCCTCTACCAGTAAAGTATTCTCATAAGGGTTATGGCTACATGGCTTTTCAACGTACACGTGTTTACCTGCCTGAAGGGCCAAAATGGCCATTGGTGCATGCCAATGTTCAGGTGTCGCAATAAAAACGGCATCTACCTTTTTGTCTTCCAAAACTTTTCTAAAGTCTTTTTCGACTTTCGGAACATACCCTATATTCTTTTTACACCATTCATTATGTTCTTCAATAATCTTATCATCTACATCGCAACTATAGATAATTTTGGCATTCGAATCGGTATGAATAGCCTTAATATGTGCTTTTGCCCTGCTACGCACACCTATGATGGCACAGTTGATTTTATCGTTTGCTCCCAAAATCCGAGAATATTCCGAAGCCGACATTGCATTTATACTACCACTGAAGGCTATTCCCGCCGCACCTACCGAGGCTTTTTTGATAAAGTTTCTTCTGTTAGAACTCATATTCTTTAGTTTAAGTTTAGTAACCGGTATGGTTTGACCACAACCAGAAAGCAAAGTTTATTTACTCAAGTCTTTAATTTTGATGTTTTTGAACGACACCAAGTCACCATGGTCTTGTAACAAAATGTGCCCTTTGTCAGCCTCACCAAAATTGGGCCATTTTTCATACTTGCTTTCAGCGACTAATTTTCGGTAGTCAGCACTTTTACGCTCGTATTCCAATACTTTAATTCCGTTTAATCTGTGTTCAACATGATTATCTTTAGAAATGATGTGGGCAGTATTCCATTCTCCAATTGGGTTGATTGGCTTGTTTTCATCAGCAGTAATCAAATCATAAAGAGAAGAAACCGTGCGATTACCGTCCCTACCCATTTTTGCATCAGGATGCTTATCGTCGTCTAAAATCTGATATTCCAATCCGATAGAAGAACCAGGACCTTTATTGATATCGGTATTGACATAATATTTAATACCGCTATTGGCACCCTCGGTAAGTTTAAAATCTACCTTCAGCTCAAAATCACCATATAGCTCTTTGGTGACAATATCACCCCCAGCAGCAGATTCGGCGCCACCCGAAGAAAGTACGCTTAAGACACCGTCTTCAATCTTCCACCCCTTATCAGGGAATTCATCCAATCTTGCACCACGCCAACCATTGGTTGTCTTACCATCCCAAAGCATTTCCCAACCACCTTCTTTTTCCGATTTGGTCAAGTTATTTTTCGTAATAATGGGCTCTACTGGGTGCGGTCTATTATATTTTGAAAGACTATCGGTCAAAATCTTAATATTTCTCCACATTATTTCAGTACCCTCTTTACTTTCCTTCCGAATACTGTGCACCTGTAATCCGATAAAGCCGCTAGCAGTTTTATCATCAATTAAGTTTGCGGCTGGCACGCCGTTGATCCAAGTCTGCAAAGTGTCACCTATTGCCTCGATACGATAATGATTCCAATCGTTCTGTTTAAAGGCCTTTTGTGCTTCAGGGTTATCGGTCATTGGGTTGAGCCAACCTCTTCTGGCCTCATCATAGATTCCGGCACTCCAAGCCCTTTCTGAAGGGTCGATTTCAATCTGGTACCCATGAACTCTACCGTTCATGTAATTCGGATAGCTATTACTTCTTATTTGGATACCAGAATTCATTGTAGAATCTACTTTATAATCAAGTTCCAAAATAAAATCCCCATACATTTTGTCTGAAGTCATGAAAGAATTAGGGGTATCATGAACCGTACTACCTACAATGATTCCGTCACGAACTTCATAGTTTGCTTTTCCTCCTTTCTGGCTCCAACCATTGAAGGTTTTCCCATCAAAAATCTCAACCCATGGAGTGTCATCTTTAGCCGTTTCACCACATGAACCTAAAAGAATTAATGCTGTAAGTGCCAAGCCATTCACAATTTTTGCTCTGCTTGATTTAATTATATTCATTTTTTTAATATGTATTTTGGATTTTGCTTCAAGATATGAATTTTTATATAGCTTTTTGCCGCTATACCTTTTTTAAGAAAAATGTGTGAAATACAACGTTAGCAACTAAAAAGCCAGCGTAAAAACGCTGGCTTTTGACTAACTCAAACAACATAATTATTGGGGATACCCAGGATTCTGAGGATATCCTCCCAATGTTCTATCAATCTGGTCTTGAGGAATAGGCCTAACCGTATGATAATCTTGAATATTGGCCGCCCCTTGAGGGTTATACGCTTTAACTCTATCGACCAATGTACCGGTTCTTGTAAGATCCCACCATCTATAACCTTCACCAGCTAGTTCACGTGCCCTTTCATCTAAAAGAAAATCAAGGTCAACATCGCCAGCGGCAACTTGAAGCGCTGCTTCTTGGCCCGGCCAAGCAGCCCTTGTGCGAATAACGTTGATATCGGCTGCGGCTCCAGAGGCGTTGTTTTGTTGCAACCTAGCTTCCGCGCGCAGCAAATAGGCATCACCTAATCTCATAAGGATAAAGTCTCTTTGACCGTTCACCTTTTGCCTGTCAGGTCTCGTGTCGTCAATCCATTTGTTCATTGGCGGAAACAACCTTTCAGAATACTCATCATCTGTAATCACCATATAAGGTACTTGATCCTGTCTCGATTGTGGCCAAAGTTCATTTCGCATTGGCCCAGGAATAAATATAGCGGTGTCGCCAACAGCTAAAGGTGCTCTTGCCGGTTCATCTCCTACCGCGTCGGTGGCTGGCTCTTCTTTGTTGGCATAGAAAACATGTTTAAAAGACTTGTCATATCTTGAATCAATATCCCTATCCCACAAAGACAACATAAACTCTGTTGGACGGTGCCTTTTCCATGGCCTACCATTGGCAATATCCCTAGTCATACCCCTACGTACATCATACTCCATTAAAAAATAAAGGTGCCACCTATGACCGTAAGGATCTATATCACTATCAACCTGCGCTTTTGAATTCGGTACCGCGAAAACAACTTCACTGTTTTCTTGGTTAGCTATATCCCATAAGGATGCATAATCATCTAAAAGAGAAAAACCGTAGTTGTTTATAACATTGCCGAATAGGGTTTCTGCCCTTGCTGCATCGTTACCTTCTGCAAAACCGGTGTAACTTCTGGTAAGTAACACTTTTGCTAACAAAAACTCTGCTGCGGGTTTGGTCGCCCTACCATAATCACCATTAAAAGGCTCTTCTCCTAAATTGGCAATCGCAAACTCTAAATCTGGTATTATAGCCTGTGCGTAGATTTCAGATTGAGAAGTTTTATTGGCTTCAACCTCAATATCTGTGGTTTCCTCTAAACTTATGTGCGCATCACCGTAAGTGGTCACAATATTAAAGTAATAAAGAGCCCTAAGAAATCGAACTTCGGCCAAAAGAGTTGTTTTCTCACCCTCATCCATCTCAACATCAGCTGACCGATTAATCACACCATTGGCCTGATTGACACCTCGATACCAAGTATTCCATGCGTCGCGAATATAAGAGGAAGCCGAGTTCAAACTGGTATCATAAAAATTAAAGTATTTATGACCCCCGTCAGCACCGTTGGTCCAGATGTCTGTACCGAAAGTGGTCATGGCGGCACCCATCTCTTGACCGTAAAACGGTTTCAAAAGACCATAAGTAGCGGTAACCGCATCTTTAAGACCATCTTCAGTTGTATAATACGAGGCAGCGGATACGTCTGTCACCAACTCCTCTTCAAGATAGTCCTCACACGCACTGATTACAAAGCCAAAAGCTAGTAACCAAACTGTATATATTGTTCTTTTCATAATATCTATATTATTTTTTTTTATGGTCTCCATGATTAGAATGTAGCACTTAAGGTTAAAGAGTACATCTTATTACTTGGAATAATACCAGACCCCAAAGAACTTGCTCCGTTGGCTTCACCTGGAGGATCAACTCTAAATGGGCCTGCATTATCGTCGGACTCTCCGACCTCTGGATCAAATGTTTCATAATCGGTGATGAACCACAGATTCTGTCCTGATAATGTAAATTTCAAGCTATCCATACCCAATTTATCGGTAACCGAATTTGGCAAAGCGTATGAAAGCGATATATTTCTTAGTTTGATGAAACTACCATCAAAATAAGTCAAGGTTGAACCGTTTCTCGGACTTTCTTGGTTTTCGTTCGGTCTTGGATTGGCATTTGTAGGATTGTCAATAGTCCAATAGTCCACATCAAGATTATTATATCTTGCGAATAGTGAATTGTTCCCTGCATGGAATCCCGATTGAATTGTTTGCCCCTGACGGAAATAGAAGAACAATCCAAGTTCAAGCCCTTTGTACGAAAATCTATTGGTCAAACCACCATAATAGTCTGGGGTATCAGTACCTAGTATCTTTCGGTCATCAGGATCAATGACACCATTATTATTTGTGTCTCTTAATTTTATTTCACCTGGCACCTTCTGCTCCATTGAATTGGCCAAATCGACTTCGTTCGATTGATAAATACCTATCTTTTCGTAGTCATAAAAAACTTGAATAGGCTCACCGATAAACCAAGAGTTACCCACATCATCGATAGGATTACCATTTTCATCCTTCAAGGCCAACTCGGTGATTTGTTCACGATAACCGGCTATATTAAAGTCTAATTTCCATGAAAAAGCGTCCGGGTTATCGAAAATCTTAGTGCTGACCGCAAATTCAAGACCTTGGGTACGTGTAGAACCTATATTCTGCAAAATGCTACCATAACCTGATGTAGGTGGTAAGCTCCTATTTAAAAGAATATCTACAGTATTTGTTCTAAACCAATCCACAGTACCGCTTACGCGACCATTGAACAAACCAAAATCAAGACCAACGTCGACCGTTTTTGAAACTTCCCAGCCCAAGTTGGTATTCGGTATTTCAGAGAGGCCAAAGCCAAGAACACCATCTTCACCCCAAGCATATGGTATAGAACCCAATCTTCCTGCTGTTTGATAAGGGTTAACCGAGGTATTTCCAACTTCACCGTAAGAGGCCCTTAACATCAATTGTGATACCGAAGTATCGGCCAAGAACTGCTCTTCTGACATACGCCATCCAATGGAGGCGCCAGGAAAGTAATTCCATTTATTTCCTTCGGCCAACCTTGAAGACCCATCAGCCCTTAACGAAGCTTGAAATAGGTATTTACCTCCAATATCATAATTCAACCTCCCCATAAATGAAGCCAAGGTCCATTCGGTTAATCTTGAGGCTACATTTCTGTTGGCTGCAGAACCTAGATTAAAAAATTTCTGGGACTCATAAGGTATACCAGTGGTCGAAGCCTGAGCTATTTCTGTACGTGAACTTTGAACACTCTGAAGAAGTGTTACTTTAAGATTTTGATCACTAAACACCTCTTTATCAAAAGTCAATAAGTTCTCTATTGTATAGGCAAAGTTGTCTGAGTGAGTGATAGCCGCATCTCCAGGACCTCCACGATTGTCGTTCGTCAAGCTGCCTCTAAATTCACCTCGTCTACCTAAACGAATATCAGGCCCAAAAAGAGTTTTCCATTGAAGCCCTTCGGTAATGTTTATATCTAATGAGATGGGAGCAAAAATACGGGTCCATTTTCTCTCATCAACAAATGCACCATCAACCAATTCGTTTAAAGGGTTTGTTCGAATACCGTCATTGGTAGGTAAAAATCGCAACTCACCATTTTCATCAAATGGCACACCTAAAGGGTTGTTTGCCAAGGCTTCACCCATTGTTGCATTAGAACCCCAGTTCTGAATAGAGTGTGCAATAAGAAACGACGCCCCGATTTTGAAAGTATCATTGATACGATGATCAACATTCAACCTTCCTGAGAAACGCTCATAGTCCATATTACTAATAATACCCTGCTCTTTGAAATACCCTATAGAAGAGTTGAAAGTTGTATTCTCTGAACCTCCACTAACTCCTAATTGGTGATTGGTCTGATAACCTGATCCAAGTACCAAATCTAAATAGTCGGTCGACCGCCCTTGATCCAATGATTCTAATTCAATAGGATCGAAGAAAACGTCTGTATCAGCTGGGATGGTACCATCCCAAGAAGAGCGTCGGGCCTCCCTTTTCATAGCCGCATACTCCGGACCATTCATCATATCCACAAGGCGTGATGCCGAAGTTATACCATATTGGCTACTATATCTTACCTGTGTTTCACCGACCTTTCCACGGTTGGTAGTCACCAATATAACACCGTTAGCACCTCTTGACCCATAAACGGCCGTAGCTGCGGCATCTTTCAAGACTTGCATAGAAGCAATGTCTTGTGGGTTAATATCAGACATTGATTCAGAGCCATCGATCAATGGAATTCCATCAACTACATATAAAGGATCGTTAGAAGCCGTTACCGATCTTCTACCCCTAATACGTACAGTAGAAGTTTGACCTGGGCGACCGCCCCCGGCCTGAATATCAACCCCTGAAATCTGTCCCTTAACCGCATCTATTGTACTTGAAGTTTGCACAATACCAATTTGCTCGGCATCTACGGATGCAATTGCAGCGGTTACTTCACCCTTCTTTTGGGTACCATAACCTACCACCACCACTTCATCTAAGAGTGCCGAATCTTCTTCAAGGGTTATACTTAAAGTAGATCGATTGTTAATTGAAATTTGTGCTGTTTTGTAGCCAATATAGCTTACGCCCAAAACAGCGTTACCTTCTGCTTGAATGGAGAAATTACCATCAAAGTCAGTCGTTGTACCCCTAGTGGTTCCTCTGACCACCACACTTGCCCCGGCCAAGGGAACCCCATTCTCATCAGTTACCGTACCTGAAACGGTTGATTGAAAAGGAACATCAAAAGCATGGATACGATCAGCAACGATAATTTCGTTGGCATGACCTAAGGTAGGTACAACAAGTAAAATCATGAAGAATGCGCCCAAAAACTGTGATTTGAACACAACAGAGCCTGTACCTACAAATTTTGTAGTGTTTTTCATGTTGTAGTTAGTTAAAAATTGTTAGTTACTTAATAGTTTAAATCGAAATCAATCTAGCCCTTTTTGGGCATAAAATGTGTAGTTAGATAGTTCATTTCATAGTGTCAATTTTTGTAGTTGTTAGAATTAATTTTCTCTTGGTTGCCAAAACGGTGTACTTCCATATGACTATGTAATAATCAATAATTCTGCATACCGTCATAGACGAAAATAGGCTTACGTTTTGATTTAAGCAAATCAAAATATCATTTTTAAAGCCCCATTAGCACTGATTTAGCACTAATTTTACCTATAATTTTAATTATCAATAATTTTTTTACTAAAAAACCAAAATTGTTTGTTTTTAACGAAAATTGAGTTTCAACCATTTAGCCAAATCGGCATAACCTCTGTAAAAGCCCCATTTATCGGGCTTCTGAAAGACTTAAAAAGTTTTTTAAAAATCTTTGAAAGAGAAATAGGATAATTGGAAGCGCAATCGATTACTGCAATCGGTTACACAATTGCCAAAAAATTTAACAAAAATATTTTTTTTGTTTTTTTATCCTACAAAATAAAATAAACAGGAAAAGTACTACAGGGAGAGGGACTTATTGAGGATTACGCCTGACCAATCCCTTGGTAAATTCATTGAGAACCTCCACCTTTTTCTCAAAATCTCCTTTGATGGTTTTGCGATATTCATTTAAGTTCTGAACCAAATCATCAATATTATCAGGAAGAACGTCTTCAAAAAACTGACGGAGCCTCTTTGCCGTAGTTGGCGATTTTCCATTGGTAGATATAGCTATTTTGACGTTTCCTTTTGTTACTATACCTCCCATATAAAAATCGCAAAGGGGTGGATTGTCTGCCACATTGACCAAGAGACTTTTCTTCCTACAATCTTCATACACAGTAAGATTAACTTGAGGGTTATCGGTCGTTGCAATTACAATATGCTTATTTGCAAGATGCGAGTCATTGTACTCGTCTGTATACATGGTAACATTATTCTTACCGGCAAGGTCGATAGTATCCTTTCTAAACATAGGAGCAACCATTTCAACTTTGGCATTCGGACTTGACTTCAGGAGGAACGTCAACTTCTCCAGTGCCACATTACCGCCACCAACAATTAATATATTCAATTCGGATACCTTCAAAAATATTGGATACAGTTGGTTTCTTTCCATAATGATTGCATTTTCTTTCACCCCTCTAATTTACAACAGTTCGCCCGGCCCACCAACCAACAAAAAACTTCTATTGTCTCACTTTGTTACATTAATACTTTGAAATATGATAGATTTATATTTCTTTTGAAAAACAAACTCATAAATCGGTCAAATTATCAATTTAAACTATCTCTTTCTGCTAATACTTTAAAAGACTTTACTCAACTATAAAACCGCTATCATGAAAATCATCCACACAATCTTGCCAGTTGTCTTTTTGTTATTTTTTCAAATCAACAACGCACAAAAATTGGTAACTGGAAAAAACGTGGCCGTTACAAATACCGAATCAGGGAAAGTTAGGGGCTATATTCATGATGGAACATATATCTATAAAGGCATACCCTATGCCCAAGCCAATCGATTTGAAGCAGCTCAAAAAACAACACCTTGGGAAGGCGTAAGAAGTTCAACAACCTATGGCCCAGTGGCTCCACTCATGACCCCGACAACTGAAGTTACCGATGAACCCGAATTTGTATTTGATCACGATTGGGGTTATACAAGTGAAGACTGCCTTCGAGTTAATGTTTGGACCCCAAGTATTGACGACAACAAAAAAAGACCTGTTCTTTTCTGGATCCATGGAGGAGGATTCACAGCAGGCTCCAGTCAAGAGCTACCCTCTTATGACGGTGAAAATTTGAGTAAAAAAGGTGATGTCGTAGTAGTTTCAATCAACCATAGATTAAATGTTCTTGGCTTTTTAGATTTGTCTGCCTACGGAGACAAATACAAACATTCGGCCAATAACAGCATTCTTGACATGGTGGCGGCTTTAAATTGGGTAAAATCAAATATTGCCAATTTTGGCGGAGACCCTAATAATATTACAATTTTTGGCCAATCCGGAGGTGGTGCAAAAGTCAACACGCTGATGGCTATGCCGAAGGCTAAAGGTCTTTTTCACAAAGCCATCAACCAAAGTGGTTCGTTTAGAACCAACATTCTCGAAAAAGAAGATACCCAAGCCATCGGGGCCGAAGTTTTGTCATTACTTGGTATAGAACCTAACCAGGTAGACAGCATACAAAATGTACCCTTCGATAAACTAAGTGCAGCAAGTACCCAAGCACTAAAAAATGTAGCGGAAAAAATGAAGGCGGCAGGCAAACCCGTAATAGGCTTTGGTCTGAACTGGGGGCCTAGCAGAGATGGTGAAGATTTACCCTATCAATTATTCTCTAAAAAGGCTTTCGAACTATCGAAAGACATTCCGCTTCTTATCGGAACCACTAAAAATGAGTTCGCCCCTTTTGCGAACATGAGATTTATAGATGCTACCGACGAAGAGATATATGCTCATATCAAGAATGAATGGAAAGATAAGTCAGATGACTATATACAGGCAGTCAAAAAAGCCTATCCGAACGATACAGACACAAAAGACTTGCTAGATGTCGATACTATGTTCAGACCAGGGGCAGTTGTTCAGGCGAATGAAAAATCTTCACTACAAAACGGTGCTTCGGTATTCATGTATCTTTTCACTTGGCAATCACCTGTGTTTAATGGTAAATACAAATCGTTGCATTGTATGGAACTACCTTTTGTTTTTGACAATATTCAAAGGGCACAAAATATGACGGGGGGCGGTGAAGAAGCCCAAGTTCTTGCAACCAAAATGAGTCAGGCATGGATCAGTTTTGCTAAAACAGGCAATCCTAATCATGAAGGTTTGCCAACTTGGCCAGAATACAATAGTAAAAATACGGCTACCATGCATTTTGATACTTCTTGCGAGGTAAAACCGCAATTAGACAAAGAACTGTTCAGCTTGGTCGAGAACAAATAACGAACTATTCCGAAATAGCGGCTAGTTGTTATCTAGAATATTTCGAACATTACCAAACAGAAATAGAGCAAATCTGGGTTCGCTTCAGACCTAAGAAATCGATAGGCTCGCTTCATCTGAGTTTTAACCGTATTAACTGAAACTCCGTTGTTTTCGGCAATTTCAGAATACGACTGACCATATATGACGTAAGAGATAAAAATCTTTCTGCGACTTTCGGGTAGTCTGTCAATCAATTCTTGTATGCGTTTCTTATTGCCGATTTTTTGAGGTTTTTCTTCATCTACCTTTATGTTGGCCACCAATTGGTTTACCAAACTCTGTTCTTTTTTTACTTTCTGTACGTGCTGAAGACTTAGGTTCTTTATAGCCCTTACTGCGTAGGCCTTAAAGGAAACGGTAAATTGTACATTCTTTCTTCTTTCCCAATAAGAAATAAAGAAATCTTGAACGATATCTTTTGCGACATCTTTATCCTTTACAATAGATAAAGCCACCAAACATAAAAAAGCGTGATTGCTCTTAAAGAACAATTCTAACTCTTCTATGGTCAAAGGCGGCTTTTGCATGGTTGGTTGTTCAAAAAGCTACTTACACACTTAAATTTATTCAATCTTTTTCGCTTTTCTGCAATTCAATTATATAGAATTATACTCAGTTACGGAGAATTTTCAATCCTTTTTGTTAAAAAACAAATAATCTGTCACCCCAAATTAGAAAATAGGAAACATACAGGAAACAAACTTTGCAAAATGGCAAATATTGAGCAGTTCAAAAAAGTTCTTAAGCTCGTACAACAAACAGGTAGAATTGATCAAGAAGCTTTCAAGCATCTGACCAAAGAAGAAATAGAGTTAATCAAAGATTTGAACAGTTCTGGCCTTTTAGACGAGTCTATTGAATTGCTTGATGTAAATGGAACTGAAGACGAGTGGACTGTCATTAAAAACAAAATCAATCCGCATGTTCCAAAAGCGATACCTCTTTGGAAAACAGTGGTTCGCTATGCGGCCATCTTCGTAGGTCTGGCAATCTCTACATTATTTCTACTTGAAAGAAATGAAACAACATTTGAAACGGTGCAGCCCGATCCAGAAGCTATTACCCTTAGAACAGGAGAAAATGCTATTGAAGTTATCGAAGAGAAAGGAAATCAAAAAATAGTAGGCTCAAATGGCAAAGTCATTGCCAATCAAAAAGGCAATGTTTTAAGCTATAGTGCCGATTCAGAAATTGAAGAGCTCGTTTATAGCGAAGTTCAAATTCCATATGGAAAGATTTTCAACGTATTGCTCTCCGACGGAACATTGGTTCACTTGAACTCCGGAACAAAATTTAAGTACCCCATCAAATTTATCAAAGGCCAAAATAGAGAGGTTTTTATCGAAGGGGAAGCTTATTTTAAAGTAGCTAAAGACACTGAACACCCATTTATAGTAAATGCAGATGAAGTCGCAGTAAAGGTTTTGGGTACCGAATTCAACCTTTCATCCTACCCCGACGAAAAGAATATTACCACCGTGTTGGTCGAGGGATCCGTAAACATGACCAACACCTACACACCGGACCAAAGTACGATTTTAAAACCTGGACATAGAGCCCGATGGGGAAAGACCTACCATACGACCCTTCTTGACGAGGTCGATACCGAAACTTTTACTGGCTGGATCACCGGAGAAGTCGTCTTCCGCAATACCCCTTTCCATCTAATGGCAAAGAAGCTAGAAAGGCGCTACAATGTATCAATCGAGAACAGAAATAAATCACTCAACTCAAAAGTGCTAAATGCCAGTTTCAATGTTAATGTAGAAAGCATTGATGACATACTTCAATCTCTCAACCAACTTCAACCTTTCACGTATCACATCTCTAATAATAAAATAACCATTGAATAATGTCAACCCTTTAAAACTTTAATGCCTATGTAAGACCTCAGAAAAACCTCAGTTGTACCCAATCGAAAACTACTAACTAACGGAACAACATTTAACCAAATAATTACCCAACCATGAAAAAAAACCTTTCGAATAAGTTATTAACGTGGTGTAGGCGCAGAGGCGATTTGCGTCCCTTTCTGTTCACCTTAATAATTTCACTACTTGCCGTCATTAATTTGCAAGCTAGTACCTACAGCCAAAATACCGAGCTCTCACTAGATTTAGAAAATGTAAGTATCATAGACGTTTTCAAAGAGATTGAAGCCAATTCAGAATTTAGGTTCATGTATGAAAGTGGTCAAATCGACCTTCAGAAAAAAGTTTCCATACACGTTAAAAAGTTTAAAATAGATCCCATTTTACAAATACTCTTCGATGATACCAACATTACCTATAAAACGGTCAATCGACAAATCATCATCACCACCTTAGAAGAGACCAAAAACGATACTACAGAAAATGCTGTAGTCTCCGGAACCAATAAAAAAGAAGTACAACAAACTGTTTCGGGTGTCGTGTTAGATTCAGATGGAGTTCCTTTACCAGGTGCTAATATTTTAGAGAAGGGAACGACCAATGGTACTCAAACCGATTTTGATGGCAACTTCTCTATTAATGTTGGTAGTGATGCTACCTTGGTATTCTCATACATAGGTTTTTCAACCGCCGAGATAGAGGTCGGTGACCAGACAGAAATGACGGTAACCATGACCGAAAATGCCGCAAGTCTAGAAGAGGTGGTTCTCGTGGGTTACGGCACACAAAGCAGGGCCAAAGTTACCGGTGCCATTAGTACGGTTGATAGCGAGGGTTTGACCCAAAGACCTGTTACCAGTGCCGCCACAGCCTTACAAGGGCAGTCTCCCGGTCTGACTATTCAAAACAATGGTGGTTCACCAGGTGTTGAAGATGTGGGCATAAGAATTAGGGGTATCGGTACCCTGAACAATTCGAACCCGCTTGTTTTGATTGATGGTATCGAACAATCACTGAGCACCGTAGAAGCACAGAATATTGAATCAATTTCAATTCTTAAAGATGCGGCTTCTTCGGCCATTTATGGTTCACGCGCCGCCAATGGGGTTATCTTGGTAACTACCAAAAGAGGCGCCTCAGAAGGTACTATTCTAAACTATAATGCTTTTGTGGGGGTTCAAAATCCTAGTTTTTTTCCTGAAAAGGCAGATACCGAATCTTGGTTAAGATTGGAAAATGAAGCCCAGGTTAATGCCGGAGGAACGCCGACCTATTCTGAAGAATATATTCAAAATGCCGTAGCGGGAACCAACCCGTATGAATTTCCATGGGCCAATTGGGAAGATGGTATCTTCAACAAAAGTGCTTTAATGCAGCAACACTCCTTTTCAATTTCAAGTGGAAGCGATAAGGGTAGAATTTTTGCCTCTTTAAACTACAACGATTCAGATGGCATTCTTCAAAACTTCAATAACAAAAGAACCACGGCCCGTGTAAATGCCGATCTCTATGCCAACGATAAGTTGACTTTCAAAGTCGGACTTATGTACCGAAACGGCAATTTCTCCGGACCGGGACATGCCATCAATGGCTCAGGCGTTGCAGGGCAACAAATCGTTCAAGGTCTCTTACACATTAACCGTAATGTGGTCATGGCTTATCCCGATGGTACATACGACCTTGTATCGGGTTATTGGAACCCCCATGCCATGGCTAACGAAGGTGAAACTAGCAGAATTACCGATGATGTTTTTACCCAAGGAGGCTTTGAATACAACATCAACGAAAACTTCTCTCTAGAAGGTAATGTCACTTACAAATTGACGAATCAAAACACTTCAAGGTTCATGAACAGCCTTGCGGGTATGAGAAACTATGTAACTGGTGAGCCTGTGGCCGTCTCAGGTTGGTTCGCGACCAATGAACTTACCGAAACCGAAAACACCACCAGAGAACTGAGCCAGAGACTATATTTAAATTATGATAAAACCTTTGGCAGCCATTCTTTCGACGCACTGGTTGGGTACGAAGAAATTTACAACAAGTTCAAAAATGTTGCGGCAAGTCGACAAAACTTCTTCAATAATGACCTGCGCGATTTAAATGCGGGGGCGGTAGATAATCAAAACATCAGTGGTTATAATCAAGATTGGAGGCTACGATCGTTCTTCGGTAGGCTGAACTATTCTTTTGATGACAGGTACCTGATTCAGGGTAATATTAGATACGACGGATCATCACGCTTTGGCGATGGTAACCGATGGGGGGTTTTCCCATCAGTATCGGCCGGGTGGAATATAACCAACGAAGCTTTTATGGAAGATCTTATTGAAGATTCTTTCGTCAATAACATTAAACTTAGAGCCTCTTGGGGGCAGTTAGGAAATCAGAACATAGGTCTCAATCGTTTTAGAAGCACCTACGACCTTGATCAAGGTTATCAATTTGGTGGCAACGTAGTTTCGGGTTCTGCCATAGTTCAAGCAGGAAACCCAGACATCACTTGGGAAACCTCCACCATGACCAACATCGGTGTAGACGCCACTTTCTTGAACAATAGAATTTCATTGGTTGCAGAATATTTCTGGAAATATACCGATGACATTCTTTTAGACCTTCCTATCTCTACCACCATCGGTGTAAACCCTCCGGTTCAAAATGCCGCCGCTGTTTCGAATAACGGATATGAAATTGGCATCAATTACCAAGGTGCGTATAGACCAGACGACGAGTTTAATTACTCGATTGGGTTCAATTTTACCGATGTCATTAACAAAATTGAAGATCTGAACGGCGCAGGGCCTTTCTTTCCCGACAACTTCTCTATTTGGACGGAAGGTCACTCCATCAACTCTTTAAGAGGTCTTACCTCTCCTGGTCTGTATAGAACCGATGAAGATTTGGCCAACTATCCTGCCACCATTCACCCTAGTGTAGGTATTGGTGATATTATTTATGAGGATGTAAATGGTGACGGACAAATAACCCAATCAATCGCACCCGGTGGTGACCAAGTCATTATCGGTAATGAAGACCCTCGATATGAATTCGGTCTTAGGTTCGACGCTTCCTACAAAGGGTTTGATTTTTCAATGTTTTGGCAAGGTGTTCTTAAAAAGCAACATCTATTGGACGGGGCCATTCCCGAGGGGCCAGCCTTCCAAAATTTCATCCATAAAGAAATGGCCGAAAGATCGTACCATCCTGAAAGAAACCCTAATGGCGACTGGCCTTTGGTAACTGCAGGTAACTCATGGAACATCGTCAAATCAGACTTTTGGCTGATCGATAGCAAATATGCACGATTGAAAAACTTTCAATTGGGCTACACCTTCAAACAGGATATATTTTCAAAGTTAAGGCTCTACGTTTCGGGCGAAAACATGTTGACCATTACGGCTCAAAAATTATTTGACCCGGAGACTCCTAGAGGTAGAAGTCAATTCTTCCCCCATACCAAAACAATGAGTGTTGGCCTAAATGTAATGTTTTAAGAAAATGAAGATTATTATGAAAAAAGTATATATAACTAAAGTATTGGTTTTATCGGCCATATCGCTATTCTTCGGCTGTGCCGATGGGTTAGACGAGGGCCTTGATTTAGAACCAACAGGTGCAGTATCCGAAACAGTTTATTGGTCTTCGGAAAGAGACGCCATTTTAGCGGTGAATGCCATTTACAATGAACTGGATGGCACCCAGTCAGTAATTGAGCTTGACGGTATTACAGACATAGGTTTTAGATCTGCTTCTAACGTACCGACATTTAACGATGTGCGCTTAGGAGAAATTGACCCCTCAAATGCTACCATAACCGCTATTTGGGAAAGATACTATCGAGGCATTGGTAAAGCTAACGGCGTACTTGCCAATATTGATCGTGTTGAAGATGGTAATGCAGCAACGATGGCCCGACTAACTGCCGAAGCCCGTTTTTTACGTGCCTATTATTACATGCAGCTGGCAAGCCTTTGGTGCAATGTGCCTCTGATCTTAGAGCCCTTAGATGTAAATGACCAACGGCCTACCAATTCGAAAGAAGAGATCGTAGACTTTGTCATCTCAGAGTTAGATGCCATAATCAATAGCGAGGCATTGCCCCAAAGTTACAACGCTGACAACGTCGGTCGTGTCACCCATGGGGCGGCGTTGGCCACCAAAGCTAGGGTCGCCATTCGCAACAATAGATATGAACTGGCCCGCGACGCTTCTTTGGCGGTTATGAATCTTGGCATCTACAGCCTTTATCCTGACTATCAAGAACTTTTCCAAGCGGCAGGCCAAAATTCAACAGAGGTTATCTTTGATAGACAATACGCAGTAGGTGGCAATACCTATAACAATTTCGGCTATTCTGCCGCTTCCATCGGCGGAAACTCCACCGTAGAACCGATGATGGAACTCTTTGAGAAGTATGAATACATCGGCCCGGTCAATCCTGACGACCCCTATGAAAACAAAGATCCAAGGTGGGACTATAATGTATATTACACCGGTCAGCCCATCGGTAACAACACCTATAATTCATGGCCCAATAGTAGTACTCCTGACCGCGTAAGCGGCAGCGAATGGGCAACACTTTACGGGTATAACCTAAAAAAATGGGTCGACTATGAAACCTTTGTCGAAAATCCGAGTCTAGGAGATGTAAACATGATCTTGATCAGATATGCCGACGTGTTGCTCATGTACGCAGAAGCAAAAACCGAGCTCAATGAAATAGACGCTTCGGTTTACGATGCTATCAACGATATCAGACAAAGACCAACAGTTGAAATGCCCGAAATAACCGAAGGAAAGACCCAAGCAGAACTGAGGGAAATTATAAGGGACGAAAGGGTTAAAGAACTGGCCTTTGAGGGGCTACGCCTTTTCGATCTGAACAGATGGCAGTTGGGTGAAGAAAAAGTCGGTCTATTAGAAGGCATGTATTACATAAATGAAAGTTCTGGAGAATGGGAAGTAATGAATTACGGCCAAGTTGCCCGATTTAACCCTGATAGGGATTATTGCTGGCCTGTTCCTCAAAAAGAAATGGATATCAACGATGTAATCACCCAAAATCCGGGTTATACAAACTAAATAGTCATGGGAGAAAAAAAGTTCAATCAAGAAAAGACTCGGCGAGAGTTCATTAAAAATGCAGGTGCTGCGGCCATCTTTAGTGCAGGATCCTTTAATCTGCCTATCGGTTTTGCAAAACCTTTGTCATCAAAGGCCCAAACCCAATTGAAGGTAGGTCTAGTCGGCTGTGGAGGCCGTGGTACCGGTGCTGCGGCACAAGCTCTGCAGGCAGATTCAAATGTGGTACTCTGGGCTATGGCCGATGTCTTCGAAGATAGATTGACAAGTTCTCTCAAACTATTGAAAGAAACACATGACCAGCGTGTACAAGTGGCCAAAAGCAGACAATTCGTAGGTTTTGATGCCTACCAAGATCTGATTGAATCCGGAGTCGACGTCGTATTATTAGCGAGTCCTCCGGGTTTTAGGCCCAAACATCTTTCAGCAGCTATCGATGCCAACAAACATGTTTTTTATGAAAAGCCTGTAGCGGTCGATGCACCCGGAGTAAGAAAGGTTTTGGAAGCTGCCAAGATGGCCAAAGAGAAGAATCTTTCGATGGTCTCTGGCTTCTGCTTTCGCTATGACCTACAAAAAAAGGCACTTTATCAAAAAGTACTCGATGGAGCCATAGGGGACATCAGGTCTATAGCCTCTACCCGTAATGGTGGCGAACTTTGGTTCAAAGACCGAAAACCAGAATGGACGGATACTGAATATCAAGTACGCAATTGGTATTACCAGAATTGGCTTTCAGGTGATTTTATAGTTGAAATGTTCGTTCACAGCCTAGATATGATAGCCTGGGCAATGGGAGAGAAAATGCCTGCCTCAGCCACAGCTACAGGCGGTAGGCAATGGCGTACCGATAAAAAGTATGGTAACATCTTCGATCACTTTGCTATTGAGTTCAATTACGACAATGGTGTCAAGGGGTACTGTTTCACAAGACAGCAAGAAGGTGGCTCTACAAAGAACGCTGTGGAAATCAACGGCTCGCTGGGCAATGCCTATTATGAGGGAACCCGACATGAGATAACCGGTAAAAACCCTTGGAAATACGATGGGGAAGTGAATGACATGTACCAGTCTGAACATGATGCCCTATTCAAATCGATACGTGAAGAGGCGGGTATTAACGATGGTGAGCTTAGTGCCAATAGTTCCCTAATGGGAATCATGGGCCGAATGGCCGCCTATACCGGCCAAACCATTACCTGGAACGATGCCCTGAACTCTACCGAGATACTAGGGCCTGAGTCTTATGACTGGGATATCAAGTTTGAAGGCCCTGAAATAGCCATACCCGGAAAGACAAAATTCAAATAAGAATAAATTGTTGTAGTGAAGTAGTTAGTTCATTTAGGGAAGTACTCAAAGCTTGGTTAGTTCTTTGAGATCCTATACCAAACCATAGGTTGGCTTACCACCTTCTTCCCTAAATGTTTAACCCAGATTTGCCACCTAAAACGATCCAAATGAAATCAACAGCAACCTTGGCCAAAAGTTGGGCCATTGCACTTTACGCCCTAATAATCACAAAAGTTGAAGCGCAAAACGAGAACTTTGGGTTTGAGTTCGGCACGGTAACCACAATGGACAACCTCTATTCCGAGACCCCATCCGGACTGGGTTCAATCAAATGGGTTAACGTAAATACCGAGAAGAACACGTGGTCTGTTGATAAAAACGGCATATTGGTTTGTCAAGGTTTGCCAATTGGTGTGGTTCGTTCAAGCAAACAATACGAGAACTTTATCTTACATGTAGAATGGAGGCACATGGAGCCCGGTGGAAATTCAGGAATCTTTGCCTGGAGCAATGCCAACCCCGAAGAAGGCAAGAACCTACCTGACGGACTTGAAATTCAAATGCTTGAACTTGATTGGGTCAACCTCAACACGCGCAATGGCGAAAAACCGGCCATAGCTTATGTTCATGGTGAACTTTTTGGTGTCGGTGGCGTGACCACGATACCTGACAACCCTAGGGGCGAAAGAAGCAAATCAATAGAAAACAGGGCTAAAGGAAAAGGCATCTGGAATACCTACGATGTAGTTTGTGTAGATGGTGTCGCCAAACTTTCGGTCAATGGCAAGTTTGTAAACGGTATCGCCAAAGTTTCCCAAAAGAAGGGTTATCTCTGTTTAGAGTCGGAAGGGGCAGAAATTCAGTTTCGAAATCTAAGGGTTACCGAGCTACCCCCAAGCGTTACCTCATCAAATCAGATAGCACCCCTTCTCGATTAATCAAAAACCAAAAATTAAAATGAAAAAATTATTTTTTATAGCAATACTGGCCATGAGTTCCATTAACACTCATGCCCAGAAAGAAAAGTCTATTTTTAACGGAAAAGACCTATCAGGTTGGACCAAACACGGTACCGAATACTGGTATGTTGACGATGGTGAATTGATTTGTGAAAGTGGCCCGGAAGAAAAATACGGGTATTTATCGACCAACAAGCCCTACAAAAATTTTATCTTGAATCTCGATTTCAAGCTAGAGGCCAATGGCAACAGTGGTATATTCATTCGTTCGCATGTGGGCGGCAATGACGGCACCACTATTTCAGGATGGCAAGTTGAAGTAGCCCCTCCTGATCTTCATACCGGTGGTATTTATGAATCTACACCGGGCGGAAGGGGTTGGATCATAAAGCCCGACCCGAAAGATGAAAAAAACCTCAACCCCACCGACTGGAACCATATGCGAATAGAAGCCAAAGGAGATATGGTCACCAGTTGGTTGAACGGCAAGAAAATGGTAGAACTTGAAGATACCAAAATCGGGGAAGGCAGAGGGTCTGTTGCACTACAAATTCATAGTGGAGGAGGCATAAAAGTGCGTTGGAAGAATATTAAAATACAAGAATTAGATTAAACACATACCAATGAGATCAGTAACCACTCAAATAAAACGTACCCTCATGAAGAATAGTTCCCTCGCCTTATTACTCATTCTAATTTTTACCATTGGAACGAATAAGGCCCTTTCGCAAACCAAGAAATTACCAAAGATTGCCATTGCCGGTCTTGCTACCGAGTCGAGTACGTTTTCACCTGCTTTGGCAGCAAGAGATGCTTTTAGAATTAGAAAAGGCAAAGCGGTTTTGGAAACCTATCCGTTTATGGTTCCCGATTCAATGGTAGTATCACGAGCTGAATGGCTACCCGCATTGGTTGCAGGAGCTTCTCCGGGAGGCGCGGTAACACGTGAAGCTTATGAATCGCTTGTTGAAGAAACCCTAGATTCATTAAGAAAAAATGGCCCTTACGATGGCCTATACTATGACATTCATGGTGCCATGAGTGTGGTCGGGCTTGATGACCCCGAAGGTGACATGTTGGTTCGAATTCGGGAAGTAGTCGGCACCGAAACCCTTATATCTACTTCAATGGACCTTCATGGCAACGTTTCATGGCGTCTGGCAAAACATACCGATTTGATAACCTGTTTTCGAATGGCACCGCACGAAGACCGTTGGGAAACCAAAAAAAGAGCCGTAGAAAATCTCCTCGACAGGCTTGAAAACGGTAAGGGCAAGCCCGCCTATAAAGCATGGGTACCCGTACCAATTCTTTTGCCTGGCGAAAAGACGAGTACGAGAGTTGAGCCGGCCAAAAGTTTATATGATAAAATACCCGCGGTAACTGAACAATCGGGTGTAATAGATGCAGCTATTTGGATCGGTTATGCCTGGGCCGATGAGCCAAGAAATCATGGGGTGGTCATGGTTACCGGTGATGACAGACAACAGGTAAGTAGCGCTGCCGAAAAATTGGCCAACAGTTTTTGGGATGTTCGGTCGCAATTCGGTTTTGTGGCCCCGGTAGACTCACTTGCAGGAAGCCTTAAAAAGGCCTTGAAAAGTAAAAAACATCCCTTTTTCATCAGTGATTCTGGAGACAACCCAACGGCAGGTGGTGCCGGTGACGTAACTTGGACGTTGCAGAAATTATTGGAGAGACCTGAATTTAAGCCCAAAAATGGCCCTTCGCTCATTTATGCTTCCATACCAGGGCCAGAACTTTTTCAAGAGGCACAAAAATTGGGCATAGGCCAGGAGATTAGCGGACATGTGGGTGGTAAAATAGATGGTCGCTTCGCCCCTCCCCTTGAAATCAAGGGTACGATTGAAGGTTTGAGCGATCGAGCCACCGTAGTTCGTGTTGGCAGTTTGAGAATCATTGTATCGAGCGATCGTAACCGTAAAACCGGTTTTGATGAATTGGGTTTAGACCCGTTAAAAACAGATATTATCGTGGTTAAAATGGGATATCTAGTGCCCGACCTTTATAACATGAGACAAGATTGGATCATGGCTTTGACCCCTGGCGGTGTTGACCAAGATATAGAGAGTTTAGATTATAAGAGAATCAACAGACCCATGTTTCCTTTCGATACGCACTTGATGCCACCTGACTTAAGTGCTAGGTTGATTCCGGCTTCAGATGAGTTCGTTCCTGAGTCTAAATTCTAATTCTAAAATTCAAACACCCCAAAATGATAGTAATCAACAAACTAATCTTTTGGGGTGTTACAACTACCTAATCAACTAACTGAACTATTTCATGCAGAAAAGACGGTCAATATATTTTTCGCTTTTGAAACCACACATCCCTTAAGCTTAAATTAAGTGTCAACACCTGAAAATTCTCTTCCACCAAAATATTCTGTATTTGACCTTGAGAACCATAACTGTACGATAGATTCAACATCGAGGTATGCCCTTGCCCAATAGGTAGTCCGATACCTGCCGTTAATGCATGACCCGCTATCTTAGAATTATTTACCGACAGATAGCCCGTATCGTAATTATACCCCATTCGATACCTAATCCGGTCAGCATATTTATAGCTATCTTGCTTAGAAACATATTCAGCACCAAATGCAAATATGCTCTGATCTACATAATGACCTAGATTCTCGGTTTGACCGGTCTTACTCCAAAAATTATTCTTGTAATCAAAAGATAAAACAAGCGAGTTAAATGTTTTGACACTAATACCTACCCCTACCTCTAAAGGCAACTTAAAATCGTCGATAGCATCTGAATCATCTGAGTCGACCACGATTTCGGTATCATCAATATTTTTAAGTACCGAACGCTTAAGATTACCTTTTAACGAGGTGGGAAATTGCATGGTACCACCTATGGTAATGTTATCGGTCAAATCGAACTGCATAGCAGTACCCAGGCGTAGACCTGTATAATTGGTCTCTTCCGATAGGTTAAACGAACTTGTGCTGATCTGAAAGCTTTCTTCCTCTTCAACGTTTCCAAACAACAAAGAGGTACTTAAACCGAATCTCAAACCATCGGTTATGCGATAACCTAGATTAAGTCTTAGGTCGCTCAACCCACCGATGCCCCTCACATTACTTTCAAAAACCTCATTGGTACCCTCGATATTGGATTTTATACCTACCAAAGAATATCCTACATCACTATAGGGAACCATGGCAATTCCGGCTCCTAATCCTTCAAAAATTCGAAAGGCCATGGCCAAGTTAGAAAAGTTCAACGTGGTTCTATTTTCTTGGTCCGACCGATTACTGTAGGTATTGTATTGTCCCTTTAAACCTACGTCATATATAAAACTGTTTTCAGGCATAAGGGCAAAGCTTGCGGCATTCAAATTGTTTATCTCACCTTCTTCCCTCAATGCTATACCGCTGTAACCCATTCCGTTGGTTCTACCAATACCTGTTTGGTTGACGACCCCAAGGCCATAGAGAGAATAGGGTGAACTTGTAAGGCCTTCAGACTGGGAGAACACCGTACCAACTACCATTAGTGCCAGAAAAAACAAATTAAACTTATTCATCTTCACCATAAACCGCATAAGTTATTTCGAGGGAGGTTCTCGATTCATTGTTGGAACCATCTGTCAGCACATATCTATCGACCGATGTATTAAAATCATTTGGTATCAATAAAAGAGCTTCCTTTTCATCTCTCATTCCCAATAGCAGTTCTTCGACATAACTACTAATTGGTATCTCATAGTAAATATTATTGAACTCCTCGTCGTTTCGGTTCAGTATTCCTTGTACAGAAGCTATGTCTTCAATTGACAACTGTTCTGTTATATCGTTGTTCTGGTCGACCAAAAAGACCAACAGAGTATCTCTTAACATTAATAGATCATTGTAAGAGGCCACCGTTGGCCTAACCTTCAGAACCGCCCCTAATAAGGTACCTTCGCCGCCAATGTCATGTATTGTTTGTATATGCGGGAATTCTATACGAGTTGCAATGCCGACCCCAGATTGTATATAGCTTTGGTTACCGGTAAGTCGGCTATACCTGTTCTCTTCTTGGCTAGTGAAAGAACGTAAAGCCTCTATAGGTTCTTTCGCTATTATCTCATTAAAGAATGGGGGCGGAGAAGTGGCTTGATTTATCGAAAAATCGATATAATCTTGAACTACATCATTTTCCTCGGCTACGCTGAAAAAAAGTCTCATGCCGCTTCCGCTAAGCGAATAACCCATCACCGGGCCATTATTATTTTCGGCACTAATTCTGAATCCCTTGAAGTATTCTTTCAACTCATCTGAATTGACAATTGATTTACTTTGAAAGTTTTCAAATAACCCAACACCCAAACTATCATTTAACTTAACACTCAATGAATCAGCATCGTTTGGGCGCGGGTAAAAAGAAATAACACCTAAAGACTCGCCTTTGGTCGTTATATTGGAGCTATTGTAAAAACCATCATCGCTAGGAGAGAGCTTCTGAGAAAGCTCTTCAAAGCTTATGGTTAAAGATGTTAGCGTATCGTTATAAAAATACCCGTCGTGTTTTAGGTAGAATACCAAACTATCAAAAACAGCCTCACTATCGATCGTATAACCATCAGGCAAAAGTTCAAGGTAACTTGAGCTCTCCACCACTCCGAAAACAGGATCTTCATAACGGCCGACGAGAATTCGGGTAGTCTCAGAAGTGATGATACTGTCGTATTTAATGGTCGACATTAAAACCGTTGCGGTATCTAATTGAACAACCCTGATATTGCTACTGGTAAAGGTATCGCCTGCCTCAAAATTTGATTCGTTGACCCCTTCGGTACTACAGGCCAATACTATAATGAGAATTAAAAGACTGGCTAAAGAAAGTCTTATCATTCGTTTTATTTTAGGGCTAAAGTAGTTGGCGTGCTTACTTGTAAAAACCCTAATAGATAAACTTGTTTTATTACAAGACCTATCTATGAATATGATCTACCAAAGAGCTATTAATTTTTCGCCGATAAAATCACCTTGTTCGTACCTTAAAAGAAGGGCTTCATCTATTTGAGTTTATTGGGCGGCACATTGAGTTTAGTTTTGACCAAAAATTAAATCTCAATGATATGAACCGTTACGATTTTAAATTTCTTGGTATAACCGTTTTCTGCGGATTGCTTTTTATAGGCTGTTCAAGCGATGACGATGACGATGACCTAGGCAACTGGATAGACCGCTCTGTTTTTGACGGAAGCCCTAGAAGTAGTGTATCGGGTTTCACCATTGACAACATCGGCTACGTAGGTGTGGGCTATGATGGTGATGATTACTTGAATTCATTTTGGGCCTATAATATTGATGGAGACTATTGGTCACAGAAAGCCGATTTTCCTGGTAGTGCAAGAAATGCGGCTGTTGGGTTCGATGTAGACGGCAAAGGCTATATAGGGTCAGGGTATGACGGACTTAACGAACTAAATGATTTTTATAGTTATGAACCTAGCAGCAATACTTGGCAGCAAATAGCATCATTACCTAACAGTTCGCGAAGAAGTGCTATAGCTTTTGGTATCAACGGCTTCGGTTATTTCGGCACCGGCTTCGATGGCGACAACGATCGTAAAGATTTTTGGAAATATAACCCAAACACTGACAGCTGGTCTGAATTGGTCGGTTTTGGTGGCGACAAAAGGCGAGAAGCGGTCACTTTTACCATAGGAGACAAAGTATATTTAGGCACTGGAGTTTCCAATGGAATATATCTTGATGATTTTTGGGAATTTGATTCGGCCAGCGAAAGCTGGACGAAAAAATTAGACCTTGACGAGGAAGATGACTACAGCATCGTACGGAGTAACGCTGTTGCATTTGCCCTGAACGGATATGGCTATATCGCCTGTGGGGCTTCAAGTGGAGCGCTCGGCACCGTTTGGGAATACAACCCAACGAACGACACTTGGGAAATGAAGACCAGCTTTGAAGGCACAACTCGGCAAGATGCCATTGCCTTCTCAAACGGATCACGGGCATTGGTCGGCCTAGGCCGCTCAGGCACCTTATATCTTGACGACCTAGACGAATTCTTTCCTTTTGAAGAATATGATGATGAAGATTAGCCGAACATTCCTAAATACTGTTCTGCACCATTGGAAAGCTATTGCGCTATTGACATTAGTAACAGTGGCTCTATTTCTAACTGTCGATTATTTAGTTCCGGCCAAAAAAAACAACAATACTTCCAAACAACTAAAGACGGAAACGATTGCGGTTGGCGATGGCTATGGTTATCAAGTTTGGTATGGTGAAGACGTTTTGATAAGGCAAGAGAATATTCCGGGTCTACAGGGTCATGTCACCTTTCAAAATGTAAACGATGCCTTAAGGGTAGGCGACCTAATCGTGCACAGACTGAATCACGGTAAGAATCCGGAAATCACGCTAAGAGATCTTGAAAACTTAGAGGTAACAACCCCCAATCTTGTGGCAAATCAATAATGGCTTTAGAAAAATTCTCTATCAAGTCAATATTAGCGCATGTGGCCGTTTGGGGTTGCTTTACGCTCTTTCTTTTATACCCTAGCATTACCGAAGGAAGGCGGACCCCTAGCGATATACCGGCAAAACTGTGCCTAACCATTGCCCTGTTTTATGTCAATTACTTTTTACTGGTTCCCCATTTCTTGCTAAAGAAAAAAACATTTCTCTACATATCGCTTTCCATATTGCTATTGTTCATAACCACATATGTTTCAGAAACTTTTTTCAGGCCCCAGTTCATTGACCACCTACCAAGAATACCGCGCGGTCCGAAACCAGAGGGTTTTAGACAGCCTTTAATTTTCATTTTGCTCTTCTGTGTTCCTTTTGTGGTAAGCACCATTTTAAAAGTATATGGAGAATGGAAAAGCAATGATGATTTAAGAAAAGTTACTGAAAAGGAAAAAATCAATTCAGAACTACAGTTTTTGAAAACACAGCTGAACCCCCATTTTTTATTCAATTCCCTTAATACCATCTATTCGCTATCGGTCAAGAATTCTTCCGATACATCGGAAGCAATTCTCAACATTTCTGAATTGATGCGCTATATGCTGTATGAGGCCAACCGCGAAAAAGTGCCCTTAGAAAAAGAAATCAATTACCTTAAAAATTACGTTCAATTACAACGATTACGATTACCGGAAGGCGAGAGTGTAAAACTAAAAATCAATGGCGATACGTACGGTAAACTAATAGCCCCCCTACTCTTCATAGCTTTTATAGAAAATGCTTTCAAGTACGGTACCGATTTTCAAGGCAACACTGATATAGAAATAAACCTTGAGATAAAAGAAAAGTCTATAAGCTTATATGTAGCTAACATAATCGGGGCGTATGTCGGGAAGGAAGGTAGTTCTGGAGTAGGCATTGAAAATGTTAAAAATAGGCTGAAGCTTCTTTACCCCAAAACCCATGAACTAACTATCGAAGATGATGGAAAATATTATAGAGTTCACTTATTTCTTAATTTGAATTAGTTAGCATGAAATGTATTATTATCGATGACGAGCCCTTGGCCGTAGATGTTTTAAAAGACTATTGTAACAAAGTTGACTTTTTAGAGCTTGAAGGTACTTTTACCAACCCTTTAGATTCTATACCGGTCATCAAGAGAACCAACATCGACCTCATTTTTTGTGATATTGAAATGCCACAAATGAACGGTATCGATTTTATCGACTCTCTAGAAAACAGGCCCTTATTTATTTTCACCACGGCCTACCCTCATTATGCCGTTGATGGCTTTGAACTCAACGCCGTTGACTACTTGGTAAAACCAATTAGATATGGGCGATTTGTCAAAGCGGTATCTCGGGCGCAAGGCCTGATCAGCAAACGCGAAGAAGCAAACGATGCCCATATATTCTCTTCAAGTGGCAGCTTTGAAAACACCGATAACTTCATTTTCGTGAAGGCTGAATATGAGAATATCAAAATAAAGATTGACAGTATTAAATATGTGCAAGGCCTCAAAGACTACTTAAAAATTCATATTGATACCTGTAATAAACCTATACTGACCTTAATGAGTTTTAAAGAACTCTACGAGCGATTACCCCAAAATCAGTTTGAAAGGGCCCATAAATCGTTTCTTATCAATGTGAACCACATTGGTTCAATACAAAGAAACCGTGTGGTTATTGATGATATACGAATACCTATCGGTGAAAGCTACAAGGCCAACTTTCTGTCAAGACTGGGCCTGCGGTAAGCACATTATAAAACTAAAAAATTGAACGGTAGTAAATAACGGGTAAGACAAGCATTACGCTTCCATTGTAAGTTTTAAGAAAACTTTCTCAAGTCCGTTCCAGCAAGACAGAAAAACCGCATATTTTAATGAAATTTTAATCATCTCACCCCTATAAATTAAGGGGTTAGGCTTTAATTTTGCTCATTTTACCCTCAAGGCCTATGAGCACCATATTATTGATTGAAGATGAACAGAAAGTTGCCGATATAATAAAAAAAGGCCTTGAAGAAGATGGGTATGCCGTGGTTCATGAAACCGATGGAAGAAAGGGTATTGAAACCTTAGGAAAAACATCGGCCAACTTAGTAATTCTTGACATACTGTTACCGGGCATGAACGGCCTTGATGTTTGTAAAAAAATTCGTGAATTGGGTTACAACGAAATACCCATTCTCATGCTTACTGCCCTGGGTAGTGTTGAAAATGTAGTTTTAGGCCTTGATAACGGTGCCGACGACTATTTGGCAAAACCTTTCAAACTAATAGAACTAAAGGCAAGGCTCAGAACCCTGCTAAGAAGAACCGACCTTTTAGACAATGCCAAATTCAAGAATGGCGACCATTACTCTTTTAACGATATTCATATTGATGACTACACTAAAACCGTAACAAGAGATAACAAGACCATTAATTTGACCTCGACCGAATATCGCCTGTTGCTTATGTTTATGAAGAATCCTAACAAGGTACTTACCCGAACCGATCTCTTGGACGAAGTTTGGGGAATCAATTTCGATATAGGCACAAATGTAGTCGATGTTTATGTCAATTATATTCGAAAAAAGTTGGAGGTAGACGGTCTACCTAGGGTAATACATACCGTCGTGGGTATGGGTTATGCTTTAAAAGACTATAGATGAAAATTCATTACAGAATCATTTATCTGTTGATTTCGGTGTTCTTTCTGTACACCCTACTCTTCTGTGGCTTCATCTATTATTCCATCTCCAATTATTCATTCACCGATTTTTATAAGCGACTTGAGATCAGGGCTGCCACGACAGCAAAAATTCAGCTTGACAATCCGGATGATGCTTCTATCATAATGGAAATGAGGCAAGAATATCTAGAGAAGTTACCCCATCAAAAAGAATACTTATATCCGGTTGAAACCTTGACCGCCCAAGCCACTGATGATACCCTCAAGTTTTCAAAAGACTTCGTCGAAAAGCTTATTGAAGATGGCGCGGGCAGTTACAGAGATGGAAGTATTTTTTATTCAGGTATTCGATACAAAACCATCAAGGGCAAAGACTATATCGTCATTGTTTCGGCTGAAAATTACTTTTTTTCGCACCACATAGCCTACTTGAGAAGTTTGTTGGTTACGTCTTTATTGTACGCCCTTTTACTTATCGCCCTAGTGAGCATGCTTATTTCACGAACCTTGGTACGACCAGTCCAGAACATTATCAGTGAAGTAAAAAAAGTAAGTTCCGAAAATCTGCATCTAAGGCTGCAACCGCCCAAATCAAAAGACTCCATTCGAAAACTGGCATTGACATTTAATGATTTGCTCAACAGATTGGAGACAACTTTCGAAACTCAAAAGAACTTTGTGAGCAATGCATCGCATGAGTTGAACACCCCACTAACGACCATTATCGGCGAGGCCGATTATGCCCTGTCTAAAGAGCGAGACAGCGAGGAATACAAAAAATCGTTGGGAAACATTCTCGGTGAAGCCGAAAAGCTTGAACAAAAGACCAAGGCCCTATTGTTACTGGCACAAACCGGTTTTGATGGAAAATCGCAAAAACTGGTAAGGCTACGCTCCGACCAGCTTATATTAGATGTGAAGGAAACAGTTCAAAAGCTCAACTCAAAATTCAAGGTTTGCCTTGACTTTAGTTTACTGCCAGAGAATCATGAAAAATTAAAAATTCGGGGTAATTTTCATCTGCTGCACTTGGCACTCACCAATATAGTGGTCAATGGCTGTAAATATTCTAACGGAGAACCGGTGTATGTAGCCTTAGGTGCATCTGACACACATGTGCTTATCATCATAAAAGATTCTGGAATCGGAATTCCGAAAAATGAAATGCCCTATATCTACGACCCCTATTTCAGGGCCTCAAATACAACGGACTTTGCAGGCTATGGTATTGGTCTACCACTAAGCAGAAACATCGTACTGCTTCATGAGGGAACGATAAAAGTATCATCGGTAGAAAATGAGGGTACGACGGTCAAGATCAATATTCCGATATGGAACCAGCCACTTTAATGTCATTCTAATGTGAGCTTAGAATTTTAAGCATTTTCTAATGCGGTTCTAAATTTCGCTTAATGGCTTCCATGGTAGATTTGAGAAAAATTAAATCATGGAAGCAAAAAAAATTCTCATCCCAACCGATTTCACGACTCAATCCTTAGAGTTGGTACAACAAACTCTTGAGGCATCTTCTGACCGTCCATTGCAAATTGTTCTGGTACATGGTTGCTACCCTTCCCTCTCGATAACCGATATGTTGTTCTTTTCAAAGACAAGAATTATCAATCAGTTACAGTCTGAAGATTTTGTAGAAGCTTGTAAAGTTTTGAAAAACAAATATGATTCTAAGTTAAACTCGCTGACGGTAGATATCATTACTTCCAATAACGAGTCTTATTTCAAGAATTATCTGGAAGGCAATAAGATTACCCATACCATCGTACCCAACGAAGGGTTTTTGAACTTTAAAAAAGTTCAAGGAATCGATACCATCGCTCTTCTCAAAAATTGTGGTCTGCCCTGCCAGATAGTCAATTTTGAAAATCAGACCGAAAACCTCAACAATTACAGCAAGCGGTCTTTGGCCAATGTGCTATTGTCGAACTTAAAGTAAAACAAATGAAATTATGGCCCATATATTCCTTTTTTGGCCTTTTGCTCTTTTTGAGTATTGGGGCCATAACCAAAGAACAAAGTACAGAGACCTTAATTTTGGGGGACTGGAAGGAGGTTTCATGGAAATACGAAAAGGTTAACCACGATAATAAAATTGCATTTGACATTAATGATTACCAAAAGGAAGAAATCTGCAAAAACCTAATCATTCACGAGGCCGAAACCTGGAGGTTCTCACCAAATAAAAAGTTAGAGTTTCTTGAGAACGGTAAAATCAAGGAAGATTTAAAGTGGAACATTAAAGGTCGAGGGCATGTTTTAGAACTAAAACACCAAAATTCAATCATTGAAGATTATCAAGTGGTCGATGTAACACGAGACGAACTGATAGTGCAATTCAATTTTGATTTGCAAATAAGGGGTATCGTACGAATGACTTTTAAAAGAATACCAAATAAACAATATGCTCAGAAAATTTAGTAACTATAGAAACTTTGCCGACAATGTACGTTTGGGTGGGTTAACGGCCTTTACAGCTGGTATGGTCAACGTTATTTCGGTAATTGTTTTCTTTTCGTTTACCAGTAACGTAACCGGACACTATGCCATATTGGCCCAAGAAATTGCCAAAGGCAACTGGTATCAAGGTGCTGTAGTACTTATATGGATATTTTTATTCTTCGCCGGTAATTTTGTGTCGAATTGCTTGGTAATACATAACAATACCCCTACCGGCCGTTACCTTGCACATGCCGTACCCGTGTTTTTAGAAATGGCCTGTCTTATGTTCGTTGGCTTTTACCTTCAATATTTTTATACGGAAAGCCTACAGGAAACCGAAATATTGGTAGCCGCACTTTTATTTGCCATGGGCCTACAGAACGGTCTGGTGGCGAGTATATCTAATGCAAAGGTAAAAACGACCCACCTTACCGGACTTACGACCGATTTGGGTATTATTTTCTCTATGTTTACCAAAAAGGAATATAGAAATGACAAGGCGCTGATACAAAAGGCTCAACTGCTGTTGACCATTATGTTATCGTATATGTCGGGAGGTGTCGTTTCTGGCTTGCTTTACTACAGGGTAGAAAATGCGACATTTCTCGTAATCGGGTTGATTCTTTGTGTGGTTCTTCTGTATGATTTCTCAAAATTACAGGTGACCAAATTTGTTCAAAAGAGAAGATGGCAAGAGCGTAGACTGGCCCTTGGTGGCAGAAAGACCTAAATAAAAAGTTTTGTGATAGTTGTGTAGTTCAACTTGGATGCCTTGGTCGGTATCTGTTCAATCAAAGCCGACGATAACGTCGGCTTTGTCTTTTTCCAACATTACTCAACTATTTTAATATCTACAGAGGTACGTGCCTGCCAACCGGTAACATCTGTAACCGAATAGGCACAGTGGTAATCTCCCGTATCAACATCGTTGGGTATCTCGATTACTAAATTGATTTCATACGAGGTCAAACCTTCTTCAAGGGAATAGTTCTCCATAAAAATCATGGGGTTTTCAGAAGCCTTTATGGCATTTAGCTCGCAACTGGATCCTTGGTCGTCATGTGTATGATGGTCAAAATTGTGGTGAATGTTCAAACTATAGGATGCAAGTTCAAGATTATCGGCAGCGGCGGCCCTAAAGGTGTAAGTCTCGCCTCTTTTTAACTCTTCACACGATTGTGGAAACCCTGAGTTTAGACTAATAGTGGGTTTTTGCTCATCGATATCGCTGTCTTCGTCACTAGAACATGAAGCCATCAGTAAAACCGCCAGCGGCATAAAATAAAAAGCTCTTTTCATTAATTTCATAGTACAATTTTTTAATGATGTTGCGCGGCCTGGGCCGCGCAACAATACTTAGTTTATTAAGATGCGGTCACATCAATATGGGTGTCATACTCATAAGTGTTTCCTTCCTCATCTTCTATACTAAAGAGAATATGATATTCGCCAGCAGGGGCTGTAGCTGGCACATCGATATGTTCGTGAAATTCTACTTCACTTTGTTCATGATACTTTTCGCTATAGGATTGTTCAAAATCCCACTCGACTTCACCTTCACCTACTTCAAGACCGTGGGCATGAACATCGACGGTCACATCATGAATTCCATTTAAGGCGGCTATCATGAACTCCACATGAAAATCTTCTCCCCTAACGACACTCTCATCCATATCAAAACCACTTATAGAAATCGGATCTAAAATTTCAATATGCCCTTCTGCTTCGGTGCTATTACCAAGTTCATCGGTAACAGTCAATAAAATGTGATATTCGCCTGCCGGAATATCGGAAGGAATATCGATATGCTCATGAAATGTCGGGTTGATAACCAAATAGTCGGCATCAGTATATGTCTGCTCAAAGTCCCATTCAACCTCACCTTCACCTACTTCAAGATTATGTGCATGAATGTCTATTGAAATACTACTTACGGTTGCTTCGGCAGTAATTTCAGCTTCCAAGTGAATGTCTGAACCCTTATAGGCAACCTGCTCAGTTGAATGTTCGCTTCCCTCCCCATATTCAAAATTTGAAATGGTAGGGGCAGATAATTGAATGTCACCATCATCATCGCTACAAGATTGAAATACTAAGCCTACAAGGGTAAAGAGTACTAATAATTTAAAATTTGATTTCATTTTTTGTTTGTTTTTTGGTGTTTTACTTTTTTAGTTTTTAAAATGGAAAGGTCAATGAGACCGATAAATTTCTACCAGCCTCTGGCACATCTATGAGCCTGTAAAAACTGGTATGGTCATAGTACTCCGTATGGAATACATTATTGAGCTTCACCCTAATTTGGGCCGGCGGTAATTGCTCAAATAGCCGCACACCTGCCATTGCTGAAAGATGTAATACCTGATACCCCTCGGTTTCCTCCTCAGGCGGCACAATATCATCTTGTCTGGCGGTTACCCTTAAGTCAGCACTGAATACCGGTTTGTTTAGCAACCAGATATTTTCGAACTCATAGTTTAAAGAGAACAATGCTGAAAGGGGGGGCGAAAATGGCAACGTAAAGTTCTTTTTGGGGCCACTGGTCTGTCTTGAATAGACATACTCTAGAGAGGCATCTGCATGAAAAGAACTGGTTATATCAACTCCTGCTCGCAATTCACCTCCGAACCTGAACACTTTACTCTGTACATATTCATAAACTTGTAAAGTCTCGTAGTAATCGGAAGTAGGGTTTAGATAAATAAAATTCTCAAAGAAGTTAACAAACGGACTGGCCCCTAAATAATAACCTTTGCCCCTGTGGTCTACATCTGCATCTATCTGGTACGACTGTTCAGGATTCAAATCTATATTTCCCCTCTCGTATCTATACATGTGATAGTTGACACCATCGGAAGCAAGTTCATTAGGCAAAGGCATTCTAAAGCTCTTGCCCATATTGACTTTGTAGGTAGTCTTGTTTCTTAGATAACTTATACCTACAGAACCATTGACATTCTGAAATGTCAAGTTCTTATTTTGGGCTCTTTGAAGAAACACATTGGAAACGGTGCCGTCGGAATTCGCTATGCGAGATTGGAACCAATCGGTGTAACTTTCCGTTTGCATTAGTCCCCAGTCATATCGCAATCCTCCTTGAATGTGAAAATTATCACTAACCCTGTAGTGGTCGAAAGCGAAAGCCCCGGCCGAATAGCGCTTATACTCCGGTATCAAAAAACCCCAACCTCCTATATTATTGTTCTGAAGCTCGGTATTGATGCCAAAGACCATATCATGGGCCGAATTGGGCCTAAAAGTAGTTTTTGCATTTGCCGATAGTGTATTTTTTGTAAACACACGCTCCTTACTATCAGTAGGCTTTGGCATGTATCCATGAGGTACGGGTTCTGAGTGCTCTTCTCTTTGATTGTTTTGAAAACCGACATCTACCCGCACGGTATGCTCATCCAAAAAGAAAGTAGTGTTATTTGTCACTTTAAAGTGATTGACCTTGTGATAAGGTAGGTCTACGTCTCTGTTAGATTCATCATAGTCTATAGAAGACGTTCTCACTTCTAGACCATGGGCATTGGCGAAAAATCCGTTTTTGGCATTCACATTACTAATAAACGTCTCAGACTTCATTTTGCCACCAACATACCCCACACTCACACTAGCGTTCGCTTCAGTGCCTGCCGTATTGCGCAGATTATTTTCATGCAAATCGAAAATGTAGCTCTCGTACCTGATTCTATCTGTGGGCACTTTATAGTCCGCATAGTCTCTATATGTCAGTCTTCCTCGGTAATACCAATCTTGCTTTCTAGCTTGGGCACCTGCAGATACCCCGAAAAGGTCATTATTGGTTTCTCCTAAAAGGTTTACTTCACCTTCAAAAGAACCCACTTCAGGAATTTTTGGAGGCTCAATATCGACCACTCCCGCTATAGCATCTGACCCATACAATAAAGAGGCCGGGCCTTTGATAATCTGTATGTTATCAATACCGTACTGGTCAATTTCAAGGCCATGGTCATTGCCCCATTGCTGTGCCTCGTGCTTAATACCGTTCTGAACGACACTTACCCTATTAAAACCCAGCCCTCTTATAACAGGTTTAGATTGCCCTGACCCAATGGTAATCGTACTGACTCCAGGCACTTTCTTCAAGGTTTGCATAAGGCTATTTTCCCTATTGCTTTCGAGAAAGTCTTCAGAAATAGCTACCGATATGGTTGAAAGTTCTTGGGCCTTTCTTCGGTCAGTCTTGGCTATTAATTCTACCTCTTCAAGACTCGTCACTTTTTCCTTCATTAAAATGGTCAAAGGCATCGAATCGTCATCTACATCAATTGTAACAATCTGATTGCCATACCCCACATGGGTCACTTTAATCTGATGTGAACCAAGTGGAACATTCTGAAGGAAAAACTTTCCATTTCTATCGGAAACAGCGTTAAAAGAAGCATTAAGAATGTTGACATCCTTTAATGGTTTTAAGGTAATGGCGTCTAGAACGGCACCCTCAACCGTGAAGGTGTTCTGGCCATAGGCTAAAGTGCATACACCTAAAAGAAGGCATACACGCAATATTTTAAAAATCATGCGAATTACGGGAACTATAAGTTTTGATATACGTTGCCAAGAATGGCTTTTCAAAAACCTGTAAAGAAATAATGCAGTCTAGTCAAGGTTCAATTACCTATAGAATTATCTAAAGGTTATAACCTAGACTTAGTCAACGAGACAGTATCCCACATAGAAGTGGTCACGCAATCATTGAAAGCAGAATAAAATACAGGTAAACTTATAGGGTGAATGGAGGAGGCCTGGAGAAAAGCTGATTAGAGTCAAGGTTTCTGTTGCTAATAAATGCGTAAAGAACCTTGACCTCGTCATTTGTAATACCCTCAAGATTTTTGAGAGTTACACTAACTAGATCTGGCGTTAATGCCGGAATCAAATTATGGGCCGTCGTATGATCACAAACGGCGCATTGAAGTGCGTGGTCATTATCATCGGAATGCGACAAAACGTGTAGGCCTGCCATTTTCACAGAAAGAAAAAGCAGCAACAACAAGTATGAGATACAATTTTTAAGTCTTCCGTTGACCATATTGCTCGCAAACTTACTAAAACAAACCAAAAAGCATGTTAATATAGTCTTAAGGTGAGATGTTAAAATTGAATGGCATTCGCTCGATTCATTTTTATATTTGAAATAACATAGTTAAGTTTTACCGATAGTATCGTTGATAATTATAGTAAATGTCACTGAATCCCTTATTGATTTTTATGGTCAACAATAAACTAAAAATAAAAAGTTGAGATTACTACTTGCTCTCTTTATTGTAACCGTTCACTTTAGCCTCTTTGCCCAAGAGTTGCCCCCTATTCAAAATTTCACACCCAAAGATTATAATGGTGAATATCAGAACTGGGCCATCTCCCAATCGATAACGAAAAAGATATACGTTGCCAACCACAGCACGCTCTTGGAGTTTGATGGAAGCAAATGGTACAATTACAAACTCCCCAATCCGTCAATAATAAGATCTGTAAAAGTCTCTGGTGAAAAAATCTATACCGGTTCTTATAGAGAGTTCGGCTTTTGGACTAAAGATGTGACGGGCGAACTACAGTACACCTCACTTTCCGAAAAATTAAAAGACCCACTCTCGGAAGATGAAGAATTTTGGGATATTCTTATCATGGACAATTGGGTCATCTTTCTTTCTTTAGACCGCCTCTATATTTACGACCAACAAGACCAAAGCTTTAAAATAATAGAAGCGAACTCGGCCAAGGCAAAACTTCATTTGGTAAACAACAAGGTTTATTTCCAAAAAATAGGGGAAGGTTTGTTTACCATTGAGAATGGAGAACCCGTACTTGTCAACAACCATGAAATTTTGGCCAACCAGCCGCTTATAGGCATATACCAAAGAAAAAATCAACTACTCATATTGACCGAAGAAGGTAAGTTTTATCAGCATGATTCAGAAGCTCTTACCACTTGGCCAACAGATATGGATACCATTAATGCAAAACTTTACAACAGCCTTCGTTTGAGCGATGGTAGCTTTATGTTGGGCAGTATCTCGAACGGTCTCTACCACCTTTCGCCGGAGGGCATTCTTATCAGGAACATCAACCAGGCCAAAGGCCTAAATAACAATACCGTTCTCTCATTGTTTGAAGATTTTGAAGGCAATCTTTGGCTGGGGTTAGATAATGGCGTGAGCGTTCTTAATCTGAACTCTCCTTTTAGCGAATATGTCGACAAATTAGGTAATATAGGTTTGGTATATTCGGCTCTCAACCATGATGGATTTTTGTATTTAGGAACCAATCAGGGCCTCTTTTTTAGGAAAATCGATTCAACTGAAAATTTTAAGCTAATCCCCGGAACGGAAGGCCAAGTTTGGAATCTTCAGGTCATAGACCAAACCATCTTTTGCGGGCATAATAGCGGAACCTTCGTAATTAAGAATAATAGAGCGTCTTTGATTTCCAGTTTTCCTGGTACGTGGCGACTTCATCCTTTAGGAAAATCCGGTAAACTCATTTTGCAAGGCAACCATAATGGCCTCAGCATCTTAGAAAAGAAAGGTGATTCATGGGCTTTACGAAATGTAATCGAAGACTTCTCAATCTCCAGTCGGTTTTTTGAAGTGATTGATTCTGTAAATATTATCATTAACCATGAACAGAAAGGGCTGTACCATCTTACCTTAGATTCGGCAATGCAGCGGGTAGAAGAACTTAAGAATAAAGAACCTCTAAATCATAGCTCTAACTTATTCAGATTCAAAGAACAGTTATTTTACAAGACATTCACTGGTATCTATACTGTAGACAATCATCTAGAAAATGTAGTTATCGACAGTGCTTTGACAGACATGATCTTTACAAAGGATGAAGCGCCGATAAGTATAATTATACCTGACTCAGTTGACCAAAAACTATGGTTTTTCACCAAAAACGGGGTTAAGTATATTACTCAAAGTACACTAAGCGGTAAGCTTAGCACTACCAATATTTCTATGCCCACCAGTCTAACTAGCAATCTTGGCGTATCGGGCTTTGAGAATATATCAAGAGTTAAAAACGATAGATATCTTATCGGTAGTTCAAACGGGTATGTATCTCTTAATTTAAACAAGGTTTCATCTCAAGACCATCAGATAGTAATCAATCATATCGGTTTTGGAGATTACACCAAAATAGCTTCCAAGGCTTCTCTTGAAGAATCTGGGAAATTCGAGCATACAAATAATAATATAACGTTTGACTATAGTGTACCTGAGTACGACAAGTACACCGAAGTGCGCTACCAGTATAACCTAAGTGGTATTTATGACGAGTGGAGCGAATGGTCTAACAATTCCGAAATAACATTCACCAATTTACCCTTCGGCGATTACTCCTTTAATGTACGCGCCAAAGTAGGTAATGAGCTAACAAAGAACATGGCCTCCTACAACTTTAAAGTATTAAGGCCTTGGTTTCTTTCCAATTGGGCTCTATTAATTTATCTTCTTTTAATCATACTGCTATTCGTGGTCATTCACAGAATTTATAAACTTTATTATAAAAAGAAGCAAGAATCGCTCATAGTAAAGAACGAGAAAGAACTTGAGCGAAGAAAACTTCAAGAAAAAGAGCGCATAGCCCAACTGATGAACGAGAAACTTCAAGATGAAATTGAAAACAAGAACCGTGAGTTGGCGATTTCGACAATGAGTATTCTGAAAAAGAATAAATTCTTGTTCCACATCAAATCAAAACTAAACAGTGTATCCGAGAAGGATAGAAACATCAAATCGGTCATTAAAGACATTGACAAAAATATAAATAGCGAAGATGATTGGAAATTCTTCGAAGATGCCTTTAACAATGCAGACAAAGACTTTCTAAGGAGAATAAAACAGAAACATGAAGGTCTTACCAATAACGATTTGAGATTATGCGCTTACCTACGATTGAACCTATCCTCTAAAGAAATAGCCCCGTTAATCAATATCTCTGTCAAGAGTGTTGAAATGAAACGCTATCGCCTTCGAAAAAAATTCAATCTTCCTCATCAAGACAATCTTACCGACTATATTTTGAATTTTTAAAACTCTACCTCTCAGTTCATTTACTCTACAGTACCACATTATACCTCTACATTAACTCTACTTTGCTAGTATTGTTTACAAAAAGAGTCATATTCCCTAGTATTCAACAAAAGCCCAAACTATTTGTAAATCCGCATAATTTGAGGTGCTAAAGTAAATAATATTCATTTTTAAACCCTTTATTTTAATAATGTAGATTTTATATAGAGGTCTCTTCTTTGTTAAGAATTCGTTAAGCCCTTTACTTTACCATCAAACAAAATCGCTCTAGAATGAGATATGGCATTACAATGTTGATGGTACTGTTTTGTACCTATTTTGGTTTTTCCCAAACGAAAACTATTACCGGAACGGTTTCCGATACCTCAGGCCCCATACCTGGGGTCAATGTCTTGGTCAAAGGCACTACGAATGGGGTCGTAACAGATTTTGATGGAGAATTCACCCTTATGAACGTACCTGACGATGCTGTTTTGGTATTCAGTTATCTCGGTTATAAAACACAAGAAGTACCCGTTGCCGGTCAAGAGAATCTGAATATTAACTTAGAAGAAGATACTCAAGCTTTAGAAGAGGTAATCGTAGTTGGTTATGGTACACAAAAGAAAAGCAATGTGGTCGGGTCGGTCACCAGTGTTGATGTTGAAGAGTCTACTACAGTACCCACTACCAACGTCTCTGAAATGCTAAGGGGCCGGGCTGCAGGTGTTCAAGTCAATTTGGGCGACGCCAGACCTGGTGGCGCTTCCAATATTGTAATTCGTGGTAATGTTTCGGTAGCACCAAATGGCAACTCACCCTTAATTATCGTTGACGGATTGCCTTTTGATAACCTTAATGACGTGGCACCCGACGATATCGCCAATATTGAAATACTAAAAGATGCCTCTTCGACGGCCATCTACGGCTCAAGAGCGTCTAACGGGGTTATTTTGGTCACTACCAAAACGGGTAAGGTAGGTAAGGCTACCATAGATTATCACGGCTACACCACTATACAAACATTAACCAAAAACTTCAATCAATACGATGGCCAACAGTTTATCGACCTAAGAAGGGAGGCAAATCGCAATCGTTTTACGGGTGCTTATCTCAATGATGAAAATATCTTCTCCCCATTTGAGTTAGAGGCCATCCAAAATCGCAATTTTGTCGATTGGGAAGATTTGGTCTTAAATGACGCCGTAATACAGAGCCATGCCCTCAGTTTTTCTGCCGGTAGTGAAAAAACGAAAGTTTTTTCGAGTTTAAATTATTTTAGTCAAGAAGGTATCATTCCGAATTCTGGTTTTGACAGAGGTACCTTCAAACTTAATATTGAACAGCAACTGAACGATAAATTACTGTTCAGGGGGATTATCAACTACCAAAACGCGAAACAAAATAGGGAAACAGGTGGGCTAAACTTTACAACCATTACTCCTCTAGCGAAGCCCTTCGACGAAAACGGTGAACTGATAAAGTTTTACCTAGGTTCCGCCAATACGGCCGTCAACCCATTATGGGATCAAAGGGAATCAACTGATGAGACCAAAATCAATTTAACGGACATCAACCTGAGTTTGGTCTACAACTTCACTCCTAACCTCAGCTATACTTTAAAAACCTTCTTAAGAAATAGAAACACGAACCAAGGGGTCTATCGCACTTCTTTACACTCCGCCGGCGACGAGGGTAATGATGGGCTTGGGGTGCTATCGAACACACTTTTCAAACAGGTTTTGGTAGAAAACATCGTCAACTACGAACCTCAATTAAATGAAAATCACAGCTTGAATATTACTGCTGTGCAGGCCTTTGACGAACAAAGTAACGAATATACCCAAATCGATAAATCAGGTTTTACCAATGACGCCCTGGGATACAATGGCAATGCCACTACCCTACTCAACAACCCTAGGGATGTTTCGCAACGGAGACTTCTTTCTTTTTTAGGAAGGGTTCGCTACGGATATCTTGACAAATACCTTTTGGAAGCCACCGCCAGGGCAGATGGGGCTTCGGTTTTCGCCGAAAATAACAAATGGGGTTTCTTCCCGGCAGTATCCCTAGCTTGGAAAATGCACAACGAAACCTTTCTCCAGGATATAAGTGCCATCAATGAAATGAAACTAAGGGTCAGCTATGGTGCGACAGGTAATCAGGGAATCAATCCTTTGGAATCGTTAGGTGTGGCAGACGACCGACCCTATGTCTTCGGAGACCAAACCGTGGCCGGGGCTACAGCTTCATCGCGACTGCCCAATCCTGACCTCAAATGGGAAACAACGACTACCCTAAATACGGGGCTAGACTTTAGGCTTTTTGACAACTTGTTCGAGGGTACTTTCGAATACTACAAGGCTAATACGACCGATTTACTCCTCGACCGATCTATTGCCGGCACCACCGGTTTTAATGTGATACGGTTTAACGTGGGCGAGTTGGAAAATCAAGGTATAGAAGCATCACTTACATCCCATTTCATAAGGACAGAAAATTTCAGATGGTCTTTAGGCCTTGTTTTTTCGAGAAACCAGAATGAGGTCATATCGCTCACAGGTGAACTTGATGACAATGGTAACCAGATAGATATTACCGATAGCTCTGGCCGACGCCTTTCGATTGGCCAATCGATCAATAATATATGGTTACCACAGTACGATGGTATTTATCAAGAAGGTGATGATATTGCCAGTTCAGGCAACCCATTGGCCCAACCCGGAGATGTAAGGGTAGTGGATCAAGACGGTAATGGCCAAATTGATGATAGAGATAATGTATTCACCAATACCGATCCGGATTGGTACGGGTCTATCACTAATACCTTTAGCTATAAGAATTTTGACCTCTTTGCGGATATCTATATGGTTCAAGGTGCCACTCGATTAAATCCCGTTTTGGCCAACGGAGAACTTTGGAAAGGGGCCATCAATGGTATACGGGCAAAATATTACACCCCTGAATACCCATCGACCGATTATCCAAGACCCAAACCCGATACGCACCTGCATCTCTATTCTTTTGCGGTTCGCGATGCCTCTTATGTGAGGTTAAGAACCTTGTCTTTGGGTTATAACATTCCGCAAAAGACATTTTCAAAAATGGGCATACGCCAAAGCAGGGTCTATTTGACCGGAACCAACTTGCTCACATTTACAGACTTTAGAAGTTATAGCCCTGAGCAAACTCCCTTAAACAACAATGATCAAAATGCCTCGGCATTCCCGGAGACCAGAAACATTACGGTAGGTGTCAAACTCGGATTTTAATAAAATTGATATGAAAAATATAAACGTTTATTTACTGAACAAAAGGTGGTTTACACTGCTGCTGACCCTTGTATTATTTTCTTCTTGTGAGGATGATTTTCTTGGGGATAAGTTACGCTCAGACACCTCTGTTGACTTTCTTTACTCTACCCCTGAAGGTTTGGAGTCGGCCGTTGTAGGCCTTTATAGCCTCAACCGCGAAATCTATCAAGACTTGAGCCTTAATGGTACCTATCCATTAATATTGCAGGCAAAGGGAGATTTAGGAGTTGGTATTACCGGTGAAGTCTCTCTATACAGCAGGCTACTTTGGGGCGCTAGTTTAGGCGATTATGGCACCACCTCGGGCATAAATGCTCATTGGGTACACCACTACAGAATTGTGGATCGTTGTAACGCCATTATCAAGAGTGCTGAAACTATCACCGATTTAGAGGTTGGAAGAAAAAACCAAATTCTGGCGGAGGCCAAGGCTATGAGGGCCAATTCTTATTTTACGCTTTACAGGCTGTTCAACAATATTTTCATTACCACAGAACCAACAACCCCTGAGAACGCGTTTGATGTTCCACAAGACAAATCATCTGTTGAAGAAATTTTCGCTTTGCTTAGGTCCGATTTGGATTTTGCCATCGAAAACCTTGATTACAACCCTGAACAGTTTGGAAGATGGGGACAAGGGGCAGCAAGACACCTTCGTGCCAAAGTGGCCATGTGGGAAGAAGATTGGACGGAAGCTGCAGCACAAACCGATGCAATAATTACTAGCGGCAATCACGCTTTAGTGGCAACCGAAGATGTATTTGCCGATGAATTGAACCATTCAGAAACCCTTTTAGCTATCAATTTTGAAAGGGAAACTATTGGGGGTGGCAACCCTCATATAATGAATTGGAACATGATTTCTGCTTACTCAGATGCCCCCGGTCTTATTCAATCGGTAGAAAATGGTGGTGCCGGTGCCGGCTTCATTTCTTTGAACCAGTACACCATCGACCTATTGAATGAAGACCCTAACGATAACAGAAAGAACAACACCTATTACATTTTTGAATACGCCTACAATGATGAGCCAGGTATACCGGCAGGCAAACAAATAGGTGAACCGCTCGACCTTTATGAAAATAGCGATACCGACCAAAATGAGTTCATGCTTTACTACAGAAGACAGAACCCAGGTATTCTAAAATTCTTTGACGAAAACGTTGAGCCTACCGATCGTAACCATTTTAAGAACATCATGATTTATCGCTCGGCAGAAACTTATCTGATAGGTGCCGAAGCACATATGATGCTCAACAATACCAGTAAGGCACTTGAATATATCAATGCAGTTAGAGAAAGAGCCAATACCGAACCGATAGCATCTATCGATTTAGAAACAATTTTAGAAGAAAGGGCTCGTGAATTGGCTTTTGAGGGACAAAGGTGGTTTACACTTAAAAGAACTGGAAAATTGTTCGAATACCTTTCCGATCATATGAACAATGACAATATGAACGAATCGTACCCGGAAGGAAATCCTAAAACCCTACTGAGGGAATACATGAAGAACTGGCCAATTCCTCAACAACAAATGGATCTTTTGGGGCCCAGCTATCCTCAAAACGATGGTTATAATTAATCGATTATCCAAAAGCACATTTAAAAAATTAAACAATGAAGAAGTTTAGAAACAATCGCAAGCAAGTTGGCACCCGACTTCCCGTTATTTCGTTACTAGTTGCTTTCGGGTTTGTAGTTACTTTGATATCCTGCGAGCAAGAAGACGATACGCCACCACCCTCTGCATACGTAGCTCCAGAACCACAACCAGAACCTGAACCGGGTTCTGATTGCACGTTCTCAACAATGACCCCAGAAATTGCTGAAGGCATCGATTTTGAATGTGGCGGACCTGAGGTTACCTTTTTTGGCGAAAAGGATGGTTCTTTTACCCTAGAATATGTTGAAAATCCAGATTCTTCAGGTATCAATACATCAAAAAAAGTGGTACAATACGACCAGACAGATGGGGTCGAACCTTGGGCCGGCTTCTTCTTTGATTTGGCCAGTAAGGTTGATTTCTCGGTCAATCAGACCGTAAACGTTAAGGTATATGCTCCTACCGCAGATCAAATAGTATTATTGAAGTTTGAAGATAGTACCGATGGCTCTATATCCAAAGAAGTTCAAACCACCACAACCGTCGCCAATGAGTGGGAAGAGTTGTCTTTTGTATTTTCACCCAGTGATTCAGACAAGTTTGACAGACTTGTATTGTTCTTTGATTTTAATGGGGAAAAAAGTGCGCCTTCTACCCATTATTTCGATGATATTACAATGACCGAAGGAGGCGAGGTCGAAGAACCCGAAGAAAGCTCGGAACCAACGACTCCCGCTGCAGACCCGACCGTAGACCCTATGGAAGTGATTTCGTTATTTAGCGATTTATATGACGATGTAATGGTTGATACTTGGCGTACCGATTGGTCAGATGCCACCTTGGAAGAACTTGCTATTAACGATAATACCGTCAAAAAATATAGTGCACTTAGCTTTGTTGGCATTGAAACGGTGACCAACCAGATTGACGCTACCGATATGACACATTTTCATACCGATATTTGGACAGGAGATGCCACGGAGTTAAGAATAAAATTGGTAGACTTTGGGACCGATGGAGCTTTTGATGGCGGTGATGATACCGAACACGAGCTTATCATTGAAAATCTCACCCAAAAAGAGTGGATGTCAATCGATTTACCGTTGAGCGATTTTACAGGTTTAACCACAAAGGCCAACATTTCGCAGTTGATATATGTGGGCGCACCATCAAAACAAAATACCGTTTACATAGACAATGTTTACTTTTACAATGAAGCCGGAGTGTCTAATCAGCCCATAATGGGTGCCCCAGTACCGACCTCAGACGAAAGTAATGTGATTTCTATTTTCAGTGATACATTTACCAATGTAGCTGGTACCGATTTCAATCCACCTTGGGGTCAGTCAACCGTTGTTTCACAAGTTGATGTTGCCGGTAATAACACCCTAAAGTATGAAAATCTAAACTATCAGGGCACTCAGTTTGAATCGTCAATAGACGTATCGGCAATGACCATGCTGCACATTGATTATTGGACGTCCGATTCGTCGGAATTAAATGGTTATCTCATTAGTCCCGGGCCTGCTGAAACACCTTACTCCTTTGACATCACGAATGGTGAATGGGTCAGTGTTGACATTCCCCTAACCGTATTTTCTGGGGTTGTAGACTTATCAGAGGTCATTCAGTTAAAATTTGATGGTAATGGTACCATCTTCTTTGATAACATTTATTTCTACAATCCACCTATTACCGAACCTACAACAGCTGCAGTAGAACCCACCCTACCCAATGGCGATGTTATTTCACTGTTCAGTGGTACTTATAGTAACGTACCTGTAGATACTTGGAGGACCGATTGGTCGGTCGCTACCCTTGAAGATATTCTGGTTGGGGGTAACGATGTTAAGAAGTATAGTGGTCTGGATTTTGTTGGTATAGAAACGGTCAACAACCAAATAGACGCTTCCGACATGACGCATTTTCATACCGATGTATGGACTGCCGATGCTACGGAGATTAGAATAAAATTGGTAGACTTCGGGGCCAATGGTGCTTACGATGGCGCGGGAGACGACGTTGAACATGAAATAACGATTGCAAATCCTGAGCAAAACACATGGCTTTCGTTAGATATTCCCTTATCAGATTTTACGGGATTGACCACCAAAGCCAATATTGCCCAACTCATATACGTTGGAAGACCGGCCGCAAACTCGACCATTTTTATTGACAACGTATATTTTCACAAATAGTCTCTTTATAAAAAACTACCATGACAAGTTGGTAGGTTGCAGTTAGTTAAATCAAAGGAAAGGCCCCGGTCATGGTCCGGGGCAATTTCCGAAGTTAATTTGCTATGAACAATATGAATTTTCATCAAATCTTTAAAATGAATCTATTGAATATCGCCTTGATGGCACTCACCCTAGTTCTTTCTTGTAGTTCAGGTGACAACGACACAAATGACAGTCCTTCAGCGCTTGATTTGAATATTACCTTAATCGGATCTAGTGACAGTAACCCCAACGGCGATGGCTCAGGAAGAGTTCAAGTAAAGGCCGCAGCAGAAAATGCCGTGAGATATGCCTTTCGCTTCGAAAACGGAGACCAGATTGATAGCCCATCGGGCACTATGGAATATACATTTACTCAAACAGGTACGCACTCCTATTCCATAGTTGCCTGGGCTTATTCTGAAAACGGGAGTTTTACCACTGAAACCCTTACGGTAGAAGTCTTTAAATCAGACGAACAATTTACGACTTTGGTGTTTGAAGATGAGTTTGAATACGAAGGAGCTCCGAACCCTGAAAAATGGCATCACCAAACAATACCGCCAGACAATGGTAATTGGCATAATGGCGAGCTTCAGCATTATACCGAAAGGCCCGAAAATTCATCAGTTGAAGACGGAACGTTGAAAATCAATGTATTCAAAGAACAGTATACAACAAGTGGCTCTACCAAAGAATATACTTCGGCCAGACTTAATTCTAAATTTGCCTTCACCTACGGTCGTGTTGAAGTACGCGCCAAACTGCCCGAAAGTGGGGGAACTTGGCCGGCTATTTGGACCTTAGGGGTAGATGTTAACGAAACGGGCAATTATTTCGGTGATCAGTTCGGTGCAGTTGGCTGGCCCCTTAGTGGCGAAATTGACATAATGGAACAGACAGGTGGTGATAAAAACAGTATCATATCTCACTTTCATTGGGGTGATTTAAATACTGAGGAATATAAAAACGAAGGAGGAACTGCCCCAGTTTCAAATGCTTCAAGTGAATACCATGTTTACGTAATGGAATGGTCGGCCGATTCTATTAAAACGTTCGTTGACGACACCATGGTTTACGAGCTTACGAATTCTGAGAACAAGCCTTTCAACCATGATCACTACTTGATATTGAATGTTGCTATGGGCGGAAATCTCGGAGGTGAAGTTCCCGAATCGTTCTCTCAAGATACTTTTGAAATAGACTATGTACGAATCTATCAATAAAGTTCGATTCATAATTTTTCAAACTTTAGAAAAACAAAAAAAGCCTTTCGATATCGAAAGGCTTTTCTGTTTGTACAGGCGGAGAGACTCGAACTCTCACACCTTGCGGCACTAGATCCTAAGTCTGGTATATATTGCACCAATAAAGCATAAATAAACTCATTTTCAATTGTTTATGTTTTTCATCATTTTATTTAAAGTCAATTAATATCAGTTAATATCAACATTTGTTGTACCTATGTTGTACCCAAAATTCGTAGTAAAGACGTATCTTTAGAGTGAATTTTTGACAAAATGTTGTACCTGATTTGGCTTTCGTATCTAAAACAGGTTCAAAATGTCAACGAGTGCAAAAATAATACTTCGCAAAAAGCCTAACGCAAAAGGGCTTTTTCCGCTTGCGATAAGGATAACCAAAGACCGTCGTTCAACTTACAAACATATAGGTCATTATATTGAATTAGAGGATTGGGACTCTAAAAACCTAAAGGTAAAAAAATCGCATTCTGAAGCTGAAAGTCTAAACAATTTGATAGCTTCCAAACTATCCGAAGCCAGAAAAGGGCTTATTGCACTACAGACGGATAATAAAGCTGCTTCTGCTCGACAAATCAAAAAAGAAATATACAAGCCAACTTCGAGCTTAACATTTTTTGATTTTGCTGACGAGCATCTTGAAGCCTTAGAGGCCGAAAAGAAAATCAATCGCCATTCTACAGATTCAGCTTGGGTAAGCTATATAGAAAAATATTGCTCTGGCCGACATTTGACTTTTCAAGAAATCGATGAGCGCTTTCTCAAAAAATTTAAGATTCATTTAAAAGGTTCTTGCTCATTAACTGAAACTACTGCAATGAATGTAATGGTCTTGATACGATTACTATTTAATAGAGCTATTCGAGATAAGGTTGTTAGCAAGGAAATATATCCCTTTGGAAAGGATAAGTTTAAAATCAAATTTCCCGAAACCACAAAAACAGGGCTTTCAAGTAAAGAAATAAAAGCCCTTGAAAGTGTTACTGAACTAACTGATATGGAAAGACACTCATTAAATGTTTGGTTGTTCAGTTTCTATTTTGCTGGAATGCGTGTTTCAGATGTGTTGTTTATAAGATGGTCCGAGATTTATGATGGGCGATTGAATTATAGAATGGGAAAAAATTCAAAGTTACTGTCGCTTAAAATTCCAGCTAAAGTTGAAAAAATCTTATTACAGTATGTTGAGGAAAGAGTAAATGATGATGACTTTGTTTTCTCCGAAATGAAAAAAGCCGACTTATCTGATGCGAAAGACATATATCGAAAGAAAAAAGTAGCGAACAAAAAATTCAATGACCACCTTAAAAAGATTGCGAAAAGAGCAGGCATCCAGAAAAAAGTTACGATGCACATTGCTCGACACTCTTTTGGCAATATTGCAGGCGACAACATTCACCCGCTTATGCTTCAAAAATTATATCGCCATACGGATTTGAAAACCACCATTAACTATCAAGCTAATTTCATTCATAAAGATGCAGATGATGCTTTGGAAAATGTAATTAACTTCTGAGAAGGTAATACTTCAAATTACAGTATCTCAAATTCCATTATCTTTATAGGTCACAACAAGTCCTATTTTATGATACATATTCTTACAACCGGCGGCACCATAGAAGGACTGGATTATGTAGATGGTAAAGGAATCACCCAATCAAATGTCACGATTCAAAGTTTTCTTGAGAGTGCCAATATTGATTTTGATTACACCATCAAAAGTGTGTTCAAAAAGGATAGCAGGGCCATCACAGATGAGGACAGAGCGCAGTTGGTTTGCAAGATAAATGAATCTGCTGCGACAAAAATTTTGATAACTCACGGTACTTTCACAATGGAAGATACCGCAAAATATATCGGAAAACTCAACCTGAATAAAACCATCGTACTGGTTGGGTCTTTCATTTTAGGTTCATCTGCAGAGACAGATGCACCATTTAATTTAGGCTATGCACTGAGCTCATTACAGCTTCTAAAACCGGATGTTTATATTGCTATGAACGGACAGATTTTCAATTGGAACAATGTTTCAAAAAATTTAGAAACCAACAAATTTGAGCGCAATGACCAGTAAAGTAAATGTTTGGCACGTCAATACATTGGACAACTTTCTTTTATCTTTTAATAGATACGGTCATTGTATTGCTCACATTTTACTTTTCGAGAAGAAATGCACGAAGTAGCCTTCGACGGTTTTTATATCTCGGCATCCTTTTCATAACGTACAATGCTACGGGCGGATTTTTACCCATAGAGAACTTTCCAGGGCCATTCATCCTTCAATATATCATTACGTATGGCGTGGCCATTGCGTTATGCGTATATATCGTTTACTACCTCTATAAAGAATATGACATCGTCGTATTGAAATTCAACTCATCCATTAAAAATCTCGCATTTTTAGCGAGTGGCAGCTATGTTGTCCTTTTTTTGATGCCTTATTTTTTGACAGACTCTTTGGATGCGGCTCGCTTTCTTTTTACTATTCCCATATCCTTAATAGCGTTTATATTTCTCATCATTTTCTATAGACGTATTTCAAATCCGAGCAATCCGAATGCGTTTATTTTAAGGCGAAACAAATTGTCTATGGTGAGCGTAGCGAGTATAGCTCTGTTGCCAATTTGCACCGTGATAGGCGATTATCAATGGATAACTTTTACCGTAATGAACTTGGCCTTCTTTGCCATTACAGCCATTGAGGTAGATAGGTATCTATACTTTTTGGAAAACAATACCCGAATGTATGAAGTGTTTGCCCTGAAGAAAAAACAACGCGAAGAATCTGTAGAGCGCAAGATAATCTATGAGGATTTAACGAGAAGGGAAATTGAAGTTGCGTTATCCATTCTTAGCAATCTTAGTTATAAGAAAATTGCCGAGGAACTTTTCATTGCCGAAAGCACCGTATCAAAACACGCCTCAAATATCTTCAAGAAAACCGGTGTGAAGAACCGTCGTGAATTTTTAAAGCGGTTTCGCAAAAAAAGATAATTAAATTACCTCTCTTAAGACCTAAGCATATTCATTGTCTCTCAGAGTTTCCGTAGAAAAATACGGCTCGTTCCGTAATTAAATACGGCAAGTTTTCCTTGTACGTTTATGAAGTAAAATTATTTTAGTGAGAGTTCCATAAAATACACCAATGAGCCACAAATTTAATGACCTGTGGCGTTCATTTATATCATTTTGCAGGACTATGATATCATCTAACCAACCGCATCAACTAAATCCCATTTCTATGGTTTCATATCAAAATACACCTGCTTATGGACTTTCAATTATTAACACAGCGACTAAAAAAAGAACTTGATGATATAAAACTTCAAAACGAGAGCATCCTTGAAAGGGCACACCGTTCCATTGGGCTCTGCCGTGATTCATTAAGCTTGCTTAAAAAAGAGGTTCTGTCGCAAGGCTTCAAATCCATTCAAGACGAAATCCATTTTTTTAAAGTAACCAAACAAGTCCCTCTCGTTGAGTTAATCTACTATTCCGAAATCCATTCGTTTGAAATTCAGTTCCCGAAAATCGACTTAAAAAGGCAGCTCAAATCCGTCAAAAAGAAAAGCAACAAACTCAATCGATTCTTTCTCTATAATCTGGACTTCGGAAGATACATCGAATCAGGGCAGACGCATTTTGATAAAGAGTATTACACTCGTGATTATCTCAATGGGTATCATATCACACTTTCAAAATTCTATTTTCAAGACCCAGAATTCTGTACAGCAAGAGATATGTTGCTCGGCAAATACAATGCCTACAAGTCCCTAACCAAATATTTAGTGGACAAGCAAAATAAATTGAAGAATGGGTTGAATGGAAATGAGATTTCATTATCTCACACCGAAAAAATGCATTGGCCGTTCAGCAATACAGACTATGTGGAACTCATTTATGCGCTTCACGCTAAAGGGCTTGGCGCTAAAAACAATCTGAGTATTGTTAAAATTTCAGATTACTTAAGCCAGATTTTTGATGTTGAGCCGAAAGACATCTACAAAACTTATCAAGACATCAAATACAGGAAAAAAAGCCGAACCCTTTTCCTCGATGAGCTATCCACTTCCCTTCTTTCCGAAATGGATAAAAGCGAGAAATAATATCATTTTCCAGCTGTTTTCTTATCAAATCTAAATGTTAAAAAATTACCGTACTACGGTTGAACTACGGTGTTTTGGTTTTCAGCGAATGTCCATAAAATTCAGTTCGATTTAAGTATAAATTTCGGCATCAACTATATCAAACCGCACCAAAGCATACCAAATTTCAAGATGTTAAATTTTGACCGTAGTACGGTCGTACTGGGGAAGAAAATCCAATAATCCATATCAAATTTGTAGAACGAAAGTCAAATTGGGTCAGGGCCTGTCAAATTAGTTGAAAGCAAAGCGGCAGTCCCTTTCTTTTAAACCGTTCTATTATGCCAACAAGTATTATAACCACAGACGACCTTCGGGAGTTCAAAATGGAATTGCTCGATGACATCAAAAACCTGCTTGCCAAACAATCGAAGGGCAGGCTCAAGAAATACCTTAAATCATCCGAGGTTATGGACTTACTTCAAGTCAGTCCGGGAACACTTCAAAACCTACGCATCAATGGCACATTGCCCTATACAAAGGTTGGTGGAATAATCTACTACGATGCCGAGGAAATTCAAAAGGTTATGGATGCTAACCGTGTGCACCACGGTCTAAATCCGTAAACGATGAACTACATAAAGCTACTCAATGCGGCTTTTGAAAAGTTCTATTTTGATGACCGCCTAAACCCGACCCATATCAGCCTGTATATGGCCCTGTTCCAGGAATGGAACAGCAACCGTTTTGCCGAAGAGTTCTACGTGAACCGCCGAGAGCTGATGCGTGTGGCCAAGATTGGCTCAAAATCTACCTACCACAGATGCATCGTCGATTTGGACGGTTGGCAATACCTCTCCTATTTTCCTTCAAACAATCCGTACAAGGGCAGCAAAGTGAAGATGTCCATTATCGGGACAAGTGATGAACCGGATGCGGGACAGTACAATCCCATTTTAGAACAGCTTGCGGAACAGTACTATCCCAGAGGTGTACCGCTTGGAGGACACAACCATCCCAAAAACGGACAGGTAGTGAACCCGCACCGTCCCACCAGCGGACAAGCATTGGTATCTAATACAAACAATACCAAAGAGGAAAACTATATAAAACAGCCAAAGGACTGTCAGGCCGTCACTGATTTTTTTGAGGAAAAGAATTTTGATGCCGATGAAGCGGAAAAATTCTATCAGCACTATACTGATCGAAATTGGCAAACAGGCGATGGGGAACCGATTCGTGACTGGCGTGCGGTGGCCATCAACTGGATGGACCGTACCGAACTGTTCGACACCGAAAACAAACCAAACAAAAAACAAGCATCCCAAATCAAGGACAACCTGCGTACCACTAAAACAAAAGACTATGGACAACCCCTCTAAAATCACAGAAGGTAGCGTGGAATATTCGATCGGAACATTCGACGGGAAAAGCATAGTGTACGATTTTCCTAAAATCATAATTTACCTGAATGCCAAAGGAAAGCTGTTGTTCGGCAAAAAGTTTAGGATTTATGATGAGGACAGAGATATTCTCTTGAAGCTCTGTTCCTACTTTATCAAAGACAAGGAATATTGCAACGCAAATGGCATTGATATTGACAAGGGCATACTGCTTTCCGGCCCTGTGGGATGCGGAAAAACAAGCCTGATGAAATTATTACGGCATATCGTACCCTTACAACGTCCGTATGAAGTGATTCCCTGCCGAAACGTAACCTTTGGGTTTAACCATTTGGGCTTTAAAACGGTCGAGGAATATGGCAATACCAAATTCTATTGTTTTGACGATTTGGGAGTTGAACCTGCTGGCCGATTTTATGGCAAGGACTTGAACGTAATGGGCGAAGTACTTTTATCACGCTACGAGCTTTACCTTTCCACCAAGCGAAAAATCAAGACCCACGCCACCACTAACCTTAACGCCGAAGAACTGGAAGAACGCTACGGCAATCGTGTCCGAAGCCGGATGCGTGAACTCTTTAATTTGATTGCTTTTGATAAGGCGGCTGGGGATAAGAGAAAATAAATATGCAATTGCTAGAGAATTAAAATTTTCATTTTACTATTTTTGTTAAAAATAATTTGGCAGCGGCAGAAAAAATAAAGGCATTATTACAAAGTTTTGGTGACGAAGACGATAATCGTTTTTACACCACCGCAATGCAAATTGCCGCTTCTGAAGCCAAAAAAGGGCATACAAAACTTGCTGAGGAATTGAAGGTCTTGATTGAAAAAATCAAGTCAAAGCGAAAAGTCGATTCAGTTTCAAAAACAAGAATTCTTCCTGTAAATGAAGCCCAAAGAGAGTTAAAGGATTTACTAGAAGTTTATAGACCACATATCAAAACCAAGGATATGGTTTTGACCGAACAAGTTTCGGAAGCTATTGAACGTATTCTCTCAGAACAACTGAAATTTGATCAGCTCTTACAGCATAATTTAGAACCAAGGCGAAAATTAATGCTAGTTGGCCCTCCTGGTTGTGGAAAAACAATGACGGCCAAAGCAATTGCTGGCGACTTGGAAATTCCATTGTTCATTATCCGTTTGGATGGATTGATTAGTCGCTATATGGGTGAGTCTATAGCAAAGCTTAAATTGATATTTGATTCGATGTACCAACATAGAGCGGTTTACCTGTTTGATGAATTTGATTCCATAGGTTCAAATCGCAGCTATGGTAACGATGTCGGGGAAATCAAGCGTGTTCTAAACAGTTTTTTAATGAATATTGAGAAAGACCAATCGAATAGTTTGTTGATTGCCGCTACCAATATTCCTGAATCTCTTGATAAGGCGTTATTCAGGAGATTCGATGACATTATACAATATCCTTTACCAAGCAGCAAGGAAATTGCCGAACTCATCAAAGTTCAGTTAAAGGGGTACTCGCTTGCCAAAGGCAAAACCGTGAATGCACTTGCCAAAGAGGCTGTAGGACTTAGTTTTGCGGACGTTTCCAATGCTTGTAAGGATGCAATTAAGGAGATGATTGTACAAAACACAGAAAAAGTGTCTTCCGCTACTCTTTTTAAATTTATCCAAAATAAAAAGACCAAGTTTTAATTTATAAATGCCTAGAAACTTAGAACACATAATTCTTTCTGGGTATGCATCTACCGAGTCTTATACAAGCCCAAGCACAGGACGGGATAGAGTAACTCCAATTGGGAGAAATAGAAACACTCACGGAAATGCGTTGCGCAACCAGCTTCAAATGGCTGAAATGGCCTTTAGGCAAAATACAGATATGGATTTTGTATATCTGGAGTTTATTTCTGAAAAGGATTGCCTTTTGGCCTTTGATAGTTTTGAAGATGGTAGAAGTGGCGACCATCGTTTTGTATCGTCAAAATTGGAAAAAGTCATAATTGACGGTCAGGAACACGAACGCTACAGGGCTTGTGTGTTTTTAAACACCAATGGAATATCCAAATTCCTGAGAAAAATCGAAGCTTATCTAGATCCCGAGAAGGACAGTGATTCCGGTAACCCTAGAAACACTAAGCTGCTCAATAATATTGCTAATATACAGCAGGCTACTTTGGCAAGTTTTTGGCAAGAGGATGAAATCGATTTTCCTGGTCTCGATGAAGAAGTTTGGTGGGAAGTTTGGTTACGACGAGACAACTCACAAAACGACATCCGTGAAGATGAGGAGATGATAAATATGCTCTTAGATAATGTAATTGTGGTTGCTGAACGGAGATTGTTGTTCCCAGAGCACATTGTTCGAATGATTCGAGGTACAGCAAGAGAACTATCAACTACTCTGTTATATACTGATAAACTAGCAGAATTAAGAAAACCCAAAGAAGCTGCTGATTTTTTCACAGGATTAAATAACGATGATGCCAACGATTGGGTTGAGGACCTAAGAAATAGAACGATTGATAGAACCACTGATGATTCCGTTATAATCTGCTTATTGGACACAGGTGTAAACCGAGGTCATTCCTTGCTACAGGGTTTTATCCCAGAAGACAATATGGATTCCGTAAACCCTGAATGGGGAAATGCCGACACACATCCCCACGGCCACGGAACACCAATGGCAGGAATTGCACTTTATGGAGACCTTACCGATTTATTGCAGGACAACTCAAATATTGAAATATTCCATCGGCTTGAATCTATCAAATTAATTCATCCCAACAACCCGCATCAACCTGAATTATATGGTGCAGTAACGGAAGAAGCCATTGCCAGGGCAATAATTCTAAACCCTACCAACAAGCGAGTATTAGCAATGGCGGTAACTGCTACTGATGGACGTGACAAAGGTAAACCATCATCGTGGTCAAGCTCCGTAGATAAAATTGCTTTTGGAGAGGAAGGTACAACTGATGACAAATCACTGTTCTGTGTCTCAAGCGGAAATACCGTGATATTTAATATTTCGGAATATCCACAAAAGAATTTTGAAGAATCTATACACGACCCTGCACAGGCCTTCAATGCACTTACCATTGGTTCATTTACCCAAAAAACCGTCATAGACCAAGGTCAATTTAATGGAGCAACACCTTTAGTACCTGCAGGTGGTATGTCACCAAGCAATAGCACTTCAGTAATGTGGGAAAACAATTGGGCTCTAAAGCCAGAACTGGTTATGGAAGGTGGCAATTATGGTATTCATAACGGAGGTATAATCGACCCAGATTCACTAAGAGTACTTTCCGTTGGAAAAAATTTTAGAACCGAACCTCTTTCCAGCTTTGGTGATACCAGTGGAGCTACAGCTTTGGCCTCTAGGTATGCAGCAATGCTAACTTCGCAATATCCCACATTATGGCCAGAAACCATAAAGGGCCTTCTTGTTCATTCGGCCGATTGGACAAATGAAATGCTTGGTAACAGGGCTATACAGGAATTGAACAACACAGAACAAATCAGGCTTCTAAGAACTTTTGGGTACGGCGTTCCCGATTTTCAAAAAGCTGTAAGAAGCGCAAACAATTCACTTACCTTTATTGCGCAAGAATCTTTGAGTCCTTTTATACTTGATGATGGTACGGTTAAAACAAATCAAATGCATTTACACAGTTTACCTTGGCCTACCGATGTTCTAACGGGATTATTTGATAGCGAAGTAACCCTTACGGCCACATTATGTTATTTTATAGAACCAAACCCCGGCAACAAGCAATACAGTAAATCATATTACTATCAATCTCACGGTCTGCGGTTTAAAATGATTGATTCGGGTGAAACTATTGAACATTTTCGGGAAAGAGTAAATCGCGAAGCTAGATTAGAAGACCAAAATGGTTCGTATTCCGGAGAAAGTTGGATTATCGGAAATAAAGTTCGGGATAAGGGCTCTGTGCATAAAGATATTTGGAAAGGCACCGCTGCCGACTTAGCTACCAGAAATAAAGTTGCCATTTATCCTGTCAATGGTTGGTGGCGTACCAGAAAAAAATTGTTGCGTTACAATAGTCAAGTCAGGTACAGTTTAATTCTATCTATTGAATCACCAGACAATACGGTTGACCTATATAATCCCGTTCTCAATCAAATAGACATTTTGATATAAGAAATTATTACTTCTATGTCGTTTTTGAAATTGCTTTAAGACTATGTAAAATTTTTTGAGATAGTTCTTTCATTGATTAATTGTTTATTGATTTTAATATGATGTTCGCCAAGAGTGTAATATTCTTTGTGACTACAAGATATTTTTCCTCTTTAGGATGACTTAAAAACCCCAATTCCAATAGAACGGATGGCATAAAGTCCTTCGTTTCCCGAAGCACCTGAAAATTGGAAAACTTTACGCCTCTACTTTCAAATCCCAACTTGTCATTCAAATCAGCTTGTAATTGAAACGCCAACCAAGTTGCTTCATCCAAAAACTTCGACCTTTGATTGAACACATAGATTTCTACACCACGAGCATTAGGATTATCCGAATGATTGCAATGCAAGGACAGGAACAAATCTGCATTTAGAACTTTGGCCAGCTTGCCCCTATCACTTAAAGAAATTAAGGTATCGCTATAACGTGTTTGATAAATTTCCACAGTTTTATTGTGGTTTTTCTCGGCCAATTCTGAAATCAACCTTGCTATTTCCAAGGTTATACTCTTTTCCTTTAAGTTATTTACCCCAATTGCACCGGAATCATTTCCGCCGTGGCCAGGGTCAATTACGATGATTTTTTTCTCATCCAAATCCTGACCCAAAAAGATGCAACTTTTGAGAAGCAAAATCATAAAACTGACGTTTTTGAGCCACTTTTTCATTTTCAATTTTTCTCTTATTAACAGTTCCACTTCAAAATTTCATAGAATTTGATGTCAAATAATAACATCGAAAACTAAATAATATCAAATAATATTTTATTCACAAATATTTGATTTTCAGTTATTTATATTCAAATATATGTAAATTTCACATAACGAAAATGAACCAAAAATTTAAACCCATTCGTTATGAAAAAAACATATTATTTGGCGGGCTTTCTTTCGCTCTTATCCACATCGCTTTTTGCACAGATTGGTGGTATTGAAGATTCGGTCAACGATGTTTCCGATACCATCAGAGCCATTTTCCCAATCATCTTAGGGGTCATATTCCTTATTGGATTCCTTTTTAATGCAGGTCATTTCTTTGGTGAAAACGCAGACCTCAAAAAAGGAATCACGCGAGTCTTGGTATTTGTTTTAATCGCAGGCGCGGTAGTTGGAATCTTCACCTATCTCATAGGCATCGTAGTGTAGTGAAGAAGTTTGAAGTCTATAGAAATATGCGGAAACGGGCGGTCATATTTGGCCTGCCCATTTCGCTATTTGCCTTGATGATGGTATCTATTTTGGCATCACTGCTCATCATCATTTTTTCCTTCAGCTTTGGCATCATCATCGGGCTAATGGTCTTTAATGGTGGACTTTATATTGCCTTGACTCGAATAGCCAACAATCCGCAGCTTTTCCAAATGGGTAATCCTTTTCCAAAAATCATCAGCAACAAGCGTAACTCAGGTTTTGAATATGAATAAGATGAACCTCTCAGCATATCAACCCATTGCAGATATTCAGGATAATATCGTCTTTGCCAATAATGGCAATGTGGTGTTGTGCTATAAAGGGAATCTGCCAGAAATCTATTCGCTTTCTGAAAAGGACTTTGAGGATATACACGGTGCGTGGTTCCAAGCCTTGAAGTCACTACCTGTTGGAACGGTGGTTCATAAACAGGATATCTATTTAAAGAAGTCCTACTCTTCAGAACAATTGCCCAACACATCTTTTCTTGAAAAGGCCACCCACAACCATTTTAAGGGACTTGGTTATATAGAGCACCAATGCTATCTGTTCTTTATCCTGACTAAAAACAAGGCACTCAACAATTCTAAATATGTCAATCCGTTCCGGAAGGTTTCTAAGGGGATTGTCCAGCAAATGGATGACAACATTAAGGTATTTGCCAATGCGGTCAGCGATTCGGTGTCCTTCATCAACAATAGTAGAAAGATGCGTTTTATTCCGCTTCAAGCGAAAGAAATAGAAGACTTGACCAGCTCATACTTCAATGGATTTAGTGAAGGATTTGATACCGACATCCTACTGGAAAAGAAAAACGTCACCATCGGTGACAATCATTTTGATGCCCTGGCCGTCAACAGCGAACTGTGCTTTGGCGAAAGTGTACAAAGTAGCAAGACCAATGAGAAATTCACTTCTGACGATTTTGTATTTCATCAAGGGTTTATTGATGGCTTAGGGCTTACGTTGAACGAGAACCATATCGTAAACCAAATTTTGTATTTGGATGATAAACAGAAATGGCGAAAGCTGCTCGACAAGAAAATAGAAGAGCTTAACAAAAGTTCCAATTTCGGTTCGCAGAATAAGGTGGTTCTTGGTAAAATCCAGCACATCCTTGACCAAATCAATGCCGATGACAATGCACGGATTATCCGAGGTCATTTGAATGTGGTCTATTGGGCAAAGGACAAAAAAAGTCTGGATTCCATTACTTCAAAAATCAAGACCGAGTTCAAGGAACTGGATATCATCCCATATTATCCAAGAGGTGAAGAACGCAAGAATTACATCCTGAACAGCTATTGCTGTTTTTCATCCAACTTCTCGAACAATGATTTGTATGTAACAGATTTGAAACAAGCACTTTGCCTGTCCATTAACAATACCAACTACAAATCTGACGATACCGGAATCATCTTTAATGACCGAGAGCATAACATTCCAGTTCTTAAAGATGTTTGGGATGAACGAAAGAAGCGTATCAAAGCACGAAACTTTGCCATTTTCGCCCCAACGGGCGAAGGCAAATCGTTCCTTGCCAATAACATACTGCGCCAGTATTTTGAAAAAGGTGTCCGCTTGGTCATTATTGACTTGGGTGGATCCTACACCAAATTTGCCAAGCTCTATCCCGAAAAGTACACCGTGCTTCGCTATGAGAGCGGAAAGAACCTTGGTATTAACCCATTCTTTATTAGCGATAAAAATGACCTAACACCGGAACGGCTTGAAGATTTATCGGTGTTCCTTTTTGAATTGTTTGCTTCTGATTTAAAAGTGACGAAAGCACAATCCGTTTCGATCAAAAAAATACTGCGTCATTATTACGATAGCACTTCTGAAAACCATTCTCTGGAAGGCTTCTACAATTTTATAGAAAGGCATCAAAAAGATATTCTGAGCGACCTAAAAATCCATCCCGACTACTTTAATGTAACGAGCTTTCTGCACGTGATATCCGAGTATGTCGGCGATGGTCTATATAGTTTTCTCTTTGAAGTTAGCGAGGACCAAACCTATAAAATTGAGGACAAACGATTGATTGTTTTTGAACTGGATGAAGTGAAGGACAATAAGGAAATCTTGTCCGTAATGCTCAAGCTCATCAAGTCGGCCATCCAAAGAACCATCTGGCGCAATCGTGCCGAAAAGGGCATCATCCTGTTCGATGAGTTTGCGAAGCAACTGAAGTTTGATAATGTACTGGAAAGTGTGGAATTCTACTACCAAGCCATCAGAAAGCAAAACGGTGCTATCGGTATTATTTTACAATCCATCAATCAGTTACCCAACAATTCTACATCGGCCAGTATTCTTGAAAATACACAGGTCATTTACAGCTTAAACAATGAAAAGGGTTATGATGAACTGGTCAAACGCCTTAATCTTTCCAGCCACGACCTGAATCAGTTAAAGTCCATCAAGAACAATCTTTCCGGACCACGGAAGTACACCGAAATGTTCATCAAAATCGGGAAGGAAAGCAACATCTTCCGGTTGGAAGTTCCAAAGGAAGTTTATGCCGCCTACTTAACGGATGGAAAGGAAAATGAGGAAATAATGAAGCTCTACAATGAGCATCAGGATATGGAAAAAGCAATAATTCAATTCACATCTAAAACATAATGTTATGAAAACAAAAATCTTGATTATCGCAACGGCATTCATCTTTTTATTGCCTGCACGCGCTGCGTGCCAGGGAATGCCAGTCTATGACAATACCAACTTCATCAGTTTGGTTAAACAGCTATTGGAATCGGGTAAACAGACCGCAGAAATGATTAAGTCCGTAAAATTTCTCAAGGATGCCAAAGAAGCTATTGAAAAAGTTTCAAGCGTTGTCCAACAGCTTAGGGCAGTTGAGGAAATCGCACAGAACAATCAGCGCCTTATTGATGTAATGCAAAATGACCTTCAGGATATTCTCAATTCCCCCTACATCAAACCCGAGGAAATTGACAAGGTTATGGGTTCTTTCGAAACCATTGTACAAAATTCCTTGGACACGGTGGATTTTATAGACGAAGTTCTCTCAAGTGATTATCTAAAAATGAGTGATGCCGAACGCGCCGAAGTCCTGAAAACCAAGGAACTGGAATCGAAGCAGATGGTTTCCAGCATCACTATGAAAACAAAACGCTATCGTGATATTATTTCATTCAGAAAGATGCAGGATAAAGTCAATAATCGAGAAATAGGATATTAACAATGACTGCGACCATCATTTTAGGAATTGGCTTGGAATACATCGATACGGTGTTCCAGACCATACAGGCCAGCGACTTTTCGCAATACACTATTGCCGGAATGAAAACACTTGCTGTCCTATTTTTCTTGGTCAACATCCTTAAAAAATACAACGAAGGTATTGCTGACAAGGACGGTTACACTTGGGGGTTGAGTCCGGGCGAATTGGCAAAGAATTTTGCCATTGTCCTATTGGTCATATTTTCAACGCAGGTGTTAGGATTCTTTGATGGGATATTGGTAGCCATCGAGGAACAATATAGGGGCACGGCACCTGCGTTACTTCCATTGCAAATGCAGGATATACCATTAGAGGAAGATGTCAGCCTTTTTGATGCCGCAAGCTCGGCAATGACGCTTTTGTATGAGGCATTGGTAACACCATTATATGGGTTCAAGATATTGGCCTTTATCCTAAGCACCATACTTTGGATATTGGATTTGTTTATCTATCCGCTGTTTTTAGCAGAACGCTTTTTCCTCTTGGGAATAATGCAGGCGTTTTTTCCATTGGTCATTAGTTTGGCAGTTTTTGAAAAATTCCGTTCGCTCGCCTATACCTTCTTTAAACTGTACGCTGCCGTTTATATGCTCGTACCAGCATTCTTTCTGGTCAATGTGTTTATCAATGCCATTTACACGGAAATAAATACCAATTTCTGGGTTAACCTGTTCGGAACCGATACAGGTCAGGGCTTTTTTGCGCCTGTAGTTCAACTGGGCTCAGTTGGCTTTATCGTTTTTCTAAAATTCAAATTGTATAGACGTGCAACCTCGTTTACCCTCAGATTATTTACCAACTAATTCCATTCAGAATGAAAACACCTTACAAGAACATATACAAAATATTGAAACTGAATCGGCTTATTGTTTTGGCAGTAGTCATCTGTGCGTTGCTATCCAGCAGCTTTTCGCTTTTAATGGTTTATAATATGAACAAAACTGCTCTCAATAGTGCCTTTGCTATCAATACCGATGGCAGTATCATTCCGTTAAAGCTCGTAACTCAAAAGGAAAATTTCAGGGTCGAAGCTCTGGCTCACTTAGAACTGTTCCATAACTACTTCTATAACATCGATGCCAGCAACTACGAACGCAATCTGGAAAAGGCTCTTTGGCTGGCCAACAGCTCGGTGGATAATCTCTACCGTCAGAAAAAGGCTGATGGTGTCTATAATCGATTGCTTCAGTATTCCCTTGTTCAAAGAGTGCTGAGCATCGATTCGCAAGTAGAGCAGCAAAACGGAAGCTACGTCTTCAGGACAGTAACCATTTTTGAAATCAATAGAGGTTCAGTCATTGACACTTACGAATTGGTATCTACAGGAAACTTGATTATGGTAGACCGAAACTTTCCCAACAATCCACACGGATTGTTGATTACCAATTATTTCGAAAACACTTTAAGAAAAATAGATTATGAAAGTAGAAAAGAATAAAATCATTTTTGCTGGTGTACTCGCCATCATTTTCCTCTTCCTTATCTCGTATTCAGTAATGCTTATGGAAGATGAGGACAATGATGAAGACACCTTGCAACAGACGCTTGTTCCTGAACTGGAAGATGACCAAAAGGAATACGATTCCAAACTCGATGCCATAAACGACCTCAAGGAAGTGCGTGAAAGCACCGCACCGAGCATCTACGATGAAAAGCTCTTGGATTCTACGGGACTGTACAATCCTGATTTGCCAGAACAAAAAAAGCAACGCATTGTGGATAGTATTTACAAGGCTGGCAAGATTAAGTATTCCGAAAAACGCTATCAAAATTTGGGACAAAAGCGAGTTGTTCAACAAACAACACCAAAGGTGGATTCTGCTGAAGTTAAAAGAGAACAAAAAATTGAAGCCGAAGAATTGGGCCTGGAACATCAACTGTTCTTTGCGGCCTCGCCCAAGCCCAATGAAGTTTCAATTATCGGCAATACTGATGAAACGATTTACGTAGTCGTAGATGGTGACCAGGTTGTTCAAGCAAATACCCGATTACGGATGCGCCTAACCAAATCGGCTACTATCAATGGTAAACTTATGCCAAAGAACACGCCTGTTTTTGGCTTTATCAGTTTCCAGCCCAATCGTGCTTTAATTGAAATTGAGAATATTAAACACCATCCCACTAAACTAAAAGCCTTCGATTTGCAAGACGGTAGTGAGGGTATCTATGTCGAAAACAACTTTAGGGAAGAGGTAACCAGAGAGGTATTTGATGATGTTATTGGCGATATTAATATTCCCAGCGTACCGCAAGTTGGCGGACTTACACAAGTATTTAGGCGTTCTAACCGCAGGGTAAAAGTAACCGTCCTGAACAATTACAGATTAATCCTAAAACCAAAACTATGAGACGATATAATTATATATTCATAATGGTATTTGTTTTCGCTTTCGCGAAAGCGAACGCACAAACCACCCACTTACTTGATACCATTTATGCAAATGACACTAAAAATGTGGCACTATTCTTCCCAGAACCTATTCGGCAAGGTATAACCGGTTCAGATAATTTTGTCTTTACCTACAATCGTGAAAAAGAACAATATTTTGGACTGTTGCAAGCCAAGCCTGGAAAGGAAAGTAATTTGCTGGTAATCAACCGAAATGGCTCGATTTTTTCGTATATTGTAAGGTATAAAAAACAGCTTTCTAAGCTCAATTATTTTATTCCGATATCAAGTAGTATCGGAAATGAAAAACCGATTGTAACCGATTCAATTCTTGCTGAATCTTCTGAAGAGCGTGTAGATAACAGAACGTACCATTACCAAAAATTCTGCGCATACCTTCTCAATAGGAAACAGCGCATTGGTCGAATCAAAAAGCGAAATGAAGGTATTGTTTTACGTGTTGAGAATATCGTTTTCGATAAAGAAGAACTGTACTTCGTCATCCAGATTGAGAATAATTCTACCTTGGATTACGATTTGAATTTCTTGAACCTTTCGATTGAAACACGACAAAAAGGAAAAAGGAAATCATTACAACGTTTGTATCAAGAGCCGATTTACAAACATAATCTGCCTTCAAAAATTGCAGAAGGTGAAACGGTACGGTTCGTTTATGTATTGCCAAAATTTTCATTATCCAATGACCGTAGGGCAATTTTAGAACTGAATGAAAAGGATGGTGAACGAAATATTGAAATGAAACTATCGTACAGATATATCAATAACCCAAATTAAAGTCATTATGAAAAATAGTATCGTTTTCACGCTCGTATTGCTGTTCCTTTCGTGTGCAGATTCCACAACTAAAGTTTCAGGACCAAGTGCTACAGCCCAAGTTGTTATCGAAAGCTTTTATGAAAAGGATGAAGAAACCTTAAAAGCCAACTCAACACCACAGGCTTATTCTAACTATATGAATACCATAAATATGTTCAACGCTACACCAAAAGATGATTCCAATTTTAGTGTTTTGCAGGACACGATTATGGGTGATGTGGCTTGGGTAAAATATACAACAGCTTACGATAAAACACCCGGCCTTTTCAAACTGGTTAAGCAAAACGGTAAGTGGCTGGCAGATGCCAGAGGTTCAAAAGATAAATCGCCTTTTTGAAAAACGTATTTATTTATTTTTATCGAGATTGATTTCCCAATAGCCTCTTGTTCCGCCCACACGCTCTATATATCCAGCATCCTTTAAATTATTGAGGTGTTTTTGAATTGCAGATTCATTGATATGTAATACTTCTGCAATACCGGAACGACTTATTCGATTATCTTGAGCAATTAACTTCAGAACTTCTTTTTGTCTATGTGTTAATTCAGAAATGGCACCAATATCCTTTTCGATTTGACCACCTATTTGACCACCTTTTAGACCACCTTTTGCACCACCTTCATCAACAGTAGTTTCTTTAGCCTCAAATGTCATTCTAAGAAAGTTATCAGAAAAACTAAAACTCTCTTTGCCATAGTGTTCCAAAATACGAGGGATGCCAGAACCTAATTGTTCCACCAGTTCTAAATCCTTAAAAATTCGCATCAGTTCTTTATTCCGTGGGACTGAAAAGCCCTCAAAAAATTCCTTTTTGCTCAAACCTTCGGGCAGACCACCAGCTGATGTAATTTCTATCCTGTCCGAAAAGATTTCAAACTTTGGGGTAATCTCGTTGGTATAGTCGTAATGCACAAATGCATTGATAATAGCTTCCCGTAAGGCGATGGGATTCCAAAGATTGGCCTGTTGTCGTTCCTTTGCGGTAATTTTTGTGGCTGTTCTGTTCTCGACGGCAATCTTATCAATGACCTGCTTGGTCGCTTTTACCAAGCATTCGTGACCATATTCGTTACTTTCAATGAGATCTGTTCGGGTCTTGCCTGAATACTTGGCCACTTTAATAGAGGTATTGTTCTTGTCAGCTAAAAGATAGCCTGCGTAATTGAATGCGCCATCTTCGGTAAGCAATTCCAGGTTCTTTGTAAAGGCTTTCCCCAAATTATAGCCAGCTTCTTCGTAATAGATTTTCAACTGTCCAAAGCTCAGGTCCTGTCGTCCAGATTTAATTTTGCTGATGGAATTTCGTGTGCGCTTAGCAAAGAGCTCGTCTATCATCTTTTGGGACATTGGCTCTGCAGATGAACCCATACGGATAAAACACCCCTTTTCGCTCATCCCATACTTTCTAAGATGATACAGTTTTTCAGGACCGCTGGCGACAATAATTTTAAGGATGTCTTTACCATCCCGTTCCTCGCTCACGATGTCAAACAGACCCAATGCGAAAGGTCGGATGTTGTTCTTTAGCCTATCCTTAATCTTAAGTTGGTCGCCATCCGAATCCGCCAAACCGTAAACATTCTCGTTTTTGTCAATACCGATATAGAGAATACCACCCTCGCGATAGTTCAAAAAAGCAATGACCTCTTTTTCAAGCCCATCGGACAGTTCTCGTTTGTATTCTATACGGTTTGTTTCTGGCATTCATCAAGGTAAATTAGGGGATAAAGATAGTGATATTAAATTGTGGGTTTTAGCAAAAAACAGATATAATAAGATTACGATGATTCAATCTGCAAGAAAACATTTGTTAAAACTAAACTGTTGTGAAATGTTAAAATCCATAAAATGTTAATTAACTTTATCGATTTTAATATCACTATTTTTTCATGAATAAAGGCGCAAAATTTTATCGATGTGATTTTCAGGTACACAGCCCTCGCGATATTGCTTGGACAGGTGCACGTTATGGTGTAAATCCAGAGCAAGTAGAAGGTTTAACTCAAGAGGACAAACAGCAAATTGATGATAACCGAAATCAATTTTGTAAGGAATATTTAGACAAAATAAGCAGTGCAGGAATTAACGCCATCGCTATGACAGACCATCACGATGTGGTTTTTGTCCAACACTTACGAAGGGTCGCCATAGAGCAGAATGAGATACACGACATAATGGGCGAGCCAGAGAAAAAAGTTACGGTTTTCCCAGGCATTGAACTCAGCCTTTCCAATCCTGCAAGCCAGACTATTATTATTTTTGATGCAGATTTCGAGGATACCCATCTCAACTCTGTCCTTAATTTTCTTGGCATACAACCTACAGACCCCTATGACAGACAAACGGTACAAACCCAGAGAATTTCCCAAGAGGTAATCAACAACCTTCCCCAGCTTCATAAAATTTTAGATGAAGTTAGCTATTGTAAAGGTAGGTACATTGTACTTCCTAATGTTGGGAAAGGTGGCCAACATTCCATAATACGTCAAGGCTTCCAAGAGCACTACATTAAAATGCCTTGCGTTGGCGGTTATGTTGATAAGGACATATCACAGGAATCCGGTTATCAAAATAAAATTAACGGTGGGGATGTCAACTACGGAAACAAGAGCATAGGTCTTGTATCTACTTCAGATAATAGGTACGAGGACGGTCGTGAGTTTGGAAAATATTCTACTTGGGTTAAATGGGCAGAACCAACTGCAGAAGCTATTCGGCAGGCCTGTTTGGCCAAAGAATCCAGAATTTCTCAGAATGAGCCAGAAATGCCTCAAATATTTATTGAATCGCTGGATGTTACAAACTCTAAATTTCTGGGTGGTTTCAATATCAACTTCAATCAGCAATATAACGCCTTGATTGGTGGAAGAGGAACTGGCAAGTCAACTATTTTAGAATACATAAGATGGGGACTGTGTGACCAAACGGTTAAAATAGGCAACTATCAAGAATTGGATATTATTCAGAACCGAAGAGATACGCTAATAAGGAAAACGTTGACAGCCGTTGATGGTGAAGTGAGAATTACAATGGTGAAAAATGATGTTCGCCACATCGTTAAAAGAAATTCTGCCAGCAGGGAAATACTTTTGAAAATTGGTGATGGTGAATTTCAAAAAGTTAGTGAAGAAGATATTCGAAAAGTACTGCCAATACAATCCTATAGCCAAAAACAACTTAGTGATGTTGGTGTAAAGACAGAAGAACTAAAGCGGTTTATAGAACAACCTATTAAGAGCAGCTTAGAGCGTACTTCTTACAATTTAGACGAAACAAATCTAAAACTCAAAAATGCGTACAATCAATTAGTACGCAAAAAGAAAGTGCAGAATGAGATAGCAAATTTCAATATTGAAGGTAGTTCTATAAAGGGGCAAGTTAAAGGTATTAGAGAGTCTTTAAAAGGGATTTCGGAAGCTGACCAAAAAACAATTAACAAAAAATCAAAATTTGAGTTAGAGAAGACAATTATAGAAAATACTGAATCTGAACTATCGCTTTTTGAGTCTAAAGCTGATGAGCTTCTTGAGCTTTTGAAATTATACCCAGAACCTATTGAGCCTCACATTGACAACATAGAGAACAAGGATTTGATAGAAAATCTTAATACAGAGGTCAAAACAAAATTCAAAAATATCAACGAAGCTGTTCAAAATCTGAAGGATATTTTTAATGAGAGCGGATTAAAGCAGTACACCGAAATTGTAGAAGAATGGGGGAAAAAGCAAGCGCAGTTCGATAGTGAATATGAGGCTGCCAAGGGGAAGTCCATAGCAAGTCAAGAACAACTAACGAATATTAAAAAACTTGAAGACCGTCTGGCAGAGATTAATAGTTTAGTTGCCGATAGGAAATCAGTATTAAAAGAGCTTGGAAATCCAGAAAACGACTATAACGCCTATAAAGAAGAATGGAAGGAACTGCACTTGGAAAAAGTTCAGGTATTAAATGACCAAGCAACAAATTTCACCGATTTATCAAATAACCTTATTAAAGCAGTAGTTACCAAAAATATCAATCTTGCTAATTTCAAGGAAAAATTACGTTCTATTCTTGAAGGAACGAGAATCAGAGAAGAGCGAATAGATGCATTAATAGCACATATCCGCAGCAAAGATGACCCAATTTCTGAATTTATAGCGATCTCTGAAGAATTAAGATTATTGGCAGAATTTAAACTTGATGAAGAGAATCCAGAAGAATTGCCATCTACACCAATCTTGGACTCAACCGGATTCAGCGAAGACCACAAATTAAAGATGCAATCCAAAATCACAACCGATGACTGGTTACAATTGACAGCAACAGAATTAGAATTTGACCCTGAATTCTTTTATACAACAAATAATGAACTTGGCGATGAAATTCCCTTTCGAGATGCATCTGCTGGGCAGCAGGCTACGGCACTACTTACAGTATTACTCAACCAGCCCGGAATACCTTTACTAATCGACCAACCCGAAGATGACATTGACAATAGAGCTATTGATGCAATAATCCAAAATATCTGGAATGCCAAAAAGAAAAGGCAATTGGTTTTTACGAGCCATAATGCCAATTTGGTAGTTAACGGCGATGCCGAATTAGTGATTTGCTGCGACTATAAAGATGCCAGCTCACAAACAAGAGGGATTATCAAAGCAGAAGGTGCTATTGACACCAAAGAGATTAAAAACGAAATTACATCTGTAATGGAAGGTGGCGAAAAGGCGTTCAGGCTTAGAAAAGATAAATATGGCTTTTAATGGATAACTATAAAAAAATGACCTCAGAATGTGGTGGTTTCATAAAAAGTACGGAAAACTAATTGTTAGAACTTTTCTAATTTTTACTTTTCATCAGTGCTATACTTAAATATTTTGGGGTAATCGATTGAGAAACTTGCTTAGTTGTTATCCTCTAAAAATCGACCTCGCCTCATCATAAATCCTTTCAAAATTCGCTCTCAAATCTGCTTCCGAATATCGCTTGGTATCCTGTGGAAGTTGTCTTTCGATTTTTGATAATTTGAACCGTACTTTCTTATCCTTCCCGTCTGCAAAGGTGACGAACTCACCTTGTTTGAGCCTAAAGAAAATATCTGCTCTTCTTTTGGAAACCTCTCTTTCGCCTTTTGTTATTCGGGTGTCGGTTTTAAAGATGTTGGCGGCCTTACTTATGCTTTTTGTTGGGTTTTTGATAATTTCAAAAAAACGTTCGTAATACTTTGCCGTGTCTGGGTCATTGACCTTGCCAAAGAATTGATAGGATAGGTTACTCAAAATAGCTTTGCTGGCCTTATCGCCATACATCATATCGTTTTGGATTTTGTCCTGCATTACATAAATGGTGGCGATATCATAGCTTCGCAGTGTCGCTGGAATGCGGTGCATATTGAGTAAGCGAATGGTCGGTGCTTCTTCCATTAATAGAAATGAAGGTTTGGAATTACGCACACTCATCTGTTTGGTGATGGTGTGGATGATGGTAGCGATTACTGGCGAATAAGAGGTTTCAAATTTGGGATTGTTCACCACCGAAATCACGGCTGGATTTTCTTCATCATTTACGTTCAAAGGCACTTCATCCGCAGACAATGCCATAAAAATACGTTTGGTGCTGATGCGTTTTAACGCATTGGCCAAGGTACTTTTTACACCAGCTGTTTGACGCTCGGAATCCTTTCCGCTAATGAAAGCATCTGCCATTGCTCTCGATGTGGTATTGGTTTCAAGAAACTGGATCAGGCTATCGGTATCGAGCATTTGATAAATGGCAATCAAATGGGGCAAGGTGCAAAATTGCGGATAATCGGATTTCAATTTCCAAATCAATCCGCCAATTAATCCTTCAGCAGCATCGTTGAAGAATTTGGTTGTTCCGGTGGTTCCCGATTCTCGTTGTTCCAAGAGGTTTTCAATCAAAACCCTCGACACTTCATTTACGCTTTCTTCATTCTCTAAATACCTCGGTGCAATGGGATTTACCCGATGGATAATCCTATCAAATGAAATGACCTTCATTGGAATTTCGTTTTCTTTAAAAAGCGGATACGCCATTTCGGTCAGCTCAAAGTCTTTGTAGTCGTGAATGATTCCACAAAAACCATTTTCACGAAAGTGTTTTAAGAAGCCATAGACAACGCTTTCGGTCTTCCCACTTCCTGCAGAACCGATGACGGATGCACCACGCTTTATGTTGTCTATCTGAAATCTTCCCGATTTTGTCAGGAACTTTACCTGATATCGTTTATCTGTTTTTCCCGTTAGTTCACTATCGTAAAAAGCATAGAGAAGTATGGCTACCGAAAGAACAGGCACAACAACATATATCATTATTTCTACCAATGACCAACTCATATCCCAATAGAGCTTGATTTGACTGTGATTTCTGCACCTTTCCTAAGTCGCTTAAAAACCCGAAGTGCTAATTGTGCTTTACTGGTCGGGATATTTGGGATTAATGGAATGCCAGACTTACCCATAATTTTAAAGGCCATTGCTTTTTCATTGGCTGGTAATTTCATTAAAGCTGCGAAATAGAGTTTTGGGTTTTTGACAAAATCCTTTTTGGCCTTATAGGTCTCAGCATAGTTGCGTTTATAGCCAAATGTCTTATCAAAGGTCTTTTCGGCACGTTCAAAAAACTGGTCACGGTCAAAACCACGTTTCACTTTCTTTCCGTGCATCTCAACTTCGGATGCTTTGTGCTTGCTTCCTGGGGAAAGACTGAAGGAATTGGATGCATCCTTTCGGCTGACGATAATATGAATGTGGCTTTGGTTGCCTGCCTTTTTCATTCCCTGGACAATACGCTTACCATTTTGTTGGTGCGGTGCTTCTCGTTCGAGTTTGGCAATTTTTAGCTTTAACCTATCGATGTTCCCTTTTGCCTCACCTTGTTGGATTTTCCGGACTTCTTGTTTCAATTCAAGAATCTTGGTAGCAAAAGGTTGGTTTTCTCGCACCTGAAAATCCGTGCCTTTGAATGTTCGTTGGTGTTCAATTTTGGCGAAGTATTTAATATCATTAACACCTACTTTTCGTCCATTGATTTCCCGGTTGAAACTGGCTGCATAATCCTTCATCAGCTCTCGGGTATATCGTTTTAAATCTTCGCTACTGTTTTGAAGTTTTCGCAATTCGTATTTGGATGGACTGACCGTGACGGAATAGAATTTTGGTTCTTTCTTTTTCAGCTTGGCAGTGTTACCATCAATTTCTTTGACCACTTCCTTTGCTGAAATCTCATCGCCATATTGGTTGAAAAAATGTTCCATCTCTTCTTTTTCCAGACCCTCGTTTTCCTTTTCCAAATAGTCCACAAAATCCGCTGAGCTCTGACTGTAATTCGTTCCTAATTTTTGTGCGGTGATGTTTATATACATAGGTTAGAATTTTAAAGTTGATTCTGGTTATTTCGCTTTTCGCGAAAGCGGACTTCCTTCTTTTCCTCAGCATATTTCTTTTCCAAAATCAAGGGTTTCTTTTTGGGTTCATCCATTTCAAAAAGGGATTGTAACATTGCAACTGTAGGTTTGGTTTGTGTCTTTTCCACATCACGCATAATTGCAATGACCGCATTGATGCGCTTTAATAATTTGGCTTCAATGGTGCGCCCAGTTGGTCCTAAATTTTCCTTTGGTGAAATCTCGTTATAGAAGAAAAAATCAAGGATGGCTTCCATTGCCTCGGTATGAGTCTTGAAGTGTTTACGTGAGAATTCCTGAAAACGTTTTGCTGTTTCCTTTTTGAATCTAATGCCGATAAATGTGTCCATATTTCGCCGATTTGTCGCAAATCCTTCCCGAAAAATGGGCGTTTTGAGGGCATTTGTCGCAAATTGCTGAAAACCAAAGAATTAAAATGATTTTAAACAACTGATTTTCAATGCTTTGACAACGAACAGGAATATGTAACACCGCGCAGCGTGTTACCCTCTTGCTATTCCTTTTCGTTCCGCTCGCGGGACAAAAATCCATACAATCCATCCGACCTACGGCGGATGATTGCCATTTTCGAGGAAATGAAATTTCCGATATGTTAATTTTCGGTGGGTACGGTTATCGGCGAAAGTCAAAAAGTGGATAACTGTACTTAAATTGTGTGCTGTATTTCAGCGAAATAAAGATACGATTTTTTCGTGATTATAAATGCACTAAAAATGAAAACACCCCTGAAATTTCAGGGGTGCATTTCTTTTAAAATTATCAATCATATATTAAATACATAGGTATAGGAATATAAATTCCGTAACGCTTCCTCGTCAAGCATTTGGTCCAAATTGGTGTGATGCTTAGTAGCATAGTCCATCAAATCCTTGCCATATTTTTTCTTGACATCTTCTTTGGAATTTGCAATTAATCGCTCTTGCGCTTCCTCACTCAAATCGGTAAAATTAAGATAAATCATAGCTTCCCGATTTTAGTATTCGCTTGATAACATCAGCGTATCGTTCACAAAGAACATCCGCAATTCGTCCAGTGGAAAATCGGTAGCATTGTAACGGTGGGTTTCCAAAATGTTATCGTTTCCATCGCTGTAAATAATTTCAGCTTCGTAGCCTGTGTAATCCTGTTTTTCTTCTGACATTCTTTTGAAGTCAATCGTTACCCATTTGCTTCGGTTCTTCAAACTTTTGGCAATTACCGAAGCATCCGTAATGAGCCAATAACAGTCCGCTACGTTTGCAAGATATTTCAAACCATCCGTAAATCGGGTTCTAAGAATGGGAATGTAATAGTACATTTCCGTGCCCGTGAATTGTTGTAAGTTCTGTTCTATTTCGTTAACTTGTGCTTTCATTGTCTTATACTTTTAAATGGATAATGAAAAGAGGGCGCATCTTTTCGACGGGTACGCCCTCTTTCTTTTAAGTCTATTCGTTAGAACCGTTACCGTTTTTTGTACCCAACAATAGGATTTCGTTGGCTTCGATTTCTGTTACGTATCTTTTGATACCATCTTTGTCCTCATAGCTTCGGGATTTCAGTTTTCCGCTTACGCCTACCTCTTTTCCTTTGACTACATACTGTTCAACAATTTTAGCAGTCTTGCCCCAGGCAACCACGGTATGCCATTCGGTGCTTTGCTCTTTCTCGCCTTTCTTGTTCTTGTAATATTCATTTGTGGCGAGTGAAAAGCGGGCTACTTTGCTTCCGCTTTCAAGGTTCGTGATGGTTGGCTCTTGTCCAACGTTTCCAATCAATTGTACGTGATTTCTTAAAGTACTCATAACTAAAAATTTAAAGATTAATAATTCCCTGTTTAATTCAATTGAGATGAAATTTTAAGGGGTGTTTGTTTGATTTCTTTCGTGCGTAGCACAATGGGTGACGTGGGTTTTGTCAAGACTTTCGGGGAATAAATCAGGTGTGTCTGCGACGTAGTGAATCCTGCCTGCTGAAAAGCAGGCATTGGATTTCAAGGAAGTAGATACCTTATTTTTCGCTGAAACTTGCCACGGTCTTGACAAGTTCCATAAGGGCATTAGCAATTCTTTTAAAGCCAGTTGCGACCCGAGCGTACGGGAAGTTAAGCGAGGTGAGCGATTGGGTTTAATTTAGAATTGGTTATGCACTGCCTGTTTTTCGATGCCCCGAAAAACATTCAAGGCTTCATCCATTATAAACCCCTTAAAATGTGTGGGACAGCACCCTGGTTTTTAGGGATTTTCGAGTAAGGGCTCAAGAAGTTCTTGCCGTAAATTCTGTTAAGAAAACCAAGGGGCTGGCCTTCCGATTTGGTAAGGCGGACTTAATTCACAATTTTGGCTATGGAATGTAGCGTTCCTTCCCAGCCTAAGCGGGAAGGGTGAGCGGAATGGAAAGCTAAAATTGGGGATTGTGTCCAAGGTAGTTGTAGTGAAGCTCTTTTCCCGGAATGCAGCTTTTCGCGAAATGTAGGGGAATGTGCTGAGCGGTGTTGTGAAAAAAAGCCTTCCTATTTAATAAGAAGGCCTTAAACTGAATATTTTTTCGTCATTCTCGGCTATTGATAACTATTTGATACACACAAGGAATCAAATTCAAGATGGTTGCCGATAGTAACCCACCCAAAATGACCACAGCCATCGGGGTTTGAGTTTCACATTTGGGTTGAACATCTTTTTAGTGCCAGACAAATTCCATCCAATAAGATCTGTATTATTTTCTCTACAGCGAAGTTAATTATAATTAAGAACTGATCATACCCTTAAAAACCTTCGGGTTGAATCTAATTACCAAAAATGCCCCATTTTTCCTAAATCCAAAAGTTCGAAAGAATTCATTACAAAATTTCTACAGAATTAATTCCTTATTTTGCTATTATGAAATTGCTCATTATAGAAGATGAACCTGAAATGCTAAAAAGCCTCGAAGAATTCGCCGCGGAAGAGGGGTATTTTTGTGATGTCGCCTGTAATCTCTCCGAAGGTCTGGAGCGCATCGGTCTTTATGATTATGACTGTATTATTTTGGACATTAATCTTCCAGATGGTAATGGTTTCCATTTGCTAGAGGTTCTCCATAAGGATGATAAGTCCGATGGGGTAATCATCCTTTCTGCCCGTAATTCCCTGGACGATAAATTAAAAGGCTTGGGGTTAGGAGCTGATGATTACCTGACCAAACCATTTTACTTTTCCGAGTTGAATGCCCGTATAAAGGCAATTATAAGGAGAAAACAATTCAAGACAAATAGATTGGTTCACTATGCTAATCTGGTAATAGAACCAGATCAGTACATAGTTGGAATTGATAATCTCGAAAGCCCACTTTCTCTAACAAAGAAAGAATATGCTATCCTTACCCACTTGATCAACAATCACAAACGGGTGATCACCAAGGTTTCTTTGGCAGAATATATCTGGGGCGATTACGTAGATGAGGTACAGAGTTTTGATTTTTTGTTTTCACAAATCAGAAATTTGAGACGCAAGCTAAAGGAAGCAGGTGCCAACGTGGAAATAACCAATATTTACGGTGTGGGATACCAAATAAAAACAATATGAAGCTGCTTTCTTATACGACCCGAATCCAATTATTCGCATTCCTTTTACTGTTTGGGATATTCTCGACCTTGTTTTATCTGGTGCTAAGCTGGAATGTACTTCAAAACATAGATGAGGTTTTGTATAACCGTAAGATGAACTTGCTTGCCTATCTCGAAAAGCACCCGGAAATATCCATAGCGAAGGATTACCCTCTGGACGATTTTACATTTTACCCTATTGATATAAATACGTTTCAAGACGGAAAAGAAAGCTATGCCGACACATTGATCTATGAACCGATAGATGCCGAATTAGATGAGTACCGGAAGCTGATAACATTTGTGGAATTAAACGACAGCTATTACAAACTGGAAATTGTGAAGCCTCACCTGGAAGCAACTGAAATCATTGGTACGATTGCTATTACGCTAGGAGGGCTATTTTTTGGACTTGCTTTCTGTTTTTACCTCTCAAACAGAATGCTTTCTCGAAGAATATGGCAGCCCTTTTATACTATGCTTGACAAGCTCAAAAATTATAATCTTGGCAATGCAAATACACCAGTATTCCCAAATTCCAAAATTGAAGAATTTCAGCTATTAAATAATGTGATGACCGAACTGACTCGGAAAAACAAGGAGGTCTTTGATAACCAAAAACAGTTTGTCGGGGACGCTTCCCACGAAATGCAGACCCCTCTGTCCATAATCCAGTCAAAACTGGAAGCACTTATAGGCCAAACACAGCTCTCCGAAAAGCAGTCTGACATCCTGGAAGGTATCATCGGTTCCACACAAAGGCTGAAAAAACTGAACAAAACCCTGTTGCTGCTTGCGAAAATAGAGAATGACCAGTTCCTAACAACGGAAGAGGTAAATGTTGATGGAATAATAGGTAGGTCGCTGGAATTTTATGAGGAGCAGAAGGAAGCCTTAAACATTAGGACAGAGATCGATATCAGGAATGAGGCAATTGTCCAGGGAAACAGGTTGCTTATCGAGATTCTCATCCAAAACCTGCTCAAAAACGCCTTCCTGCACAACGTGAAAGATGGAAAAGTAATCATAAACCTGGACGGGAAACGATTGGTTATTACCAACACCGGTAGCGAAAAGGGGGTTGACAAGGAAAAATTGTTCCAACGGTTCTATAAATCTTCCAACAATCCAGATTCGTGGGGCCTTGGGTTGGCCATTGCACACAAGATTGCCGATAAGGGCAATTGGAGGTTAACGTACAGTCACAAAAATGCGCTTCACACATTCACCGTCGATTTTTGACAATCCCAAATTTCTACAGATTCAGTTTTTACATTTGGTATGAGTTAAATGTTAATCTTTAAATTTTAATGCTATGAATACAAATAAGAAATTTTTTCGCATTTTGCTGTTATCCCTACTATTTATTGGTGGCGGAATGTTCACGGCTACGGCACAATCCGAAATAAAAGAGCTAAGTGAAGAGGCCATTGAGTTCTCCAATCTTCCAAAGGCCGTACAGGATGCCTTTAAGAATTCCGATTATGCCAAATGGGAAATTGAAGAGGTGGAAAAGGTCGAGACCGATAAGGGAACTATGTATGAACTTGAGGTCGAGAACGAGGATGAGACGTATTATGAACTCTATTTTAGCCCCAAAGGAGAACTTGTGCTTAAAAGGGAGGAAAGCCACTCGGACGGCGATGACGATCATCGATAAAATTTGGATGAAGATAGTCTAGTTGATTTTTTAATGATCATATAAGTTGGGAGATGCCAGAAAGAATGATTTTGGACTTGTGCATCTCCCAATTTTTTAATGTTAATGGGAAAAATTGGTTTAGCCTTGAGTTCGTTCCTTTTCTTCGTGCGGAAGATGGTGCGTCAAAGGTTAATGGGCTATTATTTCATGATCCGTAATCAGGCAAAGAAAGGTACGTATTTTCTTGTTACCCGCATTCCTGTCCGTTTTGGTAATAAATTGGCAACATCAGTCTCATTTGCTTTTCAATTTGGTATCTTATTTTGAAACTAAACTATAGAATTGAAAATAACTGAATATATATTTTACAAAAACTGAACTATGAAAAAAATATGGATTTTTGTATTAGCGTTGATGCTAATTTCTTTTGGTTGTGAGCAACCTAACAAGAAAGATGATTCAAAAGAATCGGCTGAAAAACCTTTAAAAAACAATAATGAATTAAAGGCGATGGATATTGGAACCTTAAAATCCGGACTTGGGATGGAAGGAAAGGAAGAAGGTGGGCAATTTAAAGTTACCATTCCGCAAAACGACCTGAATGTAAAGGTTGATGGTTTTAAGATTATTCCCCCGATGGGATTGGGCAGTTGGGCTGCTTTTGCACCAACCTCGGCACAAACTATGGTTATGGGCGATATAGTGGTTACGGAAAAAGACCTGAAACCGGTACAACAGGAAATAATCCAACAGGGATTGACGGTTACGGCGATCCACAACCATTTTGTAAGGAACGAGCCAGATGTAATGTACATGCATATCGGTGGTATGGGAAGCGAAGAAAAATTGGCCAAAAGTTTAAAAGCTATTTTTGATAAGGTAACGGAAATTAGGGGAGCAGACCCGTCCGCCGTAGAAATGTCGTCGGTGGAGAACACGCTGGACACCAAAAGGATTGACAGCATCTTAGGGCATAGCGGGACTATGACCAATGGGGTGTATAAAATCACCATTGGCCGACCCGATGTAAAGCTGACGGAACACGGAGCTCCTGTTAGCACATTCATGGGGTTCAACACTTGGGCAAGTTGGCAGGGCACACCTGAAAAAGCAGCAGTAGCCGGTGATTTTACTATGCTGTCAGATGAAGTAGCTCCGGTTATCAAAGCACTTATTGAGAATGACATTGAAGTGGTAGCGGTACATAATCACATGGTGCACGAGGATCCAAGAATTTTCTTTCTTCATTATTGGGGAATTGGATCAGCCGAAAAATTAGCAATAGGATTAAGAGAGGCTTTGGACAAAACGGGAGTAATTAATGCGGAATAAATTTACACCGGCACCGGTTTCATTTGCCTTTCTTATTCGGCATCTTACAATTGAAAGTAACGAGTTTAAATAAAAAAATCAGAAAAATGGACAGAAAAGAATTTATAAAAAATTCAGCAATTCTTGGAGGAGCAACCATTCTTCCTATAAACAATGTTTTTTCCCAAAGTGTTAATGAAGCAAGTATTGACAAACTGGTAGACAGCAACGGAAACTTTATCCAAAAGCCGTTACCATATAAGAAGACCTTTTTAGAGCCTTATATGGACGAAGAGACCTTGCACTTGCATTATGAATTTCACCACGGTGGTGCAGTCAAAGGTGCCAATAAGGATTTGGAAAATATCAAGAAAAATCTCGACTCCGGTGAAATGGATAGTGTCGATTTGTGGACCAGGAAATTGTCCTATCATTTTTCAAGCCACGTACTACACACTATTTTTTGGACAAATCTCACAAACAAGAAAAGCGAGCCCAAGGCAGAGCTTCTAAAGCAAATAGAAAAGGACTTTGGTTCATTTGATAAACTCAAGTCCTACATAGCAAAAGTTTCTAAAAGTGTAGAAGGCAGTGGTTGGGGAATTTTAGGTTACCAGCCTTATTCACAATCCCTCACACTTCTCCAGTGTGAAAATCATCAAAAGCTTACCCAGTGGGGCGTTATTCCCATATTGGTCATAGACGTTTGGGAACACGCGTATTATTTAAAACATAAAAACAAGAGAGGTGATTTTGTTGATACTATAATGGAAATCATAAATTGGGATAACGTAGCACAACGTTTTGCGAATGCTAAAAAGATTAACTAAGAACTAATTATCGTCAAAGGCAATGTCCAGTGTATCAAATCCCTCTAAAAACCAGGTGTTACCATTCAGCGAGGCGTTAAAAGTTTGGGTAAAAGTAGCCATCCATAGTTTTGGTGGCCCGGCAGGCCAAATTGCGGTCATGCACAAATTTTTGGTGGAAGAAAAGAAATGGATCAGCGAAAACCGCTTTTTGCATGCGCTGAATTATTGCATGTTGTTGCCAGGTCCCGAAGCACAACAACTGGCCACATACATAGGTTGGCTGCTTCATAAAAAAAAGGGCGGATTGGTTGCCGGACTACTTTTTATATTGCCTGGATTTATATCCATACTGATCTTGAGCATTCTTTATGCAGCTTATCGGGATGTGGCTATCGTTGACGCCATATTTTTTGGTATTAAGCCAGCAGTGCTGGCCATTGTAATTGGTGCGGTTATAAAAATTGGCAAGAAAGCCCTTAAAAATGAAGTCATGGTAATTATGGCTGCCTTGGCATTTGTTGCCATCTTCTTTTTTGAGATGGACTTTCCTTACATTGTACTTGCGGCAGGGATAACAGGCTTTCTTGGAGGCAAATTCTGGGAGGAGAAATTTCATGTCATTAAAGGCCATGCGGATAAAACAGAACAGGAAAATGATTATTTAATTGACAGCCATATTCAACAAGTCAAACCCTCATTCAAGAAGACCCTCCAAACGATTTTATTGTACCTCTCTTTGTGGGCATTGCCGTTAATTTTAATCGCATTATGGGTTGGCGTTGATTCCATCTTCTTTAGCGAAGGAATATTTTTTAGCAAAACCGCAGTGGTTACGTTTGGAGGAGCCTACTCGGTTCTTGCCTACATAGCTCAAAAAGCAGTGGAAGATTACGGCTGGCTGAAAAGCGGAGAAATGCTGGATGGTTTAGGTATGGCAGAAACCACACCGGGTCCACTCATACAGGTCGTGCAATTTGTAGGGTTTATGGGAGCTTACCGCTTTGCTGGCACTATGGATCCTCTACTGGCCGGAATCTTAGCTTCCTTACTGGTAACCTGGACTACCTTTATTCCCTGCTTCTTGTTCATATTTACTGGTGCTCCCTATATTGAATACCTCAGAGGAAATAAAAGCCTGACGACTGCCTTATCAGGAATTACGGCTGCTGTTGTAGGTGTAGTACTCAACCTTGGTGTTTGGTTTACCATCCACACACTGTTTGGGAAAGTGAACGAAAGCCATTCACTTGGAATAAGATGGTTAATCCCGGAATGGGAGACTATAAACATTCCTTCATTGGTGATCGGATTGATAGCCGCCTTTGCCTACTTCATCCTCAAATGGAACATGCTTAAAACCATACTCATTAGTGTGATATGCGGCATCCTTTATCATTTCATTTTTTTAAAATAGCAGAATACTCTCGTTCCCATATTTCTACAGAATCGGGTCATAATTTTGTAACGAATTACATTAATAATTGAATATGATCCGAAAATTCAAGCTTATCCTGTTGGCATCTATTCTTGCTGTTTCTTGGACAAATGTACGGTCTCAAACACAACCGACAATTGTACAATTACTGGACACTGCCAAGAAAAATTATCCGGCAATTCTTGCCTCAGCGTCTCTTGAGCGGGCATCTGAAGAGAAGGTAAAATCCACCAGACGATTGTTGGTTCCAGAAGTTTCCGCCTCCACCTACATTAATTATGTTACTTATAACAACATTACCGGAATGTTTTTCCCCGAATATTTTCTACCTGTAAGTGGGCCTCCATCTGCCAGGAATCTAAATGATATGGTTTGGGGGTCAGCTGCCGGTCTGCTCATGAAATGGGAACCCTACACTTTCGGAAGAAGAAATAATGAGATAAAGGCAGCGGAAAGCACCCATGAGGCCAGCACTTCCATAAAGGATCTTACACTTTTAGAGCATAGCGTTCAACTATCGAGTACCTATCTGGATTATCTACTTGCTATGCAAATTCTTGATCTACTGGAAAGTGATCAGGAAAGATCGAGATCAAATTACGAACAGGCTGTGGTCCTGGCTAATTCAGGGCTGGTTTCAGGGGTGGATACTGCACGATTTAGGACGGAGCTTTCCAAGGTGAAAATCAATATACTGCAACAACAAAATACCATTCATGAATATAAAGAGAAACTGTCTGAGTTAATTGCGGCTGATTTGCCAGAAAACCTGGCGGATTCTACCTTTCTTAAAGTACTTCCCAGGTTGCCAGAAGTTTCAGGGGTGATTCATCCAAAGGAAAACCTGGCCATAGCCCAATGGAATGCCGCACAATACCAATTTAAAGCTGAAAAATTAAGCTGGTTACCTACTTTAAGTGTATGGGGCACCGCTTATGGCAGAGGTTCGGGGGTTCAGCTTGACAACAACGGTAACAGTTTTGTCAATAATCCTACTGATGGATTTAATCTGACCCGGTTCAATTATGGCCTGGGTTTACAATTGACTATGCCGCTGACCCAAATCAGCCGATACAAAACCCAATGGAAAGCCAAGGAATGGGAAACTGAAGCTTATAAACAGCAACTTGAAGAAGTGAGACTGACCCTCAATAAACAAAAAACCATAGCTGATAAGGCCTTAGAAACAGCAATGGCTATTGCAAGAGAGACTCCGTACCAGGTTGAGGATGCTCTTTATGCTTACGAAGCCGCACAATCCCGATACCAGGCCGGGTTGATGAGCTTTACGGAACTGATTGAATCCCAAAACGAACTGATTACTGCGGAAATAGAACTACGAAAATCCTATTGGGAAGCCTGGAAAGCACTATTGTATACAGCTGCTGTCAATGGTAATCTGGAAATATTCTTAAATCAATTATAGGAGATGATCAAACTAATAATATCTGCACTGCGAAAACCCATAACCGTCATGGTAACCCTTTTGGCCATCGTGTTTTTTGCGGTATTGTCAATCCGGAATATGTCAGTTGATATATTCCCAAAACTAGGCACCCCCACTATTTATGTGGCCCAAACATACGGTGGTCTTGCTCCTAATCAAATCGAAGGATTTATGACTTCTTATTACGAGTACCATTTTCTGTATATCAATGGGATAAAGGAAGTGGAAAGCAAAACTATTCAGGGCGTATCCTTGATGAAGCTCATTTTTCATGAGGGCACCGACATGTCTCAGGCTTTGGCGGAAGTGGTAGCCCAGGTCAACAGATCCAGGGCCTTTATGCCTCCGGGGACAGTACCTCCGTTCATCACGCGTTTTGACGGAGGGGGTGCACCAGTAGGCCAACTTGTTTTTAGCAGTGAAACCAGGTCATTGGGTGAAATACAAGATCTTGCACTCTTTAAGGTACGTCCAAAATTTGCTTCAATACCGGGTGTGTCAGCCCCCCCCCCTTTTGGAGGAAACCAGCGTACTGTACTGATTAAGGCAGACCCTTCCAAACTGCGCAGTTATAATATCAGTCCGGATGAACTCGTCATGGCTATTGCCAAGAACAATACCATTTCGCCTGCCGGAAATATCCGAACTGCGGACAAACTTTTGATTGCTAACCAAAATACGGTGGTCAGCAATATCCAGGAACTGGCCAATATTCCCTTAAAGATGGGCTCCGGGCCCTCGGTATATGTAAAGGATGTAGCTGAAGTACAAAATGGGTCTGATGTTGCATCAGGATATGCCCTGATCAATGGCAGCCGCTCAGTGTACATTCCTGTAACCAAACGAGCCAGCGCATCAACCTGGGATGTGGTGAAACGCATCAAGGCAAGCCTGCCGGAAATGCAGGCTGCTGTGCCGGACGATATTAAAGTGAGCTATGAATTTGATCAGTCGGGCTATGTAATCAATTCCCTGAAAAACCTGTCCTTTGAGGGAGCTCTTGGAGCAGTGCTTACTGGCCTTATGGTACTGCTGTTTCTTGGTGACAGACGAAGCGCGCTAATTGTAATTCTTACCATACCACTTGCCATATTATCGGCAGTAGTGTGCCTTTATCTGGCTGGACAGTCGATCAATATCATGACATTGGGCGGACTGGCGCTGGCAATAGGTATTCTCGTGGATGAATCGACCGTGACAATAGAGAATATCCACCGACATCAGGAAATGGGCAAGAAAAAGGGCCGTGCCATTCTGGATGCCTGCAAAGAAATTGCATTGCCCAAACTTCTTATCCTGACCAGCATTCTTGCCGTGTTTGTTCCTTCCTTTTTTATGACTGGCACTCCCAGGGCCATGTTCTTACCGCTTACATTGGCTGTAGGTTTTGCCATGATTGCTTCATTTCTACTTTCTCAAACAATGGTTCCTATTCTTTCCAATTGGTTTCTGAAAGACCATATTACTCAAAATAAAGAAGGAAAATTCCAACAGTTTAGAAACCGGGTTGTAGGATATACAAAGGGTATTACAAACAGGAGCAAGTGGGCCATCGGTATTTACCTGATAACCACTATTGCCATGCTTGCGGTACTCTGGCAGTCTACTGGTACGGAGATATTTCCAAAAGTCAATTCCGGGCAGTTGCAAGTTCGTTTAAGAATGCCTGACGGAACCCGCATTGAAAATACGGAAAGGAAAACAAAGCAGTTTCTGGAAGTGGTAAACGAAGTGGTTGGTAAAGAAAATGTTGAGATTACATCGGCATTTGTCGGTATCCAACCACCCAGCTACCCGGTCAATACTATCTTTCTCTGGACAGGTGGGCCACATGAAGCTGTTATAAAGATCAAGCTACAGCAGACAGGAAAGCCCCTTGATGAAATTAAAGAAAATATCAGAAAAAAGGTAACAGAAATCATACCTGAAATGCAGCTCTCTTTTGAACCGGCTGACCTGGTTGACCAAGTAATGAGCCAGGGAGCCAACACATCAGTAGAGATAGCTGTTCAGGGCAAAAACCTTTCGGAATCACGTAAATATGCCCAAGAAATAAAGGACAGGGTACAAACCGTATCGTTTATGCGTGATGTGCAATTTGGTATTCCACTTAACTATCCATCCATAGATTTACAATATGACCGTGTCCGGGCAGGCCAGTTAGGCCTAACAATTGAAGACATTAGCCGCTCTGTAACAGCCTCCACCTCTTCCAGTCGTTTCACCCAGCCCAATTATTGGTTGGATGCCGGATCGGGCAATGCATACCAGGTCCAGGTAGAATTTCCTCAATATATGGTGGATCAACCCGATGATGTCGAAAAAGTTCCATTAAAGTCGGAAAACGGGAAAACCGTCTATGTGGGCGATGTGAGTAAATGGGAACCTTCTACCATGATTGGGGAATACGACCGTCTGAACCAACAACGGTTCATTACCATCACCGGGAACCTGCATAATAAAGACCTGGGAAGTGCCATTAAAACGCTTAAAGATGAAGTAAATGCTATGGGTGAACCACCCGAAGGGATGAGTGTTAAATTCAGAGGACTTGCTGAACCGCTCTCTCAAACCTTTGATGAATTGAGTACCGGCCTTTTACTGGCAGTAGCCGTGATATTTCTGCTGCTGGCAGCCAACTTTCAGTCATTCCGGCTTTCCTTCGCAGTGCTATCCACTATTCCTGCCGTAGTTGCTGGTTCGTTCCTTCTGATTTGGATAAGCGGGAACACGCTCAACATTCAATCTTTTATGGGCAGTATCATGGCTATAGGTGTGGCAGTGGCCAATGCCATATTATTTGTTACCATAGCAGAGCATTATCGGAAAGAACAAAAACAAAACCCTCACCTGGAAGGGATAAAGGATCGCCTGAGGCCCATACTCATGACCAGCATAGCCATGATAGCAGGGATGCTACCGATGGCGCTAGGGCTGGGTGAAGGCGGCGAACAAACAGCCCCGCTTGGAATTGCAGTGATAGGCGGATTGTTGTTCTCCGTGTTTGCAACCGTATTCATCTTGCCGTCCGTCTATTGGCAGGTTTCCGGAAGAAGACTTTATAAGAGCCCGTCACTTGATCCAGATGATGAGCAGAGTACATACTTTGAACAGCAATAACTTCAAACCTGAAAAGAGTAAAATTTAAGAATAATGAGAAAATATATAATACCGATTTTATATGCAGCCATCGTTTCAGCCTGTTCAAGTAGTGTTGAAAACAATAAGATGGAAAGCAAAAACGAGTCGTCAAAAAAAGTAGAAACCATAAAGTTAAGCTTTGATAACTCCAGACATACCCTGATGCTTCCTGCGGAATTATTGGCTTTTGAAAAAGCTGGTCTGAATGCCAAAGTACAGGGGTATGTTACCGAAGTGCGGGTAGACATTGGAGATAAAGTAATGAAAGGAGCAGTCCTGATCAGGATAGAAGCACCAGAAATTCAGGCAGCCTATTCAGAAGCGCAGAGCGATGTAGAGTCAGCCAGAGCGGACTATATGAGTAGTGAGGATACGTATACCCGATTGCTAAAAGCTTCCGAAATACAAGGTACGGTCTCAGAATCCGAACTGATTAAAGCAAAAAACAAAGCCATGTCGGACAGCACTCGGCTAAAAGCATTGGATTTTACCGCCAGAGCTAAACGGCAACTCCTTAATTATCTCACAATTAGGGCGCCATTTACTGGGGTTGTAACGCAAAGAAATACAGATCCCGGAAATCTTGTGGGAGATATAGATAACCAACCTTTACTGATAATCGAAAACAACCAAAAATTGCGTTTGAAGCTACCAGTTCCTGAGGCCTTGACCGGAAGTTCCATAGCAGAGGATTCTACTTCATTTAGTGTAGAACCATTTCCCGGAAAAGTATTTAAGGCAGATTATTACAGGCGAGCCAAAAGTATAGATCCGGACACCCGTACAGAGATGTGGGAATTTCTTGTGGATAATCAAAAGGGTAATTTGAATGCTGGACTTTTTGCGGAAGCTCAATTAAGCATCAAACGTCCGGATGGAAGTCTGTGGGTACCTCATAGTGCGGTCTTGACCACCCTCCGAAGAAAAGCTGTGGGAAAAGTAGCGGATGGCAAACTAAAATGGGTAGAAGTCAGCACAGGCATGAAAGATGAAGATATGGTTGAGATTTTTGGCGCACTTGATGAAGGGGATCAAATCCTTCTGCAGCCCAATGAGGAGATGTCCGAAGGTCTGCCTGTAAACTAGTTCCCACATTTCTACAGAATCGGTTTCTATTTTAGGAAAATATGAAAGGACTATTCTTTGTCATAGGTTTACTGATGATTGTAGAATGCAGCATGGCCCAGGTAAGTTTACCAAACACGATTTATGCAAAGTATACAGATGATGCAATTCAGCTTGATGGAAGATTAGATGAACCTGTTTGGGAAAATGCTGTTCGCATAAGCAATTTTACCCAACGCGAACTGAATGTTGGGGAGCCGGCAACTGAAAAAACGGAAGTGGCCATTGTCTATACGGCCAATACCCTATACATCGGATTTTGGGGTTTCGATAGGGAGCCGGATAATCTTGTAGCCCGCGAAATGAAACGGGATTTCAACTGGGGTGTAGAAGACAACTTTGAGGTCATCATAGACACTTACGATGACGACAGAAACGGATTTCTGTTTGTAATCAATCCTAATGGTGCCCGTGCCGATGCGCAGATTTTAAACAACGGTAGGTCTTTTAACAAATTTTGGAATGGTGTATGGGATACCAGAACAGCGATAACGAACGAAGGTTGGTTCGCGGAAATAGCCATTCCTTTTTCTACCCTGAAGTTTAAAACGAATTTAGATCAGCAGGTCTGGGGTATCAATTTTGAGCGCAATATTCGCAGAAAAAGGGAACAATTACTATGGCAGGGCTGGTCTCGTGATTCCGAACTAGAGCTGGTGAACAGGGCTGGTACTTTGACCGATCTCGACAATATCAAAAGTAAAACTTTTATTGAAATCAAGCCTTATTCAATCGGGGGTGCGGAATTAACACCAGAAAAGTCTGAGGGACAACTGAATGCCGGTGGCGACATCAATTACCTTATCACACCTACCCTCCGTATGAATCTGACCATTAATACAGATTTTGCACAGGTTGAAGCCGACAGACAGCAGATCAACCTTACCCGATTTCCACTGTTTTTCCCTGAACGAAGGGAATTTTTCCTTGAGGGACAAGACTATTTTGATATGGGTATGGGAAACCGCATAATCCCTTTTTATAGCAGGCGGATCGGATTAGCCGAAGATCGCTCTACGGTTCCAATAATCGCAGGGGCAAGGGTATTGGGTAAAATGGGAAATACTACGTTGGGTGCTTTGTCCATGCAGACAGCCAGTAGGGACAGCATACCCTCTACCAATTATACAGTTGTAAGCTGGAGGCAGGATGTCTTGAAACAATCTTCCATAGGCATTTTATCTGCCAATAAATACGAAAATGGACGATGGCATAGCACAACCGGAGGATATGGGCTTTACAGTATGTCCGAATTATTTGGTGACAAAAACCTGAATATTGGTGCATCATTCACACAAAACATTAACTCTGATGATTTTGATGCCAGGGCCAATGCTCACCGTATTTACCTGAGCTATCCCAACGATAAAGTTGAGTTTGATATGGCTTGGCAAAGAAGTGCCACCCCCTTCAATCCGGAAGTGGGTTTTCTGCGCAGGGAAAATTTCCAGGAGTTTTATACTGAACTTGAATGGAAACCCCGACCTAAAAACCATTTCAAATGGATACGACAGTTCAGTTTTAAAGGGTTGGACATGAATTACTTCATTTTTGACGACACAGGTGAACTGCAATCATTTTTCTACGAAATCAGACCATTAGGCTTTGAAACACGTAGTGGGGAATCCTTTGAGTTTAACCTCCAAAGGAGAGCGGAAGGTCTGCGAGAACCATTTGAGATTACGGAAGGAATTGTCATTCCTGAAGGAGAGTATTGGTACAACCGTATGGAAATACAAGCCGCTACTTTCAGCGGTCGAAACTTTGCACTCGATACGTATTTTAACTGGGGAAACTTTTTTAAAGGAAAGAGTACCCAAAGTGCTTTTGAGCTATCATGGAGAACAAGCCGTTATCTAAAGATCGCTGCTAACTACGAAAAAAACTGGATTGACTTGCCGGAAGGAAGCTTTGATACAGACCTGATCGGTAACCGTATAGAGTATGCCGTAAACCCGAATCTATTCGGCTCCCTGTTTTCCCAGTGGAACAGTGAAGATGAAGAAGTACTTCTGAATTTCCGTTTGCAATGGATTCCAATTATCGGAGCTGATTTCTTTTTCATCGTCAACCAAGCTTACGACACTTCGGGAAATAGCTGGACACTTGAAAGAACAACTATTTTGGGCAAACTGATATGGAGATTTGTGATTTAAAAAGAAAACTACCAGATACCTGTTTAATGTGGTACAATGTAGGTAATTGATTTTATTTGAAATAGTTAATTCAAGTAAGTTCGCAACACAGATGAGACAATAAATCTTCTCCTTGTAATCCCGAATTTCTACAGAATCGGTTTGTATCATTGAAATGGGTTTTAGTAAGAAATAAAAAAAGATTATTATGCGATTTAAAAATGTATGCTTTGTAATACCTTGTTTGTTATTCGTGGCTGTAACAGTAAGCTGCGAAAACAAGAACCACAATTTTAAAGAAATCAGCGAAGAGGAAATTGAATATGCTGACTTACCGGCGTCTGTACAGACTGCCTTTGAGAGCTCAGAATACAAGGACTGGGAAATAGAAGAAGTAGAAAAAGTTGAAACCGACAAGGGAACTTTATATGAATTAGAACTGGAGAGCCCGGACGATAAACATCTGGAAATCTACTTCGACCAGCAAGGGAAGGTTGTAGCTACAGAGTAGCATGCAGTATGAACAAGGTGTGGTTAGAAATTATTTCATCGTAAAAATCCTGTCCTTTTAGTTATTAGTACGGACAGGATTTTTAGTTAATCAAAACATTTTAAGCTATTCGGATTTTTTAATTACCAACTCATACACACACGGTATGACTATCAAATTGAGTAAAGTGGCTGACAATAATCCACCCAAAATGACCACCGCCATCGGGCTTTGAATTTCACTTCCCGGCTGCCCGCCTTTTAGCGCAAGCGGAATCAATGCCAATCCTGTGGTAAAGGCGGTCATCAGAATTGGGTTCAATCTATCCAAGGCACCAGCTTTAACCAGTTCTATACCTGTCTTACCTTCCTCTCGCAAATCTTCGTAACGGGAAACCAAAAGGATACCGTTTCTTGTGGCAATACCAAAGAGACTGATAAATCCTATGGTCGCCGCGATGCTTACGATTCCTGATGTAAAGTACACAATGAGAATACCACCAATCAATGCCAAGGGAAGATTAATGAGCACTACAAAGGCCAGTTTTACATTTTTGAACTCATAATAAAGTAACAGGAATATGACACCAATTGCCAAAATAGCGGTAATCAATAACAGTTGCGAGGCTTTGGATTCACTTTCAAATTGCCCGCCATATTGTACGCGGTACCCCTCGGGAAAATCGATGGTGGAATTCACCACATCCTCAATCTCGTTCACGGCACTTCGCAAATCCCTTCCCTGAACATTGGCCGCTACCACGATCTTCCGTTGTACATCTTCACGGCTGATGGTATTTGGACTGCTGACCGATTGAATCATTGCCAGTTCGCCCAACACGGTCTGCCCACCATTTGGCAGGCTAATCAAGATGTTTTTAAAGTTTTCCACGTTGTCACGAAAGGGTTTTTCATAGCGTACCACCAAATCGAAATAGCGCTGTCCTTCATAAATCTCACCTGCTTCTTCACCTGCAAAGGCAATATCTACCTGTTCCATTAAATCACCGACGGTCATACCATACGCTGACAAAATGGGACGCTTGGGTTTGATGCGGATTTGTGGCACTTCAATTTGTTGGTCAACCGCCACATCGGCCAGTCCATCGATGGATTTGATGTTCTGTTCTACCTGTTTCCCCAACTCGAACAATCGTTGTAAATCCGAACCAAAAATCTTGATGGCAATATTGGCTCGTGTTCCAGAAAGCATATGGTCGATACGGTGCGCGATGGGTTGGCCAAGCGTGATATTTACACCAGGAACGACGCTCAACTTGGTGCGGACCTCCTCAAAAAATTCTTCTTTTGATTTGTCTTCCAAAGTAAACGGTACATCGATTTCGCCTGCGTTTACGCCTTGGGCGTGTTCGTCCAATTCGGCACGTCCCGTTCTTCGGGTTACCACATCGACTTCAGGCATCTCCAGCAGTAGATTTTCTATTTGCTTGCCTGCCTTATTGCTTTCTTCCAGCGACATTCCCGGTGGTCCAACCACGGCTATCACCAGCGAACCTTCATTGAATTCGGGTAAAAAACTTCGTCCCAATTGGGTTGCCACGACCAAACTTAACAGGAATGCAACGACCGTTACCGCAATCACGGTTTTTGGTATTTTAATAAACCTATCCAAAGTGGAAGCATAGTGTTTTTGCAACCATTGTTCTACTTTGGTGCCTTCGGCTTGTTTTTTGAGCAGTTTTTCCTTGTTCAATAAATACGAGCACAATACGGGTGTTACCGTAACGGCCACGACCAATGAGGTCAATACAGAGGTTACAAAGGCAATCCCGAGAGGTTGCAACAATCGACCTTCCATTCCGCTTAAAAAGAATAAGGGAACAAAAGACACAATGATGATTAATGTCGCAATGATGATGGAACTCCGAATTTCCACCGAACCATCTCGAACGACTGTAATCATCGATTTCCGCTCTGCTTTTGGCAGTCGGCTGTTTTCGCGCAAGCGCTTATAGACATTTTCCACATCGATAATGGCATCATCGACCAATGCGCCAATTGCAATTGCCATACCGCCCAGACTCATCGTGTTGATGGTATAGCCCATCCATTGTAAAATAATTATAGAGACCAACAGGGATATGGGAATGGCCAATAATGAAATGACCGTGGTGCGCCAGTTCATCAAAAAGATAAACAAAATTATTACGACAAAGAATGCCCCTTCCATTAGTGTCCAATTCAAGTTGCTGATTGACGCATTGATGAAATCCGACGACCTGAAGATTTGACTTTTGATTTCTACAGTTTCCGGTAAGGTTTTTTCTAAATCGGAAATGGCGATGTCCAAATCCTCAGTTAATTTTAGAGTGTTGACATCTGGTTGTTTTGAAATGGTGAGGATAACTGATTTATTGCCGTTCAATGAGCCATCGCCAATTTTATCGGACGCACCGATTTGAACGGTTGCCACATCCTTGATTTTAATAGTCTGCCCATTGATTTGTTTTATCACGGCTTCCTGTAAATCCTCCAAAATGTAGGCCCTACCGCTTCCTTTAATGATGTATTGATTTCCGTATTGGTTCACAATACCCCCTGGTGCGTTTACATTGGCTTCCTTTACGTGCTCTACCAATTCTTGCAAGCTCACGTTGTAGTGCTTCAATTTTTCAGGATTGGCAAATACCTGATACTGTTTGTAGTCGCCACCTATGACCACCACGTTGGCAATGCCACCAATGGCTTTGATACGCGGGCGGATAGTCCAATCGGACAGCGTTCGCAGTTCCATAGGCGACAGACTATCGGACGTTACGCCCAATAGCATAATCTCTCCCATAATGGATGAAATGGGTGCCATTGTGGGTGCCCCAATACCTTCGGGCAAGTTTTCACGCACCATCGGGATACGCTCACTCACGATTTGTCGAGCTCTGTAGATGTCCGTACCCCATTCAAATTCTACCCAAACAATGGAAATCCCTGCGGCGGATGATGAGCGGATACGCCTTACATTGGGCGACCCGTTCATAGCTGTTTCCAATTGGTAGGTGACCAATTTTTCCACTTCTTCCGATTCCATTCCGTGGGCTTCCGTTAAGATGGTTACGGTTGGTGCGGTAAGGTCCGGGAACACATCGACATTCATCGTTTTGGCGTAGTAAATTCCCAATACGCTCAATACGATTGCTCCCAACAAAATCATCAAACGATTATGAAGGGAAAATTTTAATATTTTAGTCAACATAAATCTCCTTTTTAGTGGTCGTGTCCGTGTGCCGGTGTGGTACCGGACATTGATGCCATTTTTACCTGATAGGCTCCTGTAGTGACTACCACATCGCCAACTTCCAATCCTTTTAAGACTTCCACGTTTTTACCGTTGCGTTTCCCGATGGTTATGGGTCGTCTTTCAAAACTTTCGCCACCGAGCTGCAGAACTACCGAGTAATTCCCATAATCTTCCAAAAGTGCCGACTCGGGTACCAGCGTGGTTTGCTCTCCATCGCCCATTGCAATCTGAACCTGGGTCAAGCTGCCGTCGGGAACATTTATAACATCGTTTACCTTGGCAAACACGGATATCAACGGACTTTCCCTTTCTACATCTTTTGAAATGGACAATATTTCGCCTTCGGAATCTGAAATGTTTTTCCAATCACCTTTTTCGGTCTGGTACCACATTCCTTTGATGTTTTGCATCGTCAGGCCATAGGTGGGTGCCACCTGTGATTTCAACACTTTGGACTCATCAGTAGCTACACTTATCAAGACAGCGCCTTGGTCCACATAGTCGCCATTGGATACATTCACCGTTCTGATAAAACCATTAAAGGGTGCACGGATTTGCTTGCTACCACCCGAAACGCCCGAAGCGATGGACTGATATTGTGATTTGGCAATCGCATAGTTGCTCTCCACCTTTTCAAACTCGGATTTTGGGATGATTTTGCTCTCGTAGAGTTCCTTTTTACGGTTGTATTCTGATTGGGCTTGTTCAAATTTCGCTTTCGCGGAAGCGACCTCGGCACTCAGATTGTTGTTCGCCAATCCCTGACTGCTCACGTTCAACAACAATTGTCCCTGTCTGACTTCCATACCTTCGGTCAGGTTGGTCGTGGTAAAATTGACCGTCCCGTTGGCCGTGGCTACCATCGTTTTTACAGAACCTTGAGCAGGTTGCCAAACACCCGATGAAATGATGACATCGTAAATTTCCCCTTTTGTGACCTGCGCCGTTTGAAAGTCGATTTTCCAGGCCTGTTCCTTCAAAAAGGAAATGGGTGCCTCTTCACCTGCATTGCCTATCGCTTTTTGGGCTTCCTCCAAATTGGGATAGACCATCACGTCTTTAATCACGATGTTGTCACTGTATTGCGGTGTGGAAAGGTCGAAAACCAATTGGTGTACACCCGCTTCCTTCGGTTGGATGGTGGGTGAAAAAATTCCTGGGGAAGAAGGGTCATCTGCTGTGGTACGCAAACCATTGTCTCCTTTTATCAAGCTGACTATTACCGAGCCTTCGCGTACGGGTTGGTGGTTATCCAAAACTGTAAAGTGTGCGGCAAACCTGCTGGGTTGCCCGACAATCAATGCCGGGAACTCAACAAAGAGTTCGGTATTGTCCGTCCACAATGTATAATCCAATCTCGGGGTCTCCTCGCCTACGTGGCTCCCGTCAGCGTTGTGGGCGTGTTCATCTTCGTGATTCTGTTTACAAGCTACTGCCATAAAGGCAAGCACAATTATTAAATACTTTTTCATCTTTTTCTTTTATTAATGTTGGTGTCCGTCATCATCGTGGGAATGTCCGTGGTCGTCATCGTGACTATGGCCGTGTTCTTCCTTTTGAAGGGTGTCCTGACCTACCGTAAATTCTTCCTGCTTCAAGTCCTCCTGTTCCATATGAGAGCCGTCCGGGTTATGCTCGTGACCGTGGTCATCTTGGGCTTCTTCCTTTTTTGTTTCCCGGCATCCTGTAAGGCTGATTGCTGCCATTACCATTAGTGCCATTAGTATTTTTGATAAATGTTTCATCTTTTTAATTTTTAAAATTGTTATAACTGATGTATTAATAATTGTGCTTGTAAAAGCTGCAACTGTTTTTCCATTTGCAAAATTCTATCGGTGGCGTCCCGATAGAATTGCACTTCCATATAGTATTCCAAAAACGAGTATTCTCCCAAGCTATAAGCTTTAAAGAGCAATTCCTCACTATTTAGGGTTTCTATGGTGTCCTGATATTCGGTGTACTTCTCGAGCAATAATTGGTACTGATTGTACTCTTGTTGTAATTGGGCATACAGCATTTGTTGTACAACTTGTGTGTTGGACTGCTGGTATTTGTAATTGGCTTCTGCCGCTTTTACTTTGTTTTTACTGTTCCACAAAGGAATGGTCAACCCTCCATAAACACCCGAATAGTTGTTGCCGTTGACCCCTTGGTAATTGTAACCCAATGAAAGGTCTGGCAGTATTTTGGTTTTTTCCAACTTCACGTTTTGTTGTGCTGCGGCTTCATAAGCTTTGAGCTCCAAAATCTTCGGATCTTTGGCCAATTTCTCATTCCATAAATCGGCTACAGTTTGTATCTGAAATGGAATATTCAATTGCAGATTGTCCAACCCAAGCGGTTGATTTCCATTTAAAGCCTGCAAAGCTGTTTTTTGATTTTGGATTTCCGCTTCCAGTTGTTCCACCACAAATTGCTCCTGAATCCAAGCTACCTTAGCTTTGTTGAGGTCTAAAATGCCGACTTGCTCTCTGTTAAAAAGCTCTTGCATTTGTTCATACACCTCTTGGCTTTGTTTCTTTCTTTCATCTTCAATGGTTTTTCGCTTTTGAAGTATAAAGAAATCTATTAACCATTTTTTTGCCTTTAGCAGTATTTCCTGGCGTTTTTCGCCATAGGCTGCCTGCAACTGTTCTGCTTTTAGGTTGTTCCACTTGTTACGGGCTGCATATACCGAAGGAAATTCAAAGGATTGTGAGATTTCGAACTCGGTATAGTCATCGGTTTGATGGTCGCCAAAAGGCAGATAGTATCCTGAAAGCTGTGGGTCGGGCAGGTTGTTGCCGCTCTTGTTTTGAAGCTTTTGGCCATCGATAAGAGATTGATAGGCCTTCAGCTCTATATTGTTCTGTTCTATTTCGTTGAGTAGCTCCCCTATATTTCTATCTTGAGAGAAACCAGTAACGAAGAACAGGCATCCGCATATCGCGGACACGATGTATGTATTCATTGTTTGAAAATTTAGGTTTAATCTTGCCTGATAAGAGACAGGCCTGAAATTCAATAGGATTTCTACCTAATAGATAGATAATCCCAAACGATTAACCTAAAGATGGTGGCCCCCGTAAATCGAGGGATGAAAGGAAAGGATTAAAATAGTGATTGGGCGGATGATAAAGCGGCGGGTCGTTGTTTCGCCTCTTATCAATAAAATATAGTTCTTGAAAACCAGAATAGGTTTTTACAACATTCTCATTCGTATCGGTACGGTGTTCAACGATTTGTCTTTCGACAATAATATCGGTTGAAACCGTGGAATGGACGTGCATATCCATAAAGAACCCAAAAAAGCCATATGGTGATTCTTCGTCTTCGTGCGAACCATTATCGTGATGGTGGTGTTCGCCCGTATGGGCAACATCCGAATGGGAATGGGAATGCGAATCCTGGTGCTGATGATGCAGATGCGGAAATGCTTGATGCAGCACCATAAGGCCAAACAGGCCCAAGAAGAAAACTGCTGCTATTTTATTTGCTTTTTGCATCGATTGCAAATATACAAACATTCTGAAAATGTTAAATTTTTAGCTTCAGTCTTTTTTTAATCAAATGTCAGGGTTTCATTAAAAAATCCAGTTTAAGGCACTGGATAAACCTTTTAAAGCTATGCCAGGGCATACACTTCATCGAACAACTTTATATCAAGTCGTTCCTGTTGGCCAAAGCTCTTTTTCAGTACATTGTGCAATACCGAATTAAAGGCATTATAACCTATCCAAAGATTCGGTTCCTCATTGAGCAACAAGGCTTCGTAATTGAGAATTTCAAGAACTTCACGAGACTTTTTAGATGGGTCGCTGTTCTTATCGCTACATTCATAGCAGAACAGTTTCGTTCTGTCAAGAATAGCTTTCACAAATTCCTTGGTATCGATGATTTTAAATTCCTTCATCTTGTCAAATTTCTTGGTAATGGTGTAGAACTCGTTGTCCAAGAATTTATCAAACAGGTTGTTTAACCTTGGCATTATAAGGTCTGTGTTATTCCTACTGTGCTTAATCGAAAACTCGATTTCAGCCTGTGAAACGTGTAGCCCGTTGGAACACACCTTTCGATAGAACCCGAAATGGCCAGAGGTCTTTTCACTACCATCATACGAATTTTTGAACCGAAGCATTGGCAGTATCAAATCCTTATCATTCTTAACCGTAAATTGGCTTTTGTCGTCAATGATAAAGTCGGTGATAAACGACCTATCGTTCTTGTTGATGGTTCGCTTATGATAGTTAAGTCCAGCATCAACCAGCATTAATTCTGCTTTTTTGAAGAACAGTTGGTTTGGAATGTGTCCGTAGCTTTTTGATACCACGTTGACTATTTTACCATTCGAGATGATGGCGTTTTCAAGCCCACGACGGGATTCCATCTGGGTCAAACTTTTCAAGGATTTCATTTCATTGGAAACGAAAATCTCATCTTGTTGCAAATTTTGTAAATACATAGCTTCTGAATTTTTGGTTAAACATTTTGTGATAATAGAGCGTAATACTCTGGATGCTTTTCTCGGTAATAGGCCAGATGGCTTTCGGCACCTTCAATCGTGTAATTTTCCCTACTGGATTCATAATGTGCCTCGGCTTCTTCGACCGAAATCTTCGCTTTTGTTGACATAATGTTGAAATTTTAGTTAAACAATATTTGAGCATCGAACAAACGGAAGCTAAAATCACAGCTCAAAAGGAAACGGAATAAATGAGAAGTGGAATGCGCGCAACGGCTTTATGCCGTAGTCTTTTGATGGGTGTATTTTACGAGTTTACCTTTGCGCTGGTATAGATGGATGTCTTTCCTTTAAATCCTTGCAGGGTATCATAAAAAGAAAAAGGGCCGACACGAATGCCTACCCTTCTTCAAAACAACAAAAGCTAATCGTTGAGTTCCTGAATTTTCTTTTCAAGAACTTCGATACGCTCTTTCAAACGTGCTTCACGTTTGTTTCGTTTCTCAGCATAGCTCTTCTCAATGTCTGCAATTTTGGATTTGTAATATCCCTGCATCGCATTGTAGAACGAAATGTTTGTGAGATTATTGACGTGATTGCTTTCGCCAAAATGGACTTGTTTCGTGAGGATATAGCGAATCAATTTGTGGAAAATTTCTTTTTTGAAATGCTTCTTGAAATGCGCTACGGTTTCTGCTGTGTTCATTTTTGATGTATCACCTAAGAATTTTGAAAAACACTTTTGTTGAGTAGTGTAATCCACATTGTTTTCAAACAGTGAAATGGAAAAAGCAACCATCTCATCTACCGAAAGTGTTTTTTTCATATCGATATAATCCGTCTCACGAATCATATTTACAACTTCCTCAAACTGCTTGTTGTTCTCAATCTGTTGCTTGCGGATTTCACGCTCATTGATTTTTATGATTTGTTCTTCCGGTGTACAATCTGCCATTTTTCTGTTGGCCAATGGTGCTGCATATTCTGTGGATTTATCTTTTGACTTTTCAATTACCTTGACAAACACTTTTTTGTTTTGGTAGGTCTCAGGATGGAACACGATGCCGTTTACAAATCCATTGTCAGTTGCTGAATTGTAATTTTTTAATTCTTCTTCGTAGTTCTGAATGGCTTCCTTAAGCTCAGCTTTCAATTCGTCTTCAAAATAATCGTAATGTTGATATTCTATTTTGATGGCCTCTATTGTTGGCTTAATAGGATTTTCAATGATTTCAACATCATCAAGCAGATAGACCTTCAACCCATTATTTTCCAGTTGGGAAATAATGAGCTGATTTTTTTCTTCATCCGCCCAATACTGTAGTATTTCTGGAATGAGCAGTATGTTGTCTTTCTTAGATTTATCAATCAGTTTTAAGAACGATTTTGTCTTTTTCGTCTCAAAACAGGCTGATTTGGTACAGACCATTTTGCCTTCGCCAAACAGATTGCCTTGATTCGCAGCATTGAACGGACATTCTACACAGGAACCCGCTTTAGCGACTAATCCCTTGTCCTCAACATCAAAGGGCGCTTTTTCCAAATCATAGGTTCGGTTGTTTATCATTCGGTTTATCTGATGTGCGTTGAATTCTTCGCCCATCGTTTCCAGCATCATCTGTTGTTCCTCTGGTTCAAAGAGCGCAACACCAACACCTAACGAAATGGTCATTTCACCACTACGCACAAAATGTTTGAAACCGTCAATCAATCCAGCTAATTTCAAACGTTGTCTGATGAAGTTGTCGGTTCTTCCCAAACGCTTCGCGATTTCAGAGGGTTGATACTTGTCACTCAGATAAGCTATCGCTTCGGCTTCTTCAGTAGGCCCTACGTCCTTCCGTTGCAGGTTTTCGATGATTTGAACTTCAAGCACTTCGTCGTTTTCATAGGTTCTTACGATACAGGGAATCGTTTTCTTGTTCGCTATTTTGCTTGCGCGAAACCGTCTTTCGCCCATAACGATGATAAAGTCCTTCCCCGATTTGCGAACCGTTATTGGTTGCAATACACCAAATTCCTTGATGCTATCCGAAAGCTGTTGTAGCTGTTTCTCATCAAAGGTTTTTCTCGGTTGCTTAGGGTCAGGCTTGATTTTGCCAATGGGAATGTTCTCGATTTGAAGTACCGGAACTTTCTTTCCGTTCACTTCTTTTTTCGCAGTAGTCGAAGTTCTTCTGCGCTTTCTTGTAGTACTCGCTTTTGTTGTCATAATACTCAAATTTTAGATTAAACAATATTTGAGTAGTGAACCAAACGGAAGATAAAATCTTGGCTCAAAAGGAAACGGAATAAATAGGTAGGGGTAGAAGCGTTGGCTTTATGCCGTAGTCTTTTGATGGAAGGATTTTACGAGTTTAACTTTCGGGAATATTGTATGATAATAAACCCCCAATCGAAGAACAAGAGTCGAGAAAACCTAAATTCTATGAATTTATATTGATTGACATAGTGGTTAATATCAAATGGAAGTATATGACACTAAATCAAAGTTTATCTTGAAAATAGGTCAAATGTTGTACCTATGTTGTACCCGTGCTTTTTTTTGGTCAATTTTCAAAGTAAAAAAGCCGAAGATTTCTCTTCGGCTTTTAGTGCGGGTGAAGGGACTCGAACCCCCACACCTTGCGGCATCAGATCCTAAGTCTGACGTGTCTACCAATTCCACCACACCCGCATAAAGTGCAAATTAACACTTTTTATTTGGATAAATCCTAAGTCTAGCGTGTCTACCAATTCCACCACGCCTGCATCAATATTTTCGTATCAAGAACTTCAATTTCTTTACATTCTTGATTTAAATTATGACTTTGAAAATTTAACTGTGTCTACCTCCCGATAGCTATCGGGACCACCACGCCTGCAACTCCAAAATCAAATTGGGATGCAAATATAAAGCAAAAAATCAAATCTCTAAATTTTAAAACATGAAAACTTAGTTTTTTGTAATTTTAAAAACTACCCTAATTTCGTCCTATGCAAAATGTAGAGGAATACCTGAAAAAAAACCAGGATCGATTTTTAAAAGAACTTATAGAACTGCTTAAAATACCTTCTATTAGTGCAGATTCTGCTTTCTCCCAAGATGTACTAGATACTGCCGAGGCGGTTAAAAACGCCTTGCAAAAGGCTGGTTGCGATAAAGTAGAAATATGTGAAACGGATGGCTATCCCATTGTTTACGCAGAAAAAATTCTAGACCCAAAATTGCCGACCGTATTGGTCTACGGGCATTACGATGTTCAACCCCCTGACCCGGTCGACTTGTGGAACTCCCCTCCTTTTCAACCTGAAATCAAAAAGACCGATTTGCATCCCGAAGGGGCTATCTATGCCAGAGGTGCTTGCGATGATAAGGGGCAGATGTACATGCATGTAAAGGCACTTGAGTTTATGGTAAACACCCATCAATTGCCCTGCAATGTCAAATTCATGATTGAGGGCGAAGAAGAAGTGGGCAGCCGTAATCTGAGTGTTTTCGTGGCCAATAACAAAGAGAAATTGACAAACGATGTCATCTTAATTTCAGATACAGGTATGATTGCCAAAGATGTGCCTTCAATAACCACAGGACTAAGAGGCCTGAGTTATGTAGAGGTAGAAGTAACCGGCCCAAATCGCGATTTGCACTCCGGTCTTTACGGCGGTGCGGTGGCTAACCCAAATAATATTTTAGCAAAAATGATCGCCTCATTGCACGACGAAGACAATCGAATTACTATACCTGGATTCTATGACAAGGTTCAAGAACTTTCTGAAGAAGAACGCGCCCAAATGGCCAAAGCTCCTTTTAGCCTCGAGAAATACAAAAACGCCCTTTCTATCAATGATGTTCGCGGTGAAGCCGGTTTTTCAACCAACGAAAGAAACTCCATCAGGCCTACTTTAGATGTCAACGGAATGTGGGGAGGCTATACGGGTGAGGGTGCAAAGACGGTCATTCCTAGCAAGGCATATGCTAAAATTAGTATGCGATTGGTACCTAACCAAGATTGGCAAGAAATAACGGAAATTTTTAAGAGGCATTTTGAGGCAATAGCCCCAGAGGGGGTGAAGGTCAAAGTAAAACCTCACCATGGGGGTCAAGGCTATGTGACACCTATAGACAATACTGCCTATCAAGCGGCCTCTAAAGCTTATGAAACTACATTCGGAAAAGTACCCATACCTCAACGAAGCGGTGGTAGTATACCTATTGTTTCTTTATTTGAAAAGGAACTGAAAAGCAAGACCATACTAATGGGCTTCGGTTTAGATAGTGATGCCATTCATTCACCGAATGAACATTTTGGGATATGGAACTATTTAAAGGGAATTGAGACCATACCGTATTTCTATAAATACTTTACGGAAATGAGCATGGATTTGGAAAATTGACTTAAGACTCAAGACTTAAGATTAATGACCATTCAATTGTAAACGAAAAATAGCAACTGGCAACGGACCATCCCAGTTAGGTTGATACGGACAAACCACAACTAACTTTTCTTCACATATTTGGTAATAATCACGATTTGCTGACCATCTACCTTGCCTTCGATGTACTCCGCATTTTCACGGTCTAATGAAATTCGACGTACGGCAGTACCCTGTTTTGCCACCATACTGGATCCCTTTACTTTAAGGTCTTTTATGAGCACCACATTATCCCCATTTTCTAGAACGGCCCCATTGGCATCTCTATGAACGATTTTTTCGGCTTCAGAGAGTCCTTCACCTGTAGCCTTGGCCCAATTCAGCGTTTCTTCTTCCAAATACATCATATCCAACAGGTCTTTTGGCCAACCTTCATCTTTCAATCGAGACAGCATACGCCATGCAACAACCTTTACCGCTTCATGTTCGCTCCACATACTATCGTTCAAACAGCGCCAATGATTGGGTTCCATTTTATTGTTTCCATCTATTTGTGACAGACAATCTGAACAGACTAAAATACTTCCATCAATTCCCCCTGTAGAGACAGGTGGCACTTCATACACCGATAAACTTTTTCCTGAACTACACAACTCACATTTCGTGTCGCTTCGCTCTTTCAATCTTTCTAAAACATCCATACTGAAAAGGTTATTTGACAAAAATAAACCATTTATGGAGGGTACCAGTAGTGTCTGTCAAAATCCAAAAAAAATCATTATTTTACATTAATCATTTGAGGTTTTGTTATGAGCGGACATATTATCGATATGGTCAACCGTATTCGTCAGAATAAAATCCCCCAGAGAAAAAAATTTCAGGGGGACAACAGAAGTATGCTTTATATCGAACCTTCTGAGGTGAATTACGACTTTGCGCAGCCAACACCAGATGAACTTCAAAAAATTAAGTTGACCATTAGGCAAGAAGCTCTCCAAAATAAAAAGAACTCTCTTTTCTTACTTGCAGCTTGTATCGTCGTCATTGCTCTATTAATGACACTATTCCTCTTAAATTACGATTTCCCTTTTGCTACATTAGGAAAATATTAATTCTACATTTGTAGAATTAGATTTATTGTTCTATGTTTGTAGAACAATAAATGGTATGTAATGCAATTATCTAAAACAGAAGAAGAATTAATGAACCTTTTGTGGAAGCAGAAAAAAGCTTTTATGAAAGATTTGTTAGAGGCCTACCCGGAACCTAAGCCGGCAAGTACTACCGTTGCCACACTTCTAAAAAGAATGACGGAAAAAGGTTTTGTTGCCTATGTCATGCAAGGGCGTTCTAGGGAATATTACCCCTTGGTAAAAAAGAAAGATTATTTTTCAAAACACGTGAATGGGCTTATACGCAACTTTTTTAATAATAGTCCCGGACAGTTTGCGTCGTTCTTCACCCAAGAAACGAATCTTAGTATAGAGGAGCTTGAAAACTTAAAAAAGCTCATCGATAGCGAAATCAAAAAAAGATAACCATGTTACTCTACCTCTTAAAATCGGGAGCATGTTTAGCCGCATTCATGGCGCTTTATAAATTGTTGTTGGAAAACGAGCAAATGCACGTTTTAAAACGATTTTATCTTTTGGGATCCGTAGTGCTATCATTTATTATTCCGTTAATAACCTTCGTCAACTATGTTGAGGTTGAAACCATTACTGCGCCCTTTGACCCCATCAATACTTTTGCCGTAACCGAGCTGGCCAATGAAGCGCCTAAAGAGGAGTTCGATTGGCTACCTATTTTACTAACAATTTATATTTTCGGCTTATCAGTATTTCTCTTTCGTTTTCTAAAGAATCTTTCGGATTTGATAAAAAACATTCGAAAGAACCCTAAACTAAAAGTACGTTCATGGGTTCATGTTTTATTAAATGACCTTGTGGTACCCCACACGTTTTTCAATTACATTTTTTTGAACAAACAGAAATTTGAAGCGAAGAAAATACCCCATGAAGTACTTTTACATGAGAACGCACATGCCAGCCAGAAACATAGTGTGGATGTTTTGATAATGGAATTACTTCAAATTGTGTTTTGGTTCAACCCCCTTATTTACATCTTAAAGAACTGGATCAAACTGAACCATGAATTTTTGGCCGACCGTGCCGTAATTCAACAGGGTATTTCTCTTTCGCACTATCAACAAACCTTATTAGCGTTTGTCTCATCAACAAACCATCAAGATAATCAGTCAAGTTTGGCAAATGCCATCAATTATTCATCAATCAACCTGACCTTATTTGGCAAGACCTTAAAATTCAACAGTTCATTTGGGCAGGTAAAAAAACGTTTTACAGTCATGAAAAAAAGAAGTTCTACTACCTCGGTAGTACTAAGAAGTTGTGCGGCCATACCTTTAATTGCCGTTTTGTTAGCGGGTTTCAGCGAACAGATTACAATGCCGAAACCCATTTCGCCCGTGATTGAGATGCAGCAAGGTGCCAGCAGTGCCGAAATGCAACAGTTCAATCAACTGGCCGAAAAATATAATTCAGTACCTAAAAAAGACAGAGTAATTCCGCTAGAAGAATTGGCCATCTTGGAAGGCGTCTATCGTAAGATGTCCTCTAGACAGAAAAACGAATCTTTACCTTTTCCTGAATGCAATACATCAAATGTAATTGCTCAAGAAACAGTAGAGTTTATAGAAATATACGTTAACAAAAAAGGCCGTCTTTTGATTAATACCAACGTAGTTACCCTTGAAAATTTATCTCAGCATTTAGAAAGTCTTGATACGCCAAACACATTTGAAGAAAGAGAACAAAACTTAAGAGTTGTAATCAATGCGGAGAAAGGTGCACCTCAAAAAGTTCTGGAGAAAATCGATACCATTATTTCCGATTTTGGAGCGGCTACTGTAAATATCATGGAACATAAGGCCTACGCCCAACAAACTACCATCTCGGCCAAAGAGGTAAAAGAATATAATTCTTTGGCAAAGAAGTACAATAAGATGTTGGAAAAAGACGAGGGTATACGCATTCTAAAAAAAGACGTTGACCGAATGGAATATCTCTTCAACAGTATGTCTGAAGAACAACGGGTAGATGCAGAGCCTTTTCCTGAATTGCCTGAGCCACCAGCGCCACCGTTACCCCCTAGTCCTCCTGAAAAACAAGTTCAACCGAAACAGCCAAAGACACCATTACCTCCAGATGAAGCTTTGGAAATGGAAGAAGATGTAGAAGTAGTTGAGGAAATCAATGAAAATTTGATAGAAGAGGTACTCTTGAAAAGGAACTCCTCTGATATGGAGTACGCCAACTACCAAATAAAAAAAATCATTGAGAGGCAAGATCCTTATGACGTTGTTAATGGAAACCTTTATATCGTTACTTCTAATGAAAAAAACATTGTAACTCCCAACGTTTACAAGTCTAAACTGCTACATACTCAAATTAAGATTCAGGAAACATTGCCTCCGCCACCACCACCTTATAAAATACCGAATAAAAAAGATGAATACTCAGAAGAACTTCTTGAGGTCTATGATAATTTTATTCAAAAAGCTGATGAGTACAACAAAAAGGAAGAGGTTTATAGGGAAACTAAAGAGGGTACCATTACAGAATTGTACAAATTGCACATTGAGTTAATGTCCCTTTACAACACCTATCATAGTTTGGCGATAAAAGAAGGTTTAATGCCCCCACAAGTTGGTAAACCAGAGAAAATTACAAAACCGATCAATGAGGGTTCTCAAGCGGCTCCACTAGCCTCACCTATGAGGGGTAAAAAAGGTTCGCTATCTCCCAACGAAGAAAAAGAAATTAAGGCTGAAAAAACTAAAAATATCGGCAATCCCACCCTAAAGATGACACTTTTCGACCCGCCATATTTAGGGCCGCAAACAGAGAAAGCTAATCCGACAGCCATATTTGAAAAAATGCTTCTGAACGGCTCTAGAATATGGCACAAAGGTAAAATTATCTCAAAGGATGAAGGGCTTCAACTATTAAAGAAACATACGAATGTGCAATTGGTAACGCACGAAACACCACACGATGTTCCATCAATGACATTAGATGAGTTGGAGTAAAAAAGGTGAGAAAGAAGTTGTAACTATTCTCTGAACCTGTAGAAATAGATTAAGAATCAGCACTTAATAAGCCAAAGCCTTCTTTCTGAAGGCTTTTTTGTAATAAATAACCACTATCACATACTAACCATCATCAAAATCAAGTTACCCATTATGAGGCCCTTGCTATTTTAAGCTAGGTTTCATTAAAATTCATCAATCAAAATCATCATCATGTTACAGCGATTCTTTATTCTCTGCTCAGGAGCGGACACCGAAATTCTTAGTTCATGCTCTCAAGGAGAGCGCAATAAATTTGCCGGTATTGGGGCTACAGTTTTCTTTACGGCCCTAATGGCTACCATTGCCTGCAGCTATGCCCTATATACTGTTTTTGACAACTTATTTTCTTCAATATTTTTTGGGTTTATCTGGGGTCTACTAATCTTTAATCTTGACCGGTTCATTGTCTCCACTATCAAAAAAAGGAATAACCGATGGGCGGAAGCTGCTCAAGCGATTCCGAGAATTGTTCTGGCCATTATAATTGCAGTGGTGATTTCAAAACCACTGGAGATGAAAATTTTTGAAAAAGAAATCAATCAGGTACTTCTAGAAGAGAAGAACGAGATGACCTTGGCCAACAAACAACAACTTGCCGAACAATACACACCAACAATAGCGCTTCTTAATGAAGAGATTGCTGCTTTAAAAAATGAGATTCTTGAAAAGGAAACCGAAACCAATACGCTTTATGACACTTATATTTCTGAGGCCGAAGGCACTGCAGGAACCGGCCTTTTAGGAAAAGGCCCGGTTTATACAGAGAAAAGGGAAAAGCATGATGCCGCATTGGCCGAACTACAAGAACTCAAGAAAACCAATAGAGAAAAAATTCTAGGAAAAGAAGAACAAATTGCCCAATTAAACGCAGAGTACGCACAAACAGTAGAAAATACGCAACCTATTATTGACGGTTTTGATGGACTCATGGCACGTATCAATGCTTTGGAAAAATTACCTTGGTTGCCTTCTTTCTTTATTTTTCTGTTATTCTTAGCTATTGAAACCTCCCCCATAATCGCCAAACTTCTAGCTCCAAAAGGTGAGTACGATTTAAAACTGGAAGATCAGGAAACCAGTCTAGAAACATGGGTTAGCCAAAAAGTCATGCAAAGGTCTAATATTCTAGCTACCGACACACAATTGAACGAAAAGATTTATAGTGAAATTGTTGAAGAGGAAGCGGTTTACGCCTATAAAAAGCAGAAAGCGGAAGAACTACTGAAATTACAGGCAGATGCCTTTCAAAAGGGAGAACTGAAGAGTCTTTAGTTAAGCATTGTCTAAAAAGTTAGAAACTTTTTTCAGTACCGACTTAAAATCTTCATCAAGGGCCGCATCACCCTTTTCAAGTTTTTCTTTATGGGCCTCGGCGAAGGCGAAAGTCTTTTCCATGCCGAGAACGCTGAACTTATATTTCAATTTATGAACTATTTCGGCTGCAGTTCTCGGTTCATCTATTTTAATATGATAGAGGTACCTGCCTAAATCACAGGTGAATTCGGTTTTCATAATGGCGACAAACTTCGCCTGAAATTCAAAATCTTGCGTACCTACGAGTTCTACTACGTAATCAAGGTTCGGCTTTTCCTTTAAAAAATCTTCTGTCGAGTCCATAATTGAGTATCCGCATTACCCGTAAAACTGTCTATCATCAAATGCGAACTTAACAAAGGTAAGAATTATACTACTTAATTTTAAGATTTTGTTGTGAAAATGTTTATTTCAATTGGTATGTCTCTTTAAAAATGTGGCCAATTGCCCAAGGATTAAAATAACGGGGCAAAAATTACATTATTGCGCACCTTGAATCCCTCGGATGGTAAGCCGCTATCCAACAATTTTTTAAGACCTAAATTTAATTTTAGATTTATGGAGCTAGCTAATTAATCAACCCTGCCCGATTGCAGAAAAGTACTCATTACAAGTATCCAACTAAGTATGGCTATCTCGATTATCCGTTGATAAAGCCCTTTAAAATGTGATTCGGGTTGTAAGAAAAGAATAGTTACAAAAGCTATGGAGACCAACCCGCAAATTCGGGTATATCTGTATAAAGGCGGATGGTAACCTCGTCTCTTGAAAGACCTGGCCATTAGAAGCAAGGTTAAGGGAATAGTGAGATATGTAATTCCCCCGGACAAGTTATGAATATATTGAGACACGCTAGGATTATGTTCATCGGGCACACAACCCATATCACACGGGAAAATACCAGTAACGACAGTACCAAATCCGTAAAAAACAGTAAAAACAATGAATAGATATTGAATTGTTTTAACATTGCGAAAATGAAAAACCAATGCCCAACCAAATACACTTAGAAGAACTCCGCTTACAATGAAACCTAACTGAAGAATGGACGCATATGGCATACCTCTCGCATAACCTTCACTTATAAATTGGCTTACTGGGTCATAGTGCCCAACATATAAGCCTGACCATATGCTTGCGACTACAAAGACAGCTGCACCCAAAATACCTGATATTGAAGCAATCATTTTTATCATGGCGTAGAAAGCATGGTCTCAAAACTAACCTAATTGCCCCAAATACGATTCCACAATGCCTTTAAAAGCCCTTTTGCATCATCACGGCGGCGAGGTTCTTCACTGATTATCAACTTATCACCTTCCTGTTCAAGGCGATAACTAAAGGCAAACCGTGTTTCATCGGGGTCAAGACTAATCAAACCAAACCGTAAATCATTAAGAAAAAGAGTTCCTTCTCTTTCACTTAAAGTGTACCAGCCTTGGGTTATTTTAACAAGACGATTAAAATCATCGTTGGTTTTTAGATCTCCTATCAAAGTATGGTTCTTGGGGTATTGCTGAAAACTGATGTTCTCACTATCTAAAAACGAATAATTTCCTACTAAGTAGGCATCGCCAACATCTACATTGGCAGACCACAACAACGTATTGAAAGGTGTAGGCCGGGTATTTAGGTTCACATATTCAATACCTTCATCAGCTAGTGCCGACTTGAATTTATTAAAGCTTAATCCTTTTGAAGCCACAGTTAACACGAGGTAAAAGCTACTTATGGTCAAGCCCCATTGATTGTACAGTTTTCTTTTAGGCGAGTCACGACTTTGAAGCATGGCCAGCACTACAAATCCTAAAAAGGGCAATGTATAAAGGGGATCGACAACAAAAATAGTCTGAAAGGCGACCCGCCAATCAAATGGCCAAAAAAGCTGCGTGCCCCATGTAGTAAAAGCATCTAAAATGGGGTGGGTCAATAACCCCCAGAACATAAGCCATGACCAATCTTCAAACGTAGCATTAGACCCTTTTTCTATTTTGCACACTACCCAACCAAAGATGGGCGCGAACAACACGGAGAAAAAGATAGAGTGGGTAAACCCCCGATGCCACTCGATTGCAGTAACCGTGTTAACAAAATTACTTGACAATACATCAAGGTCGGGTATGGTACCGGCAATGGCCCCATACAGCATAGCCTTATTGCCCACTTTCTTTCCTAACACGGCCTCACCTACCGAGGCCCCTAGAACGATTTGTGTCAGTGAATCCATCTAATCAACTATATCCATCTTTTTAAGTAAAAATGAGGCATTCATATTCTGACAAATTCCGTTCTTGAAACGATAATCAAAATGTAGTTCGTCATTAATAATTTCAGCATCAAAATAATAATTGGTCACTTCGGGTAGTTCTTGGGCCATATTGCATAAGCTCAAATCATGGGTGGCAATGATGCCGGTCGCTTTTGAACCAACCAATCTTTGCACAAATTTTCGACTACCCTCTGCCTTATCGGTACTATTGGTGCCCTTCAAAATCTCATCAAGCACTATAAAATAGTTACCGCCCTGAACTTCGTTAACTATAAACTTTAAGCGTTTAAGTTCGGAGAAAAAATAAGATTCGTCATCAGTTAGAGAATCACTTGTACGCATACTTGTAATCAGTTTGATGGGGCTGTACACCATTTTTTCGGCGCAAACGGGCAGCCCTGTATTTGCCATTACGATCTGAAGAGAAATTGTGCGCAAAAAAGTACTCTTACCGGCCATATTGGCCCCCGTAATGATAAAGAAATGTTCTTTCTCGATTTCAATATCGTTAAGGACCATTTTTTTTGGGTCTATTAACGGATGCCCGGCATTTTCGGATTTTAAAGCTTTTGAGGATTGCCCATTTATCTGGGGAAAAACATACTTGGGGTGGTTATAGGTGAAATTTCCCATACTATTATAGGCATCAAAAAGCGCTACCGCCCCAAACCAATTTTCAACATAACGGCCATAACTGGCAATCCAACGTTCTAAATTATAACAATGGTGTAACGACCTCAGAAAAAACCCATTCGCAATTATCGCATAGACCAAATTATTGTTCCTGTCAAGACTGTTCAAAGAAGCCGAAAACTTTGCAATCAGTTTGGAGGCACTATGTTCCCCCTCGGTCACCTTTCTTTTAAAATTTTGAAGGTATATTGAGGAGAATTCCTTTTTTTCAATTATCAATAACAGTTTTTGATACTGATCGAACGTGTTTTTGGTCTTGGAAATACCTTCTATCAAAGGCATCAATTTTTTAGCAAATGCACCACTAATTCCCAAGCCTATTACATACCAAATAATAAATACCGATTCCGGAACGATTTCAAAAAAATATAACCCAAAAATCACTATTGACATAACGGAAAAAACCGCTGGCAAAAACTTCATATAGGATGGAACAAAGCCTTTGTACGATTTTAGCCATTCAGCAATGTTTTTGCTATCAGAGCCCATTCTTGCCAATGAAGCGGTTGCTGAAAAATGCTGTCTCCATTCCGGTATTTCTGAAAGTTCTTTGATAGCTTTCTGCCTATCCACTATTTGATCTGTGCGATTTTCCGTTAACAAATCGGCAAAGACTTCAGCCCCTTCTTTAAGAGCCGTTCGATTGGCATATTGATAGAAAGAACCCCTACCGAACAAGTCAATATCTTGACTGTAATGGTGAAGCCCATCTTTAAATTCATTCCCCTCCGGTAAATCATGAAAATCCCTTTTCAGAACCTTTATCTCTATCTCGTTGATATCAATGAGCGCCAACAGTAAATTCTTACGGTACTGAAGGTCGGCATGCCTGTTCACCAACACAAGAAAAAGAGCAATGGTCAACAGTATTATGGCAATGACCCACTTAAAATCTCCGTAGACCATATAAACCCCGAAGATAGCCGCACAAAAAAGGGCTAGACGCACCATACTTGATGTGAAAAGTTGCCCTTTTACTTGATTCAAACTGGTCTGATGTCGGGAAATTTCATTTTGGAAGAACGACTCTAATTTTTGCATATAGCTTATTCTAGTTTTCGCACTCAAAGATAAACTTTAAGCTAGAGCCGATGCACTGCTCTATTTTAAAATGGACAGAATCATTGCTATTTGGCCCAAATGATATGTATCGTGCTCGGTAATGCCGGTGAGTAAATATTCAAAAGTATAACGCTCTCCGGGAACCTTTGATTTTAAAAACAAATCGTCTCTTTCGGAAAGGACTTTCAAAAGGTCGGATTGGGTTCTTTTCAAATCGGCCATTAAATTATTCCAAGCCTGATCTGAAAGCGATTTTGCCTTGGGCCAATCGGCATCACTATTAAGTTCAATCTTGAACTCGGCGTCACCCATAAGTTTTCTTAATGCAAACTCTCGCCAAGCTATCAGATGTATCACCAATTCAGCCACGTTTTTTGAATAGTTGGGCAAATACTGCCCTGCAATAGGCGCGCTTACCCCGCTCAATTTAGCCAAAACGGAATGCCCGTACCAAGGTTCACCTGAGAAACAGGTTTCCAGTTTTTCAACTATCCGAAGTACTTGAACATTGCTCATGATCTCAGTCTAGACCCTCTAATTCAGCTTTAACCTTTTTTGGAAGTTTAGAGACCACCAAATCGTACGAATGGTCGATTAGACCGACCAACAGTTTAGGAGGAACTTCGTTGATCATAATCGTATTCCAGTGAACTTTGCTCATATGATATCCGGGAACTATCGCACCATCGAATTCCTCTCTTAGTTGCAAGGCTCTTTCCGGGTCGCACTTCAAGTTGACCTGCGTAGGAAGCCTTTCAAGCGCACTTAGGGCGAACATTTTGCCCATGACCTTAAATACCAAAGCATCAGGGCCAAAAGGCAACTCTTCGGTAACTCCTTTTTTTGAAAGACAGTATTCTCTAAAGGCTTCTATATTCATGTGGATTGTTTTCTAGAATTGACCAGAGCGACCAGGTCTTTGGCTTTTGGCCAATAGTAGCGAACCTTCATGATTTCTATATCGCCAATATCGTTGCCTTTAATAGTTTCTATGACCTGACCTCCCAACGATTTATAGAAAGGATGTGCCCCAAGGTTCTTTTCAAGCACCCAGAGATAGAATCCTGAACCAGGGTACAAATTTTCAATTTCCTCGGCGGCCACTCCTAAAAGCCTAGTCCCAATACCCTTCCCTTTAAACTCCGGGGATACATGCAAGTTATCTACCAATGAGCCATAACGCTGGTCATCCTTTAAAAAAGTACAGATAAAACCTGCTAACTTTCCATTCGATCGGGCCACCCAAGTACTTTGATTATCCTTTGGGTACTCAAGCCTTTGAGACCAAACACCTCGACGCTCGTCGGCTACCTCTACATCTAAAAAATGGTCGCTAAACGAACCTCGATAGTTCTGTTGCCAGCTTAACGCATGTAAGGCAGCAATAGCTTCGGCATCGGCTAGGGTAGCCTTTTGAAAATCAATCATTACCTACTCTTGAACGGTCATCGAATCATAAACAATAACCTTTGTCCATAATTCGGCAGACTCTTCAATAAACAGTTTATGGGGTGGTTCGTCTTGATATTTCTGCTGTGAGTCGGCAGAATCAAAAGATACAATTAAGGAATAGGTAAACGAACCATCAACCACATCTCGGCTCGCTTTGGGCGGTTTACCGATGAAGCAGGTTTTAGCATAGGCAGAATTGTCTAAAAACTTCTGCAAAGATTTTTCAAATGCCTTTCTGTCTTGTTCGCTATCCGGATTTTTCAGCCAAAAGTATACAGTGTGCGCAAAATTAGGGTCAAATTCTCTCATTTCTACATTTGATGTTTGGGCCGTGCCCATGCACGACCTTAATTATTATTTCAATTATTCAGGGCATTTGTTGAATGCTCTATTCTTCTAATATTTTCTTTTGCTTTTCAGAAACTTCCAAAGCAGAGTAATCAAGTTTCCAGCCAATGGTTTCAACTATTTTCTCAATTAACATAACTGCCTGAACAGCTTCTTTTCGAGCGGTTTCCATCAAACCGCTTTGGGGTATTTTTTCACGAATGTGCTGCTTCGCCTCTTTGTTCAATAAGGTTAGATCATCCGGCGAAAAAAAATTAAACATTCCGCTTTGAATGTCATAAAATTGAATATCAGGTTCAATCGATAGAATTTCCGGCTCGGGAAAATTGGTCAAAATTATTTTCTTGTTGGCATTATCGGCCCGTATTTCCACCTTTTTAAGGTCGTAGCCTATCTGAGCCTTTGCATTAATGACCATAAGGGCTTTCTTCTTGCTAGTCACCAAACTCATGAAATGTTCCTTTATATTCTCATACCTATAAATTTCAGCAAAATCACCCTCTACCGAAACAAGTTTACAAACACTTCTTATTTTCTCTAACAATACTTGTGATTGATGTTCGGTCTGTTCTTTGGTCTGTTTGGTACGAAAGAAAGAGTATACCCAGTACATTAAAATAGCACCGAGTACAAGACCTAAAAATGAGTCGAAAATAGTATCCATCTTATTTACCTATCTCTCCCAAATGGGTGAACTTAAAACCCTTATCCAATTTAAGTCCGTAACCGAAAAATCGGTCCATAGCCGAATGGGAAAATAATATCACCCCGATCAACTGAACAATGGGCTCCGAAAGATAGCTTCCCAAAAGGTAAATTGCAATGGCTATGCCCTTGTGATGAAAAATATTGTACACAATCGCTCCGACCTTATTGCCAAAAGCGTACCCCAGAAAACCGATATCGGGAGCCAAAATGAGGGCAATGAACCACCACCAACTGAAAGGTAACAGGTAGAAGAGGTAAATACCCAATATCATCTGTGCCAGTTCTTCAAGTTTTAGAATTGTTTTCATCAAACGTATATTAAACATCTTGAATTTCATAGAGCACGGGGCGGCTCGGGCTAGCGTCATTCTCAAAAGGGGCCATCTGTAAGTTTAAAAAATAGGGGCCATCTTCAATGGCATCTGGCACATAAATAAACTCGGTGATTGTGGCCTGTTTTCGTAGCTGCCCATGATAATTCCAAAATGCCTTATGCGCTTTTAAGGCCCCATCGTCTTTCTCTTTATCTACCGACGGAAGGTCGATCAACAAATGTTCAACACCTTTACTCAAAATATAATCAACCGCGTCTTCTAAAAGATAGGGTGGGTTGGTATTCGAATATTGTCTCGAAAGCTTATCTCTATCGTTGGGCGAGGTTCTAATAACCAAGGCCTGTATTTCTTTTTTTGGTAACACGACCTCTAGAATATGTTTTGAAATTACCCAATCATCGCCTTGAAGTTCCGGAACAACGGTAACCAATTCAGCAAGAAAAAAGAAGCGGTTCAGGTGTTGGTTCACTGAATAGAACTCTTCGGTGATATGGCCTACGCACTCGGTGTGCGTACCATGTGCATGGGGGTTGAACCAGATATCATTAAAATTTACCGAGCTACCCAAAGAGACCTTTCCAACAAAGTCTGCCTCTTCGTGCGGTTCGATTCTAGGGTGGCCCAAATACCAAGTATTTACATTTTGGGCATCACCTCTTAGCGGAATCGAAATATCTAACGGCTTGGAAAAATCAATCGAATACTTTGAGCCTTCATGGTTGATTTCTGCTTTCATTTAAAAGTCAATTAAGGTTTAACTAACTATCCGATAAATTAAGCATAAATAAATCGGCGGCGAGGCCGTCGGCTAGAAATTTTCCTTTTTTGGTGGTTAAGAGGATGTCACCATCTAAAAAAAGTAAGTGCTGAGTAATATGCTTCTGGGCTTGTTGCAGGGCATACTTTTTGAAATTTTCTCCAAAATCCTTTGTAATCTTATCCAAAGAAACGCCCCAAATTGTCCGCAGCCCAGTCATCACATACTCGTTATATCTATCTGTAAGCGAAAGAACCTCGGTTTCTAGAGGAAGCTTACCATTTTCAATAGACTTTAAATATTTCGGATTGTTATTGATGTTCCACCCCCTGCTGATACCATCAAAAGAATGGGCCGAGGGACCGATACCTAAGTACTTTTTTTGTTTCCAGTAGGCGGTGTTATTTTGGGAAAAGAAACCCGGTTTTCCAAAATTTGAAATCTCGTAATTAACAAACCCCTCCTCTTGCAACCTATCTACCAAAATATGGAAGTGCTCCTGCGCTACCTCATCATCTACATTCTTTACCAATCCCTTTTTAATAAAACTTGCCAATGTCGTTTGAGGTTCTACGGTCAAAGCATAACTTGAGATATGCGGAACCTCTAATGACAAAGCCATTTCTATATTCTTGAGCCATCGCTCATTACTCATATCGGGAATACCGTAAATCAAATCGAGGGAAATATTTTCGAAATACTCCGTTGCCAATTTTAACGATTGTAGCGCCTCTTTTGCCGAATGTGCCCTATTCATCAGCTTGAGGTCTTCATCGTAAAATGATTGAACACCGACACTCAAGCGGTTGATAGGGCTCTGGGCCAATTCTTTTATCTTTTCTTCGGACAGGTCATCAGGGTTGGCCTCTAAGGTGACTTCCGGATTTTGACATACTTCATATTCATCATAAACGGCTTGAATAAGAGAATTTATTTCCTCACTGGAAAGCACGCTGGGAGTACCTCCACCGAAATAAATGGTCTCCACAGTATCATTTTCCAACTCAGCCCTCCTCATTTTCAACTCTTTTTGCAATGCCTTGACCATCGCATCTTTCTTCCCCATCGAAGTAGAAAAATGAAAATCGCAATAATGACAAGCCTGCTTACAAAAGGGAATATGTATGTAGATGCCGCTCATTTTCTCAATATACAATTAACACTAATCAATTTGCAATGTTACTTTATAAGTTGGGAGTAGGGCTCATTTTTTAATCCTAGTTGATTTTAAAATGGAGAACATTATACGTGAAAGTTCATCGGCCTTCTCGATTAATACCTTCGATGTTTCTGAAGTTAAATAACCGGATTCGTTTAACAAGTTTAGCCAATATTTAGTTTCAAGGCTTTCTTTATAGGCAATAGAAATTTTTGAAGAAAAATCTGCAGTAGAAATAGCACCATTTGCTTCTGCAATGTTCGCCCCAATGGAAGTTCCGGACCTTAACAATTGCTTTGAAAGAATAAATTCTTTTCTATCTTCTTTCAAAAACTTATACACCTTGACAACCTCCAATGCAAAGGCGTATGATTTTTCTGCCAAAGGATTGTTGAGTTGAGCCATTTATAAATGTTTACGTGTATTAAATTTTGATTATTGCTAATTGACAATTGTTTATTGTCAAACTGAATCACCCCTTCTTCACCCTTTTAGCATTCTGCTTAACAAAAGCTTCCCAACCTGTATAGCTTTTACCCACTTCAACCCTACCCTCATTATAAAAATGACAAACGGCTGCGGCCAAACCATCGGTACTGTCCAAGTTTTTGGGCAACGATTTTAATTTGAGCATACCCTGAAGCATTTTGGCCACCTGTTCTTTACTGGCATTTCCGTTTCCGGTGATGGCCATTTTTATTTTCTTGGGCAGATATTCGGTGATAGGTATTTGTCGCGATAAACCGGCGGCCATGGCCACCCCCTGCGCCCTACCCAACTTGAGCATCGACTGCACATTTTTTCCGTAGAAAGGAGCCTCAATAGCAATTTCATCAGGGTGGTAGGTGTCGATAAGTTCTATGGTGCGTTCGAAAATCAATTTCAGTTTTACGTAAGGATCGTTATACTTCTGAAGCAATAATTCGTTCATTTGAATGAACTCCATCTTCTTGTTTACAACTTTTATAAGACCAAACCCCATGATGGTGGTTCCTGGATCAATACCTAATATGATTTTTTCTGTTTTCAAACGCTTGGGGTGAGGGTTGACGGCAATAGACTAACAATTTTTAATAATGAACTTCCATCTATAAGCCAATCACTGCGGACTCAAAACTATAGGAATTCTAAATTTGGCCTTTACGGGAATGCCTCTCTTTAAAGCCGGCTTCACCATAGGAAGACTATCTAAACTTTTCGCTAACTGCTCTTTAAATTGGGGTAAATTATCTTCTAGTATTTCACCATTGATTACATCCATCAATTCGAGTTGGCCTGTCTCTTTCATGAGTAAATCGATGTAAATAGTATCTGAGGTATTTTCTATGGATGAAATATATGTTTCATCAAAATAACCGGAGAAATGGGATATTAAAACTTTCGCAAAACAGTTCTTCTGCTCTTCTTTGCTCGCCGTCTCGTCACAATCTTCAAAAAGGGGATATTTATCTACCTCTGCCCAGTCGATATTCTGAATCTCTTCATTGACCAGTTCTCGAGTTTTCTTTTCCCGAGAGGCTGTCCAGTTACAACTGGAACCGACCAATAAAATAATTAATAAAGTGAGATATCGCATTACCCTCTAATCTAGGCGGAAATTACGATTTTTTAAGAAGAACCTACTTTTTGCCAAAATATATCTCCTCCTTTAATTGCGAGACCCTTTTTTTGACCATCTCGATGCTATACCCGTCTTCATGACCGTAACGTTCAAGATATTCTTCATAATAAGGCAGCACCTTTTCGGGGTTGTCATAAACTTGATCGGCCAGAGTACAAACATTATGAAACAGCATAGAAACCTCGGGCGCCTCTTCATGCGCCATTTGATAGTACTTCAATGCCATTTTAGGGTTTTTCCTCAACCGCTCAATTCTGGCCAAAGCCTCATATTCTTGTGTCAAAACAGGGGTTTGCACCTCTATTGATTTTTGAATAAATATCTGGGCGCTATCTAACTGTTGTTCCTTTAAATGAACAAGGCCTAAATTGTAATAGGCATCAGAATTTTGATCATTAAAAAAGAGCACTTGTTTATAGGTTGATTTCGCCTCTTCAAACTCCCAACTTTTAAAATAACAATAGGCCAATTTTGATAGAATAAATTCTTGGGTTTCGCCCAACGCTACCAATCTTTCGAACAAGGGAAGTGCCTTTTGGTATTCGTTGTTATTAAAATACCCCAAAGCCTTTAGGTTGATGAGAGACACATCATCCGGATACACATTTAATCCCTGATTCAAATACCTCAGCGCCGCTTCTTTTTCTCTCTTTATTACAAAAAACTTCCCTAAACGAAATAAACTCTTTAAATGCTGACTGTCTTTTTCAATAGCCTTCTTATAGGAATTTAAGCTACTGGCCGGTTGATTCAATTCTGTAAAAATTTCACCGAGATAATAATGATATTCAGGATTCGAATCATTGGAAGCAATCAATTTTGAAAATAGTTTACGCCCTTCTTCATAAGACTTGGTCTTCAAGTACAGTTTGGCCAATTCAAAACCTGCTATTTGTGCTTCCGGCTGCTTTGCAACAACATCTTCATATTGCGCGATGGCCTTATCATATCTGCCCAAAGCGTTATAAGAGCGTGCAATTTGAAGGCTCGCATTTTGGTCATTTGATTGGGCATAATGGTTAATGGCCTTTGTAAAATCACCCGTAGAGAAAAGACTATCGGCAACGGCCAAAGCCGAAGTTTGAGCCTCGGCTTTTACAAAAACCATAAGAATTGCTCCCTTCAATACGGTTCTCAATTCTATTGTAATTTAAAATTTATTGGTATCGAATAGGCTACCGCTACATTTTTACCACCATTTTGGGCCGGTTGCATCTGCGGTAACTTCTTGATAATTCTTAGAGCTTCCTCCTCTAAGGAGGCATCCGGACCCCTATATCGGATACTTTGAATGCTTCCGTCTTCTGCTATGGTAAACATTAGAGCCACCCTGCCCTGAATACCCCTTGCCTGAGCATCTTCTGGATACCTAAAATGTTTACCAACATGTTTATATAAGCTTTGCTTAAAGCATTCCTTAGAATCTGAAGCATTTTCACATCCGGGAAAAACGGGTGCTTTCTCTACTGTAGCAAAGGGCATAACATTAATATTTGCCATTACCTCATCCATAGACATGCGCTGGGGGTTGTTGGTTGACATTTCCACATTTGCCCCTAAGGCGTTGGTTTGAGACAATTTAAAAGTGATGGGTATCGAAAAAGGAACCCGTACCGCTTGACCTTTTTGTTTTCCTGGCTTCATTTGAGGCAACCGAGCGATGATTCTTTCGGTTTCCTCCTCTAAAAGTTGGTGCGGCCCACGTTTTCTGATATTGACAATACTTCCATCTTCCGCGATGGTAAACATTACGGACACCCTGCCTTCTATACCCTGCGTTTGGGCCTGCTCTGGATATCTAAAATTCTTGCTGATATGTTTTTGAATACTTTGCTGAAAACAGGCCCTCGGATCCGAAGCATTTTCACAACCGGGAAAAATTGGTACTTCATCAACAACTGTGAAAGGTACATCAACCCCATTACCATTAATTATTACACTCTTAAGGTCTTGTTCAAAAATGTCAAAATCACTGGCCAGCACCTTAGAGTTTATTTGCATGGCAGCCTTAATAGGCACTCCATTGGGCCCGGAAATATAGGAGTATTCATTTACGGGATGGGTAAAGGTGATAGTAGAGTTACCGTCTTTGAGTACCAAATTCCACTCTCCACCCTGTTTTGACAAATCCAACAAGCGAACATAAAAATTCTGTTCTTCCTCAGCTGACAGGCTTTCTACATTACTCACTTCAATTGTATTGGCAGAGTTGGTTTCGTCTAAATCGCGTTCACAAGAGGTATAAAACAGGATACCGAACAACATCGGCACCAAAGCCAAATATTTTAATTTCCAGATTTTTTTCGATTTTGCTTTTTGTAACATGACTATTCGTTTTTTGATTAATGATGATTTAAAAAATTGATTGATGAATGAAATATTTTGTGATTGAAAAGCTTGGGAGAGTAGGAGCTCACAATGCTTTGTTCTCTCATGCTTCGCTACCTCGGCGTCGGCGATGAACTCGTGCAGTTCAGACAGCCTATTTTGGTAGACATATACTAACGGGTTGAACCACGAAAAGATTCGCATTAGCTCAAAGAACAGTAAATCGTAGGTGTGTTTTTGTCGAATATGTACAAGCTCGTGTTCAATGATGTTCTGGTGGTCTTTTTGTATTACCCTATCGCCCAAAAAAATGGACTTAAAAAAGGAAAAGGCCGCATCACTATTCTTTAATACCACCTTGGTGAAATGGGTAAAGTACTGCACCTCACCACTCTTTCGAAGGGCATATAATTGGCCTAATTTATAGGTAAACAAAACCAAGGAAACGATAATTCCCACCACGAAAACGATTGCGGGCCAACTCAAATTCAGTGAGGTATCTCGAGCGACTACCGCCACTTCCGGAGTATTGTTCATATTCCACCATTCTTCGGGGTATGCGTACAATCGTTCCGGCACCTGCGTTTTCAGGGCTTCAATCTTCACCCATGGTAGCACCAAAGAAATGAGATAGGTTCCAATAAGATAAGCTCGATTCCATTGAAAAAAGGTTTCTTTTTTCAAGAAGAGGTCGTACACCAACAAAAAAACCAACTGAAAGGCGATGCATTCTAAAATGTACTGTATCATTAGAACTGATTTTTAGTTTTCTATTTATTTCTTGGAGGTCGTGTCGTCTCCCTTTTTTATTTCCTGAAGGATGGATTCCAGCTCTTTTAGGCTCATGTCGTTCTTCTTCATAAAAAAGGAAACCATACTTTTAAAAGAACCTTGAAAGTAACCATCTACCAACTTATTGATGCTTTGGTTGCTGTAATCTGCCATTTTAACCACTGGGAAGTACAGATAGCCCTTCCCCTGTTTCTCGTGATCCACGAAGCCTTTTCCCTCTAAAATTCGCACAATGGTAGAAACGGTATTGTACGCAGGTTTAGGTTCGGGCAATTCTTCTATGATGGAGGCCACATTGCATTTTTGTAACTGCCATAATACTTGCATTACTTCTTCTTCTGCCTTGGTCAATTGCTTCATTCAACTAATATTTTAGTTTAATAACAATCAAATATAACTAAATTTTTAGTTTAAACTATTTTTTTAGTTGAAAAAAATGAAAGATTGCCATAGAGATGTGTAACATTTTCAAAACCACATAGTCATATACACAAATCGATTTTGATGGATATTGCCCTACTTATAGTTGGTTTCGTCTTTACTATTATTGGCATACTTGGTAGTTTCTTACCGGTTTTGCCCGGTCCTCCTCTAAGCTGGTTGGGCCTTTTGCTGCTTCACCTGACTATTGCCATACCTCAAGATTGGTGGTTTTTGGGCATAACGGCGGCCGTTGCCCTTGTTGTTTTCGCCCTAGATTACATTATACCCGCTATCGGAACTAAAAAATTCGGAGGTACCAGGGCAGGTATGATCGGTACTACTTTGGGGCTCGTCATTGCCCTAATTTTTCCTTTTTTGGGTCCGTTAGGTATTATAATTTGGCCTTTTGTCGGGGCCTTGGTAGGTGAACTATTGAACAAAGCCGATAAAAAAACGGCCACGAAGGCAGCCTTTGGGTCTTTTCTTGGTTTTCTTACAGGAACTTTTATCAAATTTGTAGTAGCCGTGGTCTATCTCGGACTTTTCGTTTCAAAAGCATGGGAATATCGCTATGGTCTATTTCCTTTTATAAAATAATCTAACAAAAGCAGCATGAAGAAAATTGGCCTGGCCCTTATATCCTTCCTTCTTTTTCAAAATATATTGCTTGCCCAAGAAAGGCAATTTGAAAAACTTGACAGCCTATTTACCATTTTAGAAAGCAACAACCGTTGGATGGGTAGTTTTAGCATGAGTCATGACGGAACAACCGTTTATGAAAAGTCGCTAGGCTTTGCCGATACAGAAAATCAACAAAAAGCCGACAACCATACGAAATATCGTGTTGGATCTATTACCAAGATGTTCACCTCTACCCTCACATTTATGGCAATAGAAGAAGGTTTGCTTTCACTTGACCGGACCATTGAAACATTTTTTCCGGAAATTGAAAATGCAGGTAAGATAACCATTGGCCATCTGTTAAGTCACCGAAGCGGTATATTCAATTTTACAAGCAGTGAAGATTATCTTGAATGGCATACCGAACCCAAATCAAGAAAAGAACTTGTACATCTAATAAGTGAAAAAGAATCTATTTTCGAACCCAATAGCAAGGCAGAGTATAGCAACTCAAACTATATTCTACTCACCTTTATTTTAGAGGATGTTTTTAAAACATCTTATACTGATTTGGTCGATACTAAGATTGTTCAACCGCTAAAATTAGGTCGCACCCAAATTGGCAAGCATATCAAGACTTCCGAAAACGAAGCCTTATCCTATAGATTTACGGATTCTTGGATTGAGGAAAAAGAAACAGACATGTCCATACCCTTAGGTGCGGGAGCATTAATTTCAACTCCTACGGACCTCAACAGATTCATAACCGCTCTTTTTTCTGAAAAGCTTATTGAAAAAGAATCGTTAAACACCATGAAGACCATCTCAGATGGTTACGGAATGGGCATTTTTCAAATGCCCTTCTATGACAAAAAAGGATACGGACATAATGGCGGAATTGACGGTTTCACCTCAATGCTAGGTTATTTACCTGAAGATAAGCTGGCCTTCTCGCTTACTTCTAACGGCTCAAGGGTCAACAATAATGACATCATGGTCGCTGCACTTAGCGCTTATTTCGATAAACCCTTCGATTTACCCAGCTTTAAAAGCTTCGTCGTTCAACCTGAAGCGCTAGCACTTTATGTTGGCACTTATTCAAGTGAACAAATACCTCTTAAAATCACCATTACGCAAAGCGAAAACGGATTGATGGCCCAAGCGACAGGGCAGCCCTCGTTTCTACTTGAAGCCGTCGAAAAAGATGTTTTCGAATTCAATCAGGCAGGGGTTCGTATGGAATTCGAACCTTCTTCAAAATCAATGGTTTTAAAGCAAGGTGGTGCTACCTATAATTACCAGATAGAATAGCTCAATCGGCCCATACTACCTTATCTTCAATTGGCCCGCGAGTACCTTCAGGTAATTCTTCATCGTAGTGCCCCATGTAGAAAAAGCCAAGGCACTTTTCGCCTTCTTCCATTTCAAAAAACTCGTCCATAAATTTGATCAGTCCGGGCGAGCTCCAATAACTTCCTATTCCCATTTCGGTGCAACACAACCACATGTTCTGTACCGCCATGGCCGTTGCTGCAACTTCTTCCCATTCCGGAAGGCTTTCCTTTGGATCTCGCTGCATGCAAATAGCGATAATCGCACCGGCCATTTTCGGGTTTTCGATAAGCTTTTTGGCTTTCATCTGTTTGGGTCGCTCTTCATGCTCCATATATTTATAAGAGAGAAACAGCCCCAATTTTTCTTTTGTCTCGCCAGTCATCACCTTAAAACGCCATGGCTCGGTTCTTTTGTGGTTCGGTGCCCAATTGGCCGCTTCTAGAACCTTCTCTATATCTGCCTTCGCAATAGGCTTGTCATTGTACTGTACGGGAAAGACAGAACGTCTTTTTCTTATTAAATCTAATATCACTTGATTGCTTTATTTTTTCAAAAATACCCAATCGAACGATTGTGGGCATGGTTTTGGCAAAAAGATAACAGCTGACTATAACCTTACTCTAACCAACTTTGGTAGTATTTGCCATCGTCGATGTCTAAGGCCGCTTGGGTAAGTTTGAGAGGTTTAAAGGTGTCTACCATAACGGCCAGCTCCTCCGTACCTTTTTTACCAATACTTGCTTCATAGGTTCCCGGATGCGGACCATGGGGGATGCCTGCCGGATGTAATGAAATATACCCCTTATCAATACCTTTTCTACTCATAAAATCACCATCAACATAATAGAGTACTTCATCGGAGTCGATATTGGAATGATTGTAAGGTGCCGGAATAGCTTCCGGATGATAATCGTACAATCTTGGGCAAAATGAACAAACCACGAAAGCCGATGTTTCAAAGGTCTGATGCACTGGAGGCGGTTGATGCACCCTACCGGTTATGGGCTCAAAATTGTGTATGGAAAAGCCGTATGGAAAGTTGTATCCGTCCCAACCGACCACATCGAACGGGTGTGTAGCGTAAACCATATAGTGTAACTGGCCCTGTTTCTTAACCTTCATTAAAAAATCGCCCTTCTCATCATGCGTATTCAAGTTCTGCGGAAGTTTAAAATCCCGCTCGCAGAATGGAGAATGTTCTAAATGCTGCCCGAACCAATTGCGGTATCTCTTGGGTGTATAGATCGGGTGGTAGCTTTCGGTAATGAGCAATCGGTTGTCTTCGCCATCAAAATGAATTTGATAAATCATTCCCCTCGGTATCAACAAATAATCGCCATATTCAAAGACTATTTCACCCATAAGGGTTTTTAAAGTGCCGCTTCCTTCATGAATAAAAATCAACTCATCGGCATCAGCATTCTTATAAAAATAATCGGTCATCGATTTTTTTGGGGCCGCCAATACGATGTGAACATCGTTATTGTATAGAACGGTCTTTCTGCTATCTAGATAATCATTCTCCGGTCTTACCTCAAGCCCCTTTAACAATCTCGATTTTATGTTATAATCAACAGCAGCTCGAGGTGCTACATCTAGCGTCTTAAGTACTTCTTTTACCTGCGTGGGTCGGTGCAGATGATAGAGAAGAGATGACATGCCATCAAAACCTATAGTTCCGAACAACTGTTCGTAATGTAAGCTGCCGTCAGCCTTTTTAAATTGAGTGTGCCGTTTTTTGGGTATAGATCCCAAGCGATGATAAAGGGGCATAATGTAGTTTTAAGTGAGTTCTTTAAAAATACGACAATTTTCATTCTTCCTTTCTGGGAAAGCCCTGAACATTGCCCATATACTTTTTGAATCAACAAATGATCGGTTAACGTACGGTGTTTGAAGTATCTAGCATTAATTTGCCGCTGTATGAAAAATGAAAATGAAGTGAATTCCAAGAAAATCAACGAACAAAAAACCGATAATAAATCGCCATCAGAAAATAGTGATGAAAATCGTCTGTTCTTGGTAAAAGGGGAACGGTTAGACTTTACTAACAGCAAGACCACTTCATACAAAAACAAGAATTTAGTAGGTACCAAAAATCTGATGGACAAAAAAAGCAAGCTATACAGCCAGGGTGGCGAAAGCAAGAACGGTCTTGAAAAATCGCAATCAAGGAAAGTAAAAAAGGGCTAACCAGATTATAAGTGAAATTATTCTGTATGAAAGAAATGAATGACTATGAAAAGAACAGAATCTAATACCACAGCAACAAGTACTATTACAAGAACAGTACATCAGAGAAAATCAACTTCTAGTTCCAAAACCGAAAAAACGAAGAAAAAGTTCTCTTGGAGAACCACAGCCGTCGTTTTTATATCAATTTTAATTGCTGCCGCATTGGTTCTGGTGGCTCAAGCATAACCGCAACGGGCATCTTCTAAAAACAAAAAAAGCCTTCCGATTTGGAAAGCCTTTCATTGGCCCATACCTAAAAAGGTTTTGGGTCACAACACAACGGAACAAATATAATAAAGCTTTTTAATTTTTGAGCGACTACGGCTTGCAAACTAAGTTTTGTGATTGAACGGCCTGACAATTAACCTCGCAGCCTTATCATAATTGATATAATTGTAGGCCCAGTTAAAAAATACGATAACCCTGTTTCGAAAGCCGACCAAAGCCATTAGATGAACGAACATCCAAACGAACCAAGCCAGAAATCCTGAAAATTTCACCTTGCTTAAATCGACTACAGCACGGTTTCTGCCAACAGTAGCCATGGTACCCTTATCATTATAAGTAAAGGGCTCAAGATTTTTACCTTCCAACAATCGATACAGGTTTTTGGCCAAATGCTCACCTTGTTGAATAGCTGGTTGCGCTACCTGCGGGTGCCCTTTTTTGAAAGCATCAGTTTCCATATAAGCAATATCGCCGATTGCAAAAATATTGGGATACCCCTCAATACGATTGTACCTATCAACCTTGAATCGGTTTAATTTTTCCACCAAGGCCTGACCGCTTAAACCTGGTATCGATGCCCCGGTCACCCCAGCTGCCCAAACCAAGTTTTTACATCTCATGGTCGTATCATCATTCAAAGTAACCGTTTCACCATCATAATCTTTCACTAAGGTCTTTAAATGAATCTGCACCCCCAGTTCTTGTAGAAAATCAGATGCCTTTTTAGAGGCATGCTCACTCATAGGCGGAAGAATTCTTTCGGCGCCTTCGAAAAGATGAATCTGCATTTCCTCTACATTCAAATGACGGTAATCTTTAGGGAACACGTTGCGTTTCAGTTCGGCCAAAGCACCTGAAAGCTCAACGCCGGTTGGCCCACCTCCCACTATACAAAAATTAAGAAGGGCCTTTCTTTCTTCTAATCTCTCACAATCATCTGCTTTTTCAAAATTTTGTAACATCAGGCTTCGAATGTTTAACGCCTGAGGCACGTTCTTCATAGGCATGGCGTTTTTGGCCAAATCTTGGTTTCCAAAAAAATTGGTCTTGGTACCCGTGGCGATAACCAAATAGTCATAGGTCAAATCACCAATTGAAGTATATACCTTTTGCATATCGGCATCAATACGTTCGACCTCTGCCAAGCGAAAGTGAAAATTGCTCAACCTTTTAAGAACTTTACGAATAGGGTAAGCGATTGAGTCGGGCTCTAATCCGCTGGTGGATACCTGATAAAGAAGAGGCTGAAAGGTATGGTAGTTATGCTTATCGATCATTACCAACTGAACGTTTAAATCTTTCAGTTTTTTGGCCAATGATATACCTGCAAATCCGCCCCCTATAATTACTAAACGTTTTTTGTCGGTTTGGGGTAGGTTCATATGATTTTTTATACAAATTTACACCTCGAAGAAAGAGTTATTGGCATTTTTAACGGGAAATAATAACTCTAATAATGAACATGAAACTTGCCCTTACCTTGCCCTGTCTTTAAGGTTTTAACAGATAATCTATTTGATAACCGAACGTACTTTATATATTTAGCGCTTATTTAATCGCTCAACCCAACCAATGACAAGATTAAGTTTCGCTGTATTACTGTTTATAGCTTGTAGCACAAGTACCCTTAAAGCTCAAAAGAAAGTATCGGACGAACCGAAAGGAACCGAGAACGTTGCTTACCAATGGGGCAAAATGGCTCTAGATGCCACTGCCTCGGATACTGAAAGATTCAAGCCCAGACCCACCATAACATCCCGTTATTTAGGTCTTATTTTCACCTCTATTTTCGATGCTTGGTCTCGGTACGATTCTTCTGCCGAGCCCGTTTATCTTACTGAAATCGATAGGAGGCCTGCTAATGAACAAACGCTAGAAAATAAAGAAATAGCCATCAGTTACGCAGCTTTCGGTGCTATGAAAGAATACTATTATTCCGACACCAAAATGTTTGAGAAATTGATGAAAAAATTAGGCCTAGACCCTAAGAATACATCATTAGACCCCAACACGCCCGAGGGCATTGGCAATCTGGCGGCAAAAGCCGTAATAGAAGCCAGAAAAAACGACGGAAGTAATCAATATGGTGAAGAAAAGGGATCAAATGGAAAACCTTATTTTGACTATACCAACTACGCTCCTATTAATACAGCGGACGAAAATACCGATATCAATCGTTGGCAGCCAAAATACTTTTCCGATGGAAAAGGCGGACAATATGCCCCTGGGTGTCTTACCCCCTTCTGGCAAAATGTTAAGCCGATGACCCTAAAGACGGCTGACCAATTTAGACCAGGCCCTCCGCCCATGGTCGGTTCCGAACAACTGAAGAACGAAGTAAAAGAAGTAATCGATTTACAAGCCAACCTTAGCGACGAAGACAAAGCTTTAGTCGAGTTCATGCGAGATGGGCCTCAATCGGTACAACAAGCGGGCCACTGGTTGAAGTTTGCTCAAGATGTTTCAAGACGTGACAACCATACCTTAGATGAAGATGTAAAAATGTATTTTCTAACGGAGATAGCCGCTATGGATGCCTTTATCGCATCTTGGGATTCTAAAATGTTTTACGACTACGCTAGACCCTACGCCCTGGTACATGACTATTATCAAAACCAAGTTATCAAAGCTTGGGGAGGCCCAGGAAAAGGAGTCATTGAAATGAAAGGGCAAGAGTGGCGGCCCTATTCGCCAGATGTCTTTTTATGCCCCCCTTTTCCCAGCTATACTTCGGGCCACAGCACGATTAGCGGTGCCTGTGCAGAAGTATTGAGGCTCTTTACAGGTAGCGATTTCTTTGGCGAGAAAGTTACATTGACACCAGGCTCCTATACCGAAACGGACAAAAAGTTTTTTGGCAAACAAGTCACCTTAGAGTTTCCAACATTTACCGAAACGGCCAATATGGCGGGTATTTCAAGGGTAATGGGTGGTTACCATATTCAGGCGGACAATGTTGCCGGGCTCGAATTGGGCAGAGATGTTGCTTCTGCCGCTTGGGATTTTTACAATGACCATTTAGGCAATTAAACTTCCGGTTGTGGTAAAGACTGATATCGGTAATCGGAGCCACATAGACTTGCTGGTCAGAACCTTTTACGGCAAGGTTAGAAAACATGCCACCTTAGGTCCGATTTTCAATAAAATCATTCTTGATTGGGAAGAGCACTTTGAAATACTTACCCATTTTTGGGAAGCACAATTATTTTTGAAGAGACAATACTTCGGCAATCCCATACAGGCGCATATTCATGTAGATAAAAAAGTGGGACACACCGTTCAATCAGAACATTTTGGGCAATGGCTGAACCTATGGTTCGAAACTATTGACGAACTTTTTGAAGGAGAAACTGCATTTATCGCCAAAAACAGGGCTCAAAAAATGAGCACGATGTTATACATTGAAATATTCAAGGCCCGCCATGACAGCACAAAACTTGACTAGATATTCGATGCTAATGCCACGATAATTAGACAGGCTTTTCGACCTTATTTTCATAAATTCGGGCACAAATTAGTCAGCATGAAAGTTCGTGAAAAGTTTCTTTTGATTTCATTTATTCTGGTAGCGCTTATCCTAGGTATTTCCTTTTTTTGGAAACCGATTCTTTGGGTTTTCATTCTCGTCGCCCCCCTTATTTTAATGGGTATTGTTGACATCACCCAAAAGAGACATACCATAAGAAGAAACTTTCCGGTCATTGGCAGGTTCAGGTATCTGCTGGAGTCAATCAGACCTGAGATCATGCAATATTTTGTAGAAACCGATACGGAAGGTAGACCGCTTAACCGTATTCTTCGCTCCCTTATTTATCGTAGAGCCAAAGGTGCCAATGATACCGAACCGTTCGGAACGCAAATGGACCTTTATCGTGCCGGATATGAGTGGATGGAACATTCGATGTACGCAAAGAACAATCCAAAAGAAATTGGGCGATTTCCACGGCTTACTATTGGTGGCAAAGATTGCAAGCAACCCTATTCATCAAGCCTTTTAAATATATCGGCAATGAGTTTTGGATCTTTGAGCAAAAATGCCGTCTTGGCCATGAACAAAGGTGCGCAAATGGGAAATTTTGCGCATAACACTGGTGAAGGTGGAATCAGTGATTATCATCTGGAAGGAGGTGGAGACCTCATTTGGCAAATCGGAACGGGGTATTTCGGATGTCGCAACGATGATGGCACTTTCAACGAAACCACCTTCAGGGAAAATGCCCTTCGCCCAGCGGTAAAAATGATTGAAATAAAATTATCGCAAGGGGCGAAACCTGGTCATGGCGGGATACTTCCTGCGGTAAAAAACACAGAAGAAATTGCTAAGATCAGACACATTAAACCCGGTATTGCGGTTCATTCGCCTCCATCGCATTCTGCATTTTCCAATCCCATTCAATTCATGCACTTCATTAAAAAACTGCGTGACCTATCAGATGGCAAGCCTATAGGTTTTAAACTATGTGTTGGCAGAAAACAAGAATTCATGGATTTTTGTGAGGCCATGATCTATACAGGTATCACACCTGATTTTATAACCGTTGATGGTGGTGAAGGTGGTACAGGTGCGGCCCCGGTAGAGTTCTCGAACACCATGGGCATGCCTTCACGCGAAGGTTTGGTATTTGTACACGACACTCTGGTCGGCTTCGGCCTTCGAAAAGAAATTAAGGTAATCGTTGCGGGCAAAATCATCTCAGGGTTTCACATGGCAAGGGCCATTGCGCTAGGCGCAGATGGTTGTAATAGCGCCCGGGCCATGATGTTGGCGGTAGGTTGCATACAAGCACTGCAATGCAACACCAATACGTGCCCGGTAGGGGTCGCTACCCAGAACAAATCACTTATGAAAGGGCTGGTAGTCAGTGATAAATCGGTAAGGGTCAAGAATTACCATGAGGCCACCATTCATAGTTTCCTTGAATTGGTTGCCGCTGCAGGACTAGACGGCCCTCAGGATCTTCGAAGGGAACATATCAGCAAGCGGGTAAGTATGTACAAGGTAGCGACTTACGATGAAATATATCCGTATATGCAAGAAGGCTGTCTTTTAAAGCTTTCAGACATACCTGATGAATACCAGCGCTTCTATAAATTAACGCGGATTATGTCTTGAGAGTGAATCAGTCGATAACCGATTTAGAGCAAGGGTTAAACTTTTGGCATTGCAGGCCAAAAGATGTAAATTCCTCTGCTTTTTATCCAAACCAGCTTATCAAAAGCATACCAAAATGAAACAAAATTCAAACAGAAGGTCTTTCTTAAAAAAGGCTGCCTTAGGATCGGCCGCCATTACCTCGGCGCCCACTATTTTAGCCTCATCAAGAGATGAGACTATTTGGCTGCAAAGACAACATCGTGAAAACAACTATTCTGCCAATGACCAAATTAATCTTGGTGTAATCGGCGTGGGCATTCAAGGTATTTACGACGCCAACGACGCCCTGACCGTTAATGGCTCAAAAGTGGTTGCCGCCTGTGATCTTTACACCGGTAGGTTAGACCGCGCCAAAGAATTATGGGGAAATGATATTTTCACCACTAGGGATTATAGGGCGTTATTGAACCAAAAAAATATCGATGCCGTTATTGTGGCTACTCCCGACCATTGGCATAAACAAATAACCATTGATGCTCTAAAGGCGGGCAAACATGTATACTGCGAAAAGCCGATGGTTCAAAAATGGGAAGAAGGGCAAGCTATCATAGATGCACAAAAATCGTCGGGAAAGCTTTGCCAAATCGGTAGTCAGGGTATGGCTTCTTTGGGCAATGAAAAGGCCAAACAACTATATGAGAAAGGTGCCATTGGCGACATCGTAATGCTCGATTTCTATAATGATCGTTACTCTGCCGAGGGTGCTTGGCAATATCCGATACCACCTGACGCCAATAAGCAGACCGTTGACTTTGACACCTTTTTGGGCAATGCCCCGAAAGTGCCATTTGAACCCAAGCGTTTTTTTAGATGGCGAAATTACAGGGATTACGGTACCGGGGTTGCAGGTGACCTTTTTGTACACGCCTTTTCTACCCTAAACCACGTTATCAGTTCTCACGGACCCAATCGCGCATTAGCAACGGGCGGACTTCGATATTGGAAAGATGGGCGCGATGTACCCGATGTAAGCATCACTCTTTACGACTATCCAAAAACGGAAACCCATGCTGCTTTTAACGCAGCCTTTCGTATTAATTTTATCGCCGGAAGTGGCGGTGGCGGTGGTTTTAAACTGATAGGCACAGAAGGTGAGATGGAAGTCGGCCAAAACTCGGTCACCCTAAAAAGGTCAAAGTTAGGCTTGGTACCGGCAGGGTATTCGATGGTGGCCTTCACCGAAGAAATGCAGAAAAAAATCAAAAAAGGTTATGAAGAGCAGAACCTAGAATCAAGGGCTTCTTCATTGAGTACGGGTACTACCACTTGGAAAGCGCCCAGCGATTACAAAGGTGGTAGACATGATCATTTTTCCAACTTCTTTGAAGCCATTCGTGGAAACGGAAAAGTAATTCAAGACCCTACCTTCGGTTTACGCGCCGCAGGCGCTGCCCTTTTGGCCAACGACAGCTATTATTCAAAAAAACCGGTGGACTGGAATCCAACGGAAATGAAAATTATATAACCCAAATACTTCAACAAAATGCTTATTACTAAAAAACGTCTCAAAAATGAAAAAATCAGCACCCTGCGCCAAAAGTCGCGCTTTCCGGTCAATTCAAGGTACGATTTGCATGTGTCTTATGTTATGGGCCACTATCACACAAGCGCAAATAAAGTTCCCGGTAGAAGTAGGAATGAAACCGGAGAGTCTTACCAAAGGGTTCAACGACAATTATTACGTAACCCTGATGAACGGCAAGGAGGAGGGCGATGGACAAATCGCAGAAATCTCAGAAGAAGGGGTAAAAATCTTCTCTAATGGCTTCGATGAGCCCAAAGGAATCGTTTTTTTAGATGGCCACCTCTACCTCTCAGACCTGAATAGAGTCTGGAAAGTTGACCAAAACGGAAAGGCTACGGTTTTTATCAAAAAAGAAGATTTTCCGAAGGAAGCGCTCTATTTAAACGATGTAGCCGTAGACTCCGAAAAAAAAGGAATTTATGTGGCCGATATGGGTGCCACGCAATACATGCGTGATGCCAATAACGATTTATGGCCTTTAGATAGTGAGGAAGCCAAGAAGATTCCGCAAGTAGGCCGAATCTATCATATTACGTTAGATGGAAAAATATCTATTGTGCAAGACGGCTCGCCCTTGATGCTAAACCCAAACGGGGTCGGTGTAGATAACCAGGGCAATATCATGGTAGGTGCCTTTTTCACCGGCAACTTTTTAGTAACCCGAAACGGAAAATTAACCCCTTTAAAGGGAACTTTCAGAGGTGCCGATGCCGTTGAACAAGATAGTAAAGGCAACTATTACGTAAGCAGTTGGGCACAGGCCAAAGTTTGGAAAATAGATGGCAAGACAGAGGAAGCCACTATTTTAATTGAAAATTTGCAATCTGCAGCCGATTTTCTTCTTGAGGAAGAAAACGGTCGTCTATTATTACCTGATATGCTGGCGGGAAAGATTTTAGAGGTACCTATCAATCCTTAGTCACAAAATTGATTGAAAAATAAAAGGCGCCATCAGGCGCCTTAGTTATTTTATGTTACTGTCTATCAATCATTGATTTTAAAGGTAATGACAGGTATTTTTGAATGATTGGCAATATCTTCGCCAATGCTTCCCATGAAAAAATGTGCAAGACCTCTCCGGCCATGGGTGGGTATGCCTATGGCATCGGCACCGTTCACCTCACTAAAGCCAAGAACGCCCTTTTCTACCGTATAATCATTGTAAATGGTTACTTCTTCGGCACTTTTTGCCTCATGTAAGAACTTATTGATTCTTTCGTAACAATCAGAAGTGCTCAAAAAGCTATCACCCGGAGTATTTACATAAACCAAATTCAATTCAGCCGATAACATCGAGGCAAAAGCCTTTGCCTGACTAAAGGCAGTCAGATTTTCAAGGCTAAAGTCGCAGGCAAAAACAAACCTTTTGATGTTAAAATCTTCCATTTCTCCTTTCACGACAATGACTGGTATGTCTGATGTTCGCACCACTTTTTCGGCGTTTGACCCAATAAATATCTCTGTAAGACCATCGGCACCATGAGAGCCCATTACCACGAGGCCCACCTCGTGTTCTTTGGCAATCTCGTTCACCTCGCTGAACACTTTATAGTGCTTAATGATTGGAGTGACCTTTACCTCGTTTAAAAAAGGTTTTTTCAAAAATTCATCAAACCTTTTTTCAGCCATTTTAATTAGAAACACAGTTTGTTCGGGATGATAATCTTCGGTGGAAGTAATCATTGCCTGATTGAGTTCTAGCATATGCAATGCCAATATTTCAAAACCATGTTTTTTAGCCAACGAAACAGCTACTTTCATAGCATATTCCGATTGCTGGGAAAAATCTACAGGAACTATTATTTTTTTCATAACCTTAGAATTTTGAGCTAATCATTAGCTTGTTTTACCAAAGTTAACCATACTCGTTACCAAAAAACATGACAATTCTCAGTATTAATGACTCAAAAGAAATCTTCTCTGGCCTTAATCATTACTTCGGACCAAACTTCTTTTCGTTCTCATTTGCCCTAAACCGCACAATTTTGCGGATCAGGTCATAAGGCATCTCTGCATCTAAAGGAAATTGCACCGAGCCCTTACCTTGCTTATAAATTGAAAGTTCGTCAGCAAATGCTTCGTGGCCTGTTGGGGTGGCGTAGAACCCGATATGATTCTTATAGCCTGCAAAATAAACAAGAGGTTTTCCAAACAATTTATATGCCGGCATGCCGTAAGCCATCGATTCTTCAGCATCAGGAACTTCCTGCTTGATCAAGCCTCTTATTTGGCCTAAAGCACTATGAACCTCCCCCTGAAAACTTTTCAGGTATTCTTCAACGGTGGTGGGCTTTTTATCTTCTTTTGATTTCATGAACGAATGATTTATAAATTAAAATCATAGGAATGTGGTGTCAAGCTATCGACTCCGCGTACTTTTTGAAGTTGTTCAATATAGCCTGCCATCCCTGCTCTTGCATTTCTAGAGGATTTTGATCTTCGGGTTCAAAGCTCTCGGTGACCTTAGTAACACCTTCATTTTCCTCGAATTTAACAGACACTTTTCTGCCATCATCTAAGGTATAATTCAACAGTTCAGGCGGATTGACTTCATCAAAGGTCCCGCCAAAATCAAATCCCATACTGCCATTTTTAGCTTCCATTCGAGAAGTAAAGCGACCACCGGTTCGCAGATCACTTTCAGCCTTTGGAGTATGCCAATCATCGGATGCAGAATTCCAATGGATAATATGCTCAGGTTGGGTCCAAAACTGCCAAACCTTTTCTTTATCAACCTCAACGGTCGTACCAATAGTTATCATCTTCATCTGTTATCAATTAAATTCTGCGTTATAATTAATCATCCAGTGAATACCGTACTTATCTATAAAGCTGCCAAAATAGTCTCCCCAAAATTGATCGGCCATGGGCATCTCAATTTCACCGCCTTTTGAAAGACCTTCAAAAATTCTATCGGCCTCATCTTTACTTTTGGGATGCAGCGAAATATAGTTGGTATTACCTTTATTCAGCTGGTGCCCCGCCGAAGGCATGATATCAGACCCCATTAAAACGGTACCACCGTCGAGAGGCAACGAAATGTGCATGGTTCTACTCTGCTCCGATGAGGGTAGATTCTCCGTTCCCGGAGCATCAGACATTTTCATATTGGCAGTGAATTCGCCGCCAAAGACTGACTTGTAAAATTTGAAGGCCTCTTCAGCTTGCCCATCAAAATTCAAATACGGATTAACTTTCATCTCATTTACGTTTTATAGTTAAGTATGTTTCTACTCTTTATTTTTCGACCACATAAGAAGTAAGCTTTTTGACCAGACTACCTTTGGCCCCTCTAAATTCATAAAAGTCGGCGAAGGCAAAAACATTACCCTTGTTCATTACCATGGTACCATTGACTGCCGCAGACCTGCCATGAGTAATTATGCTCTCTATTTTTAACTCTTTGGCGGTATATTCTTTCATTTTCAATAAGGCGGCTATAAAATTCTCCTTTCCTTCAATAATTTTGTCACCGACCATATCCCACACCACATCATCGGTCAGCTTATCATGAAAGTAGTCGACATCGGCTTCGGCAAAAGCCACATTAAATTCTTTTAGAAATTTCTTCTTTGGGGCATTATCGCAATCTGCCGGTGCAGTTATTTTCACCATTTTGGTTCTATTTAAGTTATGAGGCATCCTAGGTATAATTATGAACAATTCTCTCCATAGATAACTAGCAAAATCTTCTCATCCGCAGACATACACCCACCCCGTCAGTATTCCCTTGGGGAGCAAATCTAATTAGCACTCTTTCAAAGATAAGTTGCACAAAGCTGCTTCAAATAGGTGCATTACGCCAATTCAAAGGGTTGATTGCGACATTCTGGACAAGTCATACTTTTTCAGTGAAACCTCAAGCTCTCTAGCCATTCATCAGGTAACCGAACCGTAAAGACCGACTTGATGAGGTTGCTTTTTTAATCTAATTTTTGAGATTAATCTTTACCGGTTCCAGTTCGTTTCCATCACCATCAAGCACAAAAGGTTCAAAATCGGAATCATTTACCCAACCAGCTTTGGGTTGTTTGCCGGCCATAAAATCATGATAAAAATCTCGGCCATTGACGAAAGGGGCCTGTTCGTACAAATGACCGTAACCTTGCATTCTCAAATCGTCCTGTTCTTTTAGTTTCATCTCCATCTCAAAACGCAAGTCTGATTTTTCATCGGCATAACTTAAGTCGCTTGCCAAGTTGTTCATGCAAAAAGGGTCATCATTTAAATCATATAACTCTTCTTCTACTCTCTTTCCGAAATTCAATCGCCAGTAACGGGAATTTCCGTTTCTTCTCAATTTCAATATTTCGGTTTTGGTCGGGCTACCATCTGTATTCAAATAACCGGTCTCCGGATTTCCTTTGGGCCAACGATCAATTTCGTAATTCTTAATGTAGAGCATATTATTCTTATGTATCCCGCGAATAGGATAACCCACATCACGCGGTCGCCCAGTGTCATGTCTTTCCTTCCCCACCAAAACGAAATTACGCCAATCATCAATCTGTCCCGATTTTGAAGAGCCCAATATATTCAAGAGGCTCTTGCCTGCCGGAGGGTGCATTCCTGAGGTTTGCCAATCGATACCAGCGGCTTCTAAAAAAGTCGGGGCCAAATCAATAAAACTAATGTAATCTTCTACCTTTCTGTTCTTTTTATTCATGGCTTTTGGCCATTGAATGGCCATGGGCACATGATTGGCATTTTCATATTGGTCGCCTTTGACCCTTGGAAATGGCATTCCGTGATCGGAGGTTACCACTACCAACGTATTGTTCAATTGCCCTGATCTTTCAAGAGAATTCATAATTTTGACGATATGCTCATCAAAATTTTCAATTTCAAGGGCATAATCTAACAAGTCGGTACGTGTCACCTCATTATCGGGCCAATAAGGAGGGAAATCTTTGATCATATCCTCGGTCTTTCCTCCAATACGCTTTCCGGAACCATATTCATAACCCCGATGTGGTTCTAAACTACCGACCCAAAAGCTCCAAGGAGCATCTTTTGGGGCTCTCTGAAGGAAATTATCAAAATTGGCACTGTAGTCATTGCTTGAAATGCCACTGGTCAAAGGTTCTAATATCTCAGTGTTATAAGCTGGGCCAAGAACTTCACGCTCTTTTCCATCGGCGGTCAAGGTAATGGCAGGCGCGTAACCTTTTCCCGTAAAACCGATGGTATACCCGTTTTCTTGAAGTACTTCTTGATAAGTTTTAAACTTGGGCGGAAAATAGATAACGTGGTTCGCTGCAGCATCGAGCTGCCATGAATTTCTTCCGGTCATAAGTGAAGCGCGAGAAGGGGCGCATTTGGCATTAGGTGTATACGCTCGGTTGAAAAGCACTCCATTTTTAGCAATGGCATCAAAACCAGGGGTATTCACGTAGGTACTTCCGTAGGCGCTCATGTCCAGTCCGGCATCATCGAAAATAATGACAAGAATATTCGGTCTGGAGTTTTCTTGGGAATGAAGAAATACCGAAAAACTTATAAAAACCGAAAGAAGAAAAAATTTCATTTACTACAATATTAAAGAAACGAGAAGGCTAGATGAATTTGATAGTAAAGTAGAAAAATTATAGGAGCAAAATTTATCGAGATGTCAAAAAAATGTTACCTATACTAGCATTTCACCGTCTCTTTCTTTATAAAGTCATATTTTTGCCCGAACTCAATAAAATCTACAGAAACATGACTTTACTTTTGATGGCTGCTGGAAGCGGAAGCCGATATGGCAAACTAAAGCAATTCGATGATTTAGGTCCGAATGGTGAATTCCTTATGGAATTCGGTATCTCCGATGCCTTGAAAAATGGTTTTGACCATATTGTACTTATTACCAAAAAAGACAATGTCTCGTTTTTAGAAGATCATTTGAGAAACCGTTTGCCGGCCAATATTAAATTGGATGTTCTGGCCCAAGAAATTACTGATTTGCCAGATGGCTGTACTTTTGAAGGAGAACGCCAAAAACCTTGGGGTACCGCCCATGCGGTCTGGACGGCCAGAGACGTTATCAACGGTCCTTTTGCTGTTTTGAACGCAGATGACTTCTATGGTCAGCCGGCATACGAAAACGCCGCTAATTTTATGCGGGCGCATAAAGACGACAATACCTATGCCCTCGTGGGCTATACCTTAAAAAACACCTTATCAGAACATGGTTCCGTTTCTCGAGGTGTTTGTCAAGTTGATGGCGACAACCTTATTTCAGTTGATGAGCGTTTAAAACTAGAGGCAAAAGATGGTAAAGTTATAGATGAAGATTCTGGCAACGAATATACCGGAGAAGAGCATGTAAGCATGAACTTTTGGGTTTGCAAGCCTAGTATCTTCGAAAAAATTGAAAATGATTTTAGGGCTTTCTTGAACAGTAAAGATTTGGGTGCCAAAAGCGAGCTTTACATACCAAAGATTATTCAAGATATGCTACAGGCCGGTGAAATTAAGGTTAAAGTGGTTCCTTCGGGTGGCGATTGGTTCGGTGTTACCTATGCCAGCGACCGTGAGACCGCTGTATCTTATTTACAAAAAAAGACCAACGCCGGAAAATACAGTTCGCCGCTTTGGCCTAACGAATGAGTAATTATAAAGAAGAGCAACTCAATAACTTATTAACAAAATTCTCGGTACCCGAGAAGCCCTATCGATTCAAGCCGTTGACCGACGGCTTGATCAACGATACTTATTTAGTTTCTGAAAATCGAACTCCGCTCTATATCTTACAGCGGATCAACCATAAAGTCTTCACCAACGTAGCCGAGTTAATGAACAATGTTCAAGATGCTTTTGAACATTTGAACGATGACCATTACCAACAGATAACCCTTGTCAAAACTTTAACCGGAGAGAGTTATCTTTCTACCGAAGATAAGGAGAAGGCATATTGGCGGGTGATGACGTACATTGATGGCAGCACTGCCTACAACACTACTACGGAGTCTGAAATAGCTTTTGAAGCAGGTAAGGTTATTGCTAAATTTAATATGCTTCTACTCAGCGCCCAGTTAGACAAATATGTTGATACCATACCTCAATTTCATGATTTAAAGCTGCGGACCTCTCAATTCCAAGAAGCTTTAGAACATGCGCCTAAAGAAAAACTATCGATGGCCGCAAATGCCATTTCGTTCTCGCATAAAGTCATCGAAAAATTACGAGATGTAAATGTGGCCGAACTTCCTGACCGCATTTGCCATAACGATACTAAATTGAACAACATCCTTTTTTCCAAGGAAACAAAAAAGGCACTTTGTCTAATTGATTTAGACACGTTAATGAAGGGTAAATTTATGTACGATTTTGGGGATGCCGTGCGAACCATCGTTAACACCGCCCCCGAAGATGAGATAGATCATGACCAAATTGTTTTTGAAAAGGAGCTCTTCTCTTCCTTTGTAAAAGGGCTGGCAGCCAATGGACCATTTTTGAGCCAAAAGGAAGTTGAAACCTTACCATGGGGTGCCGTTTTAATGCCATTTCTTCACGGCCTAAGAGCCCTCACCGACTACTTGAACGGCGACGTATATTATAAAGTGGCCTATAAAAACCAAAACCTTGACCGTAGTCTTAGCCTTTTGAATTTCACCGAAAAAGCGTTGGCTCATTTTGCATTTATGAGCGATACAATCAACGCGACCATTGTCCCAAAAAATTAAATAACCCTTGCTTTTTATTTAGGTGAACCTCCGGTATAGGGCCCCTTCGTCTGTATCAACTATATCTTTAACTCATTAGAATTTTTATGTCTTAAAGCTTCCTTAACGAAGTTAGGATGGCGTATGACACCCTATACCTTTGTTTGAAACATAAAATCCTAAATTTTAAAACATGAAAAAAATTGCAAAGCATATGGGTCTTTTAATCTGCCTTACCTTGGTGGCGGTTTCTTGTAGTAAAGACAACGACCCTACAGACGACAATCTTTTTGTTGGCACCTACAATGGTAGCGTTAGCTATTCCGAACCGGATACCGAAACTGAGATTTCAACTGATGATGGCCGAGTGACGGTTGTGAAAGTAGGCGACAATTATCGATTTGACTTTTCCAATGGAATACCAAGTATCAATGGTGTAACTATGGAAAAAAACCAGAATATCTTGGTGAACAGCTCAGGAACCATAAAAATTGATGAAGGTGAATTAATTATTGCTTTTATCGAAGGTGGTGAAACTTGGGGTGCCAATTGTACCCGATAGTACGGCGACTTCCAATTCTTTTAATTTAAATAAAAAATTATGCATAATTCTGATAACCAAAGCATTTTCAATCGCTTGGAAGCCCTATTTGCCCAACTCTTTTCGGCTGAAAGGGTCTACGGCACTCTCGTAACTTCTGATAGACACCCTAGTAAAAGGGATTATTTCAAACACAGATACTTTCAGTACAGCTCTTTTGCAGCCATCTTAAAGCACGAAATATTGGCCGTAACCGATCAAGTAGCATCGCCTGATGTACCAAAAACTGACAGGTTGATTTTTAATGATTTAGAAAATTCGCTACTGGAAAGGCCTTTGACTGGCACCGAAGTGGATGAACTAATCGTTAAAGCTGAAAAAAAACTGATTTTAAAATATCAAGAGCTTTTGGCCTACACCGATTTGCCCAATACCACCAATGCCATTCTTCAATCTCAGGCGGAAGAACTTAATAATGAATGGCAAAAGCTGAAATCGAATCTGGAAATAGAAATTCATCAAGACAATAGTTTATCAGCTTTATAAAGACAACTATGTTGTAGTAAACTTTATCATCTCCTTAACGGAGAACACCGTGTCACCGGTCTATTATTGATTAATTTTGTTATTCAAAACAGTTGGTGAACATGAAGCAGCATAGAAAAGATTTTATTCCTTACTCAATACTGGAGCTCGCTACCATTGGTTCGGGCTTCTCAGTTTCTGAGGTTTTTAAGAATAGTTTGAATTTGGCACAAAAAGCGGAGTCTTTCGGCTATAATCGCTTTTGGTTGGCAGAGCACCATAACATGGTGAGTATCGCCAGTGCCGCCACTTCTGTATTGATAGGTCATATTGCCGGTGGTACCAATCAATTGAGAGTCGGTTCCGGTGGTATTATGCTACCCAACCATTCGTCTATGCTGATTGCGGAGCAATTTGCCACACTCAGTGCTCTTTACCCTGATCGCATCGACCTCGGTTTAGGAAGGGCCCCAGGCACCGATCAGACCACTGCTCAGGCCATTAGGCCCGACCGTATGCAAGCCGTCTACCGTTTTCCTGAAGAGCTTCGTTCTATTCAACAGTATTTTTCTGCAGAAAATAAAAACAATAAAGTGAGGGTGCCCATTGCCGAGGGCGTAGATTTACCTATTTATATTCTGGGATCAAGTACCGATAGTGCCTATTTGGCCGCAAAAGAAGGCCTACCTTATGTGTTTGCCAGTCATTTTGCCCCTACACACCTATTCAAGGCCCTTACTATTTACAACAATAACTTTCAGCCTTCGGCATACCTTGAAGAACCTTATACTATGGCATGTGTAAATGTTCTTGCCGCCGATACCGAAGAGGAAGCTGAACGCATGTCTACTTCAAGCATAAGAATGATTGTAGGTGTTCTCACCGGACAAATTGATTATTTACAGCCTCCTACCGAGATGACACCACAGCTCAAACAAATAGCTGTGGATCCCGCCTTACAGCGCATGATGAAATTTTCTTTTATAGGTAATAAAGAGACGGTCAAGGAAAAAACCGTTAAGTTTTTAGAGGACACCGGAGTCAATGAAATCATGGTCGCCTCTCATATTTATGACCCAATAGCAAGAATAAATTCCTATCGTCTTTTTGCTGAAATAATGGAAGAGATAGCGGAATCAAGATGTATGGCTTCCAATTGATTTACGGTTTTAAAATGGATAACCGATGGCAAAATTGAAAATCAGGTTGTCATCGCCACCTTCGAAAAAGGGTATTCTGCTTCTTTCACCTTCAGGCAAGTAAGGCACACGTACCGGGGAGGCCAAATCGAGTCTTATTACAAAACTCTGGATGTCTACCCTTAATCCGAAACCTACGCCTACGCCCAACTCTTTTGTCCAATCTTTACCAAATTTACCTTCGGTCTGCAAACGCTCATTAAAGGCTATGGCCTCTTCGGACTCTCCATCTAAAAGTTCTGCTTCGGTAGTCAACCAAACGTTTCCGGCATCGGCAAAAAATGCCCCTTTTAAATAAGACCAAATAGGAAAACGGTATTCTAGATTGGCCTCCAAACTTAAGTTTCCAGATTGATCGAAGAAACTGGTCGTTGAATCGTCAGTTGAGGTGAATGTACCTGGGCCCAATGAACGAATCTTAAAAGCACGAACACTGTACGGTCCGCCAGAAAAGAATTGCTTCACAAAGGGCAGCGTTGTTGAATTACCATAAGGCACGCCCCAACCACCATATAATCTAGCAATCAATGTTCGCTCTTTGGCCCAGCGAAAATAATACCTGAAATCGACATCGGCCTTGGCATATTGTGCGAATTCTAAGCCAAAAATGGTCTCATTTCCGCTAACAAGACTCAACAGGTTACCTGCTAAATCAATATTGGTCGACACGAAAATCGGGTTCGACTTATCTTCGTCGACCAGTTCGTTATACGTAAAAGTATAGGTCAACCCGGCAATGAACTGCTGTTCAAAGCTTCTACGTAAAAATGGATTTTTATCTAAAATAGCTTCAAACTCTTCGGTTGTATTGGTCAAATTCACGTAGTTTACACTGATAGGGTTCAAGGCGTGAAATACATATCTATTGGCATTCCATGTATACCCAAAAGAGGTATTGAAAGATGTTAAACTATAGAGTTTACTTCTATTCAAAAAATCGCCGCCCAAACTGATTTTGGTTTTTGGAACAGCATATTTAAACCTACTGGGTGAAAATGGTACCAAACGGGGTATGGTCAAATCGGTTTTTAATCCACCCCCGATACTACTGAGGTTCTGATTATCGCCACCGGAAATTTGAGTAGCATACTGAAAGTTACCAATGATGCTAAGCGTTTCACCTCCTTTAAACAGGTTTCGATTGCTATAGGCCACTGAAATACCAGGGCCCGCAAACCCGTTAGATTTAGTCACAGCTTGAAGTTCTGCCCTAATCGAACGCTTGGTTAAAGGAGATAGAAAAATTTCTGAGTGCAGCGACCCCGCACCATCTTTATTGGCCGTAGTATCTGTCTCAGTAAACTGAATGTTCACGAACTTGTAACTACCGATATTAGAGAGTCGATTGCTGGTTAGTTGAGCCGTATAGGCATTGTAAGGTTGACCCTTTTCAAATAGAATGTAGGGTTCTAGCTGTTCGGGCTTGAAATATTCCTCATTTTGCACAAAAGCCAGACCGTTGACCATTTTCGGACTTGTAACTTCGACGCTATCACCTAATGTGTAATTTGGATAAACAGTGATGGAATCTATCTCATAAGGAATAATCGAGCGTTCGGGCACTTGAGATTTTAACCTGAGAAACAAATCGAACTTTCGGTTATCATACCTGTTCGTATCGGCCTCAAAAATTAGAAAATCAGGATTGAAATTATAATATCCTTTCTTTTTTAATTCATTATCGATTCGTTCTCGCTCAAATTTCATCAAACTCAAATCAAACCTTTGTCCGTTTTGAATTTGGCTGTCAGTAAGCGCATCTTCAATCGCAGAATAAATGGGCAAAGAGTCTTTTTCTAGTTGAAATGTTTGCATGGTATAGGGCCTAGGCAATTCAGCAGAATACCTTATCGCCGCTTTTTTGGCACTACTGTCTACCTCAGAAGACACCCTGCTGTAGAAGAAACCCTTATTATCAAGTCTATTCAGTATTAACTCTTCTACCCGCTCAGGATTTGCCTGAGATAAATAAACAGGTTCTTCGCCAAACTTCTTGTTCAACCATTTATTCAGAAAACCAGGTTTTTCCCTTTGGGCCTTATAATGATAATACAGGCCTAATCGCATGCCCAATACAGATGAATTCGGTTGGGGCTGCAAGAGAGTTTGCAATTCTGCCTTTACCTTTTTAATATCTTGAACTTTCTCTTCTGTCAGTAAGTTTGTTTCGAGTTCTGCACCTGTATACAACACCTCTCCTTCAGGAATGTACTTTTCAACACTACACGAAAATGAAAATAGCAGTGCCATCATTAAAAGAAATGACCCCCTACCCATACCATATCTACCAACCTGTTCGTGCATATTTACTCTTCTGATTTTGCTTCTTCCGTATTAGCATCTTCTTTCAACGGATTGAACAATTGACTGAACCGATTAAATTCCCTATTGAAAATCAAGGCCAAACCGGTTACGATTAATTGTCCGTCAATAACATTCTCATATTCGTTTTTTCGGTAGCCCTTTAAGCGATACCTACCATCTTCTGTTAACAGATACTCTAAGCTAACGTTTCCGATGAGTGGAGTTTGACCCTGAGTGGCTTGTGAACTACCCTCTACATCTACGGCACTACCTGCGGTGACCACTAAGCGGTCATCAAATAATTTCTTCTTGGCGTTGATGTTCAACTGCGTTCTGTCTTGCGGACTATCGCCTTGGTAGTCGGTAAAGCTATCTAGATCAAAATCGACTTCAAAGCCGCTTTTTCCGAAAACCTTATCTGAAAATGCGTTTAGCTGTCCGGAAAGCACTTTATTCACGTTATCCCGAGCTAGGGCCACAGTACCACCCGCACTTCCGTCACTACCCGTATCGGGGAAAAATCTGTTAAGCGCCAATAAAGAAAAAACCTGCTTGTTCAACGCTGCCTCTTGTTCGTTCAACTGCTGCACCCTACCATAAACAGCCCCACCAAGAGACCCTTGCTCATCTTCGGGCATATCTAAATCGAACGATAATTGGGGTTGCAAAAGCTCACCTTCCACATTCAAATAGACCAGAAAAGGCAGTACTTGCTGGTACTTACCAGTGACACTTACATCTTGGCCAGAAGTTACGGCCGCCATCAAAGGTGCCGCGGAAGTCTCTACCTCATAAATAGCGGTAACATCGAGAGCCGCATCGGTTGGGTCTCCCCGCCATGTAATGCTACCCCCCGGTTTGATGGTAAACCGTCTGTTGACCAAATTGTACAGACTTGTCTCATAATGTCCAGAATTTAGTTCATACCGGCCCGTTAAATTAATTCGGCCATTAGGCGACATGTTCAGACTGAGCTCCGCATCGCCAGAAACTTGAAGATTGTCTCCGGTACGTTCATCGATAATGATATGAAAAACGGCATCGTCGGCAATCTCCAATATGGCACTTAAGTCGAACCCTTGGAACAAAGCCGGAGTCTCTTCTTGATCTTGCCGTGTTAGAATGGCATCTGGGTCTTCTTTATTCACAAAGATGACCACACCGTCACGTTCTTCTACATCTAACTGTTCTTCAGCAACCACATAAGTTACATCGGTTACGTTGCGAACTCTGAGTTTACCGTCTATTTGAGGCAATTCTAAGTCTCCCTTTACGGTCAAATCGGCATCTATGCTAGCCGTACCATAATAAAGTTCATTGTCTTCTTTAGTAGAATTGAGCACCCGAAACTCTTCCGCTTTTAAACTGAGGTCAAAACCAGGGTTGGTAAGTTCTTCCGTCGTAATATCTCCATCCAAGACGAATTGACCGTTGTTGGCATCTTTAATTTCAAAAGAATCAAAGAAAAGGCCGGTCTCATCAATTTTCAATGTTTCGTTATTAACCTTGAACAAAGAATTGAAATCGGCTATATTGAATTCGGTTTCATTGAAGGTCAAATTGCCATTGTACTTGGGCTCTACCGTAGTTCCGTTCACCTGTATACTTCCGGTAATGTACCCCTTTGATTCTTTTAAGGCTCCCTCTGACAATCCCTCGACAACGGCCATATCAATTTTGTTCAAATCGAGGTCAAGATTCAGTCTTGCCCCTGTTTCGGCTGCGGCATAATCTCCAACAAGATTCAAATCGACACCCCCATCTTTCAGTGCTAAATCGAAATCATAATCACCCTGACCTTTCGAGGAGGCGTTCAATGATAAATTACCCAAAGCATTCTGCATCAATTCGAGCCCATTAACCTTAAAGTTGGCTATCAGACCGGGCGCTTCAAACGGGTTTTCTATAATCAACTCTCCTGCTACCTGACCTGATGCCAATGCCTCATCAGGATTCAGAAGACTTAAAAAGGTCTGTAACCTGAAATTATTGAACAAAATACCCAAATGGTCTTTTTCTATATCTGAGATAGCGTTGCTCAAGGTCAATTCTTGAGAGTTTCTACTGAATTTCACATTCTGAAGTCCTAAATAATTTTCGGCAATGGTTACCTTGTTCTCTTGGGGCACCGACCAATCTTTCTTATTAAAAATCAATTCTGAGGGATTGATATGAACGCTTATGGTGTCTTTTTGAAGAACTAATTCAGAGGCCATATGCATTAACCGTTCTTGATCATCGTACGAGTTAAAGTCAAGCAATAGCTCTCTGTTATTTAAGTTCCCGTTGAGAAAGGTCTTTTTAATATTTATAGGTCCGGCCAAAAGCCCAGCGAAACCCGCCGAAAAATTTAAGTCGGTAGCACTACCGTTGACCGAAACTTCTAAACTATCTAGGGAATTACCATTATACACGATTGTGGGTAAATGCACGCCTGCCTTCAAATTTTTCGAGAAGGCATCGTAATTAGCCCGAATATTTACCGAGTCGAGCCTTTCAACCCCTTTAAGGAAAACCTTGGTGAGTATCGGAACGGGAGATAAGGCCAAGTTCACATCTAACTTGACATTTCTATTTATGGTATCATTATCAACCGTACTCGTAAAGTAACCTTCAAATTGTTTTTTAATACTGGCTATAACGGCATCTGGTGACGAATTCGACTTTACAATACCGTTCAAAAATTCACTTTCAATACTTACATCAGTATCGGTTTCCCCTATGGCCGCATTAATTTGAAAGTCTCCCATCTGATATTGATCGTTCTCATATACCGCTATACCCTCTGAGAAGAGGGCATTCACTTTATAATTTTCAGGAGTACCAATATAATCTGCTTTGAGTTTCACCCCAGCCTTAATATTGTCTCGGGTTACACCCAGGGCATACAGGTCGGCCCCTATGACATCTAAATTGGTTTCGATGTTGGTATTAACTGAATCTAATTGAATTTTGGTAGTAGAATCAAAATTCAGATTATCATCTTTAAATTTCATGGCTACCGTACCTAAACCATCACTCATTTGACCGTCTAACTTTAGGTTAGAAAAGTCATACCCTTTAATCATCAATTGGGTAAAATCTGAATTTAATGAGGCGTTGAGGGAGTTTAAGTCATTACCGCTTCCCTCTGCCTTCATAGCAAATGAAACAGCCCCCAACTGTTCGTTCTTGAACAATTTGTTCAATTGCAGGGTATCCACTTTTAAATCACCTTTAAAGCCAATGCTTTTAGAATTTTTATAGTTACCATCCAACTGAATTCGTCCCTCGGGCATACGTAAGTTCGCATGGGCCACTATATCGTCAAATTTTCCGCTTGCTTTGCCATCTAAATCAATTTGTGTCGGAAGGGCAACACCTAATGAATCTTCATTGACCAGCCTTTGTAAATCTTTTCTTTTGGTGGATAATGAAATCTTATCAAAATTGAATGATAGGGAGTCCGGTTCTGTGAGACGTTTTAAATTACCCTGCGCCGAGAGTGAAGTATTCTCTCCCCAATTTAGCATAAAATCTGCCACATCAACATTTGCCAAGGTGCCGTCTGCTTGAAGTCGACCTCTAATAGGAAGCTCCGAAGCTTTGCTCAAATATTCGTTTTCTTTCAATGAAGGCTGAAAATAATACAGATCGGACAATCCGATTTCTACTTGGTCTAAATTGACCTCCAATTCTGAATTATCAGGCTGGGCCATTAGACTCTCGAACTCGTCGTATTGAACGGTAACCTTACCTGACAGCGAACTATTGGCTGTAGAAAGGGTTAGATTCGAAAGATCGAGCCCCTTATCATCAAGATTACTTTTAAACCGGGCATTTCTTATTTCAAGACCACTGCCCTCTTTAAATGCCAGTTGATTCAACGATAAACTAATCTGCGCTGGCCGATAAGAGATGTTTGCGACATTCAAATCAAAACCAGAAAAAGAAAGGTTTTGTGGGTCAAACTGCTGTTGGGCCAATGTATCGGGCGCTCCGCCGTAAACGATTTGATTGTCTTGAAGGTCAATTTTCTCTACTTCGACCAAAAAGTCGGGCCATTTAAACTCTTCTGTATTACTGGAGCTTATGGAGTCGTTTACGGCACCCACAGGTGTAAGGATCTCAGCCAAAATTTTTGATTTGTAGAGTGAAACAAGATCTACCTCAAATTCATTATTGGCCAAATCTGCCTTAGGAAGCTCTAAAAGAAATTCTTGAATGTCGGCATCAAATTTCGTGTTGTCCGGTTCTGATTTGTATTGCAATTGAACATTCGAAATTTTCAATTGATCGACCACCAAAAAGGGAAGCTGGGTTTCCGTAGTATCTTGGGTCTCTTCAAAGGGCTTTGTCTGAAGGTAATGTCCTTGAACGTCTGACAATTCTAAATCGTCAAGCTCAAATCTCATTTCATCCAAATCAATAGTATTTGCGTCAACAAAAAGTCGCCCTAAAAGCAATTTTGTGTCGATACCGAGAAAGCCATCTTCATACTGAAGGTCAAAATCATTAAAATCGACAGAGCCCAAATCGAAAGTCATTGGCTCTGTCTCAGCCGGGGGTACTGTTACGGTATCTGCAGGTGCAAACGCATCGATTAAGAAACTAAAATTAAAAGCTTCAGAATTTTCCAATCTTTTCACTCGAGCCTTAAGACCTGACCATTGCAAAGATTTGAGATTTACTTCGTTGTTAAAAACAATCGGGGAAATTGGCAGGTTGGCCTCTAGCTCTCGAGAATATACCAGCGTATCATTGTTTTGATCTTGAAGATAAAGCCCCTCTAAATAGATATTTCCTGAAAAGGTCAAGAACAGACGGTCGATTTCAACAGTAGTTCCCGTTTTATCAGAAACGTATTTGGTTACCTTATTCACTATAATATCTTGACCCCACGGGCTTCTAATAAAAAGAACTAACGCTACGAAAATTAAAAGTAGGGCCAGCAATATGCGACCTAGAATTCTAAGAAATCGATATGGTTTTTTCTTATTCAAATGAGTGCAACCATTATAGGATTGGGTTTGTAAAAGTAAACTTATGAATCGGCATCATGACCAATGAAATTTATATTTGCCCAATAAAAGTTTAATTGGGCAAGAAACAATAGAATTTATGCTTCAAGTGATGCTAATCGATTAATTTTTGAGCTTAAACAATCTTCATTTAGGATAGATTTTCGAAAAGCAACATCTTTGTTTTTCGTAACTTAAGGTTATTACCACTCTTCAATTGTTAAAAATTTAGAATGCAGGGGAAGTTAACTCGATTACTCATCTTCACAATATTCATATGGCCTTGTATAATCGGGGCTCAAAACCTACTACCTCCCATTTATAATTATCGGGTTTTCGAATACAATGCTGCCGGCCAAAATTGGGGCCTTTCGGTAAGTGAAAAAGGTGAACTTTTCAGCGCCAATGATAAGGGGCTTTTATACTTTAATGGTGAGGAATGGGTTTTAAACAAATTGCCTAATTCTACCATCATCAGGTCGGTTTACGCCGATGGCCAGCGTATCTATACGGGTTCCTATGAAGAGTTTGGGTATTGGGAAAAAGATGAAACCGGTTTACTCAATTATACCTCTTTGACCCATCTGATTCAAGACCACACCTTTACTAATGAAGAGTTCTGGCAGATTATCCCTTTTGAAAACAAAATTGTATTTCGTTCTTTCTCTACCATTTACATCTACGAAGATGATCAAATTACCATTTTTAATCCTGAACAAGTAATCACGAACATTGCTGTTCAGAATAACCAGTTGATAGTTGCCTCTAAAAGCAACGGCCTTTTTGAACTTCAGGATAATAAAATGGTTTCGTTACCATCATTTGATGAGTTTCAGAACGCAACAATTATAAGCATAGAATCTTTTAAAAATGGCCTTCTCATCGGCACTCAACTTAAAGGTTGCTTCGTATACCAAGACGGCAATTACGTAGGTTTCGATAAAGAAATCAACGAATTGCTCAAGCGCGATCAACTAAACAAAATTTTATCCGTTTCAAAGAATGAAATTGCTTTCGGCACCATTAAAAACGGAATCTACCTTTACAATACCTCGACCAAATCGATTAAAAACCTCAATAGGGGTACGGGCTTGCAGAACAATACGGTTCTTTCAATGGCTAGGTTCCATAATCAATTTTGGGCCGGACTTGAAAATGGCCTCGACAGAATAGGTGTCAATTCCCCCATCACCTATTACACTGACTATTCGGGCATCTTGGGTACAACCCACGATATAGCGCAAAATGAAAGTACTACTTACTTGGGCAGTAATACAGGCATTTACCTGCTCAATAAAGAATCCCTCTCTTTCGTAGAAGGTTCGCAAGGTCATGTTTGGGACCTTGAAACGATAGAGAACAACATTTTGGCTGGCCACAATACGGCCACATTTAAGATTGAGGGCAATAATATTAATAGGGTCTCTTCAATATCAGGTGGATATGAATTTGCAAAGGTTCCAGAGAGTAATAACACTTATTTACAGGGAACATATACCGGGGTTGCCAAATTTGTAAAAAGTGATAACCAATGGTCGGTCTCAGAGATTTCGGGAATCAGTTTTCCAGTAAAGCAATTGTGTTTTGAAGATGCGCATACTTTGTGGGTTGCCCATTCTTACAAGGGTCTTTATAGATTTAAGTTAGATGAAAATTTAGAAAAAGTCATAGAAAGCAAAGAGTTTGGTCCTAGTGACATTCCCAATAACTATCAGGTTAAGCTCTACCAGATAAAAAATCAAATTATACTGCAAAGTGATGGCCAATGGTTCAAATATGATCCAATAGTCGGTGAGATAGATGCCTTTGAAGAATTTGTTAGTTATAGTGGCAAATCGTTGATATATGCCGACGGCGACAATTTTTGGTTTATTGATAACAAACCGGATAAAGAATTGGTGTATACCGACCTCAAGGGCAAAACAATCTATATCGCCAAGTCGCAATTAAACGAACGCTTGGTTCCCGATATGGAGCGTATCATAAAGCAAACCGACTCTACCTACTTGCTCACCCTAAGCGACGGGTTTGCAAAAATCAACTTGACCCAATTAGAGAAGTCATTGACCAACGCCATTACGGAGACTCCGGAGTTAACCCATTTTCAAGATACCGAGAAACGCTATTCGGTTACAGATACCATTTTTGATGTACCGAATCGGCATGCAAACGATATTACGCTACAGGTGGCATCGCCAAGTCTCGTCAACCCAAGATATTATTATGAGCTCTCGGGTGAAGTAACGCGATCCAGCTATAGTGAAGATGGAGAACTGACTTTTCAAAATTTACCTCACGGACTTTACGAACTAAAAGTTTCCACTGTGAGTATGGACAATAAGAAATCTAGGCCAAAAATATTGGCATTTGAAATAGCTCCGCCATGGTATTTGACCAAATGGAGCCTTCTATTTTACCTATTGCTACTAATAAGCACCATTTTCATAGTGCGTTGGTACAATCGAAGAAAATTAAAAAGAAAGCACGAAGCTTTGAAGGTGAAGTTGCAACACGAACAAGACGAGCGAGTCGCCCAATTAGAAAAAGAGAAGCTCGAAAAAGAAATTAAGGGCAAACAAAACGAACTCGCGCGCACTACTATGAGTGTAGCCAAAAAAAATGAATTGATATTGGAATTAAAGGATTTGATGGTATTGAACAAAGATGCATTTTCAAATAAACAGCGCTATAGATCCCTGACCAAGAAACTGGATAGTTCAATCAACGAGGATGAAGATTGGAAACAATTTGAGGTCAATTTTAAAGAACTACACAACGACTTCTTCGAAAATCTTTTAAGGCAATACCCAAGATTAACTCCAAAAGACTTAAAACTCTGCGCCTACCTTAAAATGAATCTATCAACAAAGGAGATAGCACCCCTTATGGCCATAACGGTAAGAGGAGTAGAAATACATCGCTATCGCCTTCGAAAAAAACTAGGTATCGACAGTTCTCAAAACCTTTCAAATTTTCTGATAAAGTTCAAATAGTACGTTTTCTATATTGATAGAGCACATAATGCTCATATTCACCTTTTTACGATATTACATCATCACTACATCAAGGTGTTAAAATTAATGATTTGTTAACTCAGCAAACTACTGCAAAATACTTGAAAGAAGGCTGTTTGAAGGCCTATTTACGGTGATGTAGTTTTTATGTAGAGGTGTTAAAATTTCACACTACACTCTTTTAATATCTTGCAACAGATTAACAACTCATTAAAATATCAACTCAATTTTTGAACTATTATGAAATTAAGAAGCTATTTTTTACCTATCTGCTTTTTGATGCTACATTTAGCTATGTTTGGGCAGGATGGTATAACGGTTTCGGGTACGGTGAGCGATGCTCAAGGTTCTCCGCTTCCTGGAGCCAGCATCGTGGTATCAGGTACGACAACGGGTACCCAAACCGATTTTGATGGCAACTACACCCTAGATAATGTTCCTTCAGACGGAACTCTTTCAGTTAGCTATATAGGTTTTACGAGCAAAGAAGTGGCCGTTAATGGTCAAGAAACCATCGATGTTACTTTAGAAGAAGACACCCAAGCACTCGAAGAAGTGGTAGTTGTCGGTTATGGTACGCAAAAGAAAGCCGACCTTACCGGATCCATTACTACGGTAAAATCAGAAGATATAACGAGAACTCCCTCTGGCGCGGCTATGCAAGCGCTTCAAGGTAAAGTGGCGGGTTTACAAGTGGTAAGTAGTGGTGCGCCAGGTACCGGACCCACCATTAGAGTTCGTGGTATTGGATCGTATGTTGACGGCGCATCCAATCCTTTATATGTAGTAGATGGTACTTTTTACGATGATATCGATTTTCTTAACAATGAAGATATAGAAACAATATCTGTTTTAAAAGATGCATCGGCATCGGCCATTTACGGTGTACGTGCCGCCAATGGTGTTGTTCTGATAGAAACAAAATCTGGTAAGGCCAATCAAAAACCACAGGTGACCTACAACGGTTATCAAGGTGTACAGATAGCACATAACGTGGTCAAACTATCGAACTCTGAGCAATTTGCCACGCTGGCGAGGGAATCCGGTTCTGCGGCAGAAGCCCAATTCATAGACAATGCCATTCAAAGATATGGGCGAAGCAGAATCAATCCGAACGTTCCAGATGTAAATACCGATTGGTACGATTTAATTTTGAGACACGCCTTACAACAAAACCACAGTTTAGGGGTAACAGGTGGTACCGAGTCGACCACCTATTCGGTCGGCCTTAGCTTTTTTGAGCAAGAAGGTCTTTTGAAAATGAAGAACGACTATGAGCGATTTAATATTCGTACTAAACTCAACTTCGATATAAGCGACCGCCTGAATGTCGGTGTATCTGCCTTAATGAGTAACGCTACTAGGTATCGCCCAGAAGATGGTGCATTTGCCTCTGCTTATTTCGCCGTACCTACCATGCCGGTATTAGACCCGTCGAAAACCGATGCATATCCGAGACCTTATGCCAACGCGCAAGATTTGGGTTATCGTGGTACACAGAACCCGTTTCCTTTGATGGATAATACCGAAAACCGTAACAAGACTCGAAATACGCTTATGACATTTGATGTCAATTATGAGTTAGTGCCCGATAAATTGACTTTTAAGACGGCGTACTATCATAACTTTGAAACTTTAGATGTTCGAGAAGTACGGTTACCTTACTTCTACGGTAATGGTAATGCTTTTAGGGAAAATGCCGAACTGATCAAGAGAAATGAAACTTTCTCCGAACAGACGTGGGACAATACACTTACCTACAACGACAGTTTCGGAGACCACAACCTGACCATTCTAGGGGGTACTTCTTTTAGAGATCGCTCTTTTGAACTTCTAGAGGTAAAAGCACTTAACTTCCCCAATGGCCCCGGTATCGGTGATGAATCATACTATATCGATTTGGCCGATACCATCGATACCAGTACCGATAGCGGCAAAGTAAGGGTAACCGGTGATGATGGTACAAGACAATATTTCTTTTCTTACTTCAGCCGATTGGCCTATAACTATGCCAACAAATATTTACTCTACGGAACCTTTAGGGCTGACGGCACAAGTAAATACCAAGAAAAATGGGGCTATTTTCCAACGGTTGGTGCCGGATGGGTTATCTCTGAAGAGTCCTTCATGCAAAATGTTGGTTTTCTTAATTTCTTAAAATTGAGAGGTAGCTGGGGTGAATTGGGTAACGCCAATGTGGCCGCCAGTACGGGAGGCATTACATCTGATGAGGTGGTAGCCGCATTCGGAGACACAAGTTACGCCGGTATCGTTACCAGTAGTGATTTTGAGGCCCTTAAATGGGAGGTAACGGCCGAAACCAATGCAGGTATATCGGCCCGTATGTTCGATAATCAGTTGACATTAGAGGCTGATTATTTTAACAGGGAAACCAGGGATGCCGTTATACCCGTTTCAAGACTATTGGTACCTGGTGAGACCAGACAGAACGTTGGTCGCATTAGAAACACCGGTTTCGAATTTGTGCTGAATTGGGAAAAACAGGTTTCTGAAAACTTCCGATACAATATCGGAGCTAATTTTTCTACCTTGGATAATGAGGTGTTAGACCTTGCCGATCAAGAAAACTTGACTACAGGGGGCGATACTGCTCAACGTACCGTAGTCGGCGGTACTATAACACCTTTCTTCGGTCTTGAAGTTGATGGGGTGTATCAAACTCCTGAAGAGATTTCATCTGATCCAGCCGCACAAGCGGCGATTGCCGATGGACTTGTGGTCGAACCCGGAGATTTTAGGTTCGTAGATTACAATGGCGATGGCATCATTGATGCGCAAGACCGTGTCGATTTAGGTTCTTATTTACCAACCTATAATTTCGGTTTCAACTTTGGTATGAACTATAAGGCTTTTGACCTGTCATTGAACGTTATCGGTCAAGGTGGCAACGTTATTGCCAACCAAAAGCGTTTTGCGATTCGACAGACACCCGACCCCAATATTGATAGAGACTTCGCCATCAATAGATGGAATGGTCCGGGTACATCGAACAGTTACCCGAGTGCCCGTGGAATTCGCAACCCTTGGAGCAATCAATTCCTGAACAGTTTCTTTGTGGAAAAGGGTGATTTTGTAAGACTTCAAAACGTTACTTTGGGTTATACCCTACCCCAATTGAAAGGTAAATTCAATCCTGATATTAGATTCTACCTAACCGCGGAAAGACCACTCACATTGTTTGAATACAACGGTTTCACTCCTGAAGTTGCCAACGGTCGTGACAATCAGACCTATCCGATTCCCGGTGTATACACTCTTGGCGTAAACATTAAGATTTAAAAGATTAGCTATGACTCAACTATATAAGATATCAATAAAATTTGTGGTGCTGGCAACCTCGATAGGGTTAACGCTCACAAGCTGTTCAGATGAACTAGATCAGCCAGAATTGAACAATAATTTTGCGGGAGGAACCGACTTCTCAAAAACCGATGACATGATTTTCTCATTGATCGGAACTTACCAAGCCGTAAGTGATAGAGGTTGGGAGCAACCTTTGGTCGTCTCCACAAGGGGAGATGATGTGAACGCCGCCGGTGACCAGCAAGGTTTGAAAAACCAAGACAGATATGTTTATGACAACTCTTTCTTTGGCTCTCGTACCCTTTGGGAAACCTATTACGGCGATATTATTGGGGCTCATACGGCCATGGAGCAAATTGAAAGGTATATGGAGCTGGCCGATGACGAAGGTATCGCCCAGGGGAACAGATATATTGCCGAAATCAAGGTATTGCGCTCTATTCTACTTTTTCAGCTTTCGCAGGTATATGGCGCCGTGTTTATTCCAGAGTCATCTGATTTAAATGCCTTTTCAGATGTAACATCGGTACCAACAAAAGAAGAGGTGATGCAACACATATCAGATCAGATGGATGAAGCGATTCCGTTATTGCCAAACCTAAGGCCTAACGAGCGTACCGACCTTCCTGGAGGTGTTACGAGATATACCGCTCTTATGGTTAAAGCAGTAGCGAATCAAGAGCTCAAAAATTATCAAGTAGTAGCCGACGCAGCGGGACAAATTATTAGTTCTGGCAAGTTTAGTCTATATCCCGACTTTTACGAGCTGTTCAAAACTCCTGGCAAACTTAGTGATGAAAATCTTTTTGAGTTTCAATACTCCGATTTCGGTTCAGGTCAAGGCGAAAGGGTAAGCCATTTGTATGCACCTTACGGTCCCAATTCATGGACACCCTCTGTTGATGGTTCTTCCAATGGATGGGGCTTTTTCGAACCTAGTATGAAATTCGTAGAATTCATGTTGGATAGAGGGGAGACAGAACGCCTTGAAACTTCGGTATTTTTTACCCAGAAAGGTATTGATAGCTTGGTGAGCACTACTTCTTATACTACTGCAGATCTTCCGGCTTTCGTAAGCCCGACAACTAGGGATGGAGATACGAACACTTCTGATGTAAGGGCCATTTTCTCGAGCGGCAAGCATTATTTACCTAGCAATCAGTTGATTACGGGCAGAACTGAATACGGCAGTAATAAGAATTATATTGTATTTCGCTATGCCGAAACCCTTCTCATGTACGCAGAAGCATTGCTTCAAGGAGCATCTAATTCAGTAATGACAGCCGACGAAGCGGTCAATATAGTGAGACAGAGAGCCGGAATGGACCCCCTTAGCGGTGTAACTTTAGATCAAGTAGTCGATGAAAAATATGCAGAGTTGTCAATGGAATGGGGCAAACGCTTTTTCGACATGGTAAGACTTGAGAGATACGACGACCTCAGTTACGATGGTAGAACCTTTACTGCTGACAAGAAGTTTGTGACCTATCATCAAGACCAAATTGATGAATTTCCCATACTAGGTGAGATAGCTAACTAAAAACGAAACAAAATGAAAACTATATATCAACTCTGCTTATTGGCAATTATTGGAGCTGTTTTGTACAGCTGCGATGAGGGTATCGACTCCCTTACAGAAGTAGACCCAGGTGCTGATGCCTCGGCCCCTAGCATTACTATTAATTCACCTACAGAAGGTCTAGCCGTAAAGGTGAATGAAGAATTGGCAACAATCACCATAAAGTTCGAAGCTCAAGACGATATCGAATTAGGTTCTGTAGAAGTGTGGTTAGACGGTTCACGATTAAGCAATTACACCACTTTTAAAGATTACAGAAGGCTTATCGTAGATGATTTAGTATACAATAAATTGGCAGATGGTCAACATGAGTTATCCATCATTGCTAATGATCTTGATGGCAAATCGACTACTGAAATGGTCAACTTTTCAAAAGAACCTGCCTATGTTGCAAAATATGATGGGGAGATTCTATACATGCCGTTCGAAGGCGGTTTTGTCGATTTATTGAGTTTCGAAGAAGCAGAGCAATACGGTAACCCAACTATCAGTGAAGAAAGCCTGGCCGGCGATGGTGCCTATGCAGGTGCTGAAAATGCCTATCTGACCCTCGACCCCGAAAGATTTAAAAACGCTGAATTCAGTGCCATTTTCTGGTTGAAAGTAAATGCGGTTCCCGATCGTGCCGGAATTTTGACCATGAGCCCGCCTTTAGATGATGCAGGCGGTAACGTTTTGACAAGTGGCTTTAGGTTTTTTAGGGAAAATGCTGGTGGCAAACAAAGGTTCAAGCTCAATGTGGGAACCGGAGCTGGTAATTCTTGGTTCGATGGTGCTGAAGCCGCCGATATTGACCCTGGTACCGATGAGTGGGTCAATATGGCTTTCACAATTTCCGGAACAGAAGCGATTGTCTACATTGACGGGCAAATCGTATCTCAAGGAGCATTGACCGGTATTGATTGGACGGACGTAAATATCATGTCGATAATGAGCGGTGTCCCTAATTTTTCAGGATGGAATCATTTATCCGATCAAAGTCTAATGGACGAGTTGAGAATTTTCAACAAAGCCATAAGCCAAGACGAGATAAAACAGATTATTCAAGATGATTCGGGAATCGTTGTTTCAGATTATCCACCGACATTTAATGGTGAAGTTTTCTATATGCCATTTGATGAAGATTATATGAATCTTTTCACCGATACAGAAGCAACCATTATAGGCTCACCCGACTTCGCCGGTGAAAGTGTGTCCGGAGATAATGCCTATGCCGGCGCCACCGATTCTTATTTGAGTTTTCCTACCAATGGTCTTACATCCGATGAGTTCAGCGCCACATTTTGGTACAAGGTAAATGCAGAACCATCGAGTGCCGGAATATTGGTAGCGGGACCTGAAGACTCTGAAAATGCCGGATATCCTGAAACCCAAAACCTTAGAACAAATGGTTTCCGCTTTTTTAGGGAAGGAGACGCAACGAGGCAAATTTTCAAGCTTAACGTAGGTACCGGAGACGCTGAAGCATGGGTTGATGGGGGCGATGCAGCCGCATTTGACCCATCGGGTTCTGAATGGGTGCATATGGCCATCACCATATCCGCAGACACTGCCACCATATATTTTGATGGCGTAGCAGTTGCTACTAACTCCTTGCCTGCCGGCATTGATTGGTCAGGATGCGATATGTTTTCTATTGGGTCAGGCGCACCTAGGTTTACCGAATGGGGACACCTTTCCGATAACAGCTTTATCGACGAACTAAGGTTTTATAATAAAGCCTTAACGGAGGAAGAAGTACAAGAAATTAGAAATTACGATTTATAAAATAGTTGATTAGTTAGCTTTTGTTAGTTAAATCACTTAAGTAACATCTTTATGAGGTTATTTAGTTTTGCAATGGCCATTGCTTCGTTGTTAGTTGGTTGCGGTGGCCATTCTTCAAAAAAAGAAAAGAAAGAAGGTTTAGAGCCATCTAAAGTTATCCTTACCGATGACCAATTGATGGATTCTGTTCAAAAACAGACCTTTGATTACTTCTGGGAAGGTGCCGAACCCAATTCTGGGTTGGCTCGTGAGCGTATTCATATGGATAATGTTTATCCGGCCCACGACAAAGACATCATTACAATAGGTGGTTCCGGCTTTGGCCTTATGGCCATTTTGGTCGGCGTCGAAAGAGATTTCATTACGAGGGAACAGGCATTGGAACGTTATGAAAAAATAGTATCATTTCTTGAAAAAGCAGACCGATTTCATGGGGCCTGGCCCCACTGGCTGACATCCGAAGGCAAAATGACGCCCTTCAGTAAAAAAGACAATGGTGGAGATTTGGTTGAAACAGCTTTTCTAATACAAGGTTTACTGACCGTAAGAGAATATTTTAAGCAGGGCACTACTAGAGAACAAGAGCTAACCGAGCGAATTCAAAAACTCTGGGAGGAGGTGGAGTGGAGTTGGTACACGAAAGGTGAAAATGTATTGTATTGGCACTGGTCTCCAGAATACAAATGGGAAATGAATTTTCCGGTAGGAGGTTACAATGAGGCATTGATTATGTATGTTTTGGCGGCGGCTTCCCCTACCCATCCTATCGACAAAAAAGTGTATGAAGAAGGTTGGGCAAGAAAAGGGGCGATTGCCAATGATACCGTCTTTTATGGGCTCGAAACAGAATTAGATCATTACGAGCACGACGATTCACCCGTTGGGCCTATGTTTTGGGCGCACTACTCCTACTTGGGTCTCAACCCCAACGGTCTGACCGACCAATATGCGGATTATTGGAAATTGAACGTGAACCATACCTTGATTCAATATAGGCATGCCGTTGAAAATCCCGGTAACTTTAAGGGGTACGGAAAAAACCTCTGGGGCCTCACCTCAAGCTATTCGATAAAAGGGTATGCCGGCCATCGACCTGATGAAGATCTAGGAGTTATTTCGCCGACAGCAGCTTTATCGTCAATGCCCTATGCTCCGGAACACAGCTTAGATTTTTTGAGGTATATGTATACCGAGCAAGATACTTTGATCGGCAAATATGGCCCATACGATGCCTTCAGCATTGAGAAAAACTGGTATTTACCCCGTTATTTGGCAATCGATCAAGGCCCTATACCCGTCATGATAGAAAACTATAGAACAGGTCTTTTTTGGAAGCTGTTCATGCAAAACGAAGACCTTAAAAAAGGGCTTGAGAGACTTGGCTTCAATTACAAAATTAAAATGGATGACTAAATACTTTTCCATTTTTTGCTTGCTATGCCTTTTATCTGCATGTTCATCTGATGATACGCAGGGTCCTATTGGTGTGTCAGAACTTCCGGAACAACCATCTGAAACTCCCCCTGAAGAAAATGAGGAAGAACAGGAAGAGGAAGAAGAGACGGATCAAACTGCAATTACAGATGAAGAGCTTCTCGATATAACCCAAGAATCTACCTTCAAATACTTTTGGGATTTTGCCCAAACCGATTCTGGAGCCGCTCGAGAAAGGTATCACCCCAACGAACCCTCTAACGACCCCAATACTGTAACCATTGGCGGTACCGGATTTGGTTTAATGGCCATTTTGACCGGTATTGAAAGGGGTTATATCTCTAGAGATGAAGGGTCTTCACGAATTACCCAAATACTCGATTTTTTAGAATCTGCCGATCGCTTTCATGGTGCTTGGCCCCATTGGTTAGATGGTACGACCGGGGCGGTCAGGCCATTTAGTGAAAAAGATAATGGTGGCGATTTGGTCGAAACGGCATTTTTGGCCCAAGGCCTGGTATGTGTGGTAGAGTATTTTAAAAATGGTTCCGACCAAGAAAAATCCATATCAAATCAAGCAAACGGTTTATGGAAAGGGGTCGAATGGAATTGGTATACCCAAAACCAGAACACCCTGTACTGGCATTGGAGCCCCGATTTCAAATTTGATATCGGTCTTGAATTAAAAGGCTATAACGAAACGCTGATCACCTATGTGATGGCAGCCTCTTCTGAAGAATTTGGCATTTCAAAAGAAGTTTATGAAAACGGCTGGGCTTCGAACGGTGGTCTTACGAGTACGGCCACCGCATATGATATTCCTCTTTTGGTAGATCACGCAGGTGACTCCCCTAGGGGCGGCCCCCTTTTTTGGGCGCACTACTCCTATTTGGGTTTGAACCCGACCTATCTATCCGACGGGTTTGTCAATTATTGGAATGTCAATGTGAACCATTCTAAAATCAATTACCGGTATTGTTCAGAGAACCCGAAGAATTTTGTTGGTTATGACGAAGGAGGATGGGGTCTTACGGCCAGTTACTCAAGAAACAACGACGGCAGTCTAGGCTATAATGCCCATAGCCCGAGTAACGACATTGGTGTGCTATCACCAACGGCAGCCCTAAGCTCAATGCCCTATACTCCGGATGAATCCCTGGAAGCCTTGAGATATTTCTACTCCCATAAAGACCAACTTCTGGGCCCAGCGGGCTTTTACGATGCTTTTAGTCCGCAGAACGACTTTTGGGTAGCTGAAGCCTATTTGGCTATCGACCAAGGCCCGATCATCATTATGATTGAGAATTACAGAACCGGATTGCTATGGAATCTTTTTATGCAAAATGAAGATGTTCAAAAGGGTCTGGACCGGTTAGGATTCACTTATGAATAGAACACTACTATGAGAATTAACTTTAATTCACCTTTATATTACTATTTGGCCATTTCGGCCTTTTTTGGCACGCTCTTCTCTTTTGGGCAAGCCAATCCGAAAACTTATTGCAATCCCATCAATATAGATTATACCTACATGATCTATAATGCACATAATGACCTGTCGTATCGATCGGGCGCCGACCCCGCTTTGGTAAGGTTTAAAGACGAATACTATTTATTCGTGACCCGCTCTATGGGTTATTGGCACTCAAAAGACATGAACGAATGGAAGTTTATAAAACCCAAACAATGGTACTTTCAAGGCTCGAACGCCCCTGCGGCATTCAATTATAAAGATTCACTGCTCTATGTAGCGGGCGACCCTTCAGGCTCGATGAGCGTCTTATTTACCGACCGACCAAAAGAAGGGGAATGGGAAGCCACCCCCTCCATACTACACAATCTACAAGACCCTGCATTGTTTATCGATGATAATGACGATGCTTTTATCTACTGGGGGTCCTCGAACAAATTTCCGGTTAGGGCACGAAAACTTGATATGAAAAAACGGTTCAGGCCCTCTGAAGAAATTCATGAACTATTCAATCTCGAACCTGAGAAACATGGTTGGGAAAGGTTTGGAGAAAACCATGCAGATACCGTTCTAACGGGATATATCGAAGGCCCATGGATGAACAAATTCGAAAATCGATATTACTTACAATATGCAGCCCCCGGCACAGAATTTAATGTATACGGAGATGGTGTATATATCGGTGATTCGCCTCTGGGACCATTTAAATATGCACCGAACAATCCGTTTTCATATAAACCTGGTGGCTTTATTAACGGAGCGGGACATGGTAGTACGGTAAAAGGTCCTGGAGGTCAATATTGGCATGCCTCTTCCATGGCCGTGAATGTCAATATCGGTTGGGAAAGACGCATTGGTATCTTCCCCACTTTTATAGATGATGAGGGATTGCTATACAGCAACACCCGTTTCGGCGATTATCCTCATTTCGCACCATCGGAAACCGATAAAGAAGGAGGCTTTACCGGATGGATGCTACTATCCTATAAAAAACCAGTAAAAACTTCTTCCATAAAAGAAGAGTACGGTGCCGATCATTTGGTAGACGAAAACGTCAAAACATTTTGGCTTGCGGAGAAGAACGACGAAAACCAATGGATTGAAATTGATTTAATGAAGCCTTCTGAAATTCGGGCCGTTCAGGTCAACTACAACGACTATAAATCTGATATGTACGGTAAAATACCCGGACTATATCATCAATATGTAATAGAAGCTTCCATCGATGGTAAAAATTGGAACACCATAGTCGACCGAAGTACTAACAAAAAAGATGTGCCCAACGATTATGCAGTATTGAACGAACCTTCAAAGGCGAGATACGTGAGATTTAAGAATATTCATGTACCCACACCCTACCTATCCATCTCAGACCTACGCATATTCGGTAAAGGCTACGGAAAAGAACCTAAAAAGGTCGGAAAGATGACCATCGAGCGTAATGATAAGCGAAGAGGTGCCATTGTCAAATGGAATGCCGTAAAGGAAGCCCAAGGATACAATGTTTTATGGGGAATTGCCCCGGATAAACTCTATAGCTCGTGGTTGGTTTACGATATTGATTCTCTCGAATTGAAATCTTTGAATACCGATCAAGCCTACTATTTTGCTGTTGAGGCATTCAATGAGAACGGGGTGGGAGAGAAATCAAAAGTGCAATTGGTCGAATAAAACTGAAGGATGAATTTAATAGCGAAGAACTTAAAGTATCTAATATTTTTCATTCTTTTTCAGGCTACGGCACAAACGAAGATTCCAGAGGTTGAAGCGTTATTGTCCAAAATGACCCTAGATGAGAAAATAGGCCAACTCAATCTTTTAACACCAGGTGGTGGTATCGCAACCGGCTCGGTAGTCAGTGAGAATGTCGAGGCGAAAATCAAAGCAGGTCAAGTAGGCGGGCTGTTCGGGGTATCTGGCCCTGATAAGGTCAGAAAAGCGCAAGAAATCGCCCTAAATCATTCGCGATTGAAAATACCCTTGTTGATAGGTTCGGACATAATTCACGGTTATAAAACTACTTTCCCCATTCCTCTGGGTACATCCTCCAGTTGGGATATGGAACTTATTAAAAGAATGGCACAGACTGCTGCCAAAGAGGCCACGGCCGATGGTATCAATTGGAATTTTTCGCCCATGGTCGATATTTCGAGAGACCCGCGATGGGGTCGTATTGCCGAAAGTGCTGGTGAAGACCCTTTTCTTGGCAGCGCCATTGCAAAAGCCATGATTGAAGGTTATCAAGGCAATGATCTAACAAATTCAGCGACCATGATGGCTTGTGTAAAACATTTGGCACTTTACGGTGCTGTCGAAGCGGGCAAAGACTACAATTCGGTAGACATGAGCCGAACAAAAATGTATAATCAATACCTGCCCGTTTACAAAGCTGCCGTAGACGCTGGGGTAGGCACAGCTATGACATCGTTTAATGATATTGATGGTATTCCCGCCTCGGGAAACAAATGGTTGATTACCGATCTTTTGAGAAAACAATGGGGTTTTAAGGGCATGGTTGTTTCCGATTATACTTCCGTGAATGAAATGACGGCCCATGGTCTGGGAAACCTACAAGATGTTTCGGCCCTGGCCATTAACGCCGGACTTGATATGGATATGGTCGGAGAGGGTTTTCTAGCTACCCTAAAAAAATCGGTGGAGGAAGGTAAGGTAAGTGAAGAACAGATAACAAATGCCTGTCGAAGAGTTCTAACGACCAAGTATCAACTCGGCCTGCTTAATGACCCTTACAGATATTCGGATGATGAAAGGCCAAAAAAAGACATCCTTACCGAAGAAAATAAGCTTTTAGCTAGGGAAGCCGCTAAAAAATCGTTTGTTCTGCTTAAAAACCACCAACAGACACTGCCCTTAAAAAAGTCGGCCAAAATAGCTTTAATAGGGCCTTTGGCAAACAACAAAAACAACATGCTCGGTACATGGGCGCCCACGGGAGACCCCCAATTATCTATTCCGGTCTTAGATGGCTTTAAAAATATCGCATCTGGCGCCATAACTTATTCAAAAGGTGCCAATATTACCGACGACAAAGAATTGGCAACCCTTGCCAATGTTTTCGGCACTCGTGTAGAAATAGACCCTAGTTCCCCCGAAACCCTTTTAGATGAGGCCCTAAAAACGGCAAAATCGGCAGAAGTTATTGTTGCGGTCGTGGGTGAAGCTAGTGAGTTTAGTGGCGAAGCCGCAAGCAGAACAGATATCTCACTTCCTAAAAGCCAAAAAAACTTATTGAGGGAATTGGCAAAACTGGGCAAGCCAATGGTCATAGTACTTATGAGCGGTAGACCTATGACCCTAGAAGAGGAAAATGAACTACCTGCAAGTATTTTACAGGTATGGCACTCTGGTATCGAAGCTGGAAATGCTGTAGCCGAGGTCATTTATGGTGATTATAACCCATCCGGAAAACTCACCGCTACCTGGCCTCGCAATGTGGGACAGATACCCATTTACCACAGCACTAAGTTTACAGGAAGGCCAGCTCCGAAAGAGAACAATTATCAAAAGTTCAAATCGAACTATCTAGACGTTGATAACAGTCCTCTTTTTCCTTTCGGATATGGGTTGAGTTATACCTCGTTTGAATACAAAAATCTACACCTCCACAAAACAAAGATCAAAAGTGACGAATCGGTGGAGGTATCGGTAGATGTGTCGAATACAGGCGAATTTGATGGAGAAGAAACCGTTCAATTGTATTTACGAGATGTGGTGCGAACCATTACACCGCCAAAAAGACAACTGAAGGGCTTTAAAAAAGTATATTTAAAGAAGGGTGAGACCAGAACTGTTCAGATAACCCTGCATACCGACGACCTCAAATTTTATAATAGCGAACTGCAACATGTTGCCGAACCCGGAGATTTTGAAGTCTTTGTAGGTACCGATTCCAACGCCTCATTAAAAGCTGAATTCGAGTTAGAATAATTATCTAAACTGAAGAATGCAAAAAATGGATCACCAACAACCCATAATTTATTCTATTTTGAAAAATGTTTCGTTGCTAGCCCTAATAGCTTTCTTCTCCCTGATTAGTTGCAAACAGCAGGCCGAAAAGATTCAAGCCGAAAGCAAAAGACCGAACATCGTTTTTATTATGGCAGACGACCACGCCATTCAAGCGATAAGTGCTTATGGCCACCCAGTGAGCCAATTGGCACCAACACCTAACATAGACCGCTTGGCAAAAAAAGGAGCTTTATTCACACATAGCTATGTGACCAATTCCATTTGCGGACCAAGCCGGGCCGTTATTCTCACGGGAAAGCATAGCCACATAAACGGTTTTAGGCAAAATGGCGACCATTTTGACGGTAGCCAGCCTACCTTGCCCAAAATGCTTAAACAAGCGGGGTATGAAACTGCCATTGTGGGCAAATGGCATTTACACGGTTACCCACAAGGGTTTGACCATTGGAAAATAATTGTAGATCAAGGTAATTATTACAACCCCGATTTTATCGAAAATGGAGATACAACACGAATTGAAGGGTATGCTACCGACCTAATCACCAATGACGCACTTGATTTCTTGGAAAACAAAAGAAACGATTCGCTTCCGTTTTTTCTGATGGTTCATCATAAGGCTCCGCATCGTAATTGGATGCCCGCCTTGCGTCACGTAAACAAGTATGATTCGGTCAACTTTCCGTTGCCTGAAACGTACTGCCCCAACTTTAAGGAACAACAAGCGGCAAAAGAACAATTGCAGACCATTTACGAAGATATGTATGAAGGGCACGACCTAAAAATAAGTAAGGAGTATGGTTCGACCGAATTGGCCCACAACCCTTGGACAACCGATTTTGAAAGAATGAGCCCTGAACAGCGCGACACTTGGGACGCCGCCTACCTCCCCAAAAACAATTCTTTTCACGAGGCAGACCTTCACGGTCAAGACTTGGCCGAATGGAAGGGACAACGGTACCTACAAGATTATATGGCCACCATCGCAGCGGTAGATGAAGGAGTAGGCAAATTACTGGATTATCTAGATGAACACAATCTAACAGAAAATACTTTAGTGGTCTACACCTCAGATCAAGGTTTCTATCTGGGTGAAAAAGGCTGGTTCGACAAACGTTTCATGTACGAAGAATCATTTGGCACTCCCCTTTTAATGCAATTGCCCACCGAAATAGAAGCCGGTAAAAAAATTGAAGGACTCGTACAGAACTTAGATTTTGCGCCAACCATTTTAGACTTGACGGGAAACGAACAAATGGCCAAGCATATGCAAGGCCGTTCCTTTAGAGGACTTCTAAATGGTACTACATCAGATGATGATTTTAGAGATGTTATCTACTACCATTATTACGACTACCCTGCCTTTCATATGGTCAAAAAACATTATGGCATCAGAACCAAGCGCTATAAGCTCATGCACTTCTACGATGATATTGACGAATGGGAATTTTATGACCTTAAGAAAGATTCATTAGAAGTAAAGAACTTAATCAATGATAGGGGTTACCAATCGATTATAGCCCATATGAAACAAAAACTGGTTAGCGTTCAAAAGGCCTATTCCGTGACCGAAAAAGAATTTGAAACAGCCGCACCCGATAAGGTAGAAAAGGCATACGAACAATTTAAAAAATTAAGGGGTCAAGCAATGCGCTAAACCCCTAGCTCATCATTGTTTTGTAATAACGCCTACCTCAGCAAACGAAGTGGTATGATCATCACCATCGACCATACTTCCCTTGAGCCGAATATACCGAGCGCTAACCGGCTTAAAATTGACCGTCTGTAGAATTCGATTATTGACAACGTTGCCAAATTCACCCTTGGAGACCGTTCTAAAACTCTTACCATCAACACTTACCGAAAATTCATAGTCGGTAATGATACCAAAAGGATATCGATCTTGTATGGGCAAATAGGTAAAGCCTGTTAACATATGCTTCTTACCTAAATCTATCGTTACTTCTTGAGGTGATTTAACCCCTCTTTCGGTAGCCCAAGAGGAATCAGGGTTTTCGTCTATCATTTTACCGGCATCCTCTATTTTTCCTGATGATACTTTTACCACCTTCCAATCTGACTTTGGTATATCAATATAGGTCAATTGGGTTTCCGATTGCTCTCCAGTTTCCGCATCGTAGCCGATTGATTTTAAGGTAGTGGCCTCCGAAACTAAAAAAGGCTTTTCGTACTTGTCGCTTTTGTTGGTAGGTTCGCTTCCATCCAAAGTATAATATATATCGACCTCATCATCGGCTACCGTTAAAGTCACCTCGCCGTTACGGGCTCTACTAACGAATGGGGTCGTAAGAAAATTAGGTGCCCTATAAAGCTCTATATTCGAAATTACCAACGGACCTTTTGATTCTAGAAAATTGACCCGAACCTTTGAAGCCTTAACGGTTTCGAACCTTAAAATTCTTTTATTGCCAATTGTGGTTTGCTCATCAATTTTTTTCCAACTGCCATCTACCTCCGCTTCTACAGAGAATCTGATTACCCTCTGCCCCAACGGAATGTACTCTTGCAATAAAATCCGGTTCACTTCAGTCGGCTTATCAAATTCAAAGGTTAACGAAGCCGTAGTAACCTTATCATCTGTTGCCCAATAGGTTTCGACATCACCATCGTTGACTTGATTGGCAGCATATTGGCCATTTTCACCGCGCACGTTTGAAGCTTGCACCTTAATGCCTTCTGCCAATTCATGGGCAAAATCTTTATCGATTTGGTTTTTTAGTGCCAACAACTGCTTTACGTCGGTTTCATGAACCAAGCCCCTAGTATCTACCGGAAGGTTCAGTAAAAAATTGCCATTTCGCCCTATAGATTCGTAATACGTTTGAACCAATCGAGCCAAACTTTTAACTTGGTGATCTTCACGGGGGTGATAATACCAACCCGGTCTGATAGATGTATTTACTTCGGCAGGTAACCAGTGTGTACCATCTTGATGCCCCGAGCGAAGCTCTTTGTATCTCGGCCATCCTGGGTAAATTTCATCTCTACGCATAATGCTCCAGTTGGTCTCATTGGCAAAACCTTCTTCTGTACCTACCCATCTTATATCAGGGCCGCCATCACTGAAAATGACCGCATTAGGCTGAAGCTCACGAACGATTTCGGTCACCCTATCCCATTCATAATAGGTTTTATTATCAATTTTACGTTCTTCATTGGCCCCACCATAGTAACCGGTACCACCATTGGCCCCATCGAACCAAACTTCAAAGACTTCACCGTAATTGGTAAGGAGTTCTCGAAGCTGTTCGTGGTATCGCGCTACATAGGCCGGTTTACCATAATCGGCATCATTTCTATCCCAAGGAGAAAGGTATACCCCAAATTTCAATCCGAATTCTTTACAGGCTTCCGAAAGATCTTTTATCAAATCGCCGTTGCCATCTTTCCAAGGCGAGTTTTTCACTGAATGCTCAGTTGTTTTTGTTGGCCAAAGGCAAAACCCATCATGATGTTTGGCGGTGATAATAATTCCCTTCATTCCGGCATCCTTAGCTACTTTAGCCCATTGACGGGTGTCCAACTCCGACGGATTGAAAGTATCAGGAGACTCTCCACCCAAACCCCACTCCATATCGGTAAACGTATTCATGTTGAAATGGATAAAAGCATAGTACTCAAGCTCGTGCCACGCCAACTGCCTTTCAGAAGGCAAAGGACCTACCGGCTTTGGTGGTGCCACCTCTTTACAGGAAGATAACAAACAAATAATTGCGATTAGGAATAGTTTGGTTTTTGTCATTTGGTTAGAGTTAATTGCTTTCTATTACCGACCCTTTTTCTCTATACAGGTCTACTTCACCATCTAGCATCACTGCCAATACAGTCATATTTTGGTCTAAAACATGCTCGGGAAGCTTAATGTATTTTATACCGGGATAGTGGCTCCAGTACACCTTACCAACTTCTTGATGGCTAAGTTTGGTTCCTTCGCCTACCACATAGATGCGATTGATATTGTTTTTGAGACCTCTTAGAACGATTTCACCGTTTGCGTTGCTCTTGACGAAAAGGTATAAAGTTCTTCTATCTTTTGACAATGTGGTGGCCCCATAGAAATGCTCTTTCGGTATGCCTGCAACCGTTTCGTAAATGGCCTCTTTATGCTTGTTCGTCCACCTACCTAGTCCCTCTAAGATTTCAACTTGTTCTTGGGGAATAGTACCATCACCTTTAGGGCCTATATCTAAAAGCAAGTTTCCTCCATTGGAGATGACATCGGTAAAAATGCCGATAATTTGATCGGCAGTCTTATAATCATGGTCATTCTTCTGATAGCCCCATGAATTGTTCATGGTCATGCACAGCTCCCAATACGGGTTGGTAGGCCTTGTAATTGGCATGCCCTGTTCGGGAGTATCATAATCACCATCTTCCTTTAAACGCGAATTGATAATGGCGTTAGGGTTTCTTTCTTGAAGCATTGATTTCACCTTTGGCACTTGCCATTCTTCCGAGCTATGCTCCCAATCACCATCAAACCAATAAAGGTCGGGGTTATAGTTATCTGACAACTCTTTTAACTGACCTTGATATAGGTTTAAGAACTTGTTCCATCTTTTGGGCTCATCGTTCGCCTTATACCTTACCGAGTCACGTGTAAAATGAGTATAATCTGGGTATGACCAATCTGGCAATGAATAATAGATACCCAGTTTCAACCCTTCTTTTCGAACTTCTTCAACGAAAAGTGTCAATACATCTTTTTTGGCTGCAGCACTTTCAACCGAATTAAAGTTGCCGTATTTACTGTTCCAGAGCGCAAAACCCTCATGGTGTTTTGAAGTTATGACCGTGTATTTAGCTCCCGAATTCTTAATCAGTTCGACCCACTTTTCAGGATGGTAATTCTTTGCCGTAAAGCCCTTCGTTTGCTTCACATAGTTATTATGGGAAATATACCCATTATAGAATGACCAAGACTCATCGATACCGTTTACGGAATAAAGCCCCCAATGAATAAAGACCCCTAGTTTGGCATCTTTGAACCACTGCATTTTTGTGCTTTTATCGGCTATGGAATCCTGACCATAAGCACTTCTACAAGCAAAGAGCACCATAATCGCTAATAATACCTGACATGTATTTTTACATCTCATGCCCTTATCCGAACTTAATGGTGAAAGCTTCTGTTTTTAATAGCTCCGCTTTTACTTCCTCAGGAATTTCAATCGAGATTCCTTTCTCCTTCTTTTTCCATTTCAACCTCTTTTTTGAGCCTAAAAGCTGAGCCTTACCTCCTTTAGGAGCTAAACCTTCAAAATAGATTTCAGAGGGAACTTCTTTTTGGTCTTTATCGACCATATAAATAAGGTAGACCTCCCCTGATGGTTTAGAGGTTACGCAAATATTCTCATACTTATAGGGTGCCATGGCTTCGGTGCCATAAATGGCCTCGTCGTTCACTTTCATCCATGCGCCTATCTCTTCAAGCAGGCGATACGCGCCTTCATCCCATTCACCCTTAGGGCTTGGGGCGATGTTCAGTAAGAGATTGCCCCCTTTTGCCACAATATCGACCAAGGTATGAACTGCCTCTCGCCCACTCATGTATTTGGCATTTGGTGAATACGACCATCCGCCACCAGCTATGATGCATGATTCCCATGGGTAAGGCAATGGCTTTTCGGGCACCCGGTTTTCAGGTGTAAGATAATTTTGATTTTTACCATGAACGGCCCTGTCGACCACTATCAAACCTGGTTGCTTTTCTCTGGCCTTATCGACCAGCTCGTCCATTTTTATATCTTGATTGACAATTCGGTTCTTGAGGTAACCGCTTTCATTGTCCTTTAACTGGGCATCATACCAACTTGTAATTTCAGATTTAGGGGTTTTCGCCACCCAGCCACCATCCAGCCAAAGAATATCTACTTTACCGTAGTCGGTAAGCAATTCTAGAATTTGATTATGCGTAAAATCGGTAAACTCTTGCCATTTCTCAGGGTTTTCTTCTGGACTATAATTTACATTACGGTCTCTAGGCGGGTAATAGGGATCCCAATATGAATCAACATGCCAATCAGGTTTTGAAAAATAGGCGCCTGCCCAAAGCCCCTCACTTCTAAAAGCATCAAAAATCTCTTTTGTAATATTTGCCTTAGGGTTCGAGCTAAAAGGCGTTTTAGCGTCGGTTATCTTATAATCGGTGTACTCGGTATCGAACATTGAGAAACCATCATGATGTTTTGTTGTAAACACCACATACTTCATCCCGGCATTTTTGGCCGCTTTGGCCCATTTTTCAGGGTTAAATTCCACCGGATTGAAAGTAGTCTGTAAACCTTCATATTCCTGTTTATAGGCGTTATAGTTTTGAGGATTAGAGCCCTTCTTACGTTCACACCAACCGTATTCTTCAGGACAAATAGACCACGATTCTACCACCCCCCATTGAGAATAGGGCCCCCAGTGCATTAAAAGTCCGAATTTTATGTCTTGCCATTTATCCAGTTTATCCAATACCAACTGGTCGGTTTCGGGCACATATCTCTCGTCTTCATAAATAGCTTGGGCCGCTGATAACTGCACCAGAAAAAATATGCCTAATGCTAGGGGGGCAATCAATCTCATATACTCAATTTGTTATTCTTTATAGGCTTTTGCCGTCTGCTGAGACTTTCCTAAGCCTTCAATACCCAATTCTACCACGTCACCCGGCTTCAAGTACTTAGGTGGCTTAAAGCCTAAACCGACACCCGAAGGGGTTCCCGTAGAAATCACATCACCGGGAAGCAAGGTCATAAACTGACTGATATAACTTACCACTTGCTGAACATTGAAAATAAAATCGGAGGTAGAACTGTCCTGTATTTTTTCACCATTTAGCTTTAACCACAGGTTCAGGTTATTAGGATTCTCTATTTCATCTTTAGTAGCAATGAAAGGGCCGAGAGGAGCAAAAGTATCGCACCCTTTTCCCTTGCACCACTGCCCTTCTTTCTCTATTTGAAAAGCACGTTCGCTATAGTCATTATGAAGAACATAACCGGCTATATGGTCAAAAGCATTTTCTTCAGAAACATACGATGCTTTCTTACCGATAACTATGGCAAGCTCAACTTCCCAATCAGTTTTTTTGCTTCCTTTCGGAATGATAACATCATCATTGGGGCCTACAATGGCAGAGGTCGCTTTAAAGAACAACACGGGTTCTTTAGGCACCGCCATACCCCCTTCAGCCGCATGCTTGGCGTAGTTCAGGCCTACACAAACCAATTTTGAAGGTCTGGTCAAAGGAGGTCCTAACCGAACATCATCAGCTATCTTTTCGCATTTTTCCTGATTGATTTTCAACCAATTTTCGAGTCTTTCGATACCGCCATCACCAAAAAAATCTTCATTGAAATCTTCGCCAAAGGCAGAAACATCAATTTTAGTTCCGTCTTCAAGCTGAACGCCTGGTGTTTCTTCCCCTGCGATTCCGTAACGTAGTAGTTTCATTTTCTTACTATAGTTTTAAGTTGTGTAAATGATGAAAACATTAAACACGCACACTAAACTGCTTTATTTATTTCTTGCCATACCGGTCCGTTAGGAAAAAGATGGTCTCGAATAGACTCATCTTTCATCGTAATACTAAAACCTGGAAGTTGCGGTGCCTGATAGGCACCGTTCTTAATTATGACCGGATCATGAAAATGTTCGTGCAAATGATCAACGTATTCAATAATGCGATTCTCCATTGAACCACTGATTGCAATATAGTCAATCATAGAGAGATGTTGAACATATTCACAAAGCCCAACACCACCTGCATGGGGGCAAACCGGTACGTTAAATTTGGCAGCCATCAATAAAATAGCCAGTATTTCGTTCACTCCACCGACCCTGCAACTATCAATTTGACAGATTCCGATTGCATTGGCTTGCATCAGTTGCTTGAATACAACACGGTTCTGGCAATGCTCTCCGGTAGCGACTTTTATGGGCGCCACTGCCTCTGCAATTTTTGCATGGCCCAATACGTCATCAGGGCTGGTAGGCTCTTCAATCCAATACGGATTGTATTTAGCCAACTCGGCCATGTTTGCTATTGCTTCATCAACATCCCACTTTTGATTGGCATCCATCATCAACCTTAAATCGGGACCTATTTCTTCCCGAATGATACCGGCACGCCTCATATCATCATTAAGGTCTGAACCGACTTTGATTTTTATATGGTCGAAACCTTTGGCCTTGGCTTCGCGACATAACTTTCGCATTTTCTCATCGGAGTAGCCTAACCAACCGGCTGAAGTAGTGTAAGCGGGGTATCCTTTTTTAAGCAAATCATCAGTTCTTTTTTGCTTAGTAGATTCTTGCTTTTTAAGTATTTCCAGTGCTTCTGAAGGAGTAATGGCGTCAGTAATGTAAGTAAAATCGATACAGTCAACCAGTTCTTCAGGAGACATGTCTGCCAACAACTTCCATAAAGGCTTCCCTTCAGTTTTCGCATACAGGTCCCAAACGGCATTTACCAAAGCGCCCGTGGCCAAATGAATCACGCCCTTCTCGGGACCAAGCCAACGTAACTGGCTATCTCCGGTTATCATTTTATAGAAACCGGACATTTTATCCGTAAAGGATTTTAGGCTTTTACCAACTACCAAAGGAGCCAACGACTGAATGGCAGCCACGCAAAGCTCATTTCCCCTGCCAATTGTAAATGTGAGTCCGTGACCCTCTAAACCTTGAGTGTGATTGGATTTCAAAATTACATATGCGGCGGAATAGTCGGGGTCTGGGTTCATCGCATCGGAACCATCTAAAGATTTGCTCGTCGGAAAGCGTACATCTTTTACCTCTATTCCTGTGATAATCACATTCTCGTTCATTAAAAAGAAAAATTAGTAAACAAATCTAATTCTTGAACGCGGTGAAAACTACCTCAAAAATGACCTTTGACAATACTTTTTTTGCCCAAAATTTGTAAAAACCATAATTCAAGTATGCAATCTAACATAATCACTGGGAGACATGCCAACAATGGACTTGAATTGACGGTTAAAATTTGAGATGTTATTAAACCCAGATTCGTAGCAAACTGAAGAAACCGAATTTTTGTTCTCCATAAGAAGCTTGCAAGCATAACCTACCCTAATTTCATTCAAGTAGCGGGTAAAGGTCTTTCTGTGAACGCGTTTAAAAAAACGGCTAAAAGCAGAGGCGTTCATGTGGGCTACTTCAGCCACATCTTTAGAATGTATGGGTGTATTAAAATTCTTGAAGATATATTCATAAATACGATCAAGATTCTCATTATCGGACTTTCGAAAAGAGTTCACGAATCCGGAACTCGAAAGCAGCCTATACGAAGGATGTCTGGACAGTCTATTGAGAATCTTGAGGAACCCAAGCGCTTTATCAAAACCGTTCAGGTCCAATAAACCTTCTATCTCATCGATAGTTCTAGGGGGTAAGCCAATAAATTTCACACCCTGTTCGGCCAAGTCGAAAAGTTTGGATATCGACTGCATTTCAGGTTTTGACAACCACCCCTGTCCCAAAAAATCTTGGGTAAAATGAACCGCCAGCGCCTCGGCCACTTTCTGCGAACCATCTTCAAAATAACTATCATCGTTCAACCACATATGAGGCAGATGCTTACCTATAAGTACTACTTCACCCTCTTCGAACTTTTCGATACTATCACCTATAAAACGGGTGCCGGTGCTTTTTTTAATAGCCACTAACTCCAATTCGGGGTGATGGTGCCAAATTTTCAAAAAATGCGCATAATGATGTCTACTTACAGTAAAAGAGCTATGCTGAGCGCTTGCTCTGTCTATTAAATGTAATTTCATCAGTTAGGGTTTTCTAAACATAGATTTAACACATTTAGATACAATTACATTCAAAAAAAGCAATTTTACATCAATACGGCAAAAAAAATACATTTATAAGCATAATTTTTAGTAGATATTAACATATAGGCCATATAATTTTGAGCCCAAAGTTTAGCAAATTGTTAAATCTTAATTAAAAATAGGTGTAGGCATCAATTTGTAATTCTGATATAACCTTCAAAGAATTAGAACAGTAACTAACAAACTCAAAACTAAGTTTAACTAACACTCTCAGCAATTATGCAAAAACGACAGAAATTGGGGATTTCCGAAGGGATAATTCCCAAATTTGACTTTAAGACAGTCCTTCTACTGTTCTTGATGATTATCACTTTAAATAGGTCTTCAGCTTTTTCAAGTGTGCTCGTAACCACTGATATATTAAGCACTCAAGAAACTATTACGGGCACGGTTAGTGACGAAACCGGTTTTCCGCTTCCCGGAGCTACCGTAGTAGAAGTTGGCACCTCCAATGGAGTATCGACCGATTTTGATGGGAACTATTCCATTACCATTACAGGAGATAATCCCATTTTGGAAATATCATATATGGGGTATGCCACAAAAAGAGTTTCCGTGAACGGGCAAACCACAATCAATGTAGTTTTAGCGGAAAATGCTAGTGAACTAGAAGAAGTTGTTGTTACCGGTCTAGGTATTACTCGTGCGAAAAAAGCACTGGGTTATGCCGTTGCCACTGTAGAGGCTGATGCATTAGTAGACGCGGCCCCTACCAATTTTGCTACCGCTCTTTATGGTAAAGCCCCTGGTGTACAGATAGCGGCCACTCCTGGTGGAAACACTAGTGCTGTAAATATTAATATTAGAGGTTTAAACTCTATTAACGGAAGCAATCAACCATTAATAATAAAAGACGGTGTTCCAATCAGAAACCAAGATGTTTCTAACGCCGATTATTGGAGCAACCAACGTGTAGAAGGAAATGGTCTATTAGACATTAACCCAGAAGATATAGAAAACATTTCAATCTTGAAAGGAGCCTCAGCAGCTGCCCTCTACGGTTCGGAAGCTGTTAACGGGGTATTACTGATTACTACTAAAAAGGGTAAAGGCAAAGGATGGAGTGGAGAATTCAATTCAGTCTACAGCTTCGATAATGTTGCGTATATGCCTAAATGGCAAAACGAAAGAGGCCCAGGATATCCTTGGTTTGTTTCGGCTTGGGGAGATGATGTCGATGCAGATGGTTTTCAATATTATGATACTAATGGGGATGGAACTCCTGATACAAAAGGGGTAATTGGAACTAACCTCAACTATGGGCCAAGATTTGACGGCCAACCTATTCTTGCTTGGGATGGTAATGTTAGACCTTATACCGCTCAGAACAGCTATGAAGGTTTATTCAAAACCGCCCACAACACCCGATTTAACTTTGGCCTTTCTCATGTTGGAGAAAAGGCAAATACTAGATTTTCTTTCACAAGACTGGACAATCAGGCGGTAACTCCAAATTCTAGTAATTACAACAACACTTTTAGTTTGAATTCAAATATCGATTGGACCGATAACTTTAGAACTCAGGTTGTTGTAGACTACTACAACAAAAAAGTTTACAACCGACCTTATAAGATTGACAGGATTGTAAACAATTTTGGCGGAATGATGAACCGTTTCGACAATGCCGATTGGTACACCGATCACTATCAGACCAGTTTGGGCTATCGTTACGTATTGGGTTCTGCCCAGAGTTTTACGCCTAATGAAAATCTTACCATTCCAGGGTATAGAGGTGATATTTTAGACTATTACTGGAGAATCAATAGACATCAGTACGAAGAAGCTTCTGACCGTGTTATTGCAGCTGTAACCTTAGAGTATGACTTTTTGAAAGATTTTAATTTCAGGGCAAGAGCATCACATGATTTCACTTCCGAATATACAGAAGACAAAAACCCCACTGAAATACCATTGGTATACAACAATACTACAGGTATGTTCAGAATGCGTCAAAAAAAGGACAATGTAAAATACGGTGAACTTCTTTTAACCTACAACAAAGCCATTAATGATGATTTTTCAGTTCTCGCTCGACTTGGATACAATGCCGAAGAAAGAACCAATAGGTTGACCCAGTTACAGACGGTGGGCGGTCTTACCGTTGAAAATTGGTACGATATGAGCGCCTCAAGATTGCAGCCTACTATTGCTGACCTAAAAAACTGGAACAATCGCGATAACTATTTAAGAGACGGTGTTTTCGGAACTCTAAATCTCGATTATAAGGGCATGCTATATCTTGAAGGTACTATTAGAAAAGATAGAATTTCAACCGTACCTGCCGAATACAATGGCTTTACGTATCCTTCGGTAAATGGTAGTTTTGTTGTATCAGAAGCTTTTGAACTGCCTCAATCAATTGATTTGTTCAAGGTTAGGGGCTCTTGGGGTGTAGTAGGTAACGCTCCTGGGTTATACCAAGCAAATATTGCCTATACCCAACTTGGTCTTAGTGGTTCTGAAACCATATATACCACACTGCCCACTCAGTATGGTAATGATAAAATTAGACCTGAAGAGAAGCATGAGATTGAATTCGGTCTTGAATTGAGAATGTTCAAAAACAGATTAGGTTTAGATGTATCATACTATGATGCAGAAATTAGAGATCAAATTCTACAATATACTTTACCTCGAAGTACTGGTGCACAGTCTGTTCTTGCCAATATAGGTGTCTTGGGGAATAAAGGTCTAGAAGTAGGATTGAACGGAACTCCCATAAGAACGTCAGATATCGATTGGAATGTCGGAATTAACTTCTCGAGAAACAAAAATACCGTTAAAAAGCTAACAGGTGATTCAGACAAATTGGTTCATAAAGACCAAGATGGTAGCGCTGTACAATTGGTTTCACAAGTCGGCGAGGCAATGGGCGATATTATGGTTCACCCATTATTAACCGATGCGAACGGTAACAATGTTGTATCCGATAACGGTCTTTATCTGGTAGATGCTGATCAATGGGTCAAAGCAGGTAATGTCAATCCTGATTTTATTGGGGGTATTTGGTCTAATCTCTCCATTAAAAACTTCACATTAGATTTCAGTATAGATTATAGCTGGGGAGGAGACATCATGCCTAAGGGATACTATTGGATGGTCGGACGTGGCTTAACAGAAGAAAGTTTAGCTTGGAGCGATTCGGCTAGAGGAGGTTTAAGTTATTACCCATCTCAAGATGGCGATAACGTACAATTGATACAGACCAACGCAGCACAAGGACCGGCTGGAGAAAGGGTCTATAACGACGGTATCATTTTAGATGGTGTAAAGGCCGATGGAACTCCTAACGATATAGTGGTTTCAAACCCAGAATATTTTTGGACCGTTTATAACTGGGGTGGTCCAGCATACAGCCCTAATACTAGATACGATCTTTTTGTAAGAGAGAACAACTACCTAAAAATGCGTGAAATATCGATTGGCTATAGTATACCAAAAGAGGTAGTTGAAAAAACAGGCTTATCCTCAATCAATTTATCTGTGTTTGGCAGAAACCTATTCTATTTATACAGAAGCATTAAAGAAGTTGACGGCGAAGGTGTAACTGTGGGAACAGACTGGCAAGAAAACTGGTACAACGGTGCTAATGGTTGGACCAGCAAAACCGTTGGATTACAACTTAGAGCTAGATTTTAAGTATTTCGTTTAACGTTATAATCATATTCATGAAGAATTTAAAAATATTCGTAACAACCTTTCTGACCATGGCCATTTTGTTGGTCTCCTGTCAGGATGATGATTTCAAAGATTACTACTCCGACCCTTCAACCATTGCAGAAACAACAGTTGAAAAGCAGTATGCGGGCTTCTTGCAAAGCAATAAAGAAGATATCATGCCATCTTACTCTACATACTTTGTAACGGGTCGGCCCACTTTAATGGTATATACACAAACTCGAGGATTCGAAAATAGTATTGGTAGATATACGCCTGGTGATGCTCCTATCGACCCAATTTACAACAGGTTTTACGCCACTCTATTCCAGTTTCGTGAAATGGAGAGGATTTACGACCAGTTGACACCTGAAGAACAAAATGAATACCGCATTTTTATCATAACAGGTAAAATCTATCTATATGATTACACCCAAAAAATGATAGACCTTTTTGGAGATATACCTTTTACCGAGGCTGGTAAAATAAGTCAGAATGAAGGTGACTACGAATCTTCTTACGCTTCTTTTGACTCTGCTGAAAGTCTTTATACCATGATGATAGATGAATTACAGTCTATTGCCTTAGAATTAAATACTATCAATCTCACAACGGCAGTAAAAGATTACTTTACAGTTCAAGATTTTGTTAATGGAGGTGATATCAATACTTGGAAAAAGTACTGTAATTCTTTAAGACTCCGGTTGTTGACCAGAGCTTCTTTAAACAGCGAATTTTCAGGTATTGCACAAAGCCAAATAGGCGAAATTTTAAGCAATCCTTCAACCTACCCTATTGTAAATAGCAATGAGGAAAATATTCAAATAGAATCTTTGGGAGAAGGAATGGGTCTAGAGGCTAATTTCCAGAGTACCTTCGTAGAAGGTGATGGATGGAACTCTAACGTTGCTAGTAAGGCTATGATTGATTACATGGTAGAAAACACTGACCCGAGATTGCGTTGCATGTTTCAACCCGGCAGCGAAGCTGAAGAAAATGAATATCTAGGTCTTGACCCCAATATGGCCGAAAGTGCGCAAACAGCTCTAGTCAACTCTGGGGTTGTAAGCATCTACAATAATTGGACTTTCAAGAACAATCGTAATTTTCCTGGCTTGTTAATTTCAGCCTCCGATGTTGACTTTTATCTCGCTGAATATTACTTGGGTTCAAATGACGCGATGGCTAAAGAACACTATGAGAAAGGCATAAGAGAGTCTGTAAACTTTTATTATTCAGCGAGAGATTTGGCAATCAACTTTGATGATTCACCAGAAATTGAAGCTCTTAATCCGTCCGAAATAGATAACTATCTATTGGAAGGAGAAATCTCTTGGGATTCAGCCACTAGCGATCAAGAAAAACTAGGTTTGCTAGCAAAACAAAAATGGGTTCATTTAAATATGGTACAGATGTACGAGAATTGGGCCGAAATACGCCGTTTAGATTTACCAGACCTAGAGTTTGTCAACGATAATTCTTCCGCTCAAACCACTCCCCCGAATAGATTTATATACCCGTCGGCAGAAAGAACATTTAATGCAGACAATTATAGTGCGGTTAGCGCAGACGATAATTTAGATGCTAAAATATTCTGGGATATAGATTAAAATAATTATGTTAGTTTCATGATTAGTTGAGTTCAGCAATGGTCGACCTAAAGGTCGACCATATCTGTTTTCGGCGCCTGACCATATTACCAAAACCAACGACCATGAGTACCCATACAGTCTTTAACAAAAGCATTCACTTGTTACCTTCTTTCAAGAGTTGTCACTTCATTATTTTGGTGTTGACCATAGCCCTTTCGGCATGCCAGCCCCAGCCAAAAGAACTATTGGTTTTTAGTAAAACGGAGGGCTTCCGTCATGGTTCGATAGAGACGGGGGCACAAGCACTCAAGAAATTGGGAGAAGAAAACGGTTATAAGATTACTACCACCGAAGACTCGGCATACTTTAATGAAGATTCCCTACAAAATTATTCCGCGGTCGTTTTCCTAAACACTACCAGAGATATACTGAACGATGTTCAACAAGCCGATTTTGAACGATATATTCAAGCTGGTGGCGGCTTTGTCGGTATACATGCGGCAACCGATACCGAATATGATTGGCCTTGGTACAATAAACTGGTCGGTGCTGTTTTTGACAGCCACCCTAAAATTCAAGAAGCCACTCTAAGAATTGAGAACAAAGAGCACAATGCCACCAACATGTTCACAGATTCGATTTGGACGAAAAGTGACGAGTGGTACAATTTTGTAAACATTAATCCGGACATTCAGGTTTTGGTAAGCGTCGATGAAACCAGCTACGAAGGGGGCACCAATGGAGATGAACACCCCATTTCTTGGTTTCATGAATATGACGGAGGAAGGGCCTTCTACACCGAATTGGGGCATACAGATGAGACCTATTCAAATCCTCAATTTTTAAGTCACCTGCTCGGGGGAATCAATTATGCCGTAGGAAAAAATAGTCTCGATTACGATAAGGCGAAGACACAAAGGGTACCGCCCGAAGACCGTTTTGCAAAAAAAATACTCGATTTCAATTTGAACGAACCTATGGAACTTGACGAATTGCCAGGAGAGGGCATCATTTTCGTTGAGCGCAGAGGCGCTGTCAAACTCTTTGATTTCGATAAGGAAAAAACAGAACTTATGGCCCAGTTAGATCTCTTCTATGGTAATGAAGATGGTCTTTTAGGTATTGCCGTTGACCCAAACTATATGAAAAACCACTGGATTTATCTGTTTTACACCGCCCCCGGCGAAGTATCTAAGCAACGTATCTCTAGGTTTATGGTTTCAGATAAGAAAGTAGACCTAAGTACCGAAAAAATTCTTCTTGAAATACCTACGTCAAGACAATGCTGTCATAGTGGTGGGGCGTTGGAATTCGGACCTAACGGAAATTTATTTATCGCTGTCGGGGATAATACGAATCCGTTTGAATCTTCCGGTTTTGCACCTATTGATGAGCGCGAAGGTCGTGAGGCATGGGACGCTCAGAAATCCGCTTCCAACACCAATGACCTGCGCGGTAAAATACTAAGAATAAAACCTGAGGATGATGGCTCGTACTCCATCCCCGAAGGAAACCTATTTCCAGAAGGCACTGAAAAAACTAGACCCGAAATCTACATAATGGGTAATAGAAACCCCTTTCGTCCTTCAATCGATAGCAAAACAGGCTATCTATATTGGGGCGACATCGGGCCTGACGCCGGAAAAGCCGATCCAGACAGGGGGCCCAGCGGCATGGGCGAATACGACCAAGCACGCAAAGCCGGTTTCTGGGGCTGGCCATATACGCGTGGCTACAACGAACCTTACAATGATTACGATTTTGAGAGCAACACCTCGGGCCCGAAATTCGACCCAGAAAATATCATCAACGACTCTCGCCACAATACAGGCCTACAAGAATTGCCCCCGGCGCAACCCTCAATGATTCCGATGACCTATTATAGATCTGAAGAGTTTCCTTGGATGGGCGCTGGCGGCATCAACCCAATGGCCGGACCTGTCTATCATGCTAGTGACTACCCAGATGCTGAAAACGCCTTTCCTTCCGAATACTTTGAGAACAAATTATTCTTATACGAGTGGATGCGCGACTGGATCTATGTCATTACCCTAGACGAAAACCAAGATTATGTAAAGGCAGACGCGTTTATGCCAAATACTGAATTTTCGCATCCTATGGATATGATTTTTGGCTCGGATGGTAAAATGTACGTTCTCGAATATGGCCAAAAATGGAACGCCCAAAATCTGGATGCAAGGCTCAGTAGCATCAGCTACCTGCCAGGAAATAGAGCCCCGATCGCCAAATTCGTTCACGACAAATCGGTAGGGGCCGCTCCTTTAACCATTAATTTCTCAGCAGATTCTTCGCTAGATTATGACAATGACCCTCTATCTTACGAATGGTTTTTTGAAGGAAGCAATTCACAATCCAACGAAAAGAACCCCGTACACACTTTTGAAAAAGAGGGCATTTATGATGTCAAATTAAAAGTGACCGATGAAAAAGGCAATACTTCAATAGCCAATTCGAAGATCATGGTGGGCAACGACCCTCCTGAATTGATTATGGAAATCGAGAACAATGATTCTATTTATTGGACGAACAAAAAAGTCAACTACCGTATTCTGGTCAAGGACAGACAAGATGGGAGCACTGAAGAAGGCACCCTAGATTCAAAAGATGTAAAAGTTACTTTTGATTATATACCCGAAGGAAAAGACATGGTAAAGGCTACTATTGGCCACCAAAGAAACATAGTTCCTGAAGGAAGAAAAATAATAGACAACTCCGATTGCAAAGCCTGTCATGCCATTGACGAGAAAGTGAATGGCCCTAGCTATTTGGAGGTTGCCAAAAAATACAATGCGGAAGATACTGGTTATCTGGTCTCAAAAATCATCAAAGGCGGTGGTGGCGTATGGGGAGAAGGATCCATGTCGGCCCACCCGCAACTGAATGTAGAAGAGGTTACAAAAATCGTCGATTATATTTTATCGTTGAAGCCCAGTGATGAGTCAGAACAAAAATACTTACCATTAGAGGGTACTTTGACGTTCGACCAACATGAAGGTTCCCCGGGAGAAGGAAGCTATATATTAATGGCCTCTTACCGCGATAAGGGCAACCCAGACCAGCCTGAATCAGAATTGACGGCCACCGAGCAATTCGTTTTCAATAGCCAAAAAATACAAGCCGAAGAGGCCAACGAAATAAGTGAAGGAATCAATAGCTGGAGAACCAATTATTCAAGGGTAGTCGGCGGTATGGTCGACAAAAGCTTTTTGAGATTTGATAATATCATCTTGAAAAATCTTAAAACTCTCAAATATGCCACCTTCTTTAATTCAGACTATGAGTTCAAAGGTCTTCTCGAAATTCACGAAGGAGCTATCGACGGCCCCATAATCGGAACGCAAAAAATAGATTATTTCGGACCGGAGAAAACGTCCTATTTTGATATACCTATTTTGACCCAATCTGAAAAGGCTAATATTTACTTAGTTTATAAAAACACTGATAAGCCACTGAATAACATCGGTCATGCCGATTATATTTCTTTTGACTATAAACGATGATTTCATTAGAGCTGGTCAATTTCTCTATCGGCCGACTCTAATCATCAATAAGACGGATTATTTTTGAAGTTAATCATCTTGGCTTAACCAGCTATAGTCGATACTTCGGTTGACAAACGAAACCTATGTTTCACTAGATTCTTTAAATTTATTGGCTCATCAATCTATTGAACGAAACATGCAAAAACCGTTTATTGCCGATAAAACTTTTAAAGGACAGGATTTTAGCGTAACAAGGCTACCTCAAGGCGAATATGAGAACTGTAGGTTCGAAGGCTGTAATTTTTCTCGTGGCTTTCTAGACAACCAAAATTTCATGGAGTGTCAATTTGTTGAATGCAATTTGAGCAATGCCAATATTGTCAACACCACGTTTAAAGAAGTAGATTTTAATCTCTGCAAAATGATGGGGCTTAGGTTCGAGACCTGTAATACGTTTCTAATCGAATTCCTCTTTTCGGGATGTGACCTCAGCTATTCTTCGTTTTATGAGATGACTCTGAACAAACAGAAATTCTTAAACTGTAATCTCACTAGCACTGACTTTTCATCCGCCCAATTAAAAGAAGTCAGCTTTCAAAATTGTAATATGCTAAATGCAGTATTCAACAATACAGATTTGGAAAAATCTGACTTTACAAGCGCGAAGAACTACTCAATCGACCCCGAAAGAAACAAACTAAAAAAAGCCAAGTTTTCTCTAAACGAAATAAAGGGCCTGCTGCACAAATACGAGATTACTATTGTTTAGGGCCCTTTCTTCTTAAGACTTACTGATTATGATATTTTGTATATTGGTGTGTATATAACTTCTATGCGCCACCTTCTTTTCATTACGCTTTTAATATCATATGCTGCTCTTGGGCAAAACACCCTCACTATGCCCGATAATGCCAGTTCGCCAAAAGCATCATTAAATTCTATAGAATGGATGGCAGGCCATTGGCGGGGCACCGCTTTTGGAGGTGTTACAGAAGAAATTTGGGCTCCCCCTTTGGGCGGTTCGATGATGTTCTCTTTTCGGTTAATCGTTGATGGCACCGTTTCTTTCTACGAACTAGGCCACATTAGAGAAGTTGATGGAACTTTGATATACGAACTCAAACATTTCAATTCTGATTTAAAAGGATGGGAAACGAAAGACGAGGTTCAGCAATTTCGATTGTTAAAACTTGAGAAGAACAGGGTGTATTTTGAAGGTTTTACTTTTGAGAAAATAAGTGATAAAGAAGTGAACATCTACGCGGCCATAGGAAATGAAGAAGGCGGAAGCGAAGAAGTTCAGTTTAATTTTAAGCCTTTGTAGTTTGAAGAAAAAGTGTGAGGAGTGCGGTCGGGAAATTATTGGCAGAACAGACAAAAAGTTCTGTTCCGATTACTGTCGAAACGCATATCATAACAAACTTAACAAAGACACCAACAATCTTATTCGAAACACAAATAACAGACTACGAAAAAACTACCGAATTTTGGAAAGCTTTTCGCTGAAGGATGGTAAGACGACTACCCCAAAAACCAAACTGACTGATAAAGGCTTCGATTTCGAGCATATAACTAGTATCTACACGACCAAAAAAGGCACCGTTTACTATTTTGTATACGACTTAGGGTATCTACCTCTAGACAACGATTTCATCATGATTGTTAAGCGCGAATGACGCAAAAGCCTCCTAAATGAAAAAAGCACCTCAGGGTGCTTTTCAAATTCATATAATTCAGATAAAAGAGTTACTTCCAGTTGTGGCCGTTCAATTTCAGCGCAGCAACTACAATATCCTTTCTACTAATCTGGCCTACAAGTATGCCGTCTCGCATAACGGGTAGCCTTCTACGGTTGTGCTTATCGAAAATACCGGCAGCATCAAAAATAGAAATGTCGTGCGGTATCGTTTCAACTTCCTTGGTCATAAATTTCTCGACACTCTTATCTAAAATCGGTTGATTGAAATATCTACTTTCAGAAATCTGCTTCATACAATCCGCTTCCGATATGATTCCTACCAAAAACCCATTGTCATCCAAAACAGGCCCCCCAGAGATATTGTGTTTGGTAAATAATTCCATAACCTCTAGAATCGACTGATCCGTTCTGAACGTAATCAGGTTCTGGGTCATATAGTCCGACACCAAAATAGGGGCATCGTACTCCTTCTTTGCTACAGCCTTGGCCCTAGGGCCCATAAAACTCTTAATTCCCATAACGATTTGGTTTAATTCTGCAAGGTATTGCAGAAGGTTAATTACTAAAGATACTTAAAAAAACAATACATTCTGCTATTTTTCAGCTTGTTGACTGTTGAATTCGCAACAAACCCCTTAAAAAACAATCAATCTTTTTAAGCATCGGCTATAATATTTGTCTTCATTATTTGGGGAAATTTATATTTTTATTTCAGCAATCGCCCCCATGAAAAAAACTCCTTCCTATATCATTATAATTTTAATGGCCGCAGCCATTTATTGGGGGTTCTACACATCGACCCCAAGTTATGATCCCGATACAGAATCGACCCTAAATGAGTTTTCGGTAGACAGGGCGCTGGCACATGTTCAGCAATTGTCTAAAGAACCTCATGCGCTAGGTTTTCCGGCTCACCAATCTGCAAAAATGTATGTTTTTGACCAGTTGAATAAAATGGGGCTTTCGCCCGTTACACAAACCGGCTATGCTTTGGGCAAAGGCAACAACCTTAGTAAACCGACTAACATCATAGCTAAAATCGAGGGTACCGAACAAGGTAAGTCACTTTTAGTCTTGAGCCATTATGACAGTAATCCGCATTCGTCTCTTGGTGCCAGCGACGCGGCCAGTGGAGTGGCAACTATTTTAGAGGGAGTTAGGGCGTTTTTATCCAAAAAAATTCGACCAACCAATGATATTATTATTCTCTTTACCGATTCTGAAGAACTCGGGCTCAATGGTGCAGAACTGTTTGCCAACCAACACCCTTGGGCCAAGAATATCGGTTTAGTGTTAAACTTTGAAGCACGCGGTAGTGGTGGGCCCAGCTATACGTTTATTGAAACGAACAGGGGAAACCAAAACCTGATTTCCGAATTTATAGCTGCTCGTCCCGAGCATCCCATGGCCAACTCACTTTATTACAGCATTTACAAAATGTTGCCCAACGATACAGACCTTACGGTATTTCGAGAGAATCTTGATATCGATGGTTTTAATTTCGCTTTTATTGATGACCATTTCGATTATCACACAGCTCAAGATTCTTTTGAAAGATTAGACCGAACAAGTTTAGCGCACCAAGGTAGTTATCTGATGCCGTTATTGGAACATTTTAGCCAAGCCAATCTCAATCAGTTGAAAAGTTTAAATGACCATGTGTATTTCAACATGCCCTTTTTTCATGTGGTTACCTACCCTTTTGATTGGATCATGCCTTTGCTTTTTATAGCCATACTATTCTTCGTTGCCCTATTGATCCGTGGAATACAGAAGAAATCGCTTAGTTTAAAAAAATCGCTCTTAGGTTTCATACCCCTATTAGTGACACTTTTATTGAATGGTTTAGTAGGCTATTTCGCATGGCCTTTTTTAAAGTGGGTATACCCGTCTTATAACGACATCTTGCATGGTTTTACATATAATGGCTACCTCTACATATTGGCCTTCGCCCTATTTTCTCTCGCCATTTGCATGTTCGTCTACCACCGTTATCATGAAATTGGTATACGTAATCTGTTAGTGGCACCTCTGGTGCTATGGCTTGTTATCTGTACCCTTGTCGCGATTTATTTGCCAGGAGCAAGCTTCTTTATAGTTCCGGTTTTCTGCTTACTGGCCATGTGGCTAACGCTAATCAATCAGAAAGACCCACATACCCTTTTGTTGCTGTTTTTAGCGCTACCTGCCCTTTGGCTTTACACCCCATTTATCAAAGGTTTTGCGGTAGGTCTAGGGTTAAAAATGCTAGTAGCATCGACACTTATGCTTACGTTGACATTTTTTCTGATTTCACCTGTTTTGGCTTCTTATCGATTTTCTAAAGGATGGTCGAAAGTGTTTTTCACAGGATTTTTCATTTGTCTGATAGTCGCCCATATTGATTCGGGGTTTGATGAGGACAGAAAAAGACCCAGCAGCTTGGTTTATGTATCGGATAATGATTCAAAAAAAGCATATTGGGGAAGCTATGATAACGTTTTGACCGAATGGAACGAGGATTATTTCATCAATCAAGACAGTATGCCCCTGAGGTTGAAATCTAAAATACTGTCCAGTAAATATGGCACAGCCTTTCAACAGGTATCGGAGGCCCCAAAAATAAATCTGGAAAAACCTAAAATTGAAACTTTAAAAGACACGATAATTGGCGAAAAAAGAATCATTGAAGTATGTTTGACCCCGCAGCGCGTTGTGAACCGATTGGATGTGTATTTAGATGGAGCCGATTTGCTGACCGCCAATGTTAACGGACAAGAACTATCTACATACGATTTACCCAAAAACTCTTCCGGTAGGCTTTTTACCCATTATTTAACCCCCGATGAGTATACAGAACTGCAATTGAGCATGGCCAAAAATCAAAAGCCAAAATTGACATTTTTTGAGTCTTCTAACGACCTATTAACTAATCAAGAATTAAATATCGAAGAAAGACCTGAACACCAAATGCCAATGCCCTTTGTTGTAAATGATGCCATTATAAATATTACCACCGTTAGTTATGAATAACAAAATTGCCCTTATAGGATGCGGATGGCTCGGATTGCCCTTAGCAAAGTCTCTACTCAAAAAGGGCTATCAAGTAGCAGGTAGCACTACCTCTGTAGAAAAACTATCCCAATTAAGAGAAAACGGTATTTCTCCTTTTCTAATAACACTTTCAGAAGAAGGCATTGACGGAAACATTGAAACGCTATTAAATAACGCAGCTGTAGTTATCATCAACGTACCCCCGAAATTACGAGGGGGTTCACGAGAGAATTATGTAGTTAAAATGTCGTTTTTAAATACCGCTATTTTAGAAGCAAAAATACCTAAGGTCATTTTTGTCAGCAGCACTTCTGTTTATGGGGACGCTTCTGGCGATGTTACCGAGGAGACCCCTACCCTTCCCAGCACCGAATCAGGTAAGCAATTGTTACTTTCTGAAAATATTTTTAGGGTAGAAAAAAATTATGAGACTACCGTTATTCGTTTCGGGGGGTTAATAGGCCCAAATAGGCATCCCGTTACCATGCTTTCGAAAAGAAAGAATTTAAAGAATGGGCATCATCCCATTAATCTTATTCATCTTACCGATTGCATCAGAGTTATTGAAGAAATCTTACAGCAAGGTTGGTGGAATATGATTTTCAATGCGGTTTACCCCTATCACCCATCTAAGGAAGACTACTACACGGGAGAAGCTGAAAGAAGAAACTTGCAAAAACCTGATTATGAACCTTCTAAAAAAGAGGAAGGTAAAACAATTATATCCTATAATTTAATAACTGTTAAAGGATTCGAATTCACTACAACGTTATAGTTTGTTTTCACAACACTAAAGGGCAGGTTCACAACAAAGTTGGGCGATAGTTGTTAAGATAGGCTGCATTTCATCGATTAAGGTCTAACTTTGAGGTAAATAAAAACTATTTGCCATGGAAAATTCAAAATTACGCGGGCGTATTTTGATGGAGATGGAAAATTTACTCGCCCGTGAAGTACCCAAGCAAAAAGTTCCCCAGAAATTAGAAAACTTACATAAAGACCTTTTAAAAAAACATTATAACGCAGCAGAAGTTTCAATAGATTACCATAGAAGAAGAGTAGAACTGGCCATTGTGATGAACGATGGCGATTACGACCCGAAAAAGATCAACCTTACTTTACCTACCCTTCACACCAATCTCTGGTTTAGAAACTTGTATGATTTTATGAAATCGTGCCTGGAAAAAGATCCTAAAAGCATTGCCTTCTATGCCACTTTGCTCAGGGCCTACCAAGGTAACGAAAAAAGAATGGCGCTTCAATAACGCATTACCCAGACTAACATTTTTAAAAAGGATGTCTTTTGGCATCCTTTTTACATTTACCCATTTCTATTATTGTCTTATTAACAGAACGATAGCAATAATATTAGTATTTTTGCCCACCAAAACCAGAAGATTTTCAATCACTAAACACGATTTCATGAGAAAAATGGCCTTTTTGGTGCTTCTTGGGTTCGGCTTTACCGCCCAGGCACAAACAAAAAGTGAACTTCAAAAGCACTACGAAGAATTTTACCAAGAAATGAGGTTACAGGGTGACGTTACAGGTGTCATCAATGCCCTTACCCACTTGAATGTACTTGCACCCTCTAAAGAGCGTAGAGATACCTTGGCGTATGTTTATGCCAACAACAATCAGCACATGCAAGCCTTGAATACCATTGGTATTGAAAAAGAGGAAAACGATTCTGATATGGCGGTTCAGGTGAAAGCGATTTCATTAAAAGCCCTCAATCAACCTAAAAGAGCTTTAGAACATTTTGAAGAGCTTTTCAAAAGAAACGAAAATCCTTATCTCGCGTACGAAATTGCCGATCTTAAAATACAAACGGGAGATAACGACGGGGCTATATCAAATATCGAATATGGCGTAGCGAATGCTAAAGATGATATGAAATATGCCTTTTACGAGAGACAACAACCATACGAAGTGCCCTTAAAAGCTGCATTTCTACATCTAAAGGCACTTACTCAGTATAACAAGAACAAAGATGATATCGATGGTGCGATTGCTCTGATAGACCAAGCATTGGCCTTAGATCCTAATTTCAATCTTGCCAGTTTGAGCAAACAGGCTTTAGAGTCTAGAAAGAACCCTCCTGCGGCAGCCGCAGAAGAGAAAAAAGAATAGTTTCTTACAAAGAATTTGATAGACGGCGCTTTATTTACAGAGTGCCGTTTTTTTTATTCCAATATCAAATTGGTATCCAACGTATTGTTGACTACCACGTTGAACTGATTGCGAAATGCATTATATGCCTCAAACATTTGCATTATCGACTCTTCAGGGTTTTGATAATAGTAAAGATCACCTTTAATCTTTAGAATATAGGTTCTGAAAACCTTTTGTCTGCTCTTAATCTGCGGAATATCAAATTTTTCAGGGTATTCCGATGCGACCAATTCCTTTTGCTTTTCAATCAGGTCGTCAATGGTGAGTGCCAAATCTTCTTTATTCTCAACTTTATAAAGCGCATCAAAAGCGGTCTCTAAGGCTTGATAGGCTGTCCAATCCTGTAAAATATCTAAAGCCGTTTGATTGATGACCAATTTCTTAGGCCAACTTTCAACATTAAGTTCGTAGCTTGAGGCACTTGAAGTTTCCTCATTGTTGTTTTCATTTTTACATGAAAAAAGGGAGAAAGCAACGAAAGCAAAAAAGAACATTCTTTTCATATGGCGAATGTACAAATTTTGCAAACAGTTATATTTGCGCCAAACCCCATTTTAACTTCCATTTAATGCAAAAATACATACTCATTATTGGCGCTTGTGGCCAGATAGGAACCGAATTGACCTTGACGCTTCGTCAAAGATATGGCAACGACAAAGTGATTGCCAGTGACATACGCGAAGGAAACGAGAGCCTTATGGAATCCGGTCCGTTCGAAATTCTTGACGCTACCGATTATGACGCTTTGGAAGAAGTGGTTGCCTATTACGAAATCAGTGAGGTGTATCTCATGGCGGCCATGTTGAGCGCAACGGCAGAAAAATTTCCTATGCGTGCCTGGAACCTTAACATGAATTCTTTGTTCAATGTTTTGAACTTGGCGAAAGAAAAGAAGATCGACAAAGTTTTTTGGCCGTCAAGCATAGCGGTTTTTGGAGCGAATACACCCGATACTTTAACTCCGCAAAGTACCATTATGGAGCCGTCTACAGTTTATGGCATAAGCAAGCAGTCCGGTGAACGGTGGTGCAACTACTACCATAACAAGTTTCATGTAGATGTTCGCAGTATTAGATACCCTGGACTCATAAGCTGGAAAACCATGCCAGGTGGCGGAACGACCGATTATGCCGTAGAAATATATCATAAGGCGCTTTCAGAGAAAAAATATACCTGTTTTCTTCGGGAAGATACCGAGTTGCCCATGATGTTTATGGATGATGCCATTAGGGCCACCTTGGAATTGATGGATGCTCCGGCGGAAGATATAAAAGTACGTTCTGCATATAACCTTTCTGCCATGAGCTTTACCCCCGCCCAAATTGCAGATAGCATAAAGTCTCACATTCCAGAATTTGAAATTAGCTATGAACCTGACTTTAGGCAAGCGATAGCCGACACTTGGCCAAGCAGTATCGATGATTCATCTGCCCAAACCGAATGGGGCTGGCAGCCAGAATTCGACCTAGAAAGAACTACTTCTGAAATGCTAGAAAAGCTTGGCTAGAAATAATTAGCCGCTACTTATGAAATCGTAACTTGCGCTCAATGGCCATAATCATGGCATTGGCCAAATCTTTACCTGTTGCATTTTCAATTCCCTCAAGACCTGGGGAAGAGTTCACTTCCAGCAATAACGGACCTTTGTTGGAACGTATGATGTCAACACCGGCAACCGCCAAGTTAAGTACCTTAGCCGCCTTCTGGGCCAATTTACGTTCCTCAGAAGTAATCTTTATTATGGATGCCTTGCCCCCTTGGTGAATATTGGCTCTGAATTCACCTTTTTCGGCCTGTCGTTGCATAGACGCCACTACCTTTCCATTGATGACAAAGCAGCGTATATCTTGCCCATTGGCCTCTTTGATAAATTCTTGCACCAAGATATTGGTATTCACGCTTTTAAAGGCATTGATTACACTCTCTGCTGCCTTATTGGTTTCGGCAAGTACCACCCCTTTACCTTGTGTGCTTTCCAACAGTTTTATAATCAACGGCGCACCGTTTACCATTTTTATCAGATCTTTGGTATCCATCGGAGACTTGGCAAAGCCTGTTATCGGTATATGAATGTCATTTTTTGAGAACAATTGCGATGCGAAGAGTTTATCTCTAGATTGAGAGATAGCCTCGGCCGAATTCTGACAATAAACCCCAAGGTTATTGAATTGACGGATTAAAGCACAACCGTAAAAAGTAACGGACGGCTTTATTCTTGGTATAACGGCATCAAACTCTTTTAAAATATTACCCCCACGATAGCGGATTTCCGGGGAATGGGCGTCTAACTTCATATAGGCAAGCTCGACATTCAAAAAAACAATCTCATGCCCTCTCGCCTCTGCCGCCTCAATAATACGTTTGTTGCTATACAATTGCGGATTGCTGGCCAGCAATGCAATTTTAAGTCCGCTCTTTTCCTTATAATACGGTGCATACTTTTGGTTAATTTCCTCTTCGGAGAAAGACTGCACTTGAAAGCTGACCGCCGGGTTGACCACAAAACGGTCAATAATCGCTTCTCGGCCCAATAGCATTCGAAACTCCATGGTATCGCGATTGGCCAAGGTCAGTTCGATATCGAACTTTTCGTCACCCATGACGACAGAAGTTTTGACCACCAAGCGTTCTTCCGAAATTCCTGATGAACTTTTGACCATACGACGATCGACCAGTTTGGCCTCGCACGGTATGGTGATACTTCGATTCTCTTGAAGCGGATTCACCTCAAACTTCACCCATTCTTGGGCACCTCGGTTCACTACTTTTATATTCGTCGCTTGAATCGATGACGTTTTGGCCCCTGAGTCTACCCTAGCCTTGATGGCCGGTATGCCCAAAGATTCAAATACGCACCATTCTTCGCTTCCAATAATTTTTAAGTCTGTCAATTTCTCTTTTTTGTGAGTTTAAATATGTCAGTTCTTCTATCCTTCAAATTTCTTACCGCCCCGAATTGGTTAAGCTCCCTTAAAAGGTCGATATCTACATCGGCAATCAATATCATTTCTGCGTTAGGTGTCGCTTCTGCCTTGATTCCGTTAGTAGGAAAGGAGAAGTCGCACGGCGTGAACACCATACTTTGCGCAAACTGAATATCCATATTATGAACCTTTGGCAAATTACCCACACTCCCGGCAATTGCTACATAACATTCGTTCTCAATCGCTCTCGATTGCGCACAGTTTCTTACCCTTGAAAATCCGTTTTGCGTATCGGTCAAAAAAGGAACAAAAAGAATATCCATTCCCTCATCGGCCAAAAGTCTTCCTAATTCCGGGAACTCGACATCATAGCATATAAGAATACCTATTTTACCACAATCGGTATCGAAAGTCTTTAAACGACTGCCCCCTTGCATACCCCAAACTTTTGATTCGTCGGGGGTAACATGCAGCTTTTCGTAACGTTCGATAGAACCATCCCTTTTGCACAAATAACCAACATTGTAAAGCCGGTCTTCTTTGATTTCGGGCATACTGCCCGTAATGATATTGATGTTGTAGGATATCGAATACTCGGAGAACTTCTGCACTATGGCATCGGTATGCTTGGCAAGTTCTCGAATTGCTTCCGGTTCAGACAGATGATTGTTCTCTGCCATCAAAGGAGCATTGAAAAATTCGGGAAAAAGGGCAAAATCGGATCGATAACCCGACACCGAATCAATAAAGAACTCGGCTTGCTGCAAAAGGTCTTCTAGACCATCATAGGGTCGCATTTGCCATTGAATGAGGCCTAGGCGAACTACTTTTTTCTTAGTGGCCGCCTTTTTCGTGGGCTTTTCGTAATAGATATTGTCCCACTCCATCAAAACGGCAAACTCTTTTGAAGCCTGATCACCTTCCAAATAGCCTTTTAAGATTTTAGCAGGATGAAAATCGTTATTGATCTGAAAGCTTAATACCGGATCATGAATTTCTTTACGACGAACCTTATCGATATACTCTTTCGGAGTCATTTTGGTGGCAAACTGATGGTAATTCGGTATACGCCCCCCAAAGGCAATTCCTTTCAGGTTCAGTTTTTCGCACAACTCTTTTCGATAATCGTAAAGGCGTCTTCCTAATCGAAGACCACGAAATTCGGGTTTTATAAAAACATCGATACCATATAGAATATCGCCATCTTCGGTATGGGTACTAAAGGTTTCTTGACCCGTAATTTCTTGAAAAGTATGGTTATCTTCGAAGTTATCGTAGTCAACGATAATTGAAAGGGAGCACCCCGCCAATTGACCGTTGACCTTAATGACCACCTGACCCTCGGGAAAAAGCTTAATCAGGGACCTGATCTGTTTTTCGTTCCAATAAGAATCGGGCATATTTTGATATACCTCTTTCATGGCCATTTTTAGCTCCTGATAATCTTTCAGGCCTAAAAACTTAAGCTCAACATTTTCTATGTCTTTTGAAATCATATGGCACTAATAGCTTGAGGATAAGCTAGGCACTTATAGCAATTTTGATAAAGTTAGATCCATTAATCGTCATCGTCGTCAACATCGCCCATTGCCTCTGGGTCTGGGTCTGCTATAGCATCTGGATCATCATCATCGTAATCTTCGTAATCATCTTCATCGTAATTCTCCATGGTATATTCAAGCTTGGCACTGATCTTCACCAAATACTTCGTGTCTTCGGTAAGAACTTCGACTGCCTCGATACGCTCACCTTGGGCATTCTTGAATGAAATGATATTACGGTCATCGTAACCATCTGGATATCGCTCTACCAAAAGCTTTAGAACTTCTGGCGTAAGCTTTTTAAAGTCTACGATTACGCGTTTTAGGTTCGACTGGTCTTTTCTGTTGCTCATAGGTCTAAAAGATAGGCAAAAATTAAGGGTGCAACAATGGTCGCATCACTTTCAATGATAAATTTCGGGGTGTCTATATCAAGTTTTCCCCATGTGATCTTTTCGTTGGGCACGGCCCCCGAATAAGAACCGTAACTGGTCGTTGAGTCGCTTATTTGGCAGAAATAGCTCCAAAAAGGCGTGTCGGTTCGCTCCATATCTTGGTACAGCATCGGCACTACACAGATAGGAAAATCGCCTGCAATACCTCCACCAATTTGAAAGAACCCGATACCGTTCTCTGAATTATCGGTGTACCAATCGGCCAAAAAGGTCATGTACTCTATACCCGATTTCATGGTGCTCGCTTTCAATTCACCTTTCAAGACGTATGAAGCGAAAATATTGCCCATAGTACTGTCTTCCCAACCAGGGCAGACAATCGGCAAGTTCTTTTCGGCAGCGGCATACATCCACGAGTCTTTTAAGTCGATTTCATAATGTTCTTCCAAAACACCGGATAAAAGCATTTTGTACATGAACTCATGAGGAAAATAGCGCTCACCCTTTTCTTCGGCATCCTTCCAAATCTTAAAAATATGCTCTTGCAACCTTCTAAAAGCTTCTTCTTCAGGAATACAAGTATCGGTAACCCGGTTCAATCCTTTTTCAAGCAAATCCCACTCTTGTTGTGGGGTCAAATCACGATAATTCGGTACTCTTTTGTAATGCGAATGGGCCACCAAGTTCATAATGTCTTCTTCTAGGTTGGCACCTGTACATGAAATAATATGAACCTTATCTTGGCGAATGATTTCGGCAAAAATCTTTCCTAATTCAGCCGTACTCATAGCGCCAGCCAAAGAAACCAACATCTTGGCCCCGCCATTCAGTTGATCTTCATAACCTTTCGCGGCATCAACTAGAGCAGCGGCATTAAAATGCAAATAATATTTTTCAATAAATTTTGATATTTCTCCTTTAGTCTTCGTCATCATCAAATTTTAAGTTGCCGCCTCCCGCTTTGCGGTCGACATCATAAGTATTGTCATAATCGTCATCAGCCGCCTCACCCATAAATTTATAGGATAACATTTTGTAATACAATTTTGCAGCTAGAAAATCGGAAGTTTTATCGTTCGGGTTCGGGCACAATTCAACCAAGTCAAAACCGACTACGTTCTTTTCTTCAAAGACCTGTTTTAAGAAATCAAGGGTTTCGTACCAAAACAGACCTCCTGGCTCCGGCGTACCGGTAGAAGGCATAATCGATGGGTCAAGGGCATCAAGGTCGAAAGTGATAAACACGTTATCGGTCAACAAATCGACCACTTTATCCGTCCAATACTCATCATTGGCCATATCATGCGCAAAAAACGTCTTTTCTTCATCTAGAAATGTCTTTTCGATAACATCCATAGAACGAATACCGACTTGAACCAAGTTGGTTGTTTGACTTGCCTCATGCACTGCACAAGCATGGTTGTAATTACTGCCGTTATACGATTGTCGCAAATCGGCATGGGCATCGATATGAAGCACACTGAGGTTGTCGAAACATTCGTTAAAGGCACGAATGGTACCAATTGAAATGGAATGCTCACCACCGACCAAAGTCACAAATTTGTTACGTTTGATAAAATCTTTGGTAACCTTGTGAACGGCGTTCACCATTGCCTCAGGAGAACTATTTTCTTTAATAGGTTCAGACAGGTATATACCTTGCTCGAAAGCTTCGGTATCTGTCTCGATGTCATAAAGCTCCATATTATCAGAAGCTTCTAAGAAAGCTTGGGGGCCTTTATCGGCACCTTTACCCCAAGTACTGGTTCCGTCATACGGCACAGGTATCAAAATAATTTTGGCCGTTTCCAATTGGGCGAATTCGTCGGAAATACCGGCGTAATTCTTTTTTGCACTCATTAGTATTAAATTAAATCTGTTGTTTTAATAATCAATTATAAATATAATGTCTTTAGCTACTCTTGGTCTAAAGTCACTTTTTTCTTTGTTTTTTTCGAAGCCTGTTCTGAGCCATTGTAACCTAAAATACCCAGAAGGTCATCGGCTGTTTGCTGGTCGCTGAAAAGTTCATAGGTCAATTCTCCATTGGCATCCCTATCAATAAGAATATGTTTGGGCTGCGGAATCAAACAGTGTTGCAGACCTCCAAAACCACCGATCGTTTCTTGATAGGCACCTGTATTAAAGAAGCCTATATACAAAGGTCTATCTCTCTTAAATTTTGGCAGGTAAATCGCGTTCATGTTCTGCTCGCTATTGTAATAATCATCGCTGTCGCAGGTGAGACCCCCCAATAGCACACGCTCATACTCATCTTTCCATCGGTTGATGGGTAACAGAATAAACCGTTTGTTAATAGCCCATGTATCGGGCAGCGTAGTGATGAACGACGAATCGATCATATTCCACTTCTCTCTATCGTTCTGTTGCTTTTGATATAGAATTTCATATATGGCGCCCCCACTTTCCCCAACGGTAAAACTACCGAACTCGGTAAAAATATTGGGCACTGGCACATCGGCTTCTTTACAAGCGATATTGATCTGGTTGATAATCTCATCGATCATATATTGATAATCATAATCAAAAGCCAATGAGTTTTTAATAGGGAAACCTCCTCCAATATTAAGGCTATCTAACGACGGACATATTTTTCGAAGTCGCACGTACACCTTTAAGCATTTGAGAAGTTCGTTCCAATAATATGAGTTGTCCCTAATACCGGTATTGATAAAAAAGTGGAGCATTTTTAACTCTACCTTGTCATTATCCTTTATCTGGTTTTCATAAAAGGGAACAATGTTTTTATAACCGATACCTAATCGAGAGGTATAGAACTCGAATTTAGGTTCTTCTTCAGATGCGATACGTATACCAACCTGAAAATCGTCATTGATAACATCTGACAGCAAATCAAGCTCTTCATAATTATCGATAATGGGTATGCAGTTTTGGTGCCCCTCATTGATCAACCTACCTATGTTTTCAATATACTGCTCACGTTTAAAGCCGTTGCAGATAACGTAGGTGTTGTTTTTTATTTTTCCTGATTTCTTCAGTTTTTCGACAATATTGATGTCGAAAGCCGATGAAGTTTCAATATGCACCTCATTGTTCAGCACCTCGTTCAAAACGTGATTAAAGTGTGAGCTTTTGGTACAATAGCAGTAGTGATATTTACCCTTGTAACCGTGTTTATCAATTGCCGAGGCGAACCACTTTTTTGCCAAGTTTATGTTCTGCGAAATTTTTGGCAAATACGTAAATTTCAAAGGGCTGCCGTACTTCTCTACCAAATCATTGAGAGGAATGCCGTGAAACTGTAAAAATTCGCCATCAAGATTAAATTCTTCTTGAGGAAAATAATAGGTTTGATCGATAAGATCAATGTATTTAGTGTTCATTTAAATGATGATTGCATTAGCGAGTGGAAAATAGGGGGATTACCAAAAAATGAGTAACACAAAAAGCACGATAGTTTGTTCAATCCCTACAATATAAAATAAAGTTTACCTGTGTTAAAACAGTTTGACAAATGAAAACAAAATATCTCAAAAAACAAGCGTTAAGGCTGAAATTACGATAAATAGTAAAAATTAGATTTCACTAGGTCGACCAATAATCTAAAATTATCATAAACATCTCATTTCAAAGTATTTATTTTCATATTTTAAATAAAATATTTTTCCCAATGAACTTATACCCTTCTGTAAACTACATTATTATACTGTTAACAATTGCCATAGGCACTTACAACCCTCAAGCCTTATCGGCACAAATCGAAGATGGGGTCTATTTGGCAAACTCTGATGGTCAAAAGCATGAGCTGAAGATAAGTGGAGATTATCTCACTTGGTCCGTTTACGCAGAATCTCCAGCAAAGTTTATCAAGACTTTAGGTGGTTTTTATACGGTAGACGGCGAAAAATTATTCGTTAATTTAGAATTCAACTCCGATTATGCGTTAGATGGGGTTAAAGAAGTTTCGCACCCCGTTCGTTTTTCGATGAATCAAATTATTATCAACGAAAAACTCACATTTCAGAAAGCCGATGACAAAACACAAGAACTAGACGGCCTGTGGTTATTCGCCACCAGAGGTCCAGATACCGGTCAAGAACGAAGGGGCGATGAAAACCCGCGAAAAACCTTAAAATTTTTGCTAGATGGTCGATTTCAATGGATAGCCTACAATACCGACAGTTTTGAATTTCATGGTACTGGTGGCGGAGCATACACCTCTAAAGACGGAATATACACAGAGAATATAGAATATTTCTCAAGAGACAACTCCCGCGTAGGGGCCACCCTCGAATTCAATTACGAACTAAAAGGTAACGACTGGCACCATACCGGCAAAAATAGCAAGGGAGAACCCATGTACGAGATTTGGGCCAAGAGATAGGTGAGCTTATCTCATTTTCAAACAGGCCTTAGTCTTCTATAATACCTATACTGAAAAGTGTTTCTCCTTTATTAATCGGCGGGGTACCTATTTTGTAAAGAAGTATGCCACTTTCAGGGGCCACTATATCTTCCAGTTTGTTTCCAAAAAAATCTGTTATATAACCTAAAACCTCTTTATTCTTAACCCTATCTCCCGACTTGTATGAAGAATAAAAGATTCCAGAATGGTTACTTTTAATGCTCGCCCGCTTTTCGATAATGACAGGTGCTTTCGGTTCGTTTGCAATTGTTTTGGACGTCATATTTAGATGAGACAATAACCTGAAAATAGATGAAACTATTTTATCGGTCTCCTCAGTGCCGGGTATACCTAGCCGACCGCATTCAATATCTATGGTCGGAATTTTTCTATGGAAAGCTTCTTGCGAACAGTAAATACTTGGTTTGGAAATGCGTTCTTCAGGAATTTGAAAAATCACAGCGTAATCATAGCCCATAGATAATGCCATTTCTTTTCCTTTTCGCGAAGCCTCAGGAAAGGCCTCAGAACTGTACCAAGCATTATAGGGCATTAGGTCTTCAGGAGAATCACCGGCATGCATATCAACGAAAAAGTCAGATTTCGAAATTACATGTTTCGTAATCGCATGAGCAATCTTCTCGGTAATCGTACCATCTTTCTTACCCGGAAACGAACGATTTAAATTCTTCCCGTCGATTGGGTTTACAAACGGACTTCTACCCAAAAAACCGGCAACGTTCGCCAATTGCACCAATATAATAGTTCCTTTAAGTTGAGCAACGTCCACTTTTGAAGCTATTTTTTGTGCTGCCAAAATCGGTGGATATTCATAACCATGCACCCCCGCTGTGACACCCAATACAGGGCCTTTACGCGCGCCATGCAGAACGGTAACCGGTATATATGTACTATCCCTCCCATCGTTTATCGGAATAATGACTTCCTTTTTGGTGCCCGGATTGATTACTTGGTCAAAAAAGGTGAATGCTTCTTGTGCTACAAGAAAATTGGAGAAACAGGTAAATAATACTAAATAAACGAATCGCATGATAAAAAAGAAAGTAGCCCCGGCAAGAATCGAACATTTTTACCGAAGCCCCGTCATAACAGGCTTCAAGAGATTACTAATTTGAAATGTTGACGATTTGTGAACTTTTTTGATGATTTTTCTTCAGTCAATGCGAATGTACTCAAATCGAACTATATGTTGTCAATGGTATTGGAGAAATAGAAAAATCTCCTACTTAAAATTCGATTTTAGCCAAGTCTAAAACTGAACCATTAAAATTCTAAGTATTAAAAAATGTTCAGGAAAACACCAACAAGACTTTTGAGCAAATATTCGATTGCTTTATTAACCCAAAAAAAATTCAGAGCCAAAAAAATATTAGTGAATATCAGACCAGAAAGTATTTTCAGAGAGTCTTAAAAGATGAACATTCAGTTGTTATCTAAATCACGTCTGCCCAAGCGTAGTTTCGCTACTCGTCTTTTGAAAGATGGCTTCAATATTAGACGTATTCAACTTTTATTGTACATGGCTCTACCCCAAAAACGAAAATGTCTGCCCATGTGGTAGAAACCTTAGTAAGTAACATAAGGAATCTCTTATCTTAGTTCTGCACATAAAACATATATAGACCATATGATCTATATTCAATTGTTACCGCACATTTAAAAAATGAATCTGAGCCAGGAACATATGGACTTTGAAAACAAAATCCAGCGAATAGTTGGACTGACACTTCTTAAAGTTCAATACCTTGAGATTAACTATGAATCAGATCACCCAAAACCATATTACAAATCGAAATTTCACGAAATCGACTCGATTGACTTCTCAATAATATTGCACACCGACAAGGGCAAAATTGAATTTTATTGGGACGGACAATTTTACCAGTATGGAATTGGAGTAAGATTTAATGAAAAAACTGAAACTGCGACAGGACAAAAATGGGATGTTTCAACCGATGACTTATGGGGGAAATTTATTGAACAAAAGATTGCGAATGTTAAGCTGACTTGGGAAGAAGTAATTATGTATGAAGACAAGACGGGTAAGTCAGACAAGTTCACCTATCCTCAGGATTTGAGAATTGATTTTTCAAATGATAAGTCAATCTTTATGAGTGCAGCAGGATTTCTAAATGAAGATGACAAGGAAGTTATGGGACTATTGGACAACTTGATCGTCACAGATAATGAGTCCTTGGCTCGAAAAGTGAAAATGATAAATTGAAAAAAAACGATGCGGCAACAACGGCTATAGTGCATGCCCTGCGGGACACGCACCATAGCCAAACCGTTGTACACAAGCTAAATGAACATAACTAGAGTAATAATAAATCGACTTCTATTCCGCTTTGTACCAATAGTTGGACTCTTCATTTTTATAGCCCATTACAATAAAATTACCCTTGACAATATCCTCGAAAAATTTAGTTTGTTAGAGTGGCTTCTAGTAGGATTATTTATCTATTTCTGTTATGATTTAATCAAACATATCAAGAAAGTCATCGAAAGGAAAAAAATTCTACAAAAGGCAAGACTTGAGGACGTGCCGACGGATTTAGATTATCCAAGAAAATTGAACTTTTTGGATAAGCGTATTAGCATCAATGAAAAAAGCATTGATGTATTCTTTAAAAATAACGTGATCCTACATTTAAGCAAGGATAAAAAACTAATGGATATAAAAACGCCATTTGGCAGGAAAAACCTGAACTTCAATGATATTCAATTCCTATTTCTTGAATACAACCAATACGAAAAGGACACTTTGATAGATCAATTTTCCTCCGGATCCACTAATGATAAAAATGTATGGTACAATTCGATTATGGCCATGCTCACAAATGGAAAACAGACCAAGCTTTTTGAAGCTAAGCTTGAAGAAACCAATTATGAACTAATGGAGGATTCTCGAATATCCGGTATAGACGAAGAAAGGTCATATTTGGAGAATGGAAAAATGTTGATACGCTTATTCAGCCATTTTACAATGAAGAAATATATGGTACTGAATAATAAGGTATAAAAAGCCTGTGTACAACAATACTTAAAGTTCATTGCTTGCGGATTTCCTAGAGGGAGAATCCTGCAATCAATTATCTTTAAAACCAGGCGGACATTTTCCGTTGGAAAAGTCCGCAACTAATCATACACTAACCGTTGGGCTTAAGTCGGAATGATTCTTGTTTCAACTTTCATATGAAAAAAATAATCTCAATTTCTTTATTCTTTTTTGTTTCAATAGTTCTTAGTCAGGAAAACAAAATCTCTAAGTCGGACTTAGTTGGATATTGGGCAATTGACCGATTCCACCCGGGAGCAGATAATGAAACAAAAATTTATAAGCGCTGTACCTTCAATCAAAAAGGAACTGTTATACAGTTTAAATCAAATGGACTGTTTAATTTAAAAGAAAATCGGGGCACTATCAAAAGATGTGGAAATGAGAATCGAAGGTGGAGACCGAAAAATATCAGCGGAACTTTTTCTTGGGACTCAAATCTGAAAAAAGTAAAGTTAAAAAGTAACACAGATGGATTACCCACTAGTTGGAATCTAATTTGGGTAGGTCGAAACTCCTTCGCAGTAAAAAAAACCTAAGCACAACACGGTGTATGATTAATTGCAGTCGGATTTCCGCATGTAAATTCCTGCAATCGATTATCTTTAATCCCAGGCGGGCATTTTCCGTTGGAAATGTCCGCTAGCTTTAGAATTGAAACAATTATGAGATACGGCTATAGTTTTATCAGAGAAGCGGGTTTTGACAATCCGCCAGAAATGTGAAAATAGAAATCACCGATTTTTCAGAAGAAGACCGAGAACCACTAAGACATATTTACTATGAGGTTCGAAAAACCAATTTTACGTGGTTGCCAGAGGAGTTTTTAAAGCTGTCATCATTTGACAAAGACACTGAAGGGGAATCTATTTTGGTGGCCAAAGTGAACAATGAAATTGTGGGTTTTGCTTCCATTTGGTCACAAGACAACTTTCTTCACCACTTGTATGTTTCAAATAAATTTCAAGGCTTGGGTATCGGAACACGATTATTAAATCACATTATTGAAAATTCCAGCGCTGACTTAACCTTGAAATGTCTAAAAAACAATCACGGAGCCCTAAATTTTTACCTCAAGAATGGTTGGGAATCTATTTCGGAGGGGCAATCTGAGGAAGGTGATTTTATTTTATTTAAATACTGAGATTCAGAAATTATATCGTAAAAAATTATCTTTTTATAAAAATCTTCTAAGTTTAATTTACATTGTAGATTCCTATTTAAAATTCAATTTGTTCTTTAGGCCGTTCAATTTTCCCCAACTGCAAAGTTCATGTAGTAATTCCACAAGTTGTTCTCCACTTTGAGTAAGCGAATACTCAACTTTTAGTGGCACTTGGTTGAATATTTTCTTATCCAATATCCCTGCAGCGGAAAGTATGTTCAGGTTTTTTGAAAGCACATTGTCTGAAATGCCCTCTAGGTTTTCTTTTATTTCACTGAATCGGCAAATGTCTTTTTCAATAAGAAATAGAATTTCAGACACCTATCTTTTGCCCATAAGTTTAAGTACCTTGTTAAGGGTACACTTTTCCTCCAAATAAGCTTCATTCAAAAAATTACTAGAGCTTTCCTTACGTAATCCCATACTCACTTTTTTATTAGTTACTCATAATAAGCCAATTCCTTTTAAGACTCTGATTCTTAGGCTATCTTAGGCACAACCTAACATATGATGAAAATTAAAACATTTATAATTGACGCTTTTACCAACAGCAAATTTAAGGGTAATCCAGCTGGAGTCTGTTTGCTCGCTACCGAAATTGACAAAAGTATCATGCAGTCTATTGCCAATGAGTTAAACCTGTCCGAAACAGCCTTCATTTTGAGAAAAGGGAGTTCAGACTATAATTTTTTTATTCGGTATTTCACGCCCACTGTGGAAATACCGTTTTGCGGGCACGCTACCTTGGCCGCCTCGACACTTGTTTTGAACCATCTTCGCCAGAACAATGTCAGTTTTTCCACAGAAAACGGATTAAGCCTCTACGCCGAAACAAAGGAGGATTATATAGCTATGAGGTTTCCATTGTACGATACAGTTGAGATTCGACCAATTCCAGATCTGCTTGAAGCTTTTGGTATTCGTGATTCACTATATGTTGCCTTTTGCAAAGAGCTAAAAATGTTGCTGGTTGAAGTTGACAGTTTAAACACCTTAAAAAGCTTAGCCCCTGATTTTTCAAAAGCTGTAGCTACAACTAATTTATTGAACAATGTAATTGTCACTACGAAATCGAGTGACGAAGAATATGATTTCTATTCCAGGTGCTTCTGCCCATGGATAGGCATAAACGAAGACCCCGTAACAGGTGCAGCACATTCCATTTTGGCCAAATACTGGGGCAAAAAACTGCGAAAAACCACTATGAAAGCATTTCAGGCCTCTGAACGTGGGGGTTACCTACACTTGAACATTATAGAAGACAGAACTTTAGAGGTCAAGAGCCGCGCACAGATTGTATTGGAAGGACAAATCAACATTTAAAATTTCATCCATGATCACTGAAACATTTAAACATTTATATAAAAGGGACTTACAGAACCTACATACCGAAATAGAGCTCTACCAAGACGAAAAAAACCTTTGGATAATAGACAAAAACATAGCCAATTCAGGAGGGAATCTTTGTCTTCATCTCATAGGCAATCTAAACGCCTATATTGGTGTGGGACTGGCAAAAACGGGATACAAACGCCAACGAGATTTAGAATTTTCGTTGAAAAACGTACCAAAAAGAGAATTGCTAGAAAAGATTGAGGCCACCATTCAAGTCATTGAAAAAGGGTTGGATAGCTTAACTATGGAAAAAATGAAAGATGATTTTCCTGTATTGATTTGGGAGAAGCCAACTGAAATGGAATGGACACTTGTTCACCTTCTCTCGCATTTAAACTATCACTTAGGGCAAATAAATTATCATAGACGATTAATCGATAAAGAATAGACCATGATACTTGAACATTTGGGCAAAAGACCAACAATACACGAATCGGCATATGTCGCACCCAATGCAACCATTTGCGGAGATGTTACCATCGGTGCCAACACACGAATCATGTTCGGAGCACAACTCATCGCAGAAAGCAACCCAATCGTAATTGGAGACAATTGCATTGTGCTTGAAAATGCCGTAATAAGGGGAGCACAGGCATCCAATGTTAGCATTGGGGATAATTGCCTTATTGGCCCCAATTCGCATTTGGTAAGTTGCATGTTGGAAAACAACGTATTCATTGCCACAGGAGCTTCCATTTTTCATAGAGCACTTATTAAAGAAGGTGCCGAAGTTCAAATTAATGGCGTGGTGCACTTAAAAACCGTCTTTCCAAAGAATGGCGTATTGCCGATTGGTTGGGTAGCGGTAGGTGACCCCATGCAAAAATTCCCCTCTTCGGAACATGATAAAATATGGGCCATTCAAAAAGAGGCCAACTTTCCAAACTTGGTTTATGGCATCAAAGAACGTGAAGAGCTTTCAAGCGTAAACAAAAAGCTTTGCATCATTATGTCCGAAAGGTTACTTTCTCATAAAGAAGATGAAATAATTGAATAATAAACGCCAATCTTTCTATAGCAACCACTTGATTCTTATTAAATTGTGACTCTAAAAAAGCTAAGAACTCCTTTGGAAAAGTTGACCATCCATAGTACTTCAAAATCAGAAATTGACCTGATTATTGCTATCGAAAACAATACTGAAAATTCTCAATTTATATTCCCTAATTCAAAAACAGAACATATAGGCCTTATAAGCAATAACGATTTTGCCCATTTAACCTTAAAAACTAACGTCAATAACATCGTAGGCTATGTTATCCTAGCAGGTCTAGAGAATCGAAACCGCAGTATTGAGCTACGAAGAATTGTTATCAATCAAAAAGGAAAAGGCTTCGGAAGAAAAACGATTAAACAAATAAGAAAGCGTTGCTTTAAGGAACACAATTGTCACAGGCTGTGGCTGGATGTTCTTGAAACCAATGAAAGGGCAAGACAATTGTATAAATCCGAAGGTTTTGTAGAGGAAGGAATTTTAAGGGAAAGTGTTTGGGTTGATGGTAAATATGTAAACTTGATTGTGATGTCAATACTGGAAAGTGAATATAGGGCAACATGGAAAGAATCGTAATAGTCGCATATAAACCCTTTAAAGGCAAGGAAAATCAATTGATGGAGCTCTCCACATCACATTGGAAAACACTACATGATTTGGGTTTGGTCTCAGACCGAAGACCAATTCTCATGCAAGCGAAAGACAAAACTGTTATCGAGGTTTTTGGTTGGAAATCAAAACAAGCTATGGAGGAGGCTCATTCCAATCCAACAATGAATAAAATGTGGTCAGCGTATGCCGAAGTGTGCCAATATATTCCTATCGGGTCGGTTGAAGAGGCTAATGCCCTGTTCTCAGAATTCAATCCTCTAGAGATTTAGAAGGTTACAGATGGATTTAATATCAATAAAAAAAGGCACAACTAAACAAAAAAGGCAAATACTCTTTTCATAACTATTTGATTATTAACATCCAGCTCTTGGACTCGAACCAAACAATTTCTAACAACCCGTCTATCCGATAACCTTATATTATTTCAAAATTTGAAAACCTTTCTCTTTTCAGAGCTATCATTTGATAAATTTGCTCTATTATTTCCATGACTTCTCTGGAATTGTGTATGGGAATTATTAAATCTTGTTGATTATGACTGGCGAAACGAGTATGTATATAAGGACATCACAGGTAATGACTTTTTTTAAAGTTGAAGTAATGGTGTTTTAATTTCTATCATATGGTCCAAGACTAATGAATTTTGATAGCATAATTTTCATATAAAAGGTTCGACAAAAATGGAAAGCAAAAAGTTTGCAAATACCTCACCAAAAGGCATTAGCCAAAAATAATCAGCTAAGAAGAAAATGGCAAAAACAGCTACAACGGAAATCAAATCTACGCAAACCACTCTTTTGTAATTGACCATATCTAAAATTAAAAGGCATATGGCCGGTAAAACCTGAATTCCCTTATTGAAAATTTGGCTGGATCCCAGACCAAGATCCATAGATATTCTGAAAATGGCCGCACTCATAAGCATGACCATACAACCTAGCATCAAACGCTTATGGAAAAAGCTATTTTTACGATGCCAGACGGCCAATACAAATAGGGCATAACCGCTAAACAATCTGAAAACATTATGTCCCGTAAGAGTAATATCATTCAGTCCAGCTTCGTATTTATATAAAACTGGAAATAGCCCAGTTGGAATCATCAAAATCATCACGAAAACACCAAAAATCCCTAAACGTTTGTGCAGTGTATATTTTTTGGAACCAATCAGAATTACCTGAACTATATACAGCATCATCCAAATGGTAAATACAATACCATGAAGTATCAACGGTAACGGCAATGGTTCAAAATCATCAAAAAACCTGGATAGATAAAAAGACGGGGCAAAACCCCAAAATACAATCAGTGCATAACAGATGGCTGAAACCTTGAAAAAAATATGTTCTGATTTACTTTTCACGTTAGTTATAACAAGTTTTTTTTAATCTTTATGGTAAGCCACCCTAAAGTCATGTTCAAAAGAAACAAAAGAAGATAATTTGACCAGCGAATAACAGCACCCTATGCAAACGTAAACAAGCATGAGTCAAAAAGCGGGAAATTCCGGTCATAAGGGAACTGACCACAAAAATCACCAATAATTTCTGTGCCGTCATAGAAAAACTGTTCAATCAGCACCAACGCTGAATTTATACATATAGCTCGAAACTATTAGTAAAGGTCAAGAAGAAATACCGAAAGAGAGACTTCAATATCTCCGTCTCGACCACGCTTGTCTAGTTCGACGCAATATTACCCGATGCATTGTTGGCATATGTATTGCCCGATTGGGATAGATTATTGCTACCCTGAACAAAATCAATACCCCAGCCACCACTGTCTTTAACAGAACTGTTTTGTAGCGTCAAATTTGCACCGCATGTCATTACAATGTTACCCTGCCCCCCAGCATTGTACATTTGTTCTGCTCCTCCTCCAATTATTTCGCAATAGGTAAAAAGGTTTTCACTGCTACTGGAATTGATTCCTATACCTAGCCACGTACCTTGACCTTCTGAAGCTCCTCGAAATATGATAGACTCTTCCATAGTGCCCTGAGCATTCAATGACCCTGTGGTTGGAATACAGTCCACTCCGGGACTTCCCAAAACCAATCCGGCACCTGTTTCAAACTCTAAGATTGTACCCGCTTCAATAGTAATTGCTTTTTCCACATAGGTTTCGCGACCTGATAGGTCTGTATCTATTCGATAGGGAACATCCAGTTTTTTAATGACCAAATCGGCATCGGTCACAGCATCACCTTCCACTTGAATATAGGTTCTACCGTTGCCATTGGCATAAGAGGTTGCGGGATCTAACTGATTTACTTGCGGCAAATGCAGCCAAACAGGGGCCAATTCGTTATCGGACAAGGTATTTTCTTGAAAATCTTCGAGCTCGGCATCATCATCTAAAACATAAATACCAAATTCGCCACTTTCCGAAATTGTAGTGTTTTGAATGGTTACTCGGCTATCGCATTGCAAAGTGATATTAGCTGCGAAAGTAGAGGCATTATAGATGCCATCGCTGCCACCCCCTGAGATTTGGCAATAGATGAGTTTGTTGTTTGGGCTTGACGAATTGAACCCAATACCCAACCATGTGCCAATACCTGATGTTACTCCCCTAAAAGTTATTGGGTTTGCCATGTTTCCTGTAGCATTAAGGGAACCAGAAGCGTTTGAACAATCCGAAGCTGCTTCTCCCAATCTGAATCCTGCACCCGAAGTAAACTCTAAAATATTCCCTGGCTCGATATTCAAATTATTCTTGATATCATAGCGTGTACTTTGAACAAATCGATACGGTACATTTACTAATGCCATGCTCACTTCATCATCTTCGATTACATTTTCCCAAACCTCAATATAATCCTTGCCGTTGCCTTGATAATCAGAAGCGCCATCCAAAGCACCCAATTGATTGAAGAACAAGCCTACCGGAGCATCTTCATTATTCGTTATGGTATTTTCTGAAAATTCTTTTAGTTCACTCTCATCAGTTATAAATAATCCATATCCGTCATTATTTTCAATGGTACAATTGACTATTTCGGCACTTGAGTCCTCATCCCTCGAAAGTTGGACGGCGCCTTTTTCACCCGATTGGCCAGAGGCTGTTCGTCCAGCATGCATCACAGATACATATTCCAAACGATTTTCAGGATGGTTGGAACCAAAGTAAACACCCTTCCAGACACCCTTGTTTTCTGAAGTACCCTTAAATATAATAGGGTCATTTGAAGTTCCAATGGCCTTTAATCCACCCCCCTCACTAGTGTAAATTCCACTTTCTTCACCTTCAAAAGCTATTATTACCCCTGGTTCAATGGTCAAAAGCGCATTGCCCTTCACCGAAATGGCACATTGCACCACATAGTCAATTTCATTGCCCGGAGCGATATCTGGCCAAGTTGTATTATCAAAGATTTCATTAGTGTCACATAAAGAAGCATTGGCTTCAATAACGGTAAATGAAGGCCCAGTGGCGGTCTCACCATCAACCACTAATGAAACCGCACCTGAGGTTGCATTATCCGGAACATTAACTACCAATTGGGTACTTGTAGCCGATTTTACATTGGCAGCCGTTCCATTAAAAGAAACCTCATTTTCATTGCTGGTTCCACTAAAATTGTTACCAGAAATCGTCACCTCTGTACCAATTGTACCTGATGTTGGTGAGATGCTTGATATCGTAGGCACCATCACTTGTGGGTCATCATCCCCAGAGTTATCGTCACCACTTTTACTACATCCTATTACCACAAATAGGATAATGCAGCTTACGATTTGCAGTATTAAACTACTTTGCGCTTTTACGTTTGATTTTTCCATAATTGAGTCCTTTTTAAAAACAGTGGGGAAACGTTTGGAATGACACCAAAACTAGGTTGCGTCGTGAATCGATACTGACAGCATAAGACCAAAAAGTGACACTATGGTTCCAAATACTGTTCTAACTTTCAATAATTAATACGAAGATGGGGAGACACCGTAGAGCGCCTTGAAGCATTTAGCGAAATAAGATAAGTTGTTAAAGCCAACTTGATAGGCAACCTGAGTTACAGTATCTGCCTTTTGTGATAATAATTGGGCTGCACGTTTCAATCTAAAATTACGCAGCAACTCCCCTGGAGATTCATTGGTAAGTACTTTAATTTTTCGGTGCAACTGCGTTTTGCTCATTGCAAGGGCTTGTTGCATTTGAGGTACTCCGAAATCTGGATTGGCATATTCCTTTTGTAAAAGGTTCAAAACCTTTTCAAGAAATTTTCTATCCAACGAAGTTGTGGTAATCTTTTCAGGATGAACGGTATTTTCATTTTCCCGATAATAAGATCGTAAACGCTGCCGCTGCCCAATTAAATTCTTGACCCTCGCCATCAATTCCTTGGCTTCAAATGGTTTGGTAAGGTAATCGTCGGCCCCCGTTTCCAAACCCTCAATCTTGTTTTCCACACCAGCTCTGGCGGTCAACATAATAATAGGAATATGGCTTGTTTCAATATTGGTCTTCAATTTTTTACAGAGTGCCATTCCATCCATTTTTGGCATCATCAAATCTGTAATGATTAAGTCGGGAGAACTTGAAGATGCCTTTTTAAGTCCTAAATCGCCATTTGTCGCTTCAACGACACGATAGTCATTTAGAAGTTGGTTCTTGATGTAATGCCGCATATCGTCGTTATCTTCAATAAGTAATATTTCAGGAAGATTACGTGCATCTTTATTTGGCAATTCAAAAGATGTAGGCAAATCGGTCGTCAACCTCACGTCTTTAATGGGTGGACTAGTTGAAGGTTGCGGTGCCTTAATTTTTTCCATGGGAATATGAACCGTAAAAAAAGTGCCCTTTCCCACCTCGCTTGAAACCGTAATGGTTCCGTCCATCAGCTCTACCAAATCTTTGGAAAGGGACAAACCTATGCCCGAACCTTCCGTCTCTTTGGTAAGACTGTTATCCACTTGGTAAAAACGGTCAAAGATAAACGGAAGTTTCTCCTCAGAAATACCACGACCCGAATCCGAAACCTGTATAATCAACTCATTATTGGCATAAAAAGCCTTGAAAGAAACATGCTCGCCATATTCACTGAACTTGAAGGCATTGCTTAAAAGATTGTACACTATCTTTTCTAGTTTATCTCTATCGAAAGATGCCCAGAAGGTTTCGTTTGGAACGTTCACCCGATAATCAATTTTACGTTGCGCAGCATGCGAATTAAATGAACTGGCTGCTGTTCGCAAGCACTTAAAAACATCGCCTTCGGTAGATTTTATTTTGGATTTTCCTTCGTCAATCTTCGAAAGGTCCAACAGCTGATTCACCAGTCCTAAAACTTTATTGGTGTTTCTTCGAATCATTTTTACTTCTTCCCGATCAAGATTTTCATCGGGGTTTTGCTCCAACCTCTCAATCGGACCTTTGATTAAGGTAAGCGGCGTTCTGAATTCGTGTGAAATGTTGGCAAAAAAATTGGACTTCAATTGGTCAAGTTGCTGTAGTTCTTTGTTGGCTTTTTGTTTGATGCGAAATTGATTGTACAACAAAGCAGCCAAAAGCAAAATAAATAGGGCCAATACTATCAAGCCATTGCGCTCGTTTTTTCTTTTGCCCAATTGTAAGGTCTGCACCTCTTTTTCCGATGCCAACAAGGCAATTTCTTTGGTCTTTTGTTCATTTTGATAATTGGCCTCAATATCAGCGGCAAGGTCTCGCTTTTCAATATTGTAAAGGCTATCTCGCATGGTTTGATATTGAATTCTGTAGTCGTAAGCCCCTTTATAATCCGCATCGGCATATTTTACCTCAGAAAGCGTTTTGTAGCCATCCATTACCGTAAGATCAATTCCCAAGGCTTGGGCCAACTTTACCGCGCTCCCTGAATATAATGCTGCACTATCCAACTGCTTTTCGTAAAAAAATTCTTGACCCAAAGACTGACTGGTCATAGCTATGTTTATAGAGTCTGCAATGGCATGGGCAATAGTCAATGATCTATGATAATTATGTATGGCGAGTTGCGATTTTTTTTGGTCGGAAAAAATGTTTCCAATGTTTTGATAGACTTGACACATTTCTCGTTTCAGGTCCATCGTTTTATAACTTTCCAGTGCCTGCTGGTACTTGTCAAGTGCTTTATCGTGATTCTCTTGATTTCGATATATCATTCCCATGCCCTTTAGAACAAAGGCCCGACCAGGAAGAAAATCCACTTTTTTAAAAATGCTATCACTTTGCTCATAATAGTTGATGGCCTTTTCACTGTCATTCAGTTTTTGACTGATCATCGCGATGTTCGCCATGTTGATTCCTGCATTTTTTACATTACCAATTTCGGTATTGATTTTGGCGGCATCGGTATAGGCTTGCATGGCCTTTTTGTATTCCCCCTTTTCATTATGAATATTACCCAAATTGTTATACGAGCTGGCAATTCCCTCCAAATCCTCTAGCTTTTTAGAAAAAGTAAGATTTTGAACATGGTACTGTTCGCCCAGCTCCAAATCACCTTTAGCCGTATAGGTAGTGCCCAATCCTATCAATGCAATGCCTTTTCCAGAATTGTCTTCAATATCTTCGGCTAGTGACAAGGCTTTTTTGTAAAACGTGATGGAAGAATCGTTTTGGGAGCGACCGTTTAGTAAACCGGCGTAAGCATTTAAGGCCCTAACCTCGTATTTTTTATCACGAATGCGGGAAGCGAGGGTAAGTGCACTTTGAAGGTATTCTTCTGACTTTTCTGGGTTTTCATATCGATAAGCACTTGAAAGGGCCAAGAGCAAGGTCACCTTGGTGGAATCTACTTTTTCAGAACCTAGCCGTTGTTGTAGACTATCGATTTTTGACTGTGAATGGCCAAAAACCGAAACAAACAGCATTATTGCGAAAAGTCTTTTAACCATAGCTAAATGTAAGCATTATACTTTTGTAAAACACTTATTATAAAGCGATTAAACACTATCTTAAATTATAAAAAGATTTGTTTGGCCAACTAGCCATAGTTCTTTGCGATGATGGGAAGAATTACTATTAAGTTCCAAATATAAATGATATATAGATCATATGATTTATATTACAATGTTGTGCATAATGCGGAAAAGCAAAGATGAAAAAAGAATTTAAAGTAAACATACCGCAATCCGAAATAGACGATTTAAAGGAAAGGATTAGGAAAACGAGATGGTCAGAGGAAACCGAAAGTTCCAACTGGGCATTAGGAACTGAAACGACTTATCTCAAAGAACTTTCCGATTACTGGGAACAAAAATTTGATTGGAGACAAATCGAGAACAACATCAATTCCTTCCCAAATTTTATAATCGAAATTGACCATTTAAAAGTTCATTTTCTTCATATCAAAAGTAACCGAGAAAATGCAATACCTCTTTTGATTACCCACGGGTGGCCCGGTTCGTTTTTAGAAATGCTAAAAATAATACCGTTTTTAACAGACGAATTTGATTTGGTCATTCCGTCAATCATCGGATTTGGATTTTCAGAAAACAAAATAAAAAATGATGTCGACTATGGTTTTGTAGCCGAAATTTGGCATAAATTAATGCTTGAACTCGGCTATCAAAACTACGGATTGCAAGGCGGGGATTTGGGAGCTGGAATTAGTATCCGATTGGCACAGAAACACCCTGAAAATATCATAGGGCTGCACCTTAACTATATTTCCGACTCCTACAAACCCTATTCAGTAGACGAAAAGGACAATGAAGTCAAAGAGTATCAGGAATACTTGAAAAACTGGAATGAAAAAGAAGGGGCATATGCAATTATGCAAAGTACAAAACCTTTGACATTGTCATACGGACTTAACGATTCACCTATTGGACTCTGTGCATGGATAGTCGAAAAGTTCAATGCTTGGAGTGATCATAATGGAAACATCGAAAACTGTTTTTCAAAGGATGAATTGATTGCAAATATCAGTCTCTATTGGTTTACGAAGACAATCTATTCCTCGATGAAAATTTATCATGGCATAAGTTTAAGTCCTTTGGTTTTTAAAGAAAAAGATTATGTAAATGTTCCGATAGGTTTTGCGAAATTCCCAAAAGAATTACCTGTTCCACCGAGAAAGTATATAGAAAAGGGACTGAACATCGTACATTGGACGGATATGCCAAAAGGTGGACATTTTGCCGCTTTGGAACAACCTGAACTTTTGGCATCCGACTTAAAATCGTTCTTTAAGAAAATAGAAAGAAGCACTATGCAAAAGATTGTATAACCGCAATTAGGCGGATTCGACTAAGTCCAAATCCTCTCGGAATTGCTAATGGCAGTTCTAAATCGAAAACCAACGAATAATTACCCGTAACTGACGGTTTTACGCAAACGTTGATCGTAATTTTGGAGCAATATTTGAGGCTAAGACCAATATGAAAAGTATATACCACTTGCTAGCCATTTTACTATTAGCCGTAAGTTCTATTTTCGGACAGAACCATACTTTTTCGGAATTTGATTTATACGGCTGTTGGAAAATGGAATTTGCTGAAAAACAAAATGTAATTAAGAAAAGGATTTATGTTCCATGCGATATTTTGAAATCGGAAAATTCCGTAAAGCACTCTGATATTCTTTGGAAAGCCTATAATAAATGTGAATTACAACGAGATTGCAGAAAATATAATCGAACTGAAAAATTCTGATTTGGAATTTCGTGAAAAGCTAATTGAAAGTGGAAAACTTGGCGATGGCTATAATCAAGAAATGGCTGAAATCCACAACAAAAATGCAAAAACTCTCAATGAAATAATTGACAAAATAGGCTATCCTACAGTTGACAAAGTTGGCAAAGAAGCAAATGAAGCAGCTTGGTTAATAATACAACATTCTATTGGCCAACCTAACTTTATGAAAAAGTGCGTACAACTATTGGATATAGCGGTTAAACAAAATAAAGCCAATTCTAAAAATTTGGCTTACTTGACCGACCGAATAGCGGTTTGTGCGAATAAACCACAACTTTATGGAACTCAATTTGATTGGGACGAAAATGGAGAATTGAGCCCTAATCTTTTTGATGACTTGAAAATGGTGAATCAAAGGCGAAAATCTATCGGTCTTAATTCAATTGAAGAACAAACTGAACTCATCAGGAAACAGGCTAAAAAGAACCAGCAATCGCCACCTACAGATTTTAAACGAAGAAAAAAAGAAATCGAGGAATGGAAAAAGATTGTTGGTTGGATATAATAAAAAACCTGTCCATAGCTCTCACGTTACTTCATTAAAAGCTCTGAACAGGTTTTTTATGATACGCACTCCTAGTGCTAATAACTATCTATTTAATATGTGCTAGCATCATTTAATAATTGCAAATCTTCATTTGTTAATTGAATATCTGAAGCCGCAAATAATGTTTCTAAATGGCTCTTTTTAGTAGCGCTAGCCACTGGAGCTCCAAGATTGGGTTGTGCTAATAACCAAGCAAGTGAAACAGTGGCTTGCGAAGTATTATGTTTTTGAGAAACTTCATCTAGAGCCCTTAATGTCTTAAATCCTTTCGGATTAAGATATTTCCTGACACTTTCCCCTCGAACACTTTTGCCCAAATCCTTTTCTGATCGATATTTTCCTGTTAAAAATCCCGAGGCCAAAGACCAGTATGGAAATACGCTCAAACCATATTTTTCTGCTAAGGGTGCATATTTCGTTTCATAATTTTCTCTCTCCAAAAGATTATAATGTGGTTGTAATGCTTGATATCGAGGTAATTCATGTTCTTCTGAGGATTTTAAAGACTCCTCAAGTCTTTGAGGAGATAGGTTTGAAGCCGCAATATATCTGACCTTACCTGCCTTTACCAGTTCGTCATAGGCCTCCAGTGTATCAACGACTGGCGTTTCTTCATCATCAAAATGTGTATAGTAAAGGTCTATATAATCTGTCTTTAAACGCTCCAAAGACTTATCTACTGACTTTAAAATATGTTTTTTGCTAGTATCCACTGGGTGTATTCCAGTTTCACCACCTACTTTCGTAGCAAGCACAATATTTTCTCTATTCCCTCTTTCTTTCATCCATTTACCAATTATGGTCTCAGACTGACCCCCTTCGTCATTTTTAACCCAATACGAATACATATCCGCGGTGTCTAAAAAGTTGTATCCTCTTTCTACAAATGCATCTAAAATTTTAAAGGATTCTTTCTCATCCAAAGTCCATCCAAAAACGTTTCCTCCCAAATTAATTGGTGCAACATGAAGGTCAGTATTTCCAATTTGTAACTTTTTCATAGCCATATCTTTTATTATTTTCCAATTGATTTTTCCATTAGGATGCGCCAAACATTCATAGGCAGCCATTCATCATAGTTCTTCCATTCTTTATATTTTGGAAGTTTAACGGTTTCCGGTATTTCAAAAAAAGCTGTTCCTTTATCCAATTCCAGCTGAACAGCCTCATATAGATCTTTAAAATATTCTTGGACCAAATGCAGATCCTTTCTGGTACCTATAGCTCTAACATGAGACATAAGCAATTTATCAAACTCCAATTCATCAATTTTTTCAAGAGAGGATACCCAATTTTGAGGATCAGCATCAGGTAAATAGGCGTAGAGCACTCTGTCTGGAACAACAAGATCTATGGTAAAAACAATATTTTCTTCTGCAAATCTGAAAACCGTCATTCCGTCACCATGATTTCTTCCATAGAAATAAAGTTCCAATTCTTTATTTCCGATTATAATTTCATTTTTCATTCCGGTCCAGGTTTCATCGGGTTTTAATACTACCGAATTTGGAGTAATATTCTTAGCTGCCATTTCATGACTAATAATCTTCGTACCTGCCGATTTGAATATAGCCGCCCCACTTATATGGTCCCAGTGATTATGGCTATAGAACACGTGACTTATAGGTAAATCTGTAATCTCACGAATAGCCTTCTGGGTCGCCTCAGCATGATTTTTATTGATGGGATCTATCACCACTACGGAAGAATCTGTGACATAAAATACTGAAAATGTCCTGTCACCAACCATATATAAGTCATCATTCACCTTAACAGTATTGTACACTTGCGCTTCTAGAATTCCGGAAACCAATACCAGTAGAAATACCAACTTTTTCATATCATCAAAAATGGTTAATCAATTTCATTTGTACACCCCTATTAACTCTCAGCGAGTCACCAGATATAAATGAGGCTAAAATAATTATCCTATAGATAGATTGCTCAATTTTACCAGAACCAGAACATTTACACCTACACTCTTTTTGAAAATATCCATTTCCAAGATTTTTGCTTTTTCTTCCTTTACAATATCAAAGCAATCTTTCATGGCTAACGATTCAGTTATTGCCTAGATTATGTTCTGCAATTAGTACCCTACAAGCCCTTAATATTACTTAATGGTCGATTTATCTTTTCAAGAAATGAATTATTATAATCAGCAAAAAGAAACAAACCCGTAAGGTAAAGTCCATAGAACATTTGTGTACCCACTGCCGACCAATTTCCCTGTAACGAAGAACCAAAAATGAGTATACATATTAGGATCGTTCCTGCCATTGAAATGAGCTTGATCCGTAATCCTAAAAGTAAAGTCAACCCAAGTAAGAATTCAATAAAAGGCAGAACAATCGAAAATGGTTCAACAATATATAAGGGTAGTACAGTTTCAGAAAACCCTTGAACCATCCCTTCTGAAAATTGATTGATTTTTGGTATTCTCACAATTCCATGCCCTATAAAACTTACCGCTATTGGTAAACGAGCCAAAGTGTAAGCTGTCGTCTCTTTTTGCACTTTATTCTTTTTTCAAAGTAAACCATTTATCAAGTTACCTCGATTGTACTTTTCTATTGATTTATTGTACTTTTCAATCATGAAACGTTATAAACAATTTAACAAATTAGTAGTCAATGATTTCTATACCGATGTATGGAACCATCCCGCTCACAACCACAACCATTTCGAAATAATATTTATAGCAAAAGGTACTGGAGTGCATTATCTAAACCATAAAGCGATACCTTATAAAACTGGGCACTTATATCTCTTGGGGCCAGAGGACGAACATGAATTTAAGGTACATGAAAAAACAAGGTTCATCTATTTTAAATTCACGAAGTTTTATCTGGATACTGATGATGTTGATAACCCAGCCTTATGGAATAAGGATGTCGATATATTATTAAATTCCGAACAACGTAATAAAGGAAATCTAATTAAACACCCAGAAGATGAAAACCTTATTCAAAATCTATTATATCTGATCGTTTCGGAGTATAATAGGAATGTTATACTAAGCCGTAAAATCATTTTTCAATTCTTTAAGGCTTTAGTGGTTATCCTGAAAAGAAATCTAGTTGAATTTGAATCTAAACGTGTTAGAGATAATATGGGGAGTAAAATAGAAAAGATTCTGGAATATATCGAGTTGAACATTTACGACCCAAAAATGCTAACGCATAAAAAGATTGCAGAGTATTTCAACCTTTCCCCTAACTACGTGGGGATATATTTTAAAGAAAAAATGGAAACATCCCTTAAAAAATATACCCAGGAGTATAGATATGCTTTACTAAAACAGCGGTTGGAAAATGGGCAATCCAACAATAAGCAACTGGCATACGATTTTGGATTTGTTGATGAAAGCCACCTATATAAATTTATCAAAAAGGTTAGCGGAAAAAAGATTAGAGATCTTAAATATAATTAGCAAAATTAAAATGGGCTAAAACATCATTAACGTTCTTCAAACTCATTATCCCGTAATTTTGCTAAAAATGTAGCTGTTGGTCTCATAGCTTCACTAAATTATTCCACCAACAAATCACGGTGGCACCAATTAAACGAATCGAAATCTGCAATTCATATGGAAAAAGCGTCTTGTATAATTCATACTCAAAATCTTAGAGATCATTTTTGAAAAATAAAGCGTTGAATTAAGTCAATCGATTTTTATCATTCCAGATAAATTGAAAATAGCAATCGCTATTCTTTTGATTCATTCTTTTCTTCTGACTGGCTCCCAAATATTTTCATCAATTCTTCCCTAGGAAACTTCCAATACTCGATATAGGGGTTCTTCTCTACCTTTTTATGGTACTCCTCAATGAATTGTTGATTTAGAGAATCACTGTCGCCGTATTGACCTCGGAGGGTTTCGAGTTCTTTATGCAACTTGGCCTGTACATCGGCATAGGCCTTTTGATCATACACATTGTTCATTTCTTGAGGATCTTTCTTTAAATCATACAATTCCCAAAGGTCCATCTCATAGTAGAAATGGATAAGCTTATATCGGTCGGTGGTTATTCCATAATGTCTTTGTACGACGTGCTCCGATGGGTGCTCGTAATAGTGGTAATAATGAGCTTCCCTCCAATCATCTGGTGTTTCACCCTTCAATACAGGCACCAGACTTCTCCCCTGCATCTCAGACGGAAATTCCCCTCCGGCTATATCAATAAAAGTCTCAGCAAAATCCAGATTCGATACTAATTCATTATTGACCGAACCGGCTTCCGTAACTCCCGGCCAGCTAACCAACAACGGGGTTTTCAGAGACTGGTCGTACATCCATCGTTTATCGAACCAACCATGCTCGCCTAAATAAAATCCTTGATCGGAAGAATATACGACTATCGTGTTCTTATCCAAACCTGACTCCTTCAAGTAGTCAAGCAATGCACCAACACTCTTATCTACTGCCGATATACAGGCCATATAATCACGCATGTATCGCTGATACTTATAGCTAACGAGTTCTTTTCCTTGCGGATTGGTTTTTCTGAAATCTTCAAGAATCGGATCATATATTTCTTTCCATTGTGCCTTCTGTGCTTCATTCATATTGCCAGGAGGATTTTCACTTAGCTTCAAATCGTCCTCCAATCTCATCGCATCGGCAATGGACATATAATTCGCTGCGGCCGCTTCTCTTCGGCCTTCGTATTCATCAAAGAGGGTGGGCGGTTCGGGGAAGGTCACATCTTCGTACATACCAAGTTCGTTGGGGCCCGGCTGCCATCCACGGTGGGGTGCTTTATGCCACATCATCAGCATAAACGGTTGTTCGTCATTTTTGACCGAATCAAGCCAATCCAATGACTTCTCGGTTATGATTTCCGTAGCATAGCCCTCTTCGGTATATTCCCCTTCCTGATTTATAAAAACTGGATTGTAGTATAGCCCTTGTCCGGGTAAAATGTCATAGTAGTCGAAACCAGTGGGCGTCCCTCCCAAATGCAGTTTTCCAATTGTAGCTGTTTTATAGCCAGTTTTCTGAAGAACCTTGGCATACGATTGCTGATCGAAATCAAACTGCGAACCAATCGTGTTGTCAATAAATCCATTTAGGTGACTGTATTTTCCGGTAAGAATGGTGGCCCTAGATGGTCCGCATATAGAGTTCGTCACCAAGCAATTGTTAAATCGCATACCTGCTTCGACAATACGGTCTATATTGGGTGTGGGTGCCAATTTAGCCATAGGCCCACCATAAGCACTTATTGCTTGATAGGCATGGTCATCACTCATAATAAAAATGATATTGGGCTTCGCCGGTATTTCCTTTTTTTCAACTGCATCTTTGCAGGAGCTAAGACTAATTGAAATACCCGTTAAGAGAATTAAATAGTTTAACTTCATAGGTGTATCCTTAGACCTACTAATGTAGGTAATTTTAATGTGGTTTGGTATTGCACTAATTTTTATACTCCATGACAAATTCATGCACCATTCCAATAATGGAAAAAGCTATAAAAACACGTATAATCACTAAAAATTCACTTTTTTCAATTGGTTTGGAGAACGAGATTTTTCAAAAAGAAATAAGAGCCATAGTTAAAAGTCATTAACCGCAATAATGTAATAATTCGTCTGCAAATAGTGAGTGCTATTCAAATGAATTGAAACAAAAATGGAAAACGTAATAACTCCAAAAAAGGCTTGAAGAATTATAAGTTATAGAAACAACGATTGAAATCAAGAACCATTCTCATTCATTTTAATTTGAGACATATTTCTCGTCAATTGCCATCCTAGTTTTACAAATAATTACTGCTACCCAAAATAGTCTTTGGCTCCTATGAATAAAAAAAGAAGGTTCTTTTTAGTACGCACAGGTAGAAATTCTTCTTATTGAAAAGGCATATCACACAAACCCTAAATTATTACATATATAAAAAAATCATATATTTGATGTCTTTGTTGTAAAAAATCAATGGTTAAAATAGTTAATTAACAATCAGAATTATTTAGAATTGCAACATTGATTCCTCATATGGTTAAAATTGAGCAAATAAATCACTACGAAAGTTTAGCTGACCAAGAGGCCTGGAAGGGTTTGCAGCAAGGCGATTTGAATTCTTTGGGTGAGCTATATGATTTATATGTCGACAAACTTTTTTATATAGGGATCAAGATTATTAACGATCGAAATATCGTACAAGATCAAATTCACGATTTGTTTTTAGACTTTTATAAATCTCATGAGAACCTCTCAGATGTTACCAATGTGCAGGGCTATGTAATCACTTGTTTTAAAAGGCGACTTTACAAACACAATAATTTAAAGGTCAAACATGTAAATGTTATCTGGGACAGTAAAGCCAATAAAATTGCCAACGACTTGAAGTTAGTTTCCTCCCATGAGGAAAATATTATCAATTCTGAACTACAGATAGAGCGCAATTACAAATTAGAGCGAAAGTTTTCCAAACTAACAGACCATCAAAAAAGTGTTCTAGAAATGCGCTTCCAAGAAAATAGGTCGTATGAGGAAATTGCCAAATTATTAAATTTATCGGTCTCTTCGGCCCGCACTTTATTATATAGGGCAATAAAAACCCTCCGCAACACTTCTCTATCTCTGCTCTTTTAATTTTTTTTCATTTATGTGTCTATAACGATAGAGTTTTAGACTCTTATTAATAGACCGGTCAACTTGATTCTGCAAATAGGGCAGATTATAAGGAACTTATATAGATGAAAACTGACAAAGACAATTCACTAACTGACAAGGAAAAAAGAGCATTGCGTCGCCGTTTAATGAATTCAGCAACGAATTTGAATAGGAAAAGAAAACGTAATCGATATTACATTCTTTTCGGTACCGCAGCAAGTGTTATACTTCTCTTAGGATTGTTTTTAGGCAACCACAATAAGGCAGAAAAAGGTTTACAAGATTTTGTGGATAAAACTCCCAGAGTTGATATAAAATCGCTTGATAAAACAACTGTCGTCTTAGGGGCAGGTGAGAATATTGCTATCGATAGTACGAGTACGGTTCAATATTCGCCCAATGGTTCTTATGTAGATTTTGGAAAGGGAAAGGTTTATAATCAAAGAGCTGTAGTTAATAAAAAATCTATTTATAATACAATCCTAGTTCCGTATGGAGAACGTTTAGATGTGATTTTATCGGATGGCACTCATGTATGGATCAATTCCGGTTCTAAATTAATTTATCCTGCTCAATTTAATGAAAACGATAGGTATAGAGAAGTTTATTTGGAAGGAGAGGCGATTTTTGATGTAGCTCATAATACCCAAAAACCATTTAAGGTGCTTTCTGAAAATCAAGAAATCGAGGTTCTTGGTACTGTTTTCAATGTTTCCGCATACTTGGAAGACGAACATTTAGAGACTGTTCTAAAAAGTGGAAGAATCAAGCTTACTTATCTGAAGGATGAATCAAAATCATTTGTAATTCAACCTGGAACACTGTCAAGCCTAAATGTTACAACTTTTCAGATTGACAAATATCAAGTTGATGTTGATGATTATTTTGGATGGAGAGAGGGTTATTTAAGTCTTAAACGGGAACCGTTGGACCACATTGTTTCAAAATTATCTAGATACTACAACGTAGAAATACTAATTGCCGATGAGCAATTATCTAAGGAGACCTTTTCAGGGAAGTTGGATTTAAAGGACAATATCAGCAAGGTACTTGAGAATATTAAGATGACCACCAAAGTGAAGGTCAATATAGAAAAGGATAAAATTATATTAACCAGATAAACCAAATACTCAAATGCTTATGAAGTAATAGTCAAATAAAAAACCAGCAAGTGCGCCAACACTTACTGGCTGATATTAGAATTATCGCTACTAACAATAATTAACTAATTGAATAACAAAATTATGAATAAATACCCAAGATGTGCCTCTCAATCGGGTAATATTACTGCGAAGCACATTATCAAATCAGTTATGAGAACCATCGTACTACTTTTAACGTTCGGGTTGACTACGGTGATGGCAAATGATACCTTTTCCCAAACTCGAATGAATATTAAAGTGGAACAAGTTTCACTTGAAAACTTGCTCAATGAGATACAGAGAAACAGCAAATTCATCTTTTTCTATAGGGATGATATATTACCGAAAGGAGAAAAGGTATCGGTAGCCAAAGAAGATGCTACATTGGAATCTATTTTAAAACCAGTTTTAAATAGATTTAATCTTGGCTTTAATGTCAACGACAGACAGGTGACAATTATTAAATTGTCAGATACTCCATTATTAAAAATAAACAATGGCATAAAGCCTCAAAGCTTTTTAATTTCAGGAACGATTATAGATTCCAACGGAGAACCCCTCCCAGGTGCAAATGTCCTTGAACAAGGAACAACCAATGGTACACAAACAGATTTTGACGGAAACTTCTCCCTAAGTCTTTCTTCATCTAGCGCTACTTTAGTCATTTCGTATATCGGTTTTGCCACAAAAGAAGTTCCTGTGAATGGTCAAAATTCGGTCAACATTACCCTGGAAGAAAGTGCTGCCGGGTTGGAAGAGGTAGTAGTGGTTGGTTTTGGCACGCAAAAAAAACTGAACTTGACAGGCGCCGTAAGTGCCATTGATAGTGAAGATTTGCAGAACAGACCTATTACCAGTTCAAGTCAGGCCTTACAGGGTATTCAAGGGGTGTATATCAATCAAGTGGGCGGACAACCCGGAAATGATGGAGCCACCATCAGAATTAGAGGCGTGGGTACTTTAAACAACAATAACCCCTTAGTTCTTGTCAATGGTATCGAGTTCCCCATCAACGATTTAAATCCTAACGATATTGAAAGTGTAACGGTTTTAAAGGATGCCGCTTCAGCCGCTATATATGGTTCGAGAGCTGCGAACGGTGTTGTACTCGTAACAACAAAAAAAGGTTCCGAACAATCTCAAATATCCTATAGCAACTCGGTCGGTCTACAAGAGGTTATCTCTTTACCTCGAGTAGTGAAAGACCCGATTCGATGGATGGAGTTATATTCCCAAGCTCAATTGAATTTTGGTACTAGCGAGGATGCGTTAGTATTTCCACAAAGCCTAATTGAAGAATATCGTCAAGGTATGCAGACCGATCCATTTACTTATCCTAATAATGATTGGTATGATATCATGTTCGACCCTGCTTTTATACAACAGCACAATTTAAGGTTTACGGGAGGCAGTTCTAAATCGACCTATGCACTTTCTTTGGGAATTCTTGATCAAAATGGTGTTTTGAGAAGCACCGATTCTGAACGATACAACACTAATTTCACGGTCAATTCAGACTTGAACAAATTTGTTTCCATTGGAGGTACTTTCAACTTCTCGTATAAGACGAGAGATGAACCAGTGGTAGGCATACCAGAAGTCATGGAAATGATTTTCAAGGCACAGTCTTATCATCCTACAAAATTGGAAGACGGAAATTATGGAATGAACTTTTTCGACATCCCAGGTCACCGTCGATTTCGTAGTCCACTAGCCTTAACGGACGAGGGAGACACGGATATCCGCAACATAAAACTATTCCTAAATACTTTTGCGGAAATCAAATTACCCCTCAACATTGTTTACAAATTGAACATTGGTTTGACCAGTGAAAATGAACGTCGTAAAATCTTTACACCTCAAATAACACTTTACGATGCTAAAACCAAAGAACCTACACAAATACAAGCGGGTGGTAACCCATACGTAACTTTTGCCGGACAGCAACGCGGCGTTGATCAAAGGGATGATAAATCTTTCAACTGGACCGTTTTCAACACCCTTAAATGGGATAAATCTTTCACGGACAGAACTGATTTAAGTATTTTATTAGGTACGAGTTACGAAAAATTTGATGACAGTTTTTTCACGGCCTCCAACGAAGGGTACTTAAGTAATAATCTTTACGAACTCAATGCGGGGAGCACCAACCCTATCGTAAGTGGCACATCCACTGAGTCCAGTCTTGTATCCTACTTTGGTCGGGCAAATTTTGTTTTAAATAGTAAATATTTGTTTGAGGCCAATTTTAGATATGACGGCTCATCTAGATTTGCTCCAGGTAACAAGTGGGGGTTTTTCCCGTCTATGTCTGCCGGCTGGAGAATTAATGAAGAAAACTTTCTAAAAGATATTGATTGGCTAGGTCAACTAAAAGTAAGAGCCTCTTGGGGACAATTGGGTAATGAAAGAATCGGATTTTTTAGATATCTTGATTTAATTTCCCCTGGACAGGATTACACCTTTGGCAATGTCATTAATCCAGGTACAGCAGTATTAGTTGATAATGATGATGGAATTTCTTGGGAAACCACAACGATTTCCAACATTGGTGTTGATGCAAGTTTTTTCGGCGGAAAACTTACCACTAGTTTTGAATACTTTGATAAAACTACCGAAGACGTTTTAAGACCTGTCGGCATCCCTTCTCAGGTAGGTTCCCTAGGAGGACCCATTCGCAACATTGGTGCTATAGAAAACGACGGGATAGAATTTTCACTCGGACATAGAGAGTATTTTGGAAATTTCAGATACAATCTTTCAGGAAGTGTAACATATATTACCAATAAAGTGGTCGACCTTAATGGTGAAATCATATTGGAGGACAATTCAACCGACGGTAGGGGACCTTTCAATATTACGCAAGAGGGAAATCCAATAAACCAATTCTTACTGTATCAGGCCGATGGACTGTTTCAATCTCAAGAAGAAATTGATGCTCATGCATTTCAAGGTACAGATACTCAACCTGGCTATATTAAATATAAAGACCTTGATAACAATGGCGTTATCGATTTAAATGACAGACAGGCCGAAGGTAATACCATTCCAAAATACACCTATTCCTTCAATCTCAATTTTGGTTATAAAAACTTTTCCTTAAATACTTTTTGGCAAGGTGTTGAGGGAGTGCAGACTTATAACAAACATGTTTCCGGGGTGCCATTTTGGTTCGGAACCTCGTTACCTGTGGGTTGGGCGAATGATTCTTGGACTCCTGAAAACAGGGATGCAAGTTTTCCTATTCTGACCAGATACCAAGATACTCAAGCAACCTTATTTAGACCAAGTGACTATTGGTTGCTAGATGCTTCCTATTTAAGGTTGAAAAATATCCAATTGGCCTATGATTTTAATGCCGAGGTGCTTGAAAGCATTGGAATGACAAAATTGTCAATATTCTGCAACGCCCAGAATCTTTTGACATTTACCCCATTAAAGGATTTTGACCCTGAGACCGATTTAATTGGGAACAACTTCTTTGATTACCCTTCGACCAAAATTTACACCATTGGTCTTAACGTCTCATTCTAATAAAAATATCATGAAAAGATTTAAATCCCTATATATATTCTTTATCTGTATTTCAATGTCTATCAGTTGTTCCAAGGAACTCTTAGAACTTGAACCAGCCGATCAAAGTTCGATTGAAACCTATTGGAATTCCGAAGATAATGCAGCTGCAGCCCTCACTGGTTGCTATGAGCCCTTATTAGGGCCTTACTATGGCGAAGGATCATGGTTGCTAAAGTTGGAGGATATCACCCCAAATGCCTTTGAAATTGATGATGGAAGTGGCGCCTCCTCCATAGCTCGTGGAGACAATAATCCGACACTACCCCTGATTAATTCCAGATACCAAATTGCCTACGAAGGCATCGGAAGAACCAATACTTTTTTGGCAAATATTGATGCGGTTCCTATGGATGAAAACCTTAGAGCAAGATACATCGGAGAGGCTCGCTTCTTAAGAGCTTTTTACTATCACAATCTCATAGAGTACTACGGTGGGGTACCTTTGATTTTGGACCCTCCCAATAATAACACTCAAGGTCAATTACCTAGAAACTCAAAACAGGAAATTCTGGAGGTTATCTATTCTGATCTAGATGCCGCAATCAATATATTACCCGTATCGTATTCCAGTACAGACCAAGGAAGAGCCACTCGAGGTACTGCATTAGCATTAAAGGCAAGGTCGGCCTTATATAATGAAAGATGGTCGGAAGCTCTTGAGGCTGCGCAAGCCGTAGTTGATTTGAATGAGTACGGCCTCTTTCCAGACTACCGAGGACTATTCTTGTTAGAAAATGAACGAAATAGTGAGGTAATCTTTGATGTGGGATTTCAGTTTCCTGAAATCACCAATAACTATCATGAACTTTTCCAACAGGGGAATGTTTTTAAAAGTTTGGTCGATGCATATTTAATGACAGACGGTCAAAGCATTGAAGAATCGAATCTTTATAATCCGGAAAGCCCTTTTGAAAATAGAGACCCACGTTTAAACCAAACCTTAATCACTATTGGATCGATGTTCAATGGTCAATTAGTCACAGGAGATGAGCTGTTCGCCGATTTAACGGGTTATGCCTATAAAAAGTACACCTACTTTACTGATAATGAATCAAGAACGGCTCCACAGCCGAACCAATCGGAGATTAACCCGATTCTATTTAGATATGCCGAAATATTATTGACCATCGCAGAAGCAGAAAATGAATTGAATGGCCCAACTTCTAGAGCATATGATGCCATAAACGAAGTTAGGAACAGGCCATCAGTAGACATGCCCAACGTTATGGCCGGACTTTCACAAGCAGAGTTTAGGGAAGCATTACGTTTAGAACGAAGAGTGGAATTCGCCGGAGAAGGGCTTTACTACAAGGACATAGTAAGATGGCGTACTGCTGAAGTAGTAATGAACGAAGATGGCCTAGACCAAAATGGTAATGTAATTGAAAGTAGAAGTTTCAACCCTGACAGGGATTACCTATGGCCATTACCCGATAGGGAAATCTTGTTAAACTCAAATTTAGAGCAAAACCCAGGGTACTAGAAAATATAAAATAAGCATATGAAAATAAGTAACAACCATTTAATTTATTTATGCTGGCTGATAGCTCCTTTTTTAGCTTGGTCTCAACAAAATTCAAAAAAGGCACCTAATGTAATTGTAATACTTACGGATGACCAGGGCTCGATTGACTTGAACGCATATGGAGCTACTGATTTATATACGCCAAACATGGACAGGTTGGCAAAAGAAGGCGTAAGATTTACCCAATTCTATGCCGGAGCTCCTGTTTGCTCTCCATCAAGGGCCGTACTGTTGACAGGCAAAACCAACTTAAGGGCAGGACTCCCCAATAACGTACCTATTCCAGAAAGGGCTGAGGAGACAGGTCAATACGGACTTCCAACAGAGGAAATCACTATGGCGGAGATGTTAAAGGATAATGGTTATAGCACCGCATTAATTGGAAAATGGCATCTAGGGCATCGCCCTCAAAACCTACCAAATGGTCAAGGTTTTGATTATTTTTTTGGACATCAACGAGGGTGTATTGACAATTATTCACATTTCTTTTTTTGGGATGGCCCCAATAAACATGACTTATACAGAAATGAGGAGGAAGTCTATTATCCTGGGGAGCATTTTTCAGATTTAATGGTTGATGAGATAAAGGGCTTTATAAATAATCAAAGCGAAAAACCATTTTTTATCTATTGGGCATTTAATGCCCCACATTATCCATATCAGGGCACTCCAAAATGGCTAGATCATTATAAAGACCTTCCAACTCCGAGAAAGGAGTACGCATCATTTTTATCGAATACAGACGAACAGATTGGTAAAGTTTTGACTTACCTAGATGAAAATGGTCTTACTGAAAATACCATCGTGATTTTTCAATCAGATCATGGCCACTCGAAGGAAGCTAGAGCTTTCTATGGTGGTGGAAATGCAGGCCCATATCGTGGAAGTAAATTCAGCATGTTCGAAGGTGGGATTCGAGTTCCGGCCATTATTAGATATCCTAAAGAAATTCCTGCCAATGAGGTACGTGAGCAACTGGCCATGGAAACGGATTGGTTCAGTACAGTTGCCGACTTGGCCAACATTGACATCACCGGATTAAAAGTGGACGGAAAAAGCTTAATGCCTATTATTAAAAATGCTAAAGATGGTTCGCAACATGAAACAGTTTACTGGCAGTTGGGCGGTTATGATGATACCACCGCACAATGGGTTGTACGGAAAGGACCTTGGAAACTTATTGGCAACGTAAATGAACCACTAGGAGAAATGAAACAAAAGCAAATCCCCGAACTCTTTTTGGTGAATTTAGATGAGGATATAGGAGAGCAAAATAATCTAGCCGAAACTAATCCACAAAAATTAAACGAACTCTTACAATTGCACGACGTGTGGCTTAAATCGGTAAGAGATGAAATGAATAAATAGTTATAGCTTAATTGTTGAGTTGTTAGTTAGTTAAGAAAGGGCGGAAAATATTCCGCCCTGGTTTATTTCCGGTAAATTATCGATCAAGAAAAGAGACCTTTTTTCATAAAGACTTGAAATTTTGGTTTGAATAGGAATTGAATAAAAAGGGTATTGCTGAAAAATATTTGAATGTCTTAACCACATAGTCATACAAACAATTAATTGAATACATTCAATTAACTAATCCTTTAAAAATCAATTGCACTGGCTAAAGAGTTGATTTGAGAAGATAAATTTTTTATGGTTTAAATTTATACACCTAAACGACCTAATAATTCGAAAGCAAAAAGTAAAGCATATGATCCGATATATTTGAAGAAAAATATTTCATATTTCCCTCCAAGCCATAACTTATCCAAACAGCGAATCAAAAGGCCTTCCCACAAATCTTTTCCCGAATTTAGCAAGTGGATCTTATCAAACTTAGTTTTTGATTTAAGTTTCATAAAAGGTCTTGAAAATTTGTTAGTTAGCTTAAGCCTAATTAGACAAAATATTATTGATCTGGTTCCAAAAACAATTACAGAATGGAGTAAATAAATTGCTAATATCCAAGCCCGTACTACTTATCACACAAAACAAATTATTTATATAAAAAAGCAGGGTGGGTGGTGGCCTAAAAAGTGAATGTTCAAATAAACGATTTGAAGAAACAAAGTTTGTCTTTATCTTTCAATAGCATTCTAATTTTGGTCAAGGGTTTTACTCAGACAAATAACGAATTAAATAAAAGGCACTACCAACCTACTAAATGGGTAAATGGGAAGCTAAAAACGTATTTAGTTGGTACGGAGGCGCTTGACTACTCACACGAATCATTATTTTACAACTTCCTCAATTGAAGTTGTGATTACAAAATCTGTTTTTTAAAATGTATATTTTGGGTATTTTCAAATCGGCTGCGAGAATTTTTATTCTAAGCTGTTTTCTTATTTCTGTTCTCAGTCTTAAAGGTCAAAATAATGAGGAGAAATCGCTAGTTGATTTGGTCTACCCCCAGCTTGACACCGAGAATTCAAGATGGTTTTTCTTCTCTTCTGCCAGTAGACCTTTTGGAATGGTCAACTTGAGTCCGGACACGGAGGTTGATGGTGCTTGGGGCAGTGGTTATCGCTATAAAAATGATACGGTTAGGGGCCTCAGCCATATTCATGCTTGGCAACTTTCAGGACCTTCCGTTCTTCCAATAGACCTGCTTTCAACAAATGAAAAATCGGTTTTTGAAGACGCATCTTCATCATTTAATCATGAGAAAGAGACTATCGTACCTGGCTATCACAAACTTTATCTAGAAAGATATGGCATTGAGGTAGAATTGACGAGCACCAAAAGAGTAGGGTTTCATCAATATCGTTTTAAAACAAACAACAGTGCCATATTGATTAATCTAAGCGGTCAACTAGGTCCTTCTACCATTACAAATGGTTCATTAAAGCAGGTTGGGCCAAGGGATTTTGAAGGAGAACTTACCAACGCACCAACAATACGAAGGCCAAAACCATTCAAAGTATATTTCAGAATTGTTTTAGACCGAGATGTCGAAAAGGTTTCAGGTTCCACCGATTTCGGTAAATATTTATTGAAGATTAAGAACGGAGAAAAGGAAGCAAAAATGAAAGTCGCTCTATCATATACTTCCTTGGAGAATGCAAAATTTAATCTTGATTATGAATTACCCCACTGGAATTTTCAGAAAATAGTGGAAGATTCTCGAATGGAATGGAATCAACTATTGGGCAGGATAAAGGTTAAGGGTGGTTCAGATCAACAGCAACGCAGATTTTATACCGATTTATGGCATGCACTACAGGGGCGTAGAATAATAAACGATGCCAATGGCTACTACCCTGACCATACGGGTGATAGCTTTAAAGTAAAGCGACTTCCACTTTCCAAAGAAGGGAAACCTTTGTTCAACCATTTTAATTCTGATTCATTTTGGGGAGCACAATGGACAATCAATACCCTATGGCAGCTGGTCTATCCAGAAATAGCGGAATCTTTTGTTAACTCACTTCTTCAATATTATAAGGATGGTGGCATGGTGCCTAGAGGTCCTGCAGGCGGAAACTACACCTATGTTATGACGGGGGCCAGCAGTACTCCATTTATTGTGGGTGCCTATCAGAAGGGCATTCGTGGTTTCGATTTCAATTTGGCCTACCAAGCACTTAAAAAAAACCATATGCCTGGCGGAATTATGACCAAGGCCGGATATGAACACAGCACTTTCTCTGGTGGTGGCTTGAACTACTATATCAAAGAAGGTTTTGTGCCCTATCCAGTACCGGAAGGAGAATTTGGATACCATCAGAACGGACCATCGCTTACTATGGAATATGCCTATCAAGATTGGTGTCTTGCCCAGTTTGCAAAAGTGCTTGACCAATCAGAAGATTATACTCACTTTATGGGGCGGTCTAAAAATTATGAAAACGTTTTTGACTCAAGTTCAGGTTGGATGCGTCCAAAAAACTATGGGGGTGAATGGTTAGAACCTTATGACCCTTATTATCATGGAAAGGGGTTTTCTGAAGCGAATGGAGCTCAGAATACTTGGTTTGTGCCTCATGATTTAAAGGGACTTGCGGAATTAATGGGGGGAAATGCTAAGGCGGTTGCCAAACTTAATGGCCAGTTCGAAGAAGCCAAAAAATTAGGGTTTACTTCAGGTAATTCACATTCGCAAGAAGAACACCCGGAGTATTCACGAATACCAATAAACTACGGAAACCAACCTTCAATACAGACGGCTTACATTTTTCAACATTTGGGTAGGCCTGATCTTACACAATATTGGACAAGGGAAGTTGTAAACACCGTGTACCAAGGATTAACTCCTGCCCGCGGTTATAATGGGGATGAAGACCAAGGCTTAATGGGATCCCTAGCTGTACTTATGAAAATAGGGTTGTTTCAAATGACAGGTGGTGTAGAGCTCAATCCGACCTATCAGATTACGGGTCCACTCTTCGACCAAATTGAAATTGAATTAAATAAAGACTTCTATAAAGGTGGGAAACTGGTTATTAAGGCAAACAATAGTAATGATCAGAACGTTTATATTAAAAAAGCCCAGTTTAATGGTCAAGTGGTTGAGGACTTCCTCTTAAGTCATGAAAATCTAACCAGAGGTGGCGTTCTTAAACTAGAAATGTCCCCAAAACCCCCGTCTATCACAGATAAGTAAAAGCTAGGATTCTTTTATTGCAAGTAAATAATACTAAATAAATGAATCGCATGATAAAAAAGAAAGTAGCCCCGGCAAGAATCGAACTTGCATCTAAAGTTTAGGAAACTTCTATTCTATCCATTGAACTACGGGGCCAAAGGGTGCAAAATTAAGAATACTTTTCAAGTAGTTTCATACTAATCTCAGGATATTTAACCAAATTCTGAATATAGACCCTACTCTTCATTCGTTTTATGTGCCTCTCTATTTTCAGGGCAATAGTCATATTCTCTACTTCAAGAGTAAAATAATATTCCCATGGAATTCCTTTTTTGGTAAAACCTTCATTCTTATTATAGTCGATATGCCAAATTAACCGCTCTTTCAAATCGGCGGTAACTCCTACATAAAATCTATCGGTTGTCTTGGATTGAACCACATAAACGAAAGGCATGTGGTAAATTTAGGAAACTTCCCCCGATAGCTATCGAGGCTATCCATTGAACTACGGGGCCAAAGGGTGCAAAATTAAGAATACTTTTCAAGTAGTTTCATACTAATCTCAGGATATTTAATCAAATTCTGAATATAGACTCTACTCTTCATTCGTTTTATGTACCTCTCTATTTTCAGGGCAATGGTCATATTCTCTACTTCAATAGAAAAATAATGTTCTTTAAAAAGCATCAAAAACCTAGGGATAAAAAAAGCATGGGCCAAAAGACCCATGCGAAACATAATAAAAAGCCGTTGATTATTTAGGTTTATACGTTCTCAGGCACTTCAAAACCTTGACGATAATCCCTAGTTAAATATTTATCAGCCTCAGGATCATTGATGAAACGTTCCGTTTTTGGGTCAAAGTCTAAGACACGTCCGGTTCTATAGGCTATATTACCTAAATGGGCCAAACCAGATGAAAGATGTGCAGTTTCTACGGGTCCGTTCAAAATTGATTTGTCGTGCTTTCTTACCGCCTCAATAAAGTTCGCAAAGTGACCATCGGTTCCACCAGCTCCACGATCCATACCAGTACCGGAATCTCCACCGTCACTTCCTGATTTTCCAGGGGTTCTATCTTTACCCAAATACGTTTTGTATTTATCGTAGCCATCCACGACAAGAATGCCCTTATCCCCATAGAATATATTACCTACGGTAGCACCGTCTTCGGTATTGGTACACCATGGGCGTACTTCAAACTGTATAATTTTATTTTCTTCTGGATAATGGTAAACCGATGTAAGCACCTCTGGTGTTTCTTTGCTATCATCCCAAAGAAACTTACCTCCCATGGCCGTAATTTTTGATGGTAGCCCAACATCTAGGCCCCACATACAAAGATCGGTTTCGTGAATACCTTGATTACCGACATCTCCATTACCATAATCCCAGTGCCAATGCCAGTTGTAGTGAACCAGGTTTTCAGTAAAAGGTACCTTTTGAGCAGGGCCTGTCCATAAATCATAATCCAGGCCTTGAGGCACTGAAGATTGACCTTTGTCACCTATATCGGGCCTCCATCTGAATACCAAGCCTCGAGACATATAAACCCTACCGATATAACCGTCTCTCATTAATTGAATGGCCTCATTAATTGCCGGGGAACTTCTTAACTGAACCCCATGCTGTACTATTCGGTCGTATTTATTGGCGGCCTCGACCATCTTTCGCCCTTCCCAAATGTTATGGGAACCTGGTTTTTCAACATAAACATCTTTACCCGCCTGACAAGCCCAAATCACTGAGAGGGCGTGCCAATGGTTCGGTGTTGCTATACTGACTACATCAATATCTTTATCATCGAATACGTTTCTCAAATCTTGTTCAAGAGATACCTTTTGGTCATATTTTTCCTTAAACTCGGCTTGGCGCTCTTTAAGCACGTTCATATCAGGGTCGCACAAAGTAGTAACGCGAACATTGTCCTGGGCCATGAAGCCTTGAATGTGAGATTTCCCCCTTCCGTTCACTCCGAGAACTGCTGCGTTAATTCGATCATTTGCGCCGAAAACGTTTGCGGAAACAATGGTAGGAGCTGCAATCACGCCTGTTCCGGCTACTGCTGTTTTTTTGATAAAGGATCTTCTTGATGATTTCATTTTCAATCTATTTGGTTTTAGTAAAGTTGTATTTCAGTCTATCTCTTTATGCTTTTTCAATGTTGTGCAATCGAATACGCAAAAAGAGCCGACTTAAGGCTTCGTAAGTTAACAATTAATAGAATATCTTTTTCTAAAAATTTATCGAATTGCTAAAGAATATTAACCTGTATAGGGGTTTTTCGTAGTTTTTTGCAGCTATTTATGAATAATAGCAAGAAGTAACCTTACTAGCGTAAGGGTAAAGACTTCCCCAAACCTATCAGAAATGAAATGCAATCTTGATGTACTAATTATTAGTGTTTCCCAGTTGAAAAAACTATAAACAAGCAAGCTATCACAAAGCAAATTGCAAAAAAACAAAAAAGGACAATGTAGTTATCCATAAGTAGGTATTTTCTTCAAACTTACTCAAAATAAGCATTAACATGCTGTCAATCTGTAGATTATTCGATGAAATTGAGGTAATGGATTCTAACTGATTATCTCATCGATCAATAGAGTATATTCATCGTAAACCGATTCCGTTTATCGATTTTTTATCTGAAGGATATAAAATTTAGGGAATAGTGGAATTTTCTTAAGTATCAATTCGGCTATTTTTAGGTGCTTTCAAGTCAAGACCACTAATGCCGTCGTTCTAACTTAGATGTATGGCTTTCAACTTTTGAAAGGAGAGTCTATTATTAACTTAAAAATGAGCATTATGAATAAAGATCAGTTAGAAGGCAAATGGAAACAAATAAAAGGTAAGTTCAAACAGAAGTACGGTACCGTCACCGATGACGACACCACATTTGCCGAAGGTAAATTTGACGAGATGTTAGGCCGTTTACAAGAACGTACCGGTAAAACGAAAGAAGAATTGAAAGAGGAAATAAGTAGCTGGTAATTCCAGCAAATAAAGAAAGGCCCTGCGAAACAGGGCCTTTTTATTTATCTTAAATCGACGGAAATCTATTCTATTCTTGCCCGAACAAAATCAAGCAATGGAGGTATCGCAGGGTATACCATGTTATGCCCGTAGCCATCCATCTCCATCAACTCGACATCTTCGTGCCCCACTACTTTGAACATTCGGTATAAATAGGCAACTTCTTCATATCGTCCTAACATTTCCTTTTCACGATTGCCCGTTATCAATAAAATGGGAGGAGCATCTTTTCTAACATGAAATAAAGGAGCATATTTATCAACGATGGGCTGCGTACCCGCAATACCCATTTCTTTGCGTATGGTAAAGTGCGTGATGCTATGGCCGCTAAGCGGAATCAATCCCGCAATTTTATCGGCATCTATATTGAATTTCTTCAGGTATTCTTTATCTAGGCCTACCATACTGGCAAGATAGCCGCCAGCACTATGCCCCGTAACAAAAATTTTGTCGGGGCTTCCCCCATATTCCTTTATATGATTGAACGTCCACGCAACGGCGGCGGCTGCATCTTCTATATAAACAGGGTGTTTTACCTTTGGGTGCAAGCGGTAATTAACGGTCACAACAGCCACCCCCTGTTCCAACAATCCTTCCGGAATATGTTTATTGCCTCCTTCAAGTCCACCGCCATGAAACCAAACTACTGTGACCACATTGGAGGTATCTTTTGGAAAATAGACATCGAGTTTGCAGCGCTCTTTTAAATAGGCGTCTGATTTTTGAGATTCAGTATCGTAGTAAGGTATATTTTCTTTTAGCTCGTAGGTGATTTGGGCAAAACCACTACTAACACTCAGCAGCAAAATAAACAACCATAATTTCATATCGGCCATGTTCTATTAGTTTCTACGGTGAAACTACGAAAATACCTAAATATGATAGGCCTTATGAAATGTAAAAGCGAATGCTATTCGTAAACCTCCACAACCATTTCTACCTCGATAGCGATATTATCAGGTAAAGAGCCCATACCAACGGCCGCTCGGGCGTGCTTTCCCCTTTCGCCGAAAACGGCTACCATTAAATCGGAATAGCCATTGACCACTTTGGGTTGGTCTCCGAAATCAGGGTCACAATTGACCATGCCCTTTACCTTTACCACTCTCTTGACCTTATTTAGATTGCCCAATTCGGCCTTTAGAACAGATAATTGGTTAATACCGGTTACCCGGGCTGCCTCATAGCCCTCTTCAATAGTAAGGTCTGAACCTACTTTTCCTGTTATGTTTTCACCATCTGCCTTTAATGGACCTTTACCGGCCAAAAAAATCAAATTGCCGGTGCGCACTGCATTTACGTAGTTCGCCACAGGGGATGAAGGTGCTGTTAATTCTATACCCAATTCTTTTAGTTTGGCTTCGGGATCGTAATCTGGATCTATTACAGCACTTTGAGGTTTTTGCTCTATAGTTGTAGGTTCTTTTTCAGTGTTACAAGCGATGAAACATAGAAACCCTAAGGCTATCAAATAGTTTTTCATGTAAGGAAATATAGGTTGATTATGCGTTTTCAAGTATTTCTTTTACGCGTCTCGCAACAATTCGCTCCTGACCCGGATCCATCATCCAAGTGGTGATACCGACCTCTTCTTTGTTGCCCACTGTTTCTATGGATGGATGCCCATCTCTAAGTGCCTTTCGCATATCATCTTTTGATATTTTGACTATACTTTCATCCCACTTAATCTTTAAACTAGGCACATGGTTCGCGTGCGGAGGTACATGTATTTCAGTTTCGACACCTTTTACCGATTTGGCACTATCACTGATCAATTTGATTTGATTTTCCCAAAGCTCCCATTCTTTTTCGTGGTCTCGGCCAAGGTACAGTTCCAAGGCTACCAACATACCCAAAACTTCTTCCTTATTTACTTTCATACCCCGGGCAATGGTGGTACCCCTAGGCGGTGTATGTAAACGGGCAGCTTCTATGTATTTTCGTTTCCCTAAAAGAAGTCCGGCACTCTGAGGTCCGCGAATACCTTTTCCACCTGAAAAAGCTACTAAGTCAAAGCCCATTTTGGTAAACTTAAATAGGTTTTCAACCGGTGGAACATCAGCGGCACAATCGATAAATGTGGGTATGCCGTGCTTTTTCCCCAGTGCGACAAAGTCCTCTCTTGAAATCTCGCCCAGATCGGTATTGGCATTTAAATACCACAACATGGCAGTATTCTTATTAATAGCCTTTTCCAAATCTTTGGCACTTTTCACACTAACTATCTTAGCCCCAGTATTAATTAGGGCATGGGTATAGGCAATATCATGGGCCTCTTGCACTATAACCTCATTCTTTAGCCCGGTCGTGTCAGGTAATTGACTAACTTTTTTAGTATCCATACCACAAATGACACCGGCCAAACCAATGGTCATGGCACCAAAAGCACCTGAAGATACGGTGGCGTATTCACATTCTAAAAGTTCAGCTATGCGCTCGCCCACTTTGTCGTGCAATTCGTCTAGATTAACGTATTCAGTGGCGCCATACGTAATGGCCTCGGTCACTTCTTTCTGCATCAATGAGCCCGTCATCGAAGTATAGGTGCCGGCCGCATTGATAAACGTACGCAAACCTAGCTCTTTGAAATAATCACGAGCAGCAGGCTTTAGCACTAACTCTTCGGTGGCTTTGGCACTTATTAAACTCGGCCCCATGATTCCCCCTACTAGCGGGAGGGCCGTTATTGATTTTAGTACTTTTCTTCTGCTGCTCATAATTATTTCTTTTTATTAGTTTATTAATCCAATGCGGCTATACAATCCATTTCCACCAAAGAATCGCCGGGTACACCACCATATGTTGCCACGGTAGTACGTACAGGAGGATTCTTACCAAACCGGCCTCTAAACACCTCGTTCATGGCTTTATAATCACCCAAATCGGCCAAATATACGTTCACTTTAAGAACCTGTTCCATCGATGAACCATTTGCCTTTAGCTCTCTTTCCAATTCTTTTAGTACAATTTCGGTGTGCGCCTTAATCTCAAAAGGTTCAGTATGCGCCCCTTTACCGGCAATGTATAGCGTGTTGCCGTGCTTTACGGCTCCCGAGAAAAGCGGAATATCTTGATCGGTAACGATTTCGCCAACGACCTCTTTTTTAGGCTTCGCTGATTTTTCTTCCGATTTTTTAGACATGGCATTTACCGTACCTACACCAAAAATGGCCGCAAGGCCCATTCCAAGCTTTTTAAAGGATGCCCTTCTTGTTGTTTTATCTTCCATAGTAAAATTGAATTGATTTATTATTAAGTGTTTAAATTGTTTGCTATTCGTTCCAAAATGTTGCGGCCAATCCATTCAAGTCATAGACTACCTTACCTTCTCTTATGGTCACCTCGCACTCAAGCTTCTGCTCGCCGCTCATTTTCTTTCCTTTTGAGTCTATAAAACCAAAATTGCCGTTGTGAAGGTTTAAGATGGTTACGTCGGCAACGGCACCTTCAGACAAATGGCCCAACTCTTCTCTTTTAATGGCCTTTGCCGAATTCCATGTGGTAGCCTCAATAACCTCGGCCACCGGCATTTCTAAATTCAAAAACTTCGACATAATATTTACTACGTCTTTCATGCCCGCATTCATGCTACCCGTGTGCAAATCGGTACTGATCGTATTGGGCTTGAAATTTTGTTTCATCGCCGGAACAACTTGTTCAAAAAGAAAACTGCCACCACCATGACCAACGTCAAAAATGATTCCGCGCTCTTGGGCCTTCCAAGCAAAATCGGCCACTTTTCCATCAGGGCCAACCAACGGCGTTCTTCCATTCACATGGGCATAAGCGTGGGTAAATATATCTCCGGGACGTAATTTTTCCATAAACAAAGTGTTCAGCGAAAGCTCTGGCTCACTACCCCCGAAATCGATCATCACAGGAATATCGGCCAACTTTCCCGCTTCAACAGCACTTTCTGCCGGTTTCCAATCAAAACCACTAAAGTGAGCCAATTTGATGCCCACCACATGCTCTTTGTTCTGCCTTGCCACCATAGCAGTTAGCTTGGCATCCATATCGGCCAAATTTTGCTCTATGGCGCCCCCTTTCATACCCGAACCTACAATGTTCATAAAAGCCAGCACCCTTGTTTTTGAACGATCGATTACTTGTTCTTTAAACAATTGAAAATTACGCCATCCTGCTCCCCCGGCATCAACGACCGTCGTTACCCCGGTACGAAAACTGAATCCGTCAGGTGGTAGGGCCGTGAAGCTATTGCTCAAATAGGAATGTGGTTCGGTACCGTGAAAATTATGGCTATGAATATCTATAAGTCCAGGGCTTACGTATAAATCCTTGGCATCGATAACAACGGTAGCGGATTTACTGGAAATAGAAGAAGCGACCTTGGCAATTTTTCCATCTTTGATGGCCACATCCATCACCTTATCTATTTTGTTTTTAGCATCGACAACATGCCCGTTGTCAATTAAAATGTCATATTCTTGGGCGCTTACTACGAACGTGCCGAACATTAAGGCGGCTAAGTGCCATAATCGGTATAACTTTTTCTTTTTCATTTTCAATGGTTTGGTTTTACTCGGTAACGACTTTTATAGGCTCGATAGGCTCGCCACTCTCTTCTTGCTCTTTTCTTAGGTCAGCCACCAGTGTTTCTTCAATCTCAGACGCCTCGTTACCGAAGCTGGAGCGTACGAAAGTCAACACTTGGGCAATTTCTTTGTCGCTTAGAAAACGATGTTGTGGCATAACCCCGTTATATACCTCATCACCAACTTTAAGGCTACCTTCCATACCGTTTAGCAAAACTTTCACCAACCGCTCTTGATCACCAGTAACCCAATCGGTCTCCACCAATGGTGGAAAGCGCCCAGAAGCTCCTCTACCGTTCATTTGATGGCAAGCGCTGCAATACTGCTGATAGATTTTTGCCCCGCCCACCAAATTTTTAGGCATTAGGTTATCTTTCTCAAAATCTGGGGTTCTTATATGGGATAATTTTTTGTGCTCTTCCATCGAAGCCAATTGCTCCGCACCAAAATCGTTCTTATCGCCGTTATAGACCACCTTCCATATTTTCCCTTTTACCGAGTCGGAGATATATAGCTCTCCATCGGGGCCTATCGCTAAACCCATGGGCCTATGGGCAGCATCTTTGGTATTGACTATAGGGTCTACCTTGGCAAAGCCATCTGCAAAAACCTCAAATTCTCCACTAGGCTTGCCGTCTTTGAAAGGTACGAAGCCCACGAAATAACCTGACTGCGGATAAGGTGCTCTATTGGTAGAACCGTGAAAGGTAATAAAAGCGCCATGCTTGTACCTTTCGGGAAATTGATCACCCTCGTAAAAAACCAAATCGTTAGGGGCCCAATGACCCGGGAAACCTATTATCGGATCATCGTATTGATCGCAACGACCTACTATCTTACCATCACCCCCATATTCAGGGGCCAGCACCTTTTTACCTTGCATTTGATCGTAATAGCAATAGGGCCATCCGAAATGGGTACCTTCCTCGATTTTGATAAATTCTTCCGAAGGCAATAAAGCACTTTGATGTGAATCATATAAGTTGGGCCATAACCTCAAAAGATCATCGCGGCCGTGAACAACACCGTACAGTTCTCCATCTACCGGATTCCAGTTCATAGCGACCAAGCTTCTAATACCCGATGCATATTTATATCCGTCTTTTTGCGTTTGTCCTAATTTGTTGGCATCAAAACGCCAAACCCCGGCATGATCTTCAAGTTGCGGACATGGGTCGAGACCCGGTGCGCCTGGTGTACGCTTTGGTTCTTGGCAAGCGTTAGAGGGAGCCCCAAAAGGAACGTACATATACCCTTCATCATCAAAAGCAATGGGCTTACCTATATGTTCGTGCTTACCATGTTCATGGTCGTCGGTCACGACTACCTGCACCTCTCCCTCAGGGGTAAGCGAACCTGGCTTTAATTTTTGTCTATAAACAACAAGATCCGAACTATAATATATATAGCCGTTATAAACCCTCATTGCCGTTGCATAGCTCCAACGTGAACCTTTTTCAGTGCCCCCAAATTTGGCGGTCTCATCGGCATAGTCATCACCATTGGTATCGAGTAATGCCATTACGGCCTTATCGGGCTCTGCATTTCTTAATTTGGCATAGACCACATGCTCGTCTGAAACTGCTAGGTGTCTTACGGTCTCGTCGACCTGTTCGATAACCACAGATGAAGTGAAACCATCGGGAAGATAGAGATCTCCCCCCTTTTCCTCGGGGGCACACTGCAACATAATGGCAGTGGCCCCGAGTACTAGTAAAGGACTCTTTCGAGGGAAATTGGGATACATAATTTCAGGTTAGTTTGGTTTGGTATTTTGTTATTCTTGGTAAATAACAGTCTTAAAGTAGTGCACTTTTACATACCCGCCAAAAAATTAAACATAAAATGTGCTCGAGCACACCAATTTTTTCAAGAATGATATAAAAAGATTGTTCTATTTACAGTAATCTCAAAGAAACGTTGCGAATTTTCTATTCGAAAGTCAAGCTTCCGAAAAATTCTGGACGATGAAAATCAGGCCTTTCGGTATCGATGGCATTCCACGAAACGTAGTGCGGCTTAGACGTATCATCACCACATTTGTAGAAATTCGCTTTTGACTTTAATCCTTTTAATTCGAAATCTTTGGAATACGTCCAAACTTCCTCAGATATCACAACGGTCATCTCCCAGTCATGTCCTCCACCCTTTTCTTCAAAAGGAATATTCCCCAGACTTGACCTTACTTTTATATATTGTTTTATGATATCCTTGTCAATAAAGGTACGCTTACCTCTACCTGGGCCATAGGCCAAATGCGTAGTGCCAATACAATTGAATTCAAAATTGTAATAATTACCATCTTGCAGGGGATCGATAAAAAACTCGACGCAGCTATCGCGATGTGTTGAAGAGTTCGGTTCGCTAAATTGGGCAAGCACGTTCTCTTCGGAAACATAGAACTTCAGCCAAATATCATTCTTGTTTCTGGCAATTCTAAAATGAACCTTTGGCAAATAAGAGTAGACATCCCAGTTCAAAAGTGAAATATTATTAATCTCTGTTTCCGCTTCCAATAATCTTGAAACGGTTTCAAGATCAGCTTCTTCCTCAAGTACAATTTGCTTTACAACTATAGATTTTTGTTCCGTATCGGTCTGTGCCATTGAGAATGAATAAATGAAAATGAATGCTGCCGCGATGTATTTGCCCAACTTAAAATGCAATTAATGAATTACCACAAATAGAATATAGCTACTAAACTATTTATCAACACCTTATAAAAGTATCGATTTTACATATATCCTCAAGATAAAAATAAAGCCAAGCGGTAAAAAATAATGTAGGTCTGATGTCAGACAAAAGAATGACATGAAAATCGAATTCCTATATCTCCAAGACATCTTCACCTAAATTGCTGTCATGCAACAGGCTTATCCATTCTTTCCTATTCAAAAGTACGGCTCGCTGGTTAATGGACCCCTTGTCGGTAACCTCTCCATTTTTGATACTCAACTCGAACCTAGCAATCATCGCTCGTCTTACCACAGTTGTGGCGCCCGTGTTTTTTTTGGCTAAATTTCTAAGTGCCCCTAGAATGCTCTCCTCTATTTTTTGCTTCCTATCATGCTCCACAACAACTTTTTTCAGATGATCGAACGAATGATCAGGATTTAAAAATAGCAGGGCTCCGACAAAATCTTTATCATGCCCTGTAAGCACTGCATCTCGAATAAGCCCGTTACTTTCGGCAATCAACTGGGCCCGAAGAAGCCCTACATTGACCCAAGTACCGGAATTAAGCTTAAAGTTCTCGGTAATTCTTCCGTCGTAAATCAATCCTGCACTCGGGTTGTCGACATCTTCAAATTTTAACGCATCTCCACTTTTAAAAAAACCTTCTTCATCAAAAGCATTGGATGTCTGCCAATCATCGTTCCAATAACCAGGTGTAAGATTAGGGCCCTTAAAGCGTACTTCAAAGGCATCACCAAAGGGCACTAATTTTGTTGTCATTCCTGGAACAGGAACTCCTAAATTTCCGGCCCTTTGCTCATAACTTGTATTGAACATGGTCGATGGGCAAGCTTCGGTCATACCATATCCGGAAGAAATCAACACACGTTTTCCGGTAGTTCTTAAGGCCAAAGCATCTAAACAATCACGAACATGCTGGGATAAACTGGCACCACCGAAAAAGAGCATTTTAAGTTGGCTAAAAAATGTTTCGCAAAGATTGTTATCTTTCTGCAACACCCCGACCAATTCTTCAAACCCCTTGGGAACATTGAAATAGACCGTAGGCGGGATCTCCCTTAGATTTTTTATCGTCACCAGAGTACCTTCAGGAGTAGGGTTTCCTTCATCTATATAAAGTGTACCGCCATTATAAAAAGCGAGACCGAAATTATGGTTACCCCCAAAAGTATGGCTCCAAGGAAGCCAATCGATTAAGGTAAGTCCGCCATTTTTCATAAACGGATAGGTCTGGGTAATCTGTTGTAAATTACTCGTTAGGTTGGCTTGGGTATTCATAACCCCTTTAGGCATTCCGGTAGAGCCGGAAGTAAAAAGAATTTTTGCAATTGAATTCCCTTTAATTTTTTGATGCGCCTGTAAAACAGCTTTTGTCACTGGCGTTTCCAAAACATCTTGAAACAATAGGGCATTTTGCACAGGGTTTTCCACTACCACAAGTGTAGCAGAAGTTTCTAGACTATTCAAGGCACTTGCATATTGTTGGCCATCCTGAACAAAAATTAGACCTGGGTCAAGCAATTCAATACAATGCTTAAGCTTTCTAAAATCGGTGGATTTTAGGGAATAGGCCGGACTAATTGCCGAAAAAACGACACCTACATGTTGTGCAGCAAGGGCCAATAAGCCATGTTGCCAACTGTTACCCGAGAGCACAACAATTGGTTTCGCCTCGCCATTCTTATTGTTAAGCAAGAACTGACCGATGTTCTGAATTTTGTGCCATACTTCAGCATAGGTAAATTTCAGCCAGTCACCACTTTTGTTTCTTTGGGCAAGTAAGACACTATCTGGCGTTTGTTCATACCAATAACGAAGGCGTTCGGTGACCTTCTGCGGGAAATCTTCCAAAGCAATTTTCGAGCGGAGCAAAATAGTGCCATCGGCACGCATTTGCCTATCAATGTCAATGGATATGGTCGGAACCTCTAAATACGGAGTGTCTTGTTGCGTCAACAGTTTTAGTTTAATTTATTTTGCGGCCATTCTAATGGCACCATCTAAACGAATGGTCTCACCGTTGAGCATTTGGTTCTCTATTATATGCTGTGCCAATTGAGCGAATTCTTCTGGTTTACCCAATCGGGAAGGGAATGGTACCTGTTGCCCCAATGATTCTTTAACTTCTTCGGAAAAACCCATAAGCAAAGGAGTCTCGAAAGTTCCAGGGGCAATGGTCATCACACGAATACCAAAACGGGCCAATTCTCGAGCTATGGGCAGCATCATTGAAATGATGCCTCCTTTTGAGGCCGAATAAGCGGCTTGGCCTATTTGTCCTTCATAAGCCGCTACCGATGCGGTGTTGATGATAATACCACGCTCGCCATCGTCTTCCGGTACATTCTGGTGCATAACATCTGCCGCCAATCGCAACACATTAAATGTTCCGATCAGGTTGATTTCAACAACTTTTTTAAAAGTAGCAAGTTGATGGATCCCACTTCTACCTAAAACCCGCTCTCCGGGGCCTATACCCGCACAATTGATTACCCCATTGAGCCTGCCGAATTTATTCAGCGCCTTCTCAAGGGCCAACTTGACGACCTCCTCATCGGTGACGTCTGTCTTGCAAAACAAGGCATCAGCACCTAGTTCATTTACTACTTTTTCACCTGCTCCCTCATTGATATCGGCCAGAACGGCTTGGCCTCCATTTTTTAAAATCATTTTGGCCACTGCCAGACCAAGGCCCGAAGCCCCACCGGTAATCAAAAAAACTTTGTTCTGAATTTGCATATGTTTATCCGATCAAGAATGCTAGGCGATAATACCTGTTGTCGTTTTCACCGTTACGAAGATAATCATATCAAACGGCTTATTAAACCCTTTTGAATGTACCTTATTATGAGGTAATTAGTTTAACTTTATAGGAGAACTCAACACAATAAGGTAAATGAACACTACCGTTCGCATAGCCAGAATACTGTCTGTCTACCTAATTATTACCGGGGCAGGGTTTGGTATATCACCTGATTTTTATACTCAGTTGATAGCCCATACAGGAACAGACCCGATTCTTATTAATTTGTCCGGAATGGTGCATTTCTTTATCGGTATGACCATTATCGCTTATCATTTCGTTTGGAAGTCTTTTCTCGAAATTGCAGTTTCATTATTGGGTTGTCTGTTTCTCTTGAAGGGAATTTTCTTGATAACCATTCCTGAACTCATCTTGCAGTCCGGTGACAACCCCGCTCAAATACCTTGGCTCATGTCTACTGGGTTTCTATTGGTGGGCATTATACTAGCTTACCTGAGTTTTGTCAAATCCAGCGTACAAGATGAAGAAGATTGATCAACTCAATTAGACGAAAAATGAAAATAATCTCAAGTTCTAGCAAAGGAAACTATAAGGTAACAGACGCCCAAAAAGAGGTTTGTGAAGTAACCTATCAAAACTGGTTTTCTAGCAAGGCCACTACGGTTTTCAAAGGTCACACCATTGAGTTAAGCCCTAAAAATATATGGACGAGCAAAGTGATTATTACCAAAGACGGGGCGATTATTGGCGATATTACCTTTAATCTGAAGGCAGAAATAGTTATCTGTATTAGAGACAAAACTCAAAAAGAACATTTTTATATTTTACGAAATAAAGGAGTGTTTCATCTAAAGTTTGAATTATTCAATCAAGATGACAAGCGGTTGTTGACCATGGTTTCAAGCAATAAATGGTTGAAAACAAGTTATGATTACTCCATAGAATCAGTACGGCCCAATTTTAATATCGAGCTAGCAGAACTTCTCATTTATTGCGGTTATTCGGCCAATCTCTACCTCACCATGATAAGTGCTATTTGAGCATTTATTTAAAGATGGGCACTTTTCAAATGAGTTTAGTATCTTGTCTTGAAACTCAACTTAAAGTAACCACCATGAAACGCAAACATTTCATTCAGACCACCTCTGTCGCGGTGGTAGGCACCATGCTGAACCCATTATCTTCTTGTAAAACTGAAAAAAAGGCGCCAATTGAGGCTGAACCAGTGCCCGATAGAAAAAACTGGGCCGGTAATTATACCTATCAAGCCGAAAATATTTATGAACCTAGCTCTGTGGAAGAAGTTCAACAACTCGTTAAAAAACTAGATTCGCAGAAAGCATTGGGTTCTACCCATTGTTTCAATGATATTGCCGATAGCCCAAAAAACCAGATTTCGACCAAAAAACTGAACAAAGTAGTTCAACTCAATAAAGAGAATAAAACCTTGACGGTAGAAGCAGGAGCCCGATATGGCGATTTTGCCGAAATGCTGCACAAAGAAGGCTTTGCATTGCACAATTTGGCTTCATTACCGCATATATCGGTTGCCGGCGCATGTGCCACGGCCACACATGGCTCAGGTGTCAACAATAAGAACTTAGCAGGGCAAGTTGTTTCCTTAGAATTGGTCAAACCGGATGGCAGCCTTGTCACCTTGAATAGGGAACATCCAGACTTTGGTGCCGTAGTCGTAGGCCTAGGCGCCTTTGGTATTATCACTAAGGTCACCTTGATGCTTCAGGATACTTTTGATGTTCGGCAAGATGTGTTTTTAGATTTACCCCTAGAATCGGTCAAATCGAACTTTGATGATATTATGTCGAGCGGTTATAGCGTAAGTCTCTTCACTGATTGGATGGATAAAAAAGTGAGCGAAGTCTGGGTGAAGCGAAAAGTGAGCAAAGAAATGACCGATTTGGGAACCCACTTTTACGGTGCCACACCTGCCACAAAGAATATTCACCCGATAGTCGCGCTAGATGCAATCAACTGTACCGATCAAATGGGGGTTCCAGGGCCATGGTACGATAGACTTCCACATTTTAAGATGGGTTTTACCCCAAGTGCCGGTGAAGAATTACAATCGGAATATTTTGTACCGCGAGAACATGCGGTTGATGCCATTTTGGCCATTGAAAAAATGAAAGACGAGATTTTCCCCCACATTCTAATCTCTGAAATCAGGTCTATTGCCGCCGACGGTTACTGGATAAGTCCTTGCTTTCAACAAGACTGTATCACCATACACACTACATGGCAGCAAAAACCAAAAGAAGTCATGGCCCTATTGCCCAAAATAGAGGAAGCCTTAGCGCCTTTCAATGCCAAACCACACTGGGGAAAGCTTTTTACCATCGACCCAAAGACATTACAAGGTAGATATCAAAAGCATGCCGATTTTCTCGTTTTGGCCAAAAGCTACGACCCTAATGGCAAGTTCAAAAACAATTATTTGAGCAAGAACATATATTAGCGCCCCCTTTTGTTCCTAAACAGCCCTTCATCTTAGAAAATGACCAGTTATAGTAGATGGATTCTAATATGGACCTAAAATTCTGATTATCAATTCTTATAATTAATCAAATTTTAACAGTGAAGTAAAAATACTATTTGATTTTTGTAAGTCACATACCATCAAAAATTCATAATTTCAAACAAATCTTTACTATCATGGCTACATTCAACTTAAAAATCAATGGAAAAACCCAAGAGATCGAGGTAGATCCCAGCACACCAATGCTATGGGTCTTGCGCGACCATTTTCAATTGGTAGGTACCAAATACGGTTGCGGTATAGCACAATGCGGTGCTTGTACCATTCACTTGGGCGATAATGCGGTTCGTTCTTGTCAATTGCCCGTATCTGCAGTAGGTGAACAGGAAGTAACAACAATCGAGGGATTGTCAGAGAACGGCGACCATCCGGTTCAAAAGGCTTGGTTAGAGGTAGATGTACCCCAATGTGGTTATTGCCAAGCGGGTCAGATCATGACAGCTTCGGCCTTTTTGAAATCCAATCCGAACCCGAGCGATGCAGAGATCGAATCGGCTATGAACGGAAACATTTGCCGTTGCGGTACTTACACACGGATTAAGAAAGCCGTAAAAATGGCTGCGAATCCTGACCAATCCTAATCCTTCAAACTCCCTAAAAGCAACATCATGACACTGGTAAAAACATCTTATAACAGACGTTCATTTTTAAAAACGACCACCATGGCAGGTGGCGGATTGGTATTAGGTTTTAGTTGGCTGGCCTCGTGCAAACCAGAAGTACAACAGCAACAAGTTGCTGAAATGCCCAAAGAATGGTTCGACCTGAACGGCTATCTGAAAATCGGCGATAATGGCATGGTCACCATCATGTCTCCTAACCCGGAAATTGGGCAAAATGTAAAGACATCGATGCCTATGATAGTTGCCGAAGAACTTGATGTTGACTGGAAAGATGTTATTGTTAAACAAGCACCACTGAACACCGAAATTTTTTCACGTCAGTTGGCAGGAGGTAGCCAGAGTATCCGCCAAGGATGGGAAAGCCTTCGAATGGCAGGTGCTACCGCAAAGCATATGCTGGTCGCGGCCGCAGCGCAAGAGTGGCAAGTTCCGGCCAGTGAAATAACCGTTAGCAATGGCGAAATTTCACATAAGGCTTCTGGAAAAAGGGCCCATTTTGGCGAGATGGCTTCCGCAGCCGCTCAATTGACCGTACCTGAGGAAGTCAAATTGAAAGAACATAAAGACTTTACCATTATCGGTACGTCAAGAAAGAATGTTGACGGCAAAAAGATAGTTACCGGCCAACCTTTATACGGTCTTGATGTTCAAAAAGAGGGAATGCTTATCGCCATGATAGCGCATCCGCCCGCTTTTGGCATGCAATTAAAATCGTTCGATGCAGAAGAGGCCAAATCAATGCCCGGTATCAAAGATGTTTTTCAGATGAAAACCTTTGAAGACGACTATAACATGAGCGCCTTTGACAATACCGCGTTCAAAAATTTGGTCGTTGTTGTCGGGGAAACTACTTGGCAGGTGATGCAGGCTAAAAAAGCACTGAAAGTTGAGTGGGAACAATCTCCTACCCAGGAAGCAAAAATGCAGATTTTCGGTCGTGAAATGAACGTTCGTTTTCCAGAAGGTCTAGAAGGCACCGAAGGTCATAACGAAACTTTGGCCCAACAAGGTAAAATTACGCAGGAAGTAGCCCGTAAAGATGGCGACCCAGAAGCCATGTTCAAGAAAGCTGCCAAGATTATCGAGCGCAGTTATTCTTGTCCGTTTTTGGCACACAACTGTATGGAGCCCATGAACTTCTTTGCAGATGTAAAAGCTGATGAGGCTACCCTTATTGGCCCCATTCAAACTCCAGAAATTATGGAGCAAAGCGTTTCTGCGCGATTGGGTCTCCCCCTAGAAAAAATAGATATTCAGATGACCCGTATGGGCGGTGGTTTTGGACGTAGACTGTACGGACACTTTTTGACCGAGGCCGGAGTAATTTCACAAAAGATGAAATCGCCCATTAAATTGGTCTATACACGCGAAGATGATATGAGTATGGGGGTCTATCGCCCGGCCTATCACGCCTATTACCGCGCAGCTTTAGATGCCAACAACAATCTAATTGCGTTTCATGTTCGGGCCGGTGGTATTCCGGAAAGCCCATTAGCAGCCAACCGTTTTCCTGCCGGAGCTGTAGACCACTATCTTGCAGAGAACTGGACAGTCGATTCCAATATTACGGTAGGGGCGTTCAGAGCGCCGCGATCAAACTTTATCGCCGGCGCAGAACAATCATTTTTAGACGAGGTGGCCGAAGCTGCCGGAAAAGACCCTATCGATTTTCGATTGGAGCTATTGAAAAAAGCACAAGAAAAGCCCGTGGGTGAAAACAACGATTACGAGGCCGATCGCTACGCCGGAGTGTTAGAACTGGTTCGTGACAAAGCCAATTGGGGCCAGGAGAAAGCCGGTATGCACCGCGGGGTTTCTGCCTATTTCTGTCATAACTCGTATGTAGCCCAAGTACTGGATATAACTATGAAGGATGATAAGCCAACCGTTGAAAAAGTTACCGCTGCCATCGATTGCGGAATAGTCGTCAACCCCGATGCGGCAAAAAATTTGGCCGAAGGCGGTGCGGTTGATGGTATTGGCCATGCCATGTACAGCGGACTGACCTTTAAAGACGGAGCGCCCGAACAGAGTAATTTTGACAAATACCGATTGATTCGTCATAGTGAGGCACCTAAAGAAATAGAAACTTATTTTGTTGAAAACGGCATCGATCCTACGGGACTGGGCGAACCGCCTTTCCCTCCCATTATGGGCGCATTGGCCAACGCTCTGTATAAAGCTACCGGTACGAGACACTATCACCAACCTTTTATAACCGAAAAACAGGTGGTAGGGTAAAGAGAAGTAGTTAGAAATTAAACCCAAAGCTAAACAACAGTCGGCTGCCTTCATCACCATGGTATAAACCGAGGTTGCCTGTAAAGGCACTAAAGCCCGTTACCCACACGGAACCGCCGAAATTGTTTTTCCATTTGGAAGAACCATCGTCGGCCAACCATACGCGGCCATAGTCAAAACCGGCGCTTACACCGATTTGTAAAGGCACAAAATCAGTACGGAACCTCGAAACGCCCACTCTTAAATCGGTCGACTGATAAAAGGCCGATTTACCGTTAAAACGTTCGTTTCTGTAAGCCCTCAGACTTTTGTTGCCCCCTAAAAGAGCACCGTGGTAAAACTCATAGTTATCGCCTAAAACGGTCTCACCTGCTACTTTGGTAGCAATGACTGCGATACCGCTGGGGTGTAAGGGGTAGATAAGTGACAAAGAAGGTTTAACATACCCAAAATGGTTGTCTTGCCCGCTGATATTCGATTTATATCCGATAGCCATATCAAAATTCATGGCCCTGTTAGGAAATGCAGGGTCGTTCATATTTTTATAAGAATAACCGGCCTCTGCAGAGGCATATAATTGCGGTTCGTAAACATCATTATCAGAAGCAAATACCTGACCTACATATCGGTCGTCATCATTTGATACGTCATAAGATTCCAGACCGGGTCGAAGGTATAGTTGGCTGCCGCCACTACCATGCAATAAATAAGGCGAAATTTGCCATTGACGTATACGCACCCGATTGTAATCGCGATCTAAACTGGTATCGTACGGGCTGTTATTGCCCGCACCAAAGTAATTCATGGTGAAGTTAGGGCTGGTATATCGCAGGTCGAGCCCTAGGTTCCATTCATGAAATACGTTTGCGAATTCACCATTGTAATCGACCGAAAATCCGTTGGTGGCAAAATAGTATTCTGCACCCAGGGTATGTTGCGCCTGAAACGGATTGTTAGCCAAGCCGTAGGTCGTAAAACGGTCTTTTAGCCCTATTCTAAAACCTGTATCGCCATCATAACCGCCGCTAGGGTACAGAATATTCTCATGGTATTTTCTCTTAAGATAATCATAGGTATTGACCGAATAAGAATCTGTCAACCATTTTCTCGACTTAGGGTTGACAATCGTATTGTCTTTGCTCTCATAATCGTAGAGCTTTACTTTTTTGACGGATTTAAAGTCGTAGGTATCATTTTTCTTTCCACCAATTACTTTGATATTAATAGGCTTGTTGCCATCACCTGTAACCTCGAACGTATCATTACCATCTAAACCGTAGACCCAAATTTCTTTGGTCTGGTCGGCATAGTACGAATTCTCAAAAACAACCGAATCTTGGGTTATGGTAATATGTGTTTCGCCATTGGGCTTTCTGGCAATCAAAAATCCATCATCTTCTTCGGTACCAATAACCACCTCAAACCGTTTCAAATAGTCATAATAAGATTGGGCAATAGTGGCCAAACCATCACGTCGGGCCTTCAAGTATTTCTTAATGGTGTCAATACTTTCGTCTTGCGCCTCTTGGGGCAATGACACAAAGGCTTTTTCAATTTCCTCGTCAGTCAGTTGTTGTTGAATAAAATCGACCTGGACTTTCCAATCTTCCCATGTGGCGAGCTTTATAAAAGTTTTATCCATAGGGTATCCCGAAAGATTGAACCACTTTTCACTTTTAACATCAACATCATAGCTTTCCATTCTACGAAGTCTTGGAAATGAAAATTTTAAAAGGGAGATAATAGGTCCGTCATACTTAGGAAAAGCCTGATCCCAATCTCTAGGAATCGCTTCATAGCGCTTTCTACCATCTTCAGTCTCAAATTCTGCCCAGCGCCATTGATCTTGATGCCGATCCCAATTGCCCACCAACATATCGAATAAACGGGCACGAATAAAACTAGCTTCATCGACAAAAGCATCTTTAGATTCCCTCAATTTGAAGCGCAGGTCGTGCGTGCTTAGAATATCATCTGGTTTACCGAAGGTTTCAAAATTTTTGTTTTCGTCGCCGGCATGTTCCTCTAACATAAAAAGGGCATCGCCGTAATCTTCATTAAAAATTCCCAATCCCCTTTGTTTGGGTACATAATAAATTTCGGGGTTGGCATGAAGTACTTCTAAGGTCTCTGACAACTCATTCATCGCAAAAGGCGCATAAGGGTGCGCGGTAGTGTAAAAGTCAAGCACATATCTCTCGGCTACTGTGTTATCTAAATAATCGATGACGTAGTGCGTAGTAATGGCATTGGTCTGCAAGAATCTAAGTGCACTTTTTCGTAAGGCCCGTAAGGTATATTCGTTCTCATTATCATCAATAAGCCTAAGCGACCTCGATTGGTTACCTCCGCCCTCTGAAATTGGTCTGACATTATGCGGTAACCGGTCTATTTGCAATACAGGCGCTTCAATTTTTTTACTGTAGATACTTCTGTAATGGTCTCCCCATAACCATTTATAGAAGCCCCCTTTTTCGGTTTCTTCTTTGGTATAAATTGATGCCTTTACCGACGACCCAATATTTTTGTCAGCATAAGATATCTCATCTTCGTAAAGACGGTCTCTTTTAATTTGTTGGGTAAATTTTGGTTTTGCATCCTCGTTTTCGATTTCAAAGAAATCTACTTTAGAACTTCCATTCTTAAAAACGGTCAGCTTAGCATACCCTTGCTTATCGCTTTCAAAATGTTCTTCTTTACGTGCCCGAGCTTTTTCCGTTTTACCTATAGCACCACTGATAATTTGCGGAATACCATCATCTTCTAGGTATTGAAGGTTTCTATCTTTTCCCGACACGAATATGACATCTTCAAACTGACTGGCTAGAGTTTCCATTCGACCGCGTAGTTGTCTATTTTGTGCGTTCTGATAAGATTGCGACGTAAAGCCCCCCATTTTGTCAATTGCTGAAATTTTTGAATTGCTCATGACAGGCTGGTACACGGCCACAATTACCGTTTTGCCTTGGCTATCTTTTAAATCGTCTTTGAACTCTGCCCAGAATTCACTTCTGGTCTTGTATTCACACTTTTCATTAATGTAGGGGTGTTCATCCCAATCTTCTAAAAACCATTGCGAATCTACCATCTCTAAAACCACCTCATCGTTGATGTCTTCACGTTCTAGCGGACACCCATCATTGGGCCAAAACTTGGCCTTGCTATTATCTTGCAAATAAGATTCAAGGTCATCAATACTCTGGGGTGCATCGGTCAACCATTCATTTTTGCCTGGGGTTAAGATGACATTACCGTTAAAATCGTCCCAAACCTGCATTAAAGGTTTTAAATAGGCCTTTGCGCTTTCTTGCTTTTCTTCTTTAGAAGGAAACCCATTTTTATCAACAACATTGCCTAGAAGTAGCAGCGTAGCATTCTCATCTTTTTTGGAGGCCGTGTTGATAGCTTCCAGCATCCCTTTCGCGTCTTGAAAGGATACATCGCCCAAATGGGAAGTGATATAAAAGGTATGGGAAACTTCTTTGTCTAGTTCATCACTTGTTTGTGAGAATAGCGATTGAAACAGGAAGAAAGTAATACCTATACAAAAAAATGCTCGCATGAAAATTGGTTTTGGCTGTCTAGAAGACACTAATGCGGCGCAACTTAGCAAATGCCCCAATCTAAGGTTGCCTAAAAAGAATTTTACCTTGCCTCAAAAAATCAGAAAAAAATTTTATCAAGGAAAGAGAAAAGAAGTTTGGTCATTGTCCCGTAGCTGCACTCTTTGAACGACCCCAGTTCCCTCAAAATGGATGGAAAAACCTTTTATGAGAGCAGATTCATCGGGCACGGGCATTTGATAGGCCATTTGCCCATTTACCAGAATCTGCATTCGTCCGTTTCTTGATTGTAACCCTAAATTGACAGGACGTTCAAAATCGACCCCAAAACCTGAAAGGTCAGTCTTCTTACCATCGATGTATTGCCCAAAGGCCATCATGTTCAATGTAGCCACACAACCTTGGTTAGATAACGGAACCCCCACGGCCCCACCTTCATAAATTAAATAGACTTGAGCACGGTGACAACCGCTCGAATTCTGTGGCGTGGTATTTTGTAAATCTATTGAAAAATTAAAGTCTTGGATACTGATGGGTCCGAAATCATTCATTTGATAAAAACCAATCGAAACATCGCTCGTTCTTGGGTCTAACCGATAGCTCTTCAAAACTGTACTATCGACCCCAAGAAGTCCATCCTTTAGAATAACATTCTCGTCTAAATACAGCGGGATTGAATCACGTTCAATCACCCCCAACCAACCATCGGTAGGTATAAATACATCTTCTCGTGCTACTACTGATTCATCGACCATTAATTTGGCATTAAAGAACCCAGGTCGATGGTAGATACAGGTTGCCACACTGTCGCCTCTTTCGACCTCAATACGCTTTCCGGGGTCCCAATCTTGTTGAATTTCTATTTCGGCCCCATCATTAGCTGCGGAAGCTTTGTATTCAAATACTACCGAATTAGGAAGCCCTTTCGCTATCGTTCTACTCTTCAAATAAAAATCAGTCTCGTTATAGCTAACCGAACTTGTGTGTACATCCTCCTTTTGCGGCCAATTGAGTGATAGTATGGCGATGGCAATTGTTAACACCCCTATCACGGCTAAAATTTTTTGCCAAGGAACCTCTCTCTTAAACTCTTTACTATCTACCGCGGTTTGAGTCTTTTTAAATTCTCGCCAGTCGGTAAACCCGATAAATTGTGAAAGAATGTTCAGTGTTGCAGCGCTCGGGTTGGCAACTCTTTCGGCACGGCCCCAAATGCGTTTGAGTGTTGTGACGCTCAGCCGTTTTTTGGTCGCTTCCAATATTCGTTCGCTCAAGGCCTCAAAATCACTATTACTCCATGTGCTGCCACTACCCCAACCCAAATGGGTTTCGATTTGGGTGACCAAAAGTCGGATCATATATGTGTTTGAATTTTCCATAAAACTACTCAGTCACAGGTCTATTTTAAGCCATGAACAGGATTAAACATGATTGAACAGATTGAACAGGCCTTGGGTACCGGAGCACAAATACCTTTAACACTATCAAATTTACCTTTTTAATATAAAATCTGTACAACTATGAAATCGAGAACACCTCTATCACCGTTTCTGCTTTTGAGCTTATTATGCTTTTCGACTCTTTGGGGTCAGGGTAAGAAGCAAAAACCTATTAATTATGCATTGAACTCAAAGAATTGGGCTACCCTGACCGACAATGTCAGTTTTGACGATTATAAAGGAGTGTCCGCAGCTAGCAGCACCAATGACAAACCCTTTCAAATTATGCTCAAAGATGTTGAGTTCGCCAATGGCATCATCGAATTTGATGTCGAATTAAAGGGAATGGGGTTTCCGGGAATCACCTTTCGAATTGACAAAGACAGTCTAAATGGTGAAATCTTCTATCTGCGACATTTTGGAGATCCTGACCCTATGCTACGAACTACCATGCAATATGCGGCAATAGTCGACAAAGTAAACCTATGGGACCTTACCGATGAATACCAAGCGGCATCGAGCTTATTGGAAAACCAATGGAACCATATTAAAATGGTTATCAACGGCAAACAGATGCGGGTTTATGTAAACAATATGAAAAAGCCTTCCCTTTATATTCCCGCTATGGAAGGAATCACCTCATCGGGCGCCATTTCGTTATCGGGTAACGTAGTCTTTGCCAATATGCAGATTACCCCAGATGCTACCGAAGGTATCCCGGCCGATGAAGGCTACGACCCTACTGCCAGTGATTCTCGATATCTTCGCAATTGGCAAGTGACCGAACCCATTGACTTTCCTTTTGGGGAAGACCTTCTTAAAGGTATACCCTACAGCCCAGGTGTTGCCATACGTGACGATTTATGGGACAGTACTGCGACATGGCAAGATGTGAAAGCTTCCAGACGAGGGCTGGTCAACCTGACCTACAATTTCGGGCAGACCGAAAGTGGTTCAAGAAGACTCACTTGGCTTAAAACAACCATAAATGCCAAAACAGCCATAAGCAAACGTTTAGACTTTGGTTTTAGCGACGAAGTGTGGCTTTTTATTAACGGCCAACCCCTTTACATTGACAAAAATTATTACGGTTCTCCCGGCATGAAAGAGCCCAAAGGAAGATGTACGCTAGAAAATTCTTCAATAGACATTCCTTTACAAGAAGGAGAAAACGAAATTCTTATCGGCCTTACCAATTATTTCTATGGTTGGGGCGTTATCGCCAGGTTCAGTAACAATGAAGGCATTGTTCATCTTTAATTCTCTATAAAATAGACCGGAACATAAAAAATTCCGGTCTATTTCCTCTCTTAGCGTAAAGGCCCCTTAACTTCTTTTTTAAATTATAGTTCTGACAACTAATGCCTTTTCTTCCTAAGAATAGCATACCTAAGCGCATTAAAAGTTGTTGAATTGCTAATATAAAGCCGGCTGAAACCCCATATTTACAAATGATGCAACAAATATACTAGCATACGCTTCAAGAGTTTTATCGTATCGCCTACCTCAAAAATATATTTGTCTTGCTCGATTGCCTTATAAGTTTGAAGAGGCCGAGACAACTTAACTTAAACTCAACATTATGATCAAACTCAAATTAGCGTGCATTACTCTTTTTGTAATGTTCGGGCACTTTGCCTTTTCGCAAACTACAGTGAGCGGTGTAGTGTCTGACGAATCCGGGGTACCCTTGCCCGGAGCCTCAATTGTGGTGGCTGGTACGACCAACGGTACCCAAACCGATTTTGACGGTAATTATACCATTTCAGATGTACCGCCCAATGGAAACTTGACCGTAAGTTATATCGGTTATTTAACCCAGCAGGTACCGGTCAACAGTAGAACGACCATTAACGTAACATTGGCAGAAGACCTTCAGACCTTGGATGAGGTTGTGGTTGTGGGATACGGCACTCAATCAAGGGCTGAGGTCACCGGTGCCATTACTACCGTTGGCTCAGAAGAGCTGACCGCCTTGCCGGTCGCTACGGCCGACCAAGCTTTACAAGGTAGAGCAGCTGGGGTAACGGTCTTGAACACAGGTTCCCCCGGAACCGCTCCGGTAGTTCGTATCCGTGGTTTAGGAACGATGAACAACAACGACCCGTTATATGTAATAGACGGAGTTATTGCTGGAGGTCTAGGTGATTTGAACCCTAATGACATCGAATCGATCAACGTCTTAAAAGATGCTTCTACAACTGCTATTTATGGTTCGCTAGGGTCGAACGGCGTTGTAATGGTCACTACCAAAAAAGGGCGTAGAACCGGTAAGACGGTAATTAACCTTGACTCTTATACCGGTATTCAATACTCCGACCAGCGTTACGATATACTTGATGCCGAGCAATACAGACAATTTGCACAAGAAGGTTTTGGTTTTACACCGACATCACCTCTATCACAGTCTAATAACGACACCGACTTTCAAGATGCCATTTTTAGAACCGGCGTTATGCAAAAGGTTGATTTGGGTATTTCGGGAGGAACGGAAAATGGTGATTTTAGGTTTTCCGCAGGATATATGGACCAAGAAGGTGCCATCATTGAAACAGGTTTCGAACGTTTCTCTTTTCGCGCCAACAGTAATTTTAGCATAGGTAAATTTAAGTTTGGGGAAACTATGTCGGTTTCATTTAACACCCAAAACCCTGAAAGAAACCTCGGTGCACGTTCTTTATTGGAACATGCTATAAAAATTCCACCGTATCTGCCCGTTTACAACCCTAACAACCTTGGAGGTTTTCAAGGGCCAAGCTCTGGGTTGGATGGGCAAGATGCCGAAAACCCGGTTAGGGTACAGACCTTGGGCGAACACGTAAACAAATCTTCGGCCATTATCGGAAGTATTTTTGGTGAATTTGAGATTCTGAATGGTTTGACCTTCAAAAGCCAAGCAGGTCTTGAATACCGTAACTCGAATACCGACATTTTTAGGCCTTCATATAACGATGATAGCGAAGGTGCTACCCATGCCTCTAACTTCGCCGCCATAACAAAAAACTCGAGCCTAAGAAAATCGATTATTTTGACCAATAGTTTAAACTACACGAAGTCGTTCAACGACGTTCATAACTTCGAGGTGTTGCTATTGGCGGAAAAACAAGATAGAACTGACGACTTACTCAACTCCAATAGTCAGAACCCGATCACTGACGACCTCAATCAAGTATCTAACGAACAGTCATTTTTACAATCACAATCATTTGAGTATAATCGTATCGGTTATTTGGCAAGGTTGAACTACAACTTTGACCAAAAGTACATTTTCGCGGCCTCTGTAAGGCGTGATGCTTCTTCCCGTTTCGGTTCCAATAATAGATGGGGTACCTTTCCGTCGGTAGCCTTGGGTTGGAATATCGCGAAAGAGAACTTCTTGGCCGACACCTCTATAAGCACCTTAAAATTAAGAGGCAGCTGGGGTGTTACCGGTAATGACAGAATCGGTGATTACCAATACAGTGCCACTTTATTGGCGAACTTTTTCTACCCTATCGGAAATGGCCTGGCCACAGGAACCACAGCTGGTGGTCTTGCCAATCCTGATTTGAAATGGGAGGAAACTACCATGAAAAATATCGGGTTGGATTTTGGCCTTTTTGGAGGTCAGTTTACCGGTGCCATTGAGTACTATAACAACACTAGCGATGACCTCTTGATGAGCAGGCCTCTGCCAGGTTCGCTTGGTATTCATTCCGGTTCGGTA